>NZ_JBIDAU010000012.1:0-337477 GCF_043202655.1 Streptomyces sp. NPDC048171
GCGCGTTGGGTGACGGCGAGGTCGATGGCGGCGGCGGTGTTCTCGGGTGCCATGCCGGAGGAGCCGCGGTGGGCGATGACGTCGGGGTCGCCGGGGTCGCCGGGCGCGGCGTGTGCGGTGGTCGTCGTCAGGGCCAGAGCCAGACCGCTCAGCACGGCCACGACGGCACCCGCACGTCTGGCCGAGCGTCTGCCGTCCGGTTCCGAGAGCACGGTGAAGCGCATGCGCGGTCCTTCCCTCGTAGCTCGGTGCGGGACTGTTCGTGACGAACGTGACGTACCGTCAGCGGCCCGCGGGGGCGGGCAGGGCGGCGAGGACCGCGGTGGCCGCGGCCACGGGGTCGCCCGAGGGATGGACGGGGTAGCGGTCGCGCTCCTGGTTCCAGGCGTTCTCCAGCGCGAACCAGTCGACGGCGGACGGAGGGCGGCCGGTGACCAGCGCCGCGTCGAGGGAGTCGAGGTACGTCGTCCATCGCATCGCGTAGAAGTCGCGGACGAGCCCCGACCACTCCCGGTTGGCGTAGTCCCGCAGCCCGCCGGTGTCGCTGCCGGAGCGGTGCCCCCAGGTGGTGAGGATCGAACGGGCGTCGAACTCGGCGGCGGCCCGCTCGGCCGGCGTGCGGCCCCAGGACTTGGCGTCCTCCAGCCACGGCCCGAGGAGGAACCGGGTGTCGGTCGCCAGCAGCCGGTCGAGGAGCGCCAGGTCGCCCTTCCACTCCGCGGCCAGCGCACGGAAGCGGGACAGGTCCTTGGCGTCGTAGGCCGTCTTGATCTCCGGGAGCAGCGACCGGCTGCGGTTGGCCAGCGCCTGACGGGCGACGTCCACCAGGTCGAAGCGGTAGGCGTCGGTCGCCCGCAGCGACGGTGAGACCTGCAGCAACTCGGCCAGCGCCTCCCGCACGGTGGCCGGGTCGTAGCGCATCGCGCCGGGGCTCCAGCTGGCCGCCGTGGTCGCGTTCAGCCGGGGACGGGCGGTGAACAGGCTGTCCTGCGCCTCGCTCCAGGTACCGGAGGGCGTGCTGTACGGGCCCGTGCGCAGCAGCTCCCAGGCGCGGGCCGCGTGCGGGTTGGGGCCGCCGTAGCGGCGGGACGCGTAGTCGGCGAACCAGGCCCGCTGGTCCACCGGGTCCGTCCGCCAGGCCAGTTCGGTGAACAGCTCGTAGGCGACCGGGTTGCCGCCGGTGCCCTCGGGCAGGTAGGCGATGCCCGCAAGGGTGCTGCCGGGCTTGGTGCGCCACTGGTCGAAACGCTCGGCCCAGACCGCCGTGTTGGCGCCGATGGTGGTGTGGCCGCCGAAGTTGGGGATGGTGCCGAAGGCGTAGGGCGCGCCGTGCCAGGTGGTCTCCCGGTCGAGCCCGTTGTAGCGGTCGGACAGCCCGTCGACGATGAGCAGCCTGCTCTTGTCGACGGCGTCGATGATCTCCGGCGAAGGGTTCTTCTGCCAGCCGATCAGGGTCCAGACGGCACCGGGACGGGCGGTCTGCAGAGCGTCCATCACCGCCCGGGCGGCGTCCCCGACCGGCACGTTCCCCGGTCGGCCGCCCTCGTGCAGCAGGTCCATCTTGAACATCGACGAGTCGCCGAACAGCTCACGCTGGTGGCGGTAGAAGGAGGCGGCGACCCGGCCGAAGACCTCGCTGCGCGGATCGAGCCAGTCGGGCCGCTGGAAGCCGACCCAGTCGCCCTGCGGGACGACCGGCCCGGTGGGGTTGCGTTCCGTGAATCCCGGGGGCACCGTGCCGAAGTAGCCGGGCAGCACCGGGGTCATGCCGAGCCGTCGCAGCCGGTCCGCGATCCGGCGCCCGAGGCCGGCGCGGTCCTGGAGAAGCCGCTCGGAGACCGGACCGGCGAAGCCGGACATGTTCTGCATCAGCCACCACGGCTGGTGCGCCGGACCGGGGATCCAGGACCTCAGCTCCTTGCCGGAGTACCCGAACTCCTGGAACGTCTGGTGGTAGACGGCGTCGGCGCCCATCTGCACGAAGACCTCGTTCACCCCGTGCAGGGCGAGCAGGTCGATCTGCCGTTCGTACGAGGCCCAGTCGCGGTAGGCGCCGGAGTAGCCGTCGTCGGTGTCGTTGAGCGCGAAGCGGTGCGGCACCGACGCCTGCCGGTGGACGGTCCCGGTGGGCGCCGGGAGCGTGTGCGGCAGCTTCGCCGTACTCCGCCCCGGCCACCCGAGGTCCACCTTCGCCGTGTGCTTGAGGTACCAGTTGACGCCGCTGAGGATCACCGCCGGGCTGGTGCCCCGGACGCGCACCTGGCCCGCTTGGCCGGAGACGCTGAAGTAGTCGCCCGACGCGGGGCGGGCTGCCGGGACCAGGCTGAACTGCGAGACATGGCGGGGGAGCAGGCGGGCGAGTGCCGCCCTGGCGGGCTGTGTGGCGAAGGCGGGCCCGCCCGGTGGGGAGGAGGCCGCGGAAGAGGTGCCGGGGGTGAGAGCCGTGGTGAGAAGGAGGAGGGCGGTGGCTGCGTGGGCGGCAGCCCAGGGTCTGAGGCCTCTCACAGGTCACCTCTGTGGGGGTTGTCGAGGGGATGCTGGTGAATATGGGGCCGGCGGAGCCCACCGTCAAGAAGACATCCGGTCAGGACGTACGTCTCGCCTGGTACACCGAGTCGTAGATGGGGAAGACGTGGCGCAGCCCGGTCAGCGCGAAGAGCTGCTTGGTGTGGGCGTCGGTGATGACCAGTTTCAGCTCGCCGCGGACGGCCTGGACCCGTTTGAGGGCGCCGACCAGGACGCCCAGGCCCATGGAGTCGATGAACGACACCCCGCGCAGGTCGATGACGAACCGGCGGAGTCCGTCCGCGAGCCGCTCGATCATGTGCTGTTTGATCGTGGGCACGGTGTACACGTCCACCTCGCCGCGGATCTCCACGACGGTCCAGACGTCGACATCGCTGTAGTTGATCTCGATCGGAGGTTCCATACGGACCCAACGGCGATGTCATGGGCAGAGGTTGCGCCGCACATTCGTTCTGCATATGCATGAACGGTTGGCCAAAGGATCACCTGAGGTGCAGGTGAGGGTCACGGTGCGGCGTGCGGGAAGGGGTTCGGGTCACCCCCGGAACGCCTGTTCGAAATTGTGCACGGTTGCCGGGGCCCCCGCCCCCGCCGTGCGCGTTCCGCCATTCGGGGTCATCCTGGTAGCCGGGCCACGAAGCCCACAGACCGACCTACCGGGAGGTCCTGTGATTCTGCTCGCGCTTCTCCTACCGGTCGTGATGATGGCCTTCCTCTTCGCCGCCGACGCGCTCGAGGATCTGATCTTCCCGCCCCCGGCCACCCCGGAGGACGACGCCTCAGGCGCCGCCGGGGCCACGACCACCTCGCCCTGACAGGGCCAGGGCACCCGGCCCGAAGAAGACCAGCAGCAGGAAGCCCCAGCAGAACAGCGCCGGGGACAGTCCGCCGTTCTGGAGCGGGAAGAGGCCGTCCTGCTGGTGCTCGGTGAAGTAGGCGAACGCCATGATCCCCGAGCCGATGAACGCCGCACCGCGCGTGGCCGCGCCGACCAGGACGAGGGCGCCGGCCACCAGCTCGATCACCCCGGCGTACCAGAACGGCCAGTCGCCCACGGGGCTGGCCGGCCGGTCCAGCAGCCCGAAGACCGTCGCGGCGCCCTCACTGGTGAACAGCAGGCCCAGGACGATGCGGAACAGGCCGAGGACCAGGGGCTGCTGCCTGGTCAGCCGGTCGTTCAGGCGTGCGGTGCTCATCGGTGGGCGCTCCCTCGGGTCGTGCGGCGTGCGGCCGCGCACGACGCGGCCGTAGGGAGTACGGGACTACTCCCGTACTCCCTACGTGCGGGCGCGGCGATCGACTCAACGCCGGCCCGGAAAGGCGGAACCCCCGGCCGTCAGCCGTCGCTCGTGGTCACCTTCACCTCGTCGACGACCAACTGCTGCGGGAAGGTGGTCGAGCCGTCGGGGTCGCCCGGCCAGTAGCCGCCGACCGCGAGGTTCAGGATGAGGAAGAACGGCTTGTCGAAGACCCACTGGTTGCCGTTGAGATCGGCCGGTGTGCGCGTCTGGTACACGTTGCCGTCGACCGACCAGGTGATCTTCTCCGGGGCCCAGTCCACCGCGAAGGTGTGGAAGGCGTCCGCGAAGGCCTCGCCGTTCGGCAGGGTGTAGCCCGCGCCGATGCCGCCCGAGCCGGAGTAGCCGGGGCCGTGGATGGTGCCGTGGACGGTCGAGGGCTCGAAGCCGACGTTCTCCATGATGTCGATCTCGCCCGAGTTGGGCCAGCCGACCTCGCCGATGTCCTGGCCCAGCATCCAGAACGCGGGCCAGATGCCCTGCCCGCGCGGGATCTTCATCCGGGCCTCGACGTGCCCGTAGGTGGCGGTGAACTTGCCCGAGGTGTTGAGCCGCGCGGAGGTGTACTCGCACGACCCGTACCAGCACTGGTAGTTGCCCGGGTTCTCGCGGCGGGCCTCGATCACCAGGTTGCCCTGTCCGTCGAGCTTCGCGTTGTCGGTTCCGGGCGTGTAGTACTGCCGCTCGTGGTTGTTGACGTTGTCGCCGGTCTCCAGCTGCCACTTGGCGGAGTCGACACCGGACCCGGCGGGTCCGTCGAAGGTGTCGGAGAACGTCACGGCCGCGGCGGTCTCCGCCGGGCGGTCCGCGTGCGCGGGCGTGACCGCGGCGGCGGCCACCAGACCGACCGACAGGGTGGTGAGCAGGCAACTGCGGATCAGACGTGGGGAGTTCATGTCTCTCCCTTTCGTGGGCCCGCTCCCACGACGCGGGAGCGGGCACTCGGGTGGGGGGATGGTGGTGCGGTGTGGACTGTCCGGGCGCGGGTGGGACCGGCCGGTCAGCCGAAGGACTCCAGGGTGATCGCCGCGTCCTTGGGGTCGCCGTCGTGCACCAGCGACTCGTGGGCCCCGACGTCGTCGAACGCGAAGGCGTACGCCTTCCCGTCCTGCATCTGCGCGTGGATCAGGCGGGCGTAGTGGTTGGTGACGCCGTCCTGGTAGAAGCCCGAGGCGTCGGCGTCCGGCTGCTCCGAGTTGGTGAGCAGCGTCGACCGGTTGTAGGCGGCGCACAGGGTCCGCGAGATGGGGCCGCGCACCATGTCGTTGGGTGCGTCGAGCTTGTTGTAGCAGCCGAAGACGGAGTCGGAGTCCGGCTTCTCGAAGGAGGTCACCACGGCACCGGAGCCGTCGGTGAAGTCCATCCGGTCCCCGTTGACCTTGCCGGAGAACTTGGTGTCCGGCTGGTCCTTGAACGGTGTGACCGTCAGCGTGTCGGTGGCGTACTTGCTCCAGACACGGTCGATGTAGTCGTCCATCACCCCGGCGGGCAGGTCGCCGGAGCCTGTGCCGTGACCGGGGGCGAGCACGCGCAGCGGCGTTCCGTCGGCGCGGTTCTGGACCAGCCCCTCCCAGCCGCCGCCCTGCTGGGCGAGTCCGTCGGCCACGGCCTTGTAGCCGCCGGGCTTCAGCGAACCGGTGTGCTTGGTCGAGCCGTCACCCGCGGTGAGACCGACGGAGTAGGGGGCCGAGAACATGTCCACCTGGGTGGAGTTGATCCACAGACCGGAGTCGTTGAGCGTGTACTCCGTCCAGTTGAACAGGGTGTCGTGGTTGGGGTCGTCGGCGTTCTGCACGGCGGGCTGGACGAGCCCGCCGTCGGCGAGCCGGAAGTCCAGCTTCTGGCCGTAGGAGAAGTAGACGCGGCCCGAGAACTTCGGAAGCCGAACGGTCTTTGACCCGCCGTTTGCGGGGCCGGCGAAGGACGCGTCGGGGGCCGGGACCGGCGGGGCGCCACCGGCCGGCCAGGCGTGGAAGGTTCCGTTCTCGTCGGCGTAGCCCTGCTTGCCGGAGGCCAGTTCGGTGCCGATCACGTACACGTGGACCTGTTCGCCGCTGCCCGAGTCGTTCTTCAGGGTGAGCGGGATCGTGTCCGGCACGGCCGAGGCCGGTTCGGCCGGCCCTGTGACGACGGCGACGGCGCCGAGGGACGCCGCGACGGCCAGGGACGCCGTCAGCTTGCGTGGGGAAAGCACACGGTCCTCCTTGGTGTGGGGGGACTTGCAACGTTGTAGTGCTCCCCTGTACATGTCAATAAGATGAACGAAATGAATCGGAGGAAGGCGCTCCAGCTTCGGAAGATGAACCGGAATCCGTCCCGGCGGCCCGCGTCCCTTCAGGGGGTCAGGGACCAGCGCGGCGTCACCCCGGCGAGCCGGCAGACGAGGAAGTACAGCGGTATGGGCGCGGTGTACGGCGAGTCGCCGTCGGGTCCGTGGACCATGCGGGGACCGGAGGCCGGGGTCTGTGCCCGCGCGCGGGTCCAGGAAGGGTCGCCGCTCACGTAGAGGGCGCCGTGCGGCCACGCGACCCCGATGTCGGAGCCCGACGGCACGATCCACCACCAGCGCCCCCGGTCGGCGAAGACGCAGCCCGCCCGGGGCAGGCGGGCCAGGATGCGCTCGCCGTGGTCCGGCGAGGTGCCCACCGCGTCGTGCCCGAGACCGGTACGCAGTCCGGCGGGCAGGGGGAGCGGGGCGAGGGCCGTGGACGGACGTGGATCACGGGTGTGCTGCAGGTCCATGGGGGGTGTCCTTTGGCCGGGAGGGGAGCGCGGTCTGCCGACGCGCACAACCGGCGGATCACCAGGAGAACGTTGTCATGCGAGACCGACCCGGACGTGAAGAAATGGGGCGGTGGAACCACTCTGTCATCCGTCAGCAACCGTACGCAACCGGCAAGTTGAAATTTGCAGCTGAGTGGATGCATGCTCCTCGGACGGGGACGCCCGCCGTGGCAGACTGCGCACCCGGGGCCGGGCGCGCAGCCGCGAAGAAGGAGATGGTGTGACCTCGGAGACCGATTGGGGCGGTGCCCCCTCCGTGCTGCGCATGATCCTCGGCAGACAGCTGGAGGAGTTGCGCACCCGGGCCGGTCTGTCCTTCGAACAGGCCGCCGAGTCGATCGGGGTGAGCCACTCCACGATCCGGCGCATGGAGGCGGCGAAGGTGGCCCGCCTGCGGCTGCCGGACGTGGAGAAGCTGCTCCAGTACTACGGCGTCCGCGACCAGCAGGAGATCGACACCTTCCTGAAGTCGGCCCGCGAGGCCAACAAGCGGGGCTGGTGGCACACCTACCGCGACGTGATGCCGGACTGGTTCGCCGCCTACCTCAGCCTGGAGCAGGCGGCCCTGCACATCCGCGCCTACGAGCCCGAGTTCGTGCACGGACTGCTCCAGACCCCGGCCTACGCGCGGGCCCTGCTGAGCGCCGGCAATCCGCACGCCTCCTCCGTCGCCACCGAGCGCCGGGTAGCTCTGCGCATGCGGCGCCAGGAGATCCTCACCCGCCCCGAGCCGCCCCGGCTGTGGGTCGTCATGGACGAAACGGTCCTGCGCTGGCCCGTCGGCGGCGCCGAGGTGATGCGGGAGCAGGTGGACCACCTGATCGAGGTGGGCCGGCTGCCCAACGTCACGCTCCAGATCATGCCGTTCGCCCAGGGCCCCCACCCCGCGATGCGGGCCGGCGCGTTCCACGTCTTCCGCTTCCGGGCTCCCGAACTCCCCGACATCGTCTACCTCAGCGGTCTCGTGGGCGCCGTCTACCTGGACAAGGGCGACGACGTGGTGGTCTACCGCGAGGCGCTCGACCGCCTGGGCGCCCAGGCGGTACCGGCCCGGAGCACCGAGGAACTCCTCGGCGCGCTACGCAAGGAGCTCTGAATGGACCAGCACCCACAGCACTCCGCCGGCCCCGGGACGCCGTCCCCGGAAACGGGCCCCCACGAGTGGGTCAAGCCGTGGAGCGACGACGCGGGCGGCGCCTGCGTCGAGGTGCGCAGGCTGGGCGACGGGCGGATCGCGTTGCGCCAGTCCGCGGACCCGGACGGCCCCGCGCTGGTCTTCACGCCCCACGAGATGACGCGTTTCCTGGACGGTGTGAAGGCGGGACAGGCCGACTTCCTCTACTGAACGCGCCGGTTGCCGTAGGTTCCACCGAGAGATCACTGGTACCGCACGACTTGACGGAGAGGGGCGGACGTTGTCCGACAGTGGATGGCCGGCCGACCGGATCGACACCGAGCACGCGCACTCGGCCCGGATCTACGACTACATCCTGGGAGGCAAGGACTACTACCCGGCCGACCGGGAGGCGGGCGACGCGATGGCCGCGGAGTGGCCCGCGCTGCCCGTGCACATGCGCGCCAACCGGGACTGGATGAACCGCGCGGTGCGCTGGCTGGCGGAGGAGGCGGGCATACGCCAGTTCCTCGACATCGGCACCGGCATCCCGACCTCACCCAACCTGCACGAGATCGCGCAGTCGGTGGCGCCCGAGTCGCGCGTCGTCTACGTGGACAACGACCCGATCGTCCTCACCCTGTCCCAGGGGCTGCTGTCCAGCACGCCCGAGGGCCGGACGACGTACATCGAGGCGGACTTCCAGCATCCGGAGGACGTCCTCGATTCCGCCGAGTTCCGCAAGACGCTGGACCTGGGCAGGCCGGTGGCGCTCACCGTGATCGCGATCGTGCACTTCGTCCTCGACGAGGACGACGCGGTCGGTATCGTCCGCCGCCTCCTGGAGCCCCTGCCGTCGGGCAGCTACCTGGCGATGACCATCGGCACCGCCGAGTTCGCCCCGGACGAGGTCGGCCGGGTCGCGCGGGAGTACGCGGCCCGCGACATGCCGATGCGGCTGCGCACCCTCGACGAGGCGCACGAGTTCTTCGACGGCCTGGACCTGGTCGAGCCCGGCATCGTCCAGGTGCACAAGTGGCACCCGGACGGCGCGGGGGAGCAGGGCATCCGCGACGAGGACATCGCGATGTACGGCGCGGTGGCCCGCAAGCCGTAACGGGGCGCGGAAGCGGGCGGGACCGGAGGCCCTGGGGCGTCAGATCACGCGGAAGAGGTCGGCGGCGGCGTGCACGTCGGTGAAGTCCTCGACCGAGCGGAGGTTGTCGCACAGGGCCTCCAGGACCGACCCGGCCTCGGCGACCCGCGGGGTGCCGATGGCGACACCGAAGACCCGGAAGCCCAGCAGGCGCTTGGTCTCGTTCCAGTCGCGCATCCACTCCTCGGTGACGCCGCAGTCGTCGTCGGTGAGCATCACGATGTCCCCGCGCCTGCGGGCGGCGTCGTCGAACTCCTCCCGCAGCAGCTCGCCCGCCGCCGACAGGGGCCGCTGGTAGCTGGTGCCGCCGCCGAGGAAGGTCTCCGCGAAGTCGAGGGTCCGGCCGAGGTCGGCGGGCTCGTCGGCGGGGAAGCGGAAGACCTGGAGTCTGTCGGCGGCGGAGAAGAGGATGCCGACGAAGTCGCGTCCCGCCCGGCGGGCCTGGTCCAGCAGCGCCAGGGCGCACGCCTTCGCCCACGCCTCCCGGGTGATCCCGCCGGGCCCGGCCTCGTACATGGAGTGCGAGGTGTCCACGCAGGCGATGACCGCGCCCCGGCCGGTGGCCTGTTCGCCCTGGCTGTCGTAGAGCATCAGCTCCCCGGCGGCGTAGCGTGCGGCGAACACCGCACGCAGTTCCGTCAGGCCGAGATGAGCCAGTTCCGAGGGGATGACACGGGAGAGGTCGTCGCCGAGCGTGACACCGATCAGCTCGCCGGTCGCGTTCTCCACCTTGCGGGCGCGCTCGCCTTCGGCCATCTGCCGGAAGCGGCCGATCAGCTCGGCCCACCGCGCGAGCCGGCTGGTGCGCAGCCGCTCGGCGAGCCGGGCGCGCCGTTCGAAGGGCATCCGCTCCAGCTCGCCGGAACCGACGCCCCAGGCCCGCATCAGCGCGGCCTCCTCCCGGGCGGCCGCCACGGCCTTCGCCACCCCGCCGCGCGCGGCGGCGGGCATCCCCGGAAGCGGCACGGCGAGCGCCTCACCGGCCATTTGGGCGGTCTGCCGGGCGTGGGCCCGAGCGCTCTCCATCGCTCGTTCTACGGCGTCGGCGGCCGGACCGGGCACGGTGCCGTCCTCGCCGGCCTCGTCGGCGGCACGCCGGAGCGCCTCGGCGACGGCGGTGGCCGCGTCCTCGGCGTCCCCGCGGGCCCGGCCCGCCCGCTCCGCGCGGTCCTGCGCGTCCCCGGAGTCGTCCAGCATCCGCCGCAGCGCACCGGCCTGGGCGAGTACGGCCATGGCGGCGGCGTATGCGTCGCCGGCCGTCTCGCGGTGCAGTTCGGCGAAGTGCGGCGACTCCAGCAGGGCCTCTACGACACGGTGGTTGACCAGCCGGGTGGGGTCCATCTCGCCGGGTTCGCGCAGGCGGGGGCCGACTCGGTAGGCGGCCAGGAACGCGTCGGTCAGCAGGTCGGTGGCGTGCGCGTGGCGCTCGCCCAGTTCCGCGGCCAGGTCGCGCAGGGCGGGCGACTGCTCGTAGGTGTCGCGCCAGGCCATCCGGTCGAAACGGTCGGCCACCACGGCTGTGGTGTGGCGTGCGGGAGGGGTGGCCGACCCGGTCAGCCATGGCGCGGCCCGGGCCGCCAGACCCTCGAGTCGGGCCGGGATCTCGTCCACGGTCCTGATCGCCCCTCGTCCTCAGAGCCGGGACCGCACCGTACTCGCGTCCACGCCGAGGGCCTCGGTGAGCACCCGGGCGCGGACGGCGCGCTGGCGGCCGGTGACCCGGTCGATGGCGGCGGTGGAACGGCCGGCCACTACCGCCTCCTCCCGCAGTTTCTCCAGCCGGGTACCGGCTGTGGCGAGCTGGTTGTGGGCCTTCTTGATGACCCACTCGCTCAGCGCCTCGCGGGACTGCCCGGCCATGGCGTCGAGCTGGGTCTCCAGTTCGTCGATGGTGTCGGCGAGGTCCAGGGCCTCGCGGGCGTCGGGGTTCACCAGGTGCAGCACCTCGCGTTCGACCGTCGGGCGTTCGGCGGGGGAGTGCCACAGCACATGGGTCAGCACCGACAGGTCGCTCTCGCCGACCGAGCTGCGGCCGTCGAGGTAGGCGGAGGCCTGGAGCAGGCCCACCGCCTGCCGCCAGCGCCGGTCGGAGGCGACCAGTTCCTTGCGGCGCAGGGCCGCGCGCAGCGTGCACACCGCGTCCACGATCGCGTCGGGGACGTCGACGGCCGGGACGGCCCCGGTCACGGCGTCCTGCAGCGCGGCCAGCTCCACCGTGGTCCGCGGCGGCGGGGCCGGTCTGCCGACGGCGGAGCGGACCAGCGCGGCGAAGTTCGAGGGGTCCTCCAGGTACGAGACCTCGATCCGTACCAGAAGCCGGTCGTAGATGGCGGCCGAGTCCTCTCCGGCGGGCAGTTCGTTGCTCGCCGTGATGGCCCCGATGAGCGGGCAGCGGACGGGCTCTCCGCCGCTCTCGGGGTGGTAGATCCGTTCGTTGAGGTAGCCCAGCGTCTCGTTCAGCGCCGCCGTGGAGCACTTGAAGATCTCGTCGATGAACGCGACGTGCGCGGTCGTGGCGCGACCCTCGTAGACCTGGCGGTACTCGCCCCGGGACAGCGCGGCGACGTCGATCGGGCCGAACATCCGTGTCGGCGCCGTGAACTTCGACAGCAGGATCTCCCAGTACGACGCCCCCTCGATCCTGCCCGTGAGTTCCCGGGCCAGCTCGGACTTCGCCGTCCCGGGCGGGCCCAGTATCAGGGAGTGCCGGCCCGCCAGCAGTGTCACCAGCAGCGTCCGCACCACGTCGGCCCGTTCGTAGAAGCGGTCCGACAACTCCTCGCCGATCGCGCGGAGTCGCCGGGCCGTGTCCAGGGCGTCTTCCTGCGCGCCGGGCGCGGCCGGATGGTCCCGCGCGTCCTGTGGGCCCATCGCCGACTCCTTGCCTGTCACGTCCGGGGGCTGGCAGGCCGGAGCCTATCCCGCGCCCGCGACGAGTGATCCGGACGCCTGTGATGCGGACGGCTTCAGGCCGACGGGCGCTGTGGGCGTGCTCCTTCACCGCCGGTCGGCCAGGTGCGCAGCAGGGAGTCCAGCGCGTTGAGGATCTCCGTCCAGCTCTCCTGCGAGTCGGGTGCGCTGTGGCTGAAACCCCCGGCGGTCTCCAGGCCGACGTATCCGCTGAAGACGCTGCCCAACAGGCGTACGGCGTGCGTCTGCTGAGGTTCGGCCAGGTCGTACCCGCGCAGGACGGCCCGCGACATCTGGGCGTGCCGCGCGCCGGCGCTCGACGCCGCCGCCTCGGGATCGAGGCGGAACCGCGCGGCGGCGAAACGGCCCGGGTGCCGGAGCGCGTAGTCGCGGTAGGCGTTGGCGAAAGCGGTCAGCGCGTCCTTGCCCGCCCGTCCGGCCACCGCCTCGGAGACCAGGTCGGCCAGCTCCTCGAGAGCGAACAGCGCGATGCCGGTCTTGAGTTCGTGGGCGTTCTTCACGTGCGAGTAGAGACTCGCCGTGCGTACCCCGAACCGCCGGGCCAGCTCCGTGGGCGTGGTGTGTTCGAACCCGATCTCGTCGGCCAGCTCCGCCCCCGCCCTGAACAGGGTCTCCGTCGTCAGTCCTGCCCGCGCCACACTCGTCCTCCACGTCACCTGCCGAGCAACCGTAGAAGATTATGAGTGTGCCTAACGCGATTAGGCAACCTGTGGGGTCAGTGGTGCGTCGCCGTCGCCCAGTGGGTCTCCCGGTACTCGCGCGCCCCGGCCATCAGCGCGTTGAGCGCGTCCCGGGTGCTGATGAGTTCCGCGATGTGCTCGGACAGCCGGTCGCGCTCCTGTGCCATGCGCTCCAGGGCCGCGTCGGAGTTGTCCTCGCTGGGCGAGTCGACGCACGGCAGCAGTTCGGCGATGGTGCGGCTGGACAGACCCGCCGCGTAGAGCCGCTGGAGGAACCTGACCCGCTCGACCTCGTGGTCCGTGTAGTGGCGCTGGCCGCTCGGGCTGCGGGTGCTGGTCAGCAGTCCCTGGTCCTCGTAGTAGCGGACGGACCGCACGCTGACCCCGGCCCGTGACGCCAGCTCCCCGATGCGCATGCCGTACTCCCGACTGCTCGCTGTGATCCGCGACACAGACCCTTGCCTCTGACGTCAGTGTCAGGTTCTAGCGTAGCCGCCGTGCCCGACATCCGGGCCCCGCGCGACCAAGGAGTTCCGACGTGACGTCCCTCTTCGACAGCTACCCGCTCGGTGAACTGACCCTGCCCAACCGGATGGTGATGGCCCCGATGACGCGCGTCCGCGCCGCGGCGGGCGGGCTGGCCACGCCGTCGATGGCGACGTACTACGCCCAGCGCGCCTCGGCCGGACTGATCGTCTCCGAAGGCGTCCAGCCGAGCCTCGTCGGACAGTCCAATCCGGGTACGCCCGGGCTGTACACCGACGAACAGGTCGCCGCCTGGCGCCCGGTGACCGGCGCCCTGCACGCCAACGGCGGACGGATCTTCGCCCAGATCATGCACGGGGGGCGCGTCTCGCACCCGGACACCACGGGCATGCGGCCCGTCGGCCCCTCGGCCGTCCCCGCCGTCGGGCAGGTGTTCACCCCGGCCGGCCCCCAGGAGGCGCCGACTCCGCGCGCCCTGGAGACCGCCGAGGTGCCCGAACACGCCCTCTCCTACGCCGCTGCCGCCCGCCGCGCCGTCGACGCCGGGTTCGACGGGGTCGAACTGCACGGCGCCAACGGCTACCTCATCTCGCAGTTCCTCTCCTCCAACGCGAACCTCCGCACCGACCGCTACGGAGGCCCGGTGGCCAACCGGATCCGCTTCGCCGTCGAGGCGGTGTCCGCGACCGCCGAGGCCGTGGGCGCCCACCGGACCGGCATCCGCCTCTCCCCGGCCGGGACCTTCTGGGGCGTCGAGGAGACCGACGTCCCCGAGTTGTACGCCGAGCTGCTGACCGAACTGGCGCGCCTCGATCTCGCCTACGTCCACGTCGAGGCCACCGCCGAGGAGGAGGTGCTGGTCGGTCTGCGCCGCGCCTGGCCGGGCACGCTCATCATGAACCCGGTGCTGCCGATGGGGCCGAAGCAGGCCGGGCGGGACGAGGCCGACCACTGGCTCGGGCTCGGCGCGGACCTCATCAGCTTCGGCCGCGGGTTCATCGCCAACCCCGACCTGGTCGAGCGGCTGCGCACCGGGCTCCCGGTCGCCCCGGTGGACGAGGACACCTACTACCAGGGCGGCGACGCCGGTTATCTGACCTACCCGGCCTACCAGCACACGGCCTGACAAGCGGTCGCACGCCGGTGTGTGACGTGAATCACGCACCGGCGCGCGGTTCCCGGGCGGGGAAGTTTCGTATCCCTCTCATGACAGCGGGGCTGTGAATGCGAGGATGAGCCGCCATGACTGCTGGGTGGTGCTGCCGCACAACGCGGGCCGCGGTGTTCGCGGCCGTCTGCGTGCTGCTCGCCACCCTCGGGCACGTCCTGATGTCGGGCACCTCCGTGCCCTGGTGGGCCCTCGTCACCGCGGTCACCGTGACCGGCGGTGCGGGATGGTGCCTGGCCGGCCGGGAGCGAGGGGTCCTCCTCGTGTCGTCCGTCGTCGTGGTCGCCCAGACGGCACTGCACGAGTGGTTCTCCTGCGCCCAGCGGCTCACGGCGCCGCCCGCGTCCCCGATGCCCATGGGCGGCGGAGCCCCCGCCCCCGATCACACGGCCGGCATGGCCCACCTGGGCCACGCCATGCATCCCGCCGCGCACGGCGGCTCCGCCGCGGGACCGGCGGGCGCCATGGACTCGACGACCGGCTTCGGCCCGGTCATGGAGGCGATGTCCTCGTCGGGCATGCTCGCCGCCCACCTGCTGGCCGCGCTGCTGAGCGGCCTGTGGCTGGCGTACGGCGAGCGCGCGGTCTTCCGCATCCTGCGGGCCGTCGCCGGATGGCTGGCCGCCCCGCTGCGCCTGGTCCTCACGCTCCCGGTGCCACCGCACCGGCCGCGTCCCGTCCCGCGCCGCGGCCACGCGGCCCACCGGCCGCCGCGACTGCTCCTCGTTCACGCGATCACTTCTCGGGGTCCGCCCGCGGGGACCGCTGTCGTCTGAGACAGCCGGTCCCCCGACCGCGCCGGGCGTTGTACGCCGGGCCGGACCGGGCGCCGGACGTACACCGCCCCGCGGGTGCGTCCGCCACTCCCACCCCACCACCGGGCCCCCGCCGCGCACTCCGCGCCGCCGGGTCCGGAATCCGGACGTACGCGCACGCGGTGCCGCATGCCGCGCGTCGTGTGCCGGCACTCCGGACTCACGAGAAGGACAGCCTGTGATCAGTCCTGCCCCCTCCGCCGTCCCCGACCGGTCGGCGCGCGCCGCGAGAGCACGTCAGGAGCGGACGTCCGCCGACGAGTCGGCGGCGCTCTGGGCGACGGCCGTCCGCGGCGGCGACCCGCGGGCCGTGGAGAACCTCGTCCGAGCCCACCAGCGGGACGTCCGCCGCTTCGTCACCCACCTCGGCGCCGACCCCCAGTCTGCCGACGACCTCGCCCAGGACACCTTTCTGCGGGCGCTCGGCAGCCTGCACCGTTTCGAGGGCCGCTCGTCCCCCCGCACCTGGCTGCTGGCCATCGCCCGCCGCGCGGTGATCGACAGCTACCGGCACGCGTCCGCCCGGCCCCGGCTGCTGGCCACCGAGGACTGGGAGACCGCCGCCGAGTGTGCCCAGGAACACGGGCTGCCGGGATTCGACGACGGCATCGCCCTGGCCGAACTCCTCGACGCGCTGCCGCCCGACCGGCGCGAGGCCTTCGTCCTCACCCAACTCGTCGGTGTCTCCTACGCGGAGGCCGCCGAACTCATCGGCTGCCCGGTCGGCACGGTCCGCTCCCGCGTGGCCCGCGCCCGCGAGGCGCTGATCCGGTCCCTCGGCGAGGCCGAACGCGGCGGGCCGCCGGACGCACAACGGGCGATCAGGTCCCGCACAGCCTGCCGTTAGCATGTTCGAACTCGTGACGATCGCCATGAGTGACCCGTTTGTCCGACCACTAGCAATCAGGCCAAATAATTGAAAACCATACCGACACGAATATCCGCGCGAACGACGCTCTGGGCCGCGGCGGGTGTGGCGACCCTCGGGTTCCTCATCGCGCTGGAGTTCGCCGCGCGCCACTACGGCGAGCCGGGGCCGATCACCCAGCAGGCACGCGAGGTGGTCTTCGCCCCGGATTCCGGGCCGCTGCTCTACGCGGGGCTCGCGCTGACGATGGTGGTGCTCACCTGGCGGCAGCGGTTCGTCGCGGCCGGTGTGGCGATCGGCGTCGACCTCGTGCTGTGGCCGGTGCGCTGGGCGGTCGGCGCGGACATGAACTTCGGCAACGGCGCCCTGTGGGTGGTCCTGGGCTGCGCGGTCGTCGCCGTCACGCGCCGTACCGGCCGGGAACGGGCGCTGCTGCTGAAGGGTGTCGGGCTGGGGCTGCTGCTGGTGGCCGGGCACAAGACGGGGGACACCTGGCTGCTCATCACGTCGGAGACCCGCCCGGCGGTGCTCGACCCCTATCTGGCGACCGCCGACCACGCGCTGGGCGATCCCTCCTGGCTGGTCGGCCGGGTGGTGGAGGCCACCTCGCCGGTCGGGGGCGGCATCCTGCACGTCGTCTACGGTCAGCTACCGCTGGCGGCGGCCCTGGTCGGCCTGTACCAACTGCGCCACGTGGCGGTCGAGCGCCGCTTCCCGAACCACCATCTCGTCCGCACCTTCCTCGTCATCGGCCTTCTCGGGCCCGCCGTCTACATGATCTTCCCGGTCGTCGGGCCCGTGTACGCCTACGGGGCCGAGGGCGGGCAGTGGGCGGTGGCCAACCTGTGGCCGGACACCCTGCCCTCGATCGGCGCCCCGCACGCGGTGCCGTTCGACGAGATCACCCCGCGCAACTGCATGCCCAGTCTGCACACGGCGTGGGCGACGACGCTCTTCGTCCACTCGCGCAGGGGATCGCGTCCGATGCGGTACGCCGGGACCTTCTGGCTGGTCACCACCCTGACCGCGACGCTGGGCTTCGGCTACCACTACGGGGTGGACCTCATCGCCGGCGTGGTGTTCGCGCTCACCGTCGAGGCGGCGATGCGCGCGTTCGCCCGCGGCTGGGACCGCTCGGCCGTCCGGCTGGTCGCCCACGGGACGACGGTGTTCGCGGTGCTGCTGGTCTCGTACCGCCTGCTCCCGGAGGAGATGGCCGCGTACCCGTGGGTGGCCGGACCGCTGCTCCTCCTCGCGATGGCGTCGGTGGTGTTCGGGTACCTGCGGACCACCCGGGCGTGGGAGCCGAAGCCCGAGCCCGCGCGGCAGCCGGAGCCGCCGAGGCCGACCGAGCCGCAGCCCGAACTCGTCTGAGCCGGTGAGCCCCCGCAGGGGTCAACGGATGTACGGGGCAAGGCGGTTCACGAAGACGACGCAGCGCTCTGGTCGTCGGACACCCGCTGGGCTACCGTCGGTAACACCCTGTTGGCGCAGGAGTGACTCCCGTGTCCCTCCGCCCCTCCGTACACCGTCGGAAGGCAGCCCATGCAGAACACGCCGGCACCTGCCGGGATCACTCGCCGCAACGCCCTGACCGTGACCGGGGGAGTGCTCGCGGCGGCGACGCTGGCCCAGGCGATGCCCGCCTTCGCGGCCGAGGACCAGGCGGCGGACGCGATCGTGGTCGGACACGGTCTCGCGGGTCTGGTGGCCACGGCCGAACTCGCCGCGGCGGGCCGCAGGGTGCTGCTCCTCGACCAGGAACCCGAGGCGAGCCTGGGCGGCCAGGCGTTCTGGTCCTTCGGCGGTCTCTTCTTCGTGGACTCCGCCGAGCAGCGCCTGATGGGCGTCAAGGACTCGCGCGAACTGGCCTGGCAGGACTGGCTCGGCACGGCCGGCTTCGACCGGGGCGTCGGCGACCCCTCCGGCCAGGACCACTGGGCGTACAAGTGGGCCGAGGCGTACGTGGACTTCGCCGCCGGCGAGAAGCGGTCCTGGCTCGCCGGGCTGGGCGTGCAGTGGTTCCCGATCGTCGGCTGGGCCGAGCGGGGCGGCGGTCTCGCGGACGGGCACGGCAACTCGGTGCCGCGCTTCCACGTCACCTGGGGGACCGGCCCCGCGGTCGTCGAGCCCTTCGAGAAGAAGGTGCGGGCGGCGCGCGCCGACGGCAAGGTCGCCTTCAAGTTCCGGCACCGGGTCGACGGCCTTGTGACGACCGGCGGCGCCGTCACCGGCGTACGCGGCGCCATCCTCGAACCGAGCACCGCTCAGCGCGGCAAACCCAGCTCCCGCACCGTGGTCGGCGAGTTCGAGTTGCGCGCCCCGGTCGTCGTGGTGACCTCCGGCGGCATCGGCGCGAACCACGATCTCGTCCGGCGGAACTGGCCGGCCCGGCTCGGCACCCCGCCCAAGTCCATGATCACCGGTGTGCCCGCGCACGTGGACGGCCGCATGCTCGCGATCACCGAGGAGGCGGGCGGCCGGATCGTGAACCCGGACCGCATGTGGCACTACACCGAGGGCCTCAGAAACTACGACCCGATCTGGCCCGGCCACGGCATCCGCATCCTGCCCGGGCCGTCGTCCATGTGGTTCGACGCCACCGGCAGGCGCTTCGGCACGCCCGACATCCCCGGCTACGACACCCTGCACACCCTGAAGTCCATCACCGGCACCGGCTACGACTACTCCTGGTTCGTCACCACACAGAAGATCATCGCCAAGGAGTTCGCGCTCTCCGGCTCCGAGCAGAACCCTGACCTCACGGAGAAGAACGTCTGGAAGCTCCTCTCCCGCATCTGGCAGACGCCGGAGCCCATCGAGAAGTTCAAGAAGAACGGCGTGGACTTCGTCGTCGCTACGACCCTGCCCGAACTGGTCCGCGGCATGAACAAGCTGACCGGCGACAACCTGATCGCGCTGGACGGTCTCCAACGCCAGATCGAGGCCCGCGACCGCGAGATCGACAACCCGTACACCAAGGACGTCCAGGTCATGGGCATCCGCAACGCACTGGCCTACCCCGGGGACACGCTCAGCCGGACCGCCTCGGTCCACCGGATCCTGGACTCCGGCGCGGGCCCGCTGATCGCGGTCCGCCTCAACATCCTCACCCGCAAGACCCTCGGCGGCCTCCAGACCGACCTCTCCGGCCGCGTCCTGAACGCCGCGGGCGATCCGGTGCCGGGTCTGTACGCCGCCGGAGAGGTGGCGGGCTTCGGGGGTGGCGGCGTGCACGGCTACCGGTCGCTGGAGGGCACCTTCCTCGGCGGCTGCCTGTTCTCCGGTCGCGAGGCCGGACGCGCCGCGGCCGCCGCGACGGCGACCTGAGGGACGCCCCCCGCTACGTGAGGCGCATCAGCCCGAGGTCCTCGGCCCACGCGTCCAGCACCGCCGCGTGGCCGGCCGCGCGCGCCGCGGTCTCCACCCGGCCGAACAGTTCCCGCTGCACGTCCGCGTCACCGGTCAAGCGTTCCAGTTCCCACTCCAGGTACTTGTTGTAGGGACGCGGACGACGTTCGAGGGCGAACAGCAGTTCCAGCAGGAAGCCGATGCTGTCACCCGCGTCGAGGCGCGCCGCGCGCGGGTGTCCGTCGCGGGCGTTCTTGACCGAGCGGTAGAGGGAGTTCGCGTAGGCGTCCAGCCACTCGGCCGCCACCCGCGACGCCTCCCCGGTGTCGAGCCGCCCCTTCGCGGCCACCATCTCGGCGACACCTCCGTCGAGCCGGTCGAGCACGACCCGGGCCCGGGCGAGCGCGTATCGCTCGAAGCCGCCGAGCCGGCGGAACTCCGCGACCGTCACCACGACGAGATCCAGCCCGGCCGAGCGGAACCCGTCGAGACCGGCGAGCCCGGTGCCGGCCGAGTCGGCCGGCACGACGTACAGATCGTGGTCGGAGTGGCGGGTGGCCATGCCGTCGTGGGCGTGGGACCCCTTGAGGACGAGTCCGACCACATCGGGATCGTCCGTGGCGCGGGCGACGAACGCCGCGTAGGTCATGGGGTGTTGTGCGGACACGGTCCGATCGCCCGGCACCGTAGCGGCCGATCACCGCGTCCGGCAACGCGTTTGTCCGCCGAACGGCGAGCGGGGTGCGCGCCGACCGGCGCGCACCCCGCGTGTCCGACCGCCTCCCGGCGTCAGGCCTTTTCCTGCATGGACCGTCGGGCCGGGTTGCCCTGCTCGGCGGCCTTGGGGTCCTTCTCGTCCGCCTTGGCCCGGACGCCCTTGGCGATGCGGTCGCCGATGGTCTTGTCGATGTTCGACCAGTACTCGAAGGCCCGCTGGAGGACGGGTTCGCTCACCCCGTTGAGGAGGTGACCGACCACGTTGTCGACCAGCCGGTCCCGGGCGGCGTCGTCCATGACCTCGCGGACCAGCGTGCCCGGCTGACCCCAGTCGTCGTCCTCGGCGTGGTCGACGTAGGCGGCGCGGGTGATGGCCCCGTCCGCCTCCCAGCTGGGCGGCGTGCCGAACCGCTCGGTGTCGGCGGCGGGACCGCCCTTGGAGTTCGGCGCGTAGACCGGGTCGCTCGTCTTCCGATAGGCCATCGCCCCGTCCTTGGAGTACGTGTGGACGTCGACGACCGGGGCGTTCACGGGGAGTTGCTGGTAGTTCGCGCCGATCCGGTGGCGGTGGGCGTCGGCGTAGGAGAAGAGCCGGGCCAGCAGCATGCGGTCCGGGCTCGGGCCGATGCCGGGAACCAGGTTGTTGGGCTGGAAGGCGGCCTGCTCGATCTCGGCGTGGTTGTCGGTCGGGTTGCGGTCCAGTGTCATGCGGCCGACCGGGATGAGGGGGTAGTCGCCGTGCGGCCACACCTTCGTCAGGTCGAACGGGTTGAACCGGTAGCCCGCGGCCTCCTCGTACGGCATGACCTGCACGTACAGGGTCCAGCTCGGGAACTCGCCGTCACGGATGTGCTCGAACAGGTCCCGCGTGTGGTAGTCCGTGTCGGCCGCCGCCATCTGGTCGGCCTCGTGCTGCGTGAAGAACTCGATGCCCTGGTCCGTCTTGAAGGTGTACTTCACCCAGAACCGCTCGCCGGCCGCGTTGATCCACATGTACGTGTGGGAGGTGTAGCCGTTCATGTGACGCCAGGTCCGGGGGATGCCGCGGTCCCCCATGAGCCAGGTGACCTGGTGGGCGGACTCCGGTGACAGGGTCCAGAAGTCCCACTGCATGTCGTGGTCGCGCAGGTTGTTGTCCGCCCGGCGCTTCTGCGACCGGATGAAGTGCTGGAACTTCATCGGGTCCTTGACGAAGAACACCGGCGTGTTGTTGCCGACCATGTCGTAGTTGCCCTGGCTGGTGTAGAACTTCACCGCGAAGCCGCGCGGGTCGCGCCAGGTGTCGGGGCTGCCGCGCTCACCCGCCACCGTGGAGAAGCGGATGACCAGGTCGGTCGTCGTCCCCGGCTGGAAGACGGCCGCCTTGGTGTAGGCGCTCACGTCGTGCGTCACCTCGAAGTGGCCGAAGGCACCGCTGCCCTTGGCGTGCGGCTGGCGTTCGGGGATCCGCTCCCGGTTGAACTGCGCCATCTGCTCGATGAGGTAGGCGTCCTGGAGGAGTACCGGTCCTCCCGGGCCGACGGTGAGCGAGTGTTCGTCGCTTTCCACCGGCGCGCCGGAGTCCGTGGTGGTGGCGGGCGTGATGTCCGTCATGAGACTGCCTTTCGTCGTGGAGTGGGTGACGCCCAGGCGCCGCGTGGCACGATCGCGGGGGAGGGGTGCCCTGGAGCGGCCACGCCAATCCGGTCCGGGTACGTCCGGACGGGGGCCTCGCGTGTCTCGCGGCGCCTCTCGCGCCGCTCGCGGATCGACTCCGGGCCAGGGCAGGGGGCACCGCCGCTCCCGTGCCGCGTCCCGGCGCCGGGACGCGCCGCGTGCTCACTCATCCGCCCAGGCCTTCCGGAGTGCCGTCGTCCGTATCAGTCTCCGCCGCCGCCGAGGGCGCGCAAGCGGAGACTGCAGGGCGGACGCGTGCCCACGTACGGCGTCCTCAATCACGTGTTTGTGACCTTTTCGCCCGGGGGCGGGGCCGTGACAGCGCCGTTAGGACACCCGGAGGACCCGTCGGACGGCCGCGCGCAGCCAGTGGTGGGCTCCGTCGGCGGTGTGCCGAGGGTGCCAGGCCATGCCGATGGTCACGGGCGGCAGGGCCAGCGGGATGTCGAGCAGCCGCAGGCCCAGGACCGCGGCCTGCTCCGTGAAGGGCGAGGGTGCGGCGCCGGGCTCGGCGGCGGGGACCAGGGCGACGGCGTCACTGCGGGCGGCCAGGGTCATCGCGGCCAGATGGCCGGGCAGGACGACGGAGACCCGGCGGCTCAGTCCGTGCTCGGCGAGGGCGGTGTCGACGGGTCCGGTGAAGCGTCCGCGCCGGCTGACCACGACATGCTCGGCCGCGGCGAACCGCTGAGGCGTCAAAGGACCGTCGGTGAGCGGGTGACCGGGCCGGACGGCCGCCGTCATACGGAGGGTGACCAGCTCCTCGACGTGGGTCTCCGGGTCCGCGTGGTCGATGGCCCCGACCTCCAGGTCGATCCTGCCGTCGCGGAGGGCCGGCCCGGCCTCCAGTTCCTCGGCGCGGAACCGCAGCGAGACCCCCGGCGCCTCCCGGCCGGCCAGTTCCAGCAGTCCGGCGGCGAGCGCCGCACCGACCAGGTCGGCGGCCTGAAGTGTGAGGGTGCCGCGCAGGGCGGCCGGGTCCACGCCGGTGGCCGGGGTCAGGAGCGCGCCCACCCGGCGTACCACCGTGGCGGCCTCGTCCCGCAGGGCCAGCGCCCTGGGCGTGGGCACCATGGCCTGGCCGGCCCGCACCAGGAGGGGGTCCTGAAGCACGCGGCGCAGCCGGGCGAGGGTGCGGCTCATGGCGGCGGGCGAGGTGTGCATGCGGGCGGCGGCGCGGGTGACGCTCTGCTCGGCCAGCAGCGCGTCTAGGGCGACGACGAGGTTGGCGTCGATGGCCGGCGTGACCGGATCTGTGCTGTTCACCAGGGTTGTTCCGTTCCGGGCAATGATCCCTTGCTGAAGTTCCCATTGTGGCAACGCCCGGCGGCTTCGCAGGATGAGGGCGTACCGAACCGGCGCGAACCCACGAGGTATTCATGATCGTCATCACTGCTCCCACCGGGAACATCGGCCGCCACCTGGTCTCCCTGCTCCTGGAGTCTGCCCCCGCCCGCGGCGAGGAACTGCGCGTGATCGTGCGCGACCCCGCGCGGCTGCCGGACGCGGTACGCGAGCGGGTCGAGGTGGTCACCGGCTCGCACGGCGACCCCGCGGTCGTCGACCGGGCCTTCGCGGGCGCCGACGCCGTCTTCTGGCTCGTCCCGCCGGACGGCTCCCGCACCCCCGAGGACGCCTACCGCGGCTTCACCCGCCCCGCCGCCAACGCGCTCGCCGTCCACGGCGTCGGCCACGTCGTCGGCGTCTCGGCCCTGGGCCGGGGCACCCCGGTCGCCGGCCGCGCCGGACTCGTCACCGCGTCCCTCGCCATGGACGACCTGATCGCCGGGACCGGAGTGGCCTACCGGGCGCTGGCCAACCCCTCCTTCTTCGAGAACGTCCTGGAGGAGGCCGGCTCGATCCGGGAGAACGGCGTCTTCAGCGACCTCGTCGACGCCGACCGCAAGGCACCCATGGTGGCCGTCGCCGACATCGCCTACGCGGCCGCCGGCCTGCTCCTCGACCGGTCCTGGACCGGCACCGGCAGCGTCCCGGTCCTCGGTCCGCAGGACCTGTCGCCCAACGACCTGGCCCGCATCATGACCGAGCGGCTGGGCCTGCCCGTCCGCTACGAACGCCAGGCCCCCGACGAGGTGCGCACCACCCTGGTCGGGTACGGCCTCGATCCGGCCTTCGTCCAGGCCATCGTCGACATGAAGCGCGCCAAGGACGACGGCCTCGACGCCGGCGTGACCCGGACCCCGGACACCGCCTCCCCGACCAGCTTCGAAGAGTGGTGCGCGCAGACCCTCGAACCCGCCGTCCTCTCCTGACACTCCCGAACACACCCCGAGCCCGGAGACACCCATGACCACCCCCGAGACGACCGAACCCCCGGTCACCGCGTTCATGCTCGTCAAGACCACACCCGAATGGCTCGCCATGACCGTCGAGGAACGGATCGACGCCTTCACCACCCAGGTCGTCCCCGCCGTCAGGGCGAGGACCACCGGCGTACGGTCACGCTTCTACGACACGGAGTTCTACTCCGCGCGCGTCACCGACGTCTGGGTCTGGGAGGCGGACGACCACCACGCCTACCAGCTGCTCGTCGACGCCCTGCGCGAAACACCCTTCTGGGACCGGTACTTCGAGGTCGTCGACCTCCTCGTCGGCACCGAGAACGGCTACGCCCGCACGTACGGCGTCGACGCGGTCACCACCATCAGCACCTGACCGGTGGTCCGCTCAGCGGGCGGGCTCCCAGTAGGTGCCGTACCTCGTGGCCAGCGTGGTCGCCTCCTCCGGCGTCAGGAGGCGCACCGGCTGGTCGCCGAGGAGCAGGTGGAGCGCGGAGGCCTCCTCCACCTCGATCGCGCCCTCGGTGGCCGCGCGCAGGCTCGTCCCCGCGACCACCGGGCCGTGGTTCTGCAGCAGCGCGGCCCGGCAGGGGAAGGCGATCCGCTCCAGACCGGCGGCCTGCGCCGGATCGCCGGGCGGCGCGTAGGGCAGGAGCGGTATCTGCCCCACCCGCATGACGAAGTACGGCGTCAGCGGCGGCAGCGCGCTCCGCTCGGACCAGGGGCTGCGGCAGGAGGCCGCGGCGGCGTGCCGGGAGTGCAGGTGGACGACGGCCCGCGTGGCGTGCTCCCGCCGGTAGAAGGCCAGGTGGAGGGGGTACTCCTTGGAAGGCGCCGGCCCGTCGAGGTGGCGGCCGTCGAGGTCGAGCACCGACAGCCCGTGGGGGTCCAGTGCCGCGAGGTCGGCCCCGGTCGGCGTCGTCAGGACACGGTCGCCGTCGCGGACGCTGACGTTGCCCGAGGAGCCGGGGCTCAGCCCGAGACCGGCGAGGTGGGCGGCCGCCGCGACGAGTTCGTGTGCGAGGGCGTTCATGCCAGCCGCTCCCATGCCTGCGTGAAGATGTCGGTGCCGCCGAAGTTGCCCGACTTGAGGGCGAGGTCGATCGTGTGGTCGGCCCCCGCGGGCCGTACCTCGGTGCGCGCCCAGGTCACACCCGGCGCGATGGGAGCGCCGATCGCGAGCGTGCGGGCCCGCAGCGCCGTGACGACGGCGCCGGACGTCTCGCCGCCGGCCACGAGCAGCCGACGGGCCCCCGCCTCGACGAGAGCCGTCGCGCAGGCGGCCAGTGCCCGCTCCACGAGGGACGAGGCCGGCTCGGTGCCGGGCGGGGAGTCGGTCTCCACGTCCTCGGGCGCGGCGACGGCGTAGATCAGGGGCGGCAGGCCGGGGCTTTCGGCCCAGCGGCCGCGCACGAACGCCGTGAGTCCCGCGAGCTCCGCGTCGAAGTCGGCGCGGAGCCGGGCGAGGTCCAGCCGCCGGTGCGGCAGGCGACGCAGGGCGTGAGCGACCTGCGCGCGTGTGGCCGCCGAGGCGCTGCCCGCGAGGACGACCCCCGGATCCCCCGGACGGGACGCGGGGGCGGCGCGGGCCTCGTCCGGATGCGGACCGTCCAGCCCCAGGGCGAGCCCCGCCGCGCCGGTCACCAGGCCGAAGTCCGAGGTGGCCGCGGCGATGGTCCGCAGGTCCGCGTCGTCGACCGCGTCCACGACGGTGAGCGCGCCGGCGAGGGCGGTGTCGTCGAGGGCCGCGCGCAGGGCGGCGGCCCCCTCCCGGACCGTGTCGAGTCCGAGGCGGGCGACGGGGTGCCGCGTCTGGGGGCGGAGCAGCCGGTCGACGCGTGAGTCCAGCATCGGGGTGAGCGGATGGTGGCGCATGGGGCTCTCGTCGAGCGGTTCGCCGTGGACGAAGAGGCGGCTCCCGTGCACCGTGCGCCCGGTGGCCGGGAAGGAGGGGACCACCACGGTGCGCCGCTCGCCGGTCTCCGCCAGCAGGGCGTCGGTCACCGGGCCGATGTTGCCGCGCGGGGTGGAGTCGAAGGTCGAGCAGTACTTGAAGTAGATGCGCCGGCAGCCGATCGCCCGCAGGGCGCGCAGGGCTCGCAGCGAGGTGTCCACCGCCTCCGCCACGGGGGCCGTTCTCGACTTGAGGGCCACGACGACGGCGTCCGTCCCTTGCCACGGGTCCGTCGCGTCCGGCCCGGGGGAGGCGACCGCCTCGGGGCCGACGGCGACCACGGTCCGGAAACCGCGGGCGACCAGCATGGTCGCGAGGTCGGTCGCGCCGGTGAAATCGTCTGCGATGGCTCCGAGGGTCGGCATCTGATGCTCCTGCTGGTGTCCGGGTTCGTGGTGCGGCCGACGGCCACCCGTGATGATCTGTGAAATTATGTTACCAAACTTTACGCAGATGGGATCTGGTGATACACGTTGTTCATTCGCTGCTTCTAGAACGCGCGCCCCACAGCACCCCGTCGCCCCGCCGACCGCGCGAGAAGCCCCCG
The DNA here is from genome assembly GCF_043202655.1 of Streptomyces sp. NPDC048171. Classification (NCBI taxonomy): domain Bacteria; kingdom Bacillati; phylum Actinomycetota; class Actinomycetes; order Kitasatosporales; family Streptomycetaceae; genus Streptomyces; species Streptomyces sp. NPDC048171. The sequence continues at coordinate 26,352 of NZ_JBIDAU010000012.1, forward strand.
TCACAGCCTTGCGCGCTCAATCCAGGAGGGCCTCATGAACCTGCACCACTTGTTCGCCGACAGCGGCGGCCGGACGGTGCGGTACGCACTCACCGGAGCCGGCGGCGGGTTCGCGCGGACCCTGCTGGCCCAGACACGCCGGATGCCGGGCCTCGTCCCCGCCGTCCTGTGCGACCGCGACCTGCCCGCACTGCGCGCCGTACTGGAGGAGCTGGCGTACTCCGGCACCGTGGCCGAGTGCGACGACGCGGCCGACGTCGCGGCGACCGTCGCCGGTGGGGGCGTCGCCCTCGTCGCCGACGCCGCCCTGCTCACCGCGGCCCCCTGGGACATCCTGGTGGAGGCCACCGGCAGCCCCGCGGACGGCCTGGCCATGGCCGAGCGCGCCCTGCGCGACGGCCGGCACGTCGCGATGGTCAGCAAGGAGGTCGACTCCGTCGCCGGGCTGCACCTCGCCGGCCTCGCCGCCGAGCGCGGCCTCGTCTACACCACCGCCGACGGCGACCAGCCCGCCAACCTCATCGGCCTGGTCACGTGGGCCGAACTGCTGGGCCTCGACATCGTGGCGATCGGCAAGTCCACCGAGTACGACCTCGTCCTCGACCCCGGCGCCGGCACCGTGACCCAGTTGGACACCACCGTGCCGGCACCCGCCCTGGCCGGCCTGCTGGACCTCGGCGACGACGTACGCGCCACGCTCGACGCCCGCGCCGCCGCAGTCGCGGCCCTGCCCACCGGCGCCACCGCGGACTACTGCGAGATGGCCGTGGTGGCCAACAACACCGGATTCGGTCCCGACACGGAGCGCCTGCACTACCCCGTCGCCCGCATCGCCGAACTCGCCGACGTCTACCGCCCCCGCGAGGACGGCGGCGTGCTGCACCGCGCCGGTGCCGTCGACGTCTTCAGCGCGCTGCGCCTGCCCGGCGAGGCGTCCTTCGCCGGCGGCGTCTTCGTCGTCGTGCGCACCGGCGATCCGGTGACCTGGCAGACCCTGCGGGAGAAGGGCCACGTCCTCAGCAAGGACGGCCGCTACGCCGCGATCTACCTGCCGTACCACCTCATGGGCGTGGAGACCCCCGTGAGTCTGCTGTCCGCGGTACTGCACCACCGCCCCTCCGGCTCCACCGACCCCCGCTCGTACGCCGTGCTCGCCGGCCGCGCCCGCACCGATCTGGCCGCCGGGACCGTCCTCACCATGGGCGGACACCACCACGACGTCACCGGCGTCCAGGCGGTCCTCCTGCGCGGCGACGAGGCGGACGACGACATCGCCCCGCTCTACCTCGCCGCCCACACCACGCTCGCCCGGCCCGTGGCCGCCGGGGAACCGGTCCGCGTGGCCGACCTCGCCGACCCCGACGCCGCTCTGCTGCGCGCCTGGCGCTCCGGACGTGCCTCGCGCGGCTGCCCCGACGGCACGGAAGGAACGCCCGCCGCATGAGCCCCGACCTCCAGCACCTCCTCCTCGGGGTCGTCGCCGTCGTCGTCCTGGTCCTGCTGATCACCAAGGCGAAGCTGCACCCGTTCCTCGCGCTCGCCCTCTCCGCCCTCGGCCTGGGCGTCGCGGCGGGCATCGCCCCGGTGCGGGCCGTCGACGCCTTCCAGGAAGGCTTCGGCGACACCCTCGCCGGCAGCGGCCCGACGATCGGTCTCGGCACCCTGCTCGGCGGGATCCTGCTGGGCTCCGGCGGCGCCGACCGCATCGCCACCGTGTTCATCGGGTCCCGGCCCGTGAAGTGGATCCCGGCCGCCATCACCGCCGCCGCACTGCTGATCGGCATGCCGCACCTGTTCGACGTCAGCTTCGTCATGCTGGTGCCGCTGGTGTACACCGTCGCCAAGCGCAGCAACACCCACTTGCTGTGGGTGGGCCTGCCGATGGCCGCGGGCCTGTACGTGTCGCACGGCCTGCTCCCGCCGCACCCCTCGCCGACCCTGGCCGTCTCCGCGTACGGGGCGAACACCGGCCTCACCATCCTGTGGGGCCTGATCATCGGCATCCCGATGGCCGTGCTCACCGGGCCGGTGCTGACCCGCGTCGTCAGCCGCTGGTTCGGTCCCGCGCCCGACCTCGACCGCGGTCCGGTCCAGTCCGCCACCACCGAGCCCGAGCACCGGCGCAAGCCGGCCTCCTTCACGCTCGCGCTCATCACCGTGCTGCTGCCCCCGGGCCTCATGCTCGTCGGCACCCTCGGCACGGCCAACACGGCCGAGGGCACCCTGCCGTACCAGTTCTTCGACGCCTGCAACTCCGCCGTGCTGTCGCTGCTGGCGGCCGTGGTCTTCGCCTTCTTCGCGCTGGGCGTCCGGTCCGGCTTCGGCTTCGGCCAGTTGCAGAAGATGGCGTCCAAGGGCCTCGCACCGGTCGGCGCCATCATCCTGATCCTGGGCGCGGGCGGCGGCTTCAAGGCGATGCTGACGGAGACCGGGATCGACCAGCTCATCTCCGACTACGCCGTCGACTGGGCGATACCCCCGCTGCTGCTGGGCTGGCTGGTCGCCGCGCTGCTGCGGGTGTGCCTCGGCTCGGCCACCGTCGCGACCGCCGCGGCCACGGCCATCGTCGCGCCGCTGCTGAGCGCCTCGCCCGGCACCTCGCCCGAGCTGATGGTGCTGGCCACGGCCTCGGGAGCGGTGATGCTCTCGCACGTCAACGACTCCGGGTTCTGGCTCTTCAAGGAGTACTTCCAGCTGTCGGTGGCGCAGACCTTCCGCACCTGGACGCTGATGCTGTCCCTCCAGTCACTGCTCAGCCTCGGCGGGGTGATGCTGCTCAGCACGGTGGTGCACGGCTGACGGCGCCTGCCGGTGGCGGGCCCGGCCGTCACCGGCATGATCATCGGCTAACGTCAGCACGGTCGAAGGGAGACCAGACCATGACCTCGGACGGCGAGCACCCTCCGCTCATCCCGGACCAGCGCCGCGAACAACTGCTCAAGCACCTGCGGCGGGACGGCGTGCTCAGCGTGCAGCAGATCACGCGGCTGCTCGGGGTCTCCCACATGACGGTCCGCCGCGACATCGCCGAACTCGAGCGGAGCGGGCTGGTGTTCTCGGTGCCCGGCGGTGTCCGCATCGCCAGCACCATCAGCAGCGAACCCGGCTTCCTCGACAAGTCCCAGGTCGAACAGCCCCAGAAGCGGGCGATGGCGGCCGAGGCGGCCCGCCTGGTCCAGGACGGCATGACCGTCTACCTGGACGCGGGCACCACGCTTCTCGCCATGGCCCCCGCGCTGAGCGCGCTGTCGGACCTCACCGTGGTCACCAACGACTTCACGACCATCGGACAACTCATGGACGCCGAGAACGTGGAGTTGGTCCACGTCGGCGGCCGCGTCGACGTCTCCAACCGCTCCAGCGTCGGCCGCCTCGCCGCCGACACCCTGCGGCAGCTCGCGCTGGACGTCGCCTTCATCAGCACCAGCTCCTGGGACCTGCTGCGGGGCACGACGACGCCCTCGGAGGCCAAGGTGGACGTGAAGCAGGCGGCGATGGCCTCCGCCGCGCACTCCGTCCTCGTGGCGGGCTCGTCCAAGTACGGCACCTTCGGCCGCTACCGGGTGGCACCGCTGACGGACTTCGACACCATCGTCACGGACACCGACCTGACCGGTGCGGCGGCCGAGGGCATCCGGGCCGGCGGCTCCTCCCTGGTGCTCGCGCAACCCTGATCCGAGGCACTCCGGTCCGGGGCATCCTGATCCGGGGCAGCGAAAAGGCAGGCGCGTCGATCCCGCCTGCCTCTCTCAACCTATAGCGCATGGGGGGCCTTGCGGCAAGACCCTCTCCGTGGCGCAGAATCGTCGCCCTCGGCCGCTGCCCGCCTGAGGCAACCGGCCCGATCCGACGCATTCGCACCCTGGGGGACTCATGATCGACGTACTCGTCGTCGGCGCCGGACCGACCGGCACCATGCTGGCCGGCGAACTGCGCCTGCACGGCGTACAGGTACGCGTCCTGGAACGGGACACCGAGCCGACCCCGGTGGTCCGCTCGCTGGGACTGCACGTGCGCAGCATCGAGGTGATGGACCAGCGCGGCCTGCTGGAGGGGTTCCTCGAACACGGCAAGCGGTATCCGGCCGGCGGTTTCTTCGCCGGCATCGGCACGTCCGCGCCCGTCGAGCTGGACACCACGCACCCCTACGTCCTCGGCATCCCGCAGCCCGTCACCGACCGCCTGCTGACCGAGCGCGCGGTCGCACTCGGCGCGGACGTCGAACGAGGCCGCGAGCTGGCCGGGCTGAGCCAGGACGACCAGGGCGTGACCGCCGAGCTGGCCGACGGTACCCGGCTGCGCGCCCGCTACCTCGTGGGCTGCGACGGCGGCCGCAGCACCGTCCGCAAACTGCTCGGCGTCGGCTTTCCCGGAGAACCCTCCCGCACGCAGACGCTGATCGGCGAGATGCGCGTCGGCTCGGAGCCCGAGGAGGTGGCCGCCGTCGTGGCCGAGGTCCGTGAGACCCAGAAGCGGTTCGGCGCCGGACCGCTGGGAGACGGCTACTACCGCGTCGGCGTGCCCGCCGCGGACGTGGCCCAGGACCGCTCGGTCCCACCGACCCTGGACGAGTTCAAACGGCAGCTCAAGGCATGCGCGGGCACCGACTTCGGCGTGCACTCGCCGCGCTGGCTGTCCCGTTTCGGCGACGCCACCCGGCTGGCCGAGCGCTACCGCACCGGCCGGGTGCTGCTGGCCGGCGACGCCGCGCACATCCACCCGCCCGTCGGCGGGCAGGGCCTCAACCTCGGCATCCAGGACGCCTTCAACCTCGGCTGGAAACTCGCCGCGGAGGTGAACGGCTGGGCGCCCGACGGGCTGCTGGACAGCTACCACACGGAGCGGCACCCGGTCGCCGCCGACGTGCTGGACAACACCCGCGCCCAGATGGAACTGCTCTCCACCGAACCCGGGCCCCGGGCGGTACGCCGCCTGCTGGCGGAGCTGACGCGGTTCGAGGGCGTCGGCCGCCACCTGGCCGAGAAGATCACCGCGCTGAACGTCCGCTACGACCTCGGTGCCGGACACGAACTCGTCGGCCGGAGAATGCGCGACGTCGATGTGCGGCAGGGGCGCCTGTACGAGCTGACGCGCACCGGCCGCGGACTGCTCCTGGACCGCACCGGCCGGCTGTCCGTCACCGGCTGGGCGGACCGCGTCGATCACGTCGTCGACACCGGTGCGAAACTGGAGGTGCCCGCGATGCTGCTGCGGCCGGACGGCCATGTGGCATGGGTCGGTGACGACCGGCAGGACCTGTTCGACCGGTTGCCCCGGTGGTTCGGGGCCGCCACCGGCTGACCCGACCGTCACGGGCCGCCCGTCCCCCACCCACCACCGGAGAAACGCCATGAACCACGTCGCCGCTCCCGACCGCTACGACGGCACCATGCGCTACCGGCGCACCGGCCGCTCCGGGCTCGACCTGCCCGTCCTGTCGTTGGGCTACTGGCACAACTTCGGCGACGACAAGCCGTTCGAGTCGCAGCGGGAGATCGCCCTGCGCGCCTTCGACCTCGGCATCACCCACCACGACCTGGCCAACAACTACGGCCCGCCCTACGGATCCGCCGAGATCAACTTCGGCCGGATCATGCGCCAGGACCTGGCGCCGTACCGGGACGAGATGGTGATCTCCACCAAGGCCGGGTACGACATGTGGCCCGGTCCCTACGGCCAGGGCGGCGGCTCCCGCAAGTACGTGCTCGCCTCCCTCGACCAGTCCCTGAAGCGCATGGGCCTGGAGTACGTCGACATCTTCTACTCCCACCGCCTGGACGCCTCCACGCCGCTGGAGGAGACGATGACGGCCCTGGACACGGCGGTGCGGCAGGGCAAGGCCCTCTACGTCGGGATCTCCTCCTACGACGCCGAACGCTCCCGTGAGGCCGCGGCGATCCTCCGCGACCTCGGCACCCCGCTGCTGATCCACCAGCCCTCGTACAACATGCTCAACCGGTGGATCGAGACCGAGGGCCTGCTGGACGCCGCGGGCGACGAGGGCTTCGGCGTGATCGGGTTCACCGCGCTCGCCCAGGGCCTGCTCACCGGCCGCTACCTCGACGGAGTCCCGGAGGGCTCCCGTGCCACCCAGGGCAAGTCCTTCGCGACCGACTGGCTGAACGAGGACACCCTCCAGCGGCTGCGCGCGCTGAACGACATCGCCGCCCGGCGGGACCAGACCCTGGCCCAGATGGCGCTGGCCTGGGCGCTGCGCGACCCGCGCGTCACCTCGCTGGTGATCGGAGCCTCCCGCCCCGCCCAGCTGGAGCAGAACGTGGCCGCCCTGGACAACCTCACCTTCACCGCCGACGAACTCGCCGAGATCGACAAGTACGCGGTGGCCGACGGCAGCGTCGACCTGTGGCGGCAGGCCCGCACCGGCGAGATGGGCTGAGGTCGGCCCCGCCCGCTTCGGCGGTCACGGCACCGGCTCGTCCGTGACGCGCAGCGAACGGGGCGGTCGGGCCGCCGGCTCGGGCAGGCGCAGGGGCTCCCGGCCCGGGGTGATGCTGCCGAGGAGCGTCGCCCGGCGCGCACCGGTTCCCGACGGGATCGCGCCGGGCAGGCCGTGCACCGTGAGGAAGCCCAGGAGCGCGAAGGCGAGGGCCTCCTTCGCGTCGGACGGCAGTCCGAGCGCGTCGCTGGGGCCGAGCGCCACGCCGGGCAGTTCCCCGGCGAGCATGCCCATCAGCACCGGGTTGTGCGCCCCGCCGCCGGAGACGACGAGCCGGGTGACCCCGTGCGCCCGGCAGGCGTCGGCCACGGTGACCGCGGTGAGCCGGGCCAGGGTCGCCAGTACGTCGTCCGGCTCCGGCACCGGCGCCAAGGCCAGCGCCTCCAGCAGGTGGGGCAGGTGGAAGCGCTCCTTGCCGGTGCTCTTCGGGGCCGGCCTGGCGTAGTACGGGTCGTCCAGCAGCACCCGCAGCAGCGTCGTGTCGACCCGTCCCGCGCCGGCCCGCCGCCCGTCCTCGTCGTACTCGAGGGCGCCCCCGGTGAAGTGCCGTACGGCGGCGTCCATCAGGGCGTTGGCGGGTCCGGTGTCGAAGGCCAGCGGCGCGACGCCGGGGGCGACGACGGTGAGGTTGGCGATGCCGCCCAGGTTGAGCGCGGCCGGGGTGCCGGGCAGCGCGGCCAGGGCGAGGGCGTCGGTCATGGCCACCAACGGGGCGCCCTGACCGCCGGCCGCGACGTCCCTGCCGCGCAGGTCGGAGACGACGGGCAGACCGGTGGCCTCGGCGATCCACGCGGGCTGGCCCAGTTGCAGGGTGCCGCGGACGGCGCCGTCCTCGACCCAGTGGTAGACGGTCTGCCCGTGCGAGACCACCAGGTCCGCACTCCCGTCGCACAGTTCGCCGAGGGCGCGGACGGCCACGTCGGCGAAGGCGCGACCGACGCCGGTGTCGAGCACGGCGGCGGTGCGGGCGGTCGTGGCCGACGGTGGCAGGAATCCCGCGATCAGCTCGCGCAGTTCGTCGGGGTAGGGGGCCGAGAGATGCCCGAGGGGCCGCATCACCAGGACGTCGTCCTGGAGGACGAGATCCGCAGCGGCCGCCTCGACGGCGTCGTAGGAGGTGCCTGACATCAGGCCGATCACACGCAAGACGTCTCCTGTGCGAAGGGGTCCGGGCCGGAGGGCGGCCCGCTCACTTCCGGCCGGCCGCGGTGAGCCGGTCGGGGCCGGTACCCGGCTCGGTGCCCTCGAGGGCGCCTTCGCCGGCCGCCGGTGCCCGGTGGAACAGGCTCAGCACGCCGCCGACGACCAGGGTGATCACCACCCCGATGGGCACCAGCCACTGGGCCGCGATCGCCTGCGGCACCGTCGTCCCGCCCGTCGTGACGTCGACCTTGACCACGCGCACGATGTACGTCATCACTCCGATGGTGACCAGGAAGGCCACGACGGAGTCCACCTCGTTGGCGCGCGACACCAGCCGCCCGAGCAGGAACGCGCCGAGCAGGGCACCGTAGGTGTAGCCGGCGATGGTCAGCCCGGTCAGGTAGACGTTGCCGGTGCTCGTGCTGAACGCGCACGCGAAGACGGCCATCAGCGTCGCCCACACCAGCGTCATCCAGCGGGCGAGCCGCAGCAGGGACTCCTCGGACGGGGTGCTGCGGAAGAAGCTGTGGATGATGTCGGCGACCGTGGAGTTCGACATGGAGTTGAGCGCCGAGGACAGCGAACCCATCGCGGCGCCCAGGATGCCGGCCACCAGCAGCCCGGAGACGACGACGGGCAGCCCGTTGAGAATGAACTCGGGGTAGAGGTTGTCCGAGCTGGACAGGCCCAGCTCGGAGAACGACCTGCCCTGGTTGTACGACCACAGCAGCGCGCCGACGAGCGAGAACGCGGCGAACTGGATGACGACGAAGACACCCGAGGCGATCATGGCCTTCTGGCCCTCGCGCAGCGTCCGGGTGGCCAGCACCCGCTGCACGATCAGCTGGTCCGAGCCGTGGCTGGCCATGGCGAAGATGGCGCCGCCGATGATGGCGGTGGGCAGGGCGAACGGGCTGGTGAGGACGTGCGCCAGGCTGAAGTCGGTGTCGAAGAGAGTGAACCGCCCGGCGTCCCAGGCGCGGGCGTAGCCGTCACCGCCGACGTGGGCGGACAGCACCGCGACGGCGAGGATCGCGCCGCCGAGGTAGAGGCCCATCTGGATGGCGTCGGTCCAGATGACCGCCTTGATGCCGCCCAGGTAGGTGTACACCACGGTGATCAGCGTGAGCACGATGATGATCACGCGGTAGCTCGCGTGCACGCCGAACTCGTCGAGCAGCAGTTTGATGGGGATGGCGGACGCGAACAGCCGGACACCCTCGGCCAGCAGCCGGGTGAAGACGAACGTCACCGAGGCGAGCCCCTGCAGCTTCAGCCCGAACCGGTCGCCCAGGTACTGGTAGGCGCTGACGAACCCGCCGCGCTTGTAGAGGGGGATCAGCACGGTGGCGACGACGACGCGTCCGATGACGTAACCCAGGGCGAGTTCGACGTTGCCGAAGCCCTGGCCGCTGTAGGCACCGCCGGGAACGCTGATCACGGTCAGGACGCTGGTCTCGGTGGCGACGACGGAGAAGGACACCGTCCACCACGGCATGTGGCCTTCACCGACGAAGTAGTCCTTCGCCGACTTCTGCTTGCCGGCCTTCCGCAGGCCGATCCAGGCGATCCCGATCAGATAGACCACGATCACCACGAGGTCGAGCTGGCGCACGCGTGCTCCTAGACACTGGCCGGTGGGGTCGCCGGCGTGGGGAGAGGGCCGTCCGAGTATGGGAATGCCGCACTCCGGATGTCAATAAGTAACGGCTGTTCGGACCGTACGTAAATTTTTGACCAACCCGGGTGGCCCCACTAACCTGTGTCCACCACACTCAGGAGGGGCCATGGTCCGCCAGTCCTCGTCCGGCGCGCCGGAGCAGTCCGCACAGGACGCCCCGCTCGCCGACATCCTTACGCGAGTCCGTGCCGCCCGGCCCTCCCTGGCCCCCTCCGAACGCCGGGTGGCCGACGCCGTCCTGGCCGCCCCGGGGCAGGTCGCCGAACTGTCCATCAACGCGCTGGGGGAGCGGGCGGACACCTCGGCCGCCACCGTGATGAGGTTCTGCCGCACGATCGGCACCGGCAACTACCCCCAGCTGCGCCTGGCGCTGGCGGCCGCCGCCGCACGCGAACACGCCCTGGGCGGTGAGCGTCCGGAGCGCGGCGGCACCGACATCAGCCCGACGGACACGCTGGACCGCATAGTCGGCAAGATCATCTACAACGAGGTCCGGGCCCTGGAGGACTCCGGCGCCGGACTCGACATCGAGGCGCTGGGCCGGGCGGTCGACGCGGTCGCGGGGGCCCGCAGGGTCGACATCTTCGGCGTCGGGGCCAGCGCGTTCGTCGGCCAGGACCTGCATCAGAAGCTGCACCGCATAGGCCGTATGGCCTTCATCTGGAGCGACCGGCACGCCGCACTCACCGCGGCGGCGCTCCTGGGGCCCGGCGACGTGGCGCTGGCCGTCTCCCACTCCGGCGAGACCGAGGACACCACCGAACCCCTCCAGGCCGCCGCCGAACGCGGAGCCACCACCATCGCCCTGACCAACGACCCCGGCTCCACGCTCGCCACCGGCGCCGACCTCGTACTGACCACCTGCGCCCGGGAGACCCCGTTCCGCTCCGGCGCGACCGTCAGCCGCATCGCCCAGCTCGCCGTCGTCGACTGCCTCTTCGTCGGCGTGGCGCAGCGCTCCTACGACGCCTCGACGGCCGCACTGGAGAAGACCTACGGCGCCGTCCAGCGCCGCCGCCGCCCGCCCCGCCGCAACACCTGACCGGACGTCACCTCAGCCGCCGGCCAGGGCCCGCCGCCTGGCTTGTTCGACTGCCCGCTTCAGGGCGTCGATGTCGAAGGCACCGCGGTGGCGCCTGCCGTTGACGAAGAAGGTCGGCGTGCCCGACACGCCGCTCAGGTCCGCCGAGTCCACGTCCTCGGCCACCCGCCGGGCGCCCCGGCGGCGCGCCAGGTCCTCGCGGAACACCTCCATGTCCAGGCCCAGCTCGCGCGCGTGCCGCAGCAGATCCCGCTCGCCCAGCTCGTCCTGGCGGTCCATCAGCAGGTCGTGCATGTCCCAGAACCTGCCCTGCCGTGCGGCCGCCTCCGACGCCTCTGCCGCCGCCTGGGCGTTCGGATGCACATCGGTCAGCGGCAGATGGCGCCACACGTAGCGGACGTCGGTCTCGGCGCCCAGCAGGTCGCGCACCACGCCTTCGGCCTGGCCGCAGTACGGGCACTCGAAGTCGCCGTACTCCAACAGGGTCACGGCGGCGTCCGCGGGACCGCGCACATGGTCGTGGCGCTCGTCGACCGCCACCCCGAGATCAGTCAGTGGCTCGGACGTGCCGAGCAGGGCCCGCGTCCGCCGCGCCGCGGGCAGGAGGCCGATCAGCCCGGAGACCGCCCAGCTGACCGCGAAGGAGCCGATCAGCGTGGCGATGATGCCGATGCGCGCCTGGTTCAGCTCCTCCCCCTCGAAGGCGATTGCGGCGATCAGCAGCGACACGGTGAAGGCGGCTCCCGCGATCGATCCGGCGGCGGTGACCGAGCCCCAGCCCACGTTGGGCCGCAGCCGCCGCCCCGACAGCAGCTGCGCGCCCGCCATGGAACCCACCACACCGACGATCTTCCCCGCCACGCAGCCGCACAGGATGCCCAGCGTGACGGGCGAGGTGAACGCGTCGGCCAGCCGAGCGCCGCTCAGTTCGATCCCCGCGTTGGCCAGGGCGAACAACGGCACGATGCCGAAGCTCACCCAGGGCAGGAACCGCTGTTCCAGCCGCTCGTTCGGCGAGATCGCCGAGGCCAGGCCCCGCGCCGCCGAACGCTGCAGCTCGGGCGTCGGCTGCTCCCGGAACAGCCGGAAGAGACGGGTCGCCCGCTCCAGATCACCACGGGGCGCCGGGTAGGCGATGGCGAGGGCCCCGACCGCCAGACCCGTCACGACCGGATCGACCCCGGCCTCGTGCAGCGCCACCCACACCACCACGGCCAGGAGGGCGCAGAACAGACCGCGACGGGCGTCCGCCAGCCGCAGCACGACGACGACGGCAAGCAGCGCGCCCAGGGCGACGAGGAGCGCCGGGAGGTGGATCTCGTCGCTGTAGAAGACGGCGATGACGAGCAGCGCCACCAGGTCGTCGACGACCGAGATGGACAGCATGAGCGCCCGCAGCGAGGCCGGCAGCCGACGGCCCAGGACGGCCAGGATGCCCAGCGCGAACGCGGTGTCGGTCGACATGGCCGTGCCCCAGCCGTGCACCGAGTCGTGCCCCGCGTTGATCACGACGTAGATCACGGCCGGAACCACCATGCTGCCGAGGCCGGCCACCGCGCTGAGCAGCACCCACCGCCGGTCCCGCAGTTCCCCCATGTCGAACTCGCGTCGCGCCTCCAGCCCGACGACGAAGAAGAACAGGCTCATCAGCCCCGCGTTGATCCACTCGTGGACCGTCAGCGACAGGTGACGGGTGTCGAAGCCGACCGTGAAGTGGGCCTGCCACACGGCCTCGTAGGAGTGGAAGTCGATGTTGGCCCAGAGCAGCGCCGCGACGACGGCCACCAGGAGCAGGACCGCGCTGCCGGTCTCCGTCTGCACGAAGGTGCGCCAGCGGGTACCGCCCCTGGTGGACATCTCCTGCGCCGTCTTGTGGGACTCAGTCTCGCTCACGCGGGCGATTATGGCCGCCCGGGACCCGTTCCTCGCGCAGGCTCGTCACCAGGTCGCGCGGCAGTCCGTGGGTGTCGTGGAGGTAGTGGAAGTCGTCCTCTCCCAGTGGGCCGCGGAAACGGGGCCGGGAGAGCACGCTCCGCCCGCGCTCCAGGAGCCCGCGGAACCGGCGCTCCTCCTCCAGCAGCAGTCGCCGTACGGTCGCGGGGTCCCCCTCCTGCCGGAAGCGGTCCAGGGTGTGGGAGACCAGCTCCAGGGGGAGGTCGCCGAGGCCGCGCGACGGGTCGTCCCGCCACAGCACGGTGAGGCCGCGTCGCACCAGGCGGCGCAGCACGTACCCCCGCCCGGTGTTGGCCGGGCGCACCCCGTCACCGATGATGACGACGGCCGAGCGCAGATGGTCGACGACCAGCCGCAGCGAGGGTTCGTCCAGCGGCCACAGGGGCGGAACCAGTCCCCGCCACAGGTCGAAGACGTCGCACTCGAACACCGACGACCTGCCCTGGAGCAGCGAGGAGAGGCGCTCCAGGCCGAGGCCGGTGTCGATGTTGCGCTGCGGGAGCGGCACCAGGCTGCCGTCGTCCAAGCGGCGGTGACGCATCATCACGTGATTCCACACCTCGACCCAGCGGTCGTCGCGGGTGGGTGTCGACCGGGGCGGGGTGTCACCGGTCCACAGGAAGATCTCCGAATCGGGTCCGCACGGGCCGACCGGACCGTTGGACCACCAGTTGTCCTCCAGCGTCAGCTCCACCGGCACACCCCGCTCCTGCCACAGCCGGAGCGAGTCGGTGTCCGGTCCCACCTGGTCCCCGCCGCCGTACACCGTGGCGTGCAGCAGCCCCGGATCGATCCCCAGGCCCTCGGTGAGCAGCCGGTGGGCCCAGTCGAGGCTCTGCCGGCTCTCGTAGTCGCCCAGGGACCAGGTGCCGAGCATCTCGAAGACGGTGAGATGGGTGCTGTCGCCGACCTCCTCCAGGTCCGTGGTGCGCAGACAGCGCTGGACGTTGACCAGCCGCCGGCCCAGCGGGTGCGGACGGCCCTCCAGATACGGGGTGAGCGGATGCATGCCGGAGGTGGTGAACAGCACGGCGTCGCCCGGCGGGGGCAGCAGGGTCGAGCCGGTGATCCGGCGGTGACCGTGCTCCTCGTAGTACTCGGTGAACGTGCGGACGATCTGCTCGGTGTCCATGGGGGTGACTCCTTCGCTGCGTGGCGGGAGGCACCGGAGAACGGGTCCGTGCGAGCGGGGCGGCGAGGCGAGGGGCCGGAACGCCACGAGACCACCGACGGGCCGTTTCCGGTCGCCGGTGGGAAAGGGGGAAGGTCAGGCGGCGGCGGCCGGCGAGCTGGTCGCTCGCGCGGACGCGAAGGTGCTTCGGCCGATGACGTTCATGCGGATGAAGGTAGCGCCCACCGCCGCTCGGTGCACGCGAATATCCGGTGGATGGCCGAGATCCGCGGGACGGCCGAGATTCGCCGGACGGCCGAAGGCGGTGTCGGCCGGCGTCAGAGCACGTCGTAGGTCAGGTGGGTCGCGGTCGACGTCGGGATCACGCTGCGCTGTACCAGCGAGCGGGGAGCCCGGCCGGGGAACAGCGGCGTCCCGGTGCCCAGCACGACGGGCGCCAGGTGGAGCGTCAGCGAGTCGACCAGTCCCGCGTCGAGCGCCGAACCGATCAGGGCGCCGCCGCCCATGAGGACGACGTCGAGGTCCCGGCCGGCGGCCACCGAGGCCGTCTCGGCGCGCTCGCGCGCGGTGGCCACCGCGTCGGCCAGGCCGCTGGTGACGAAGGTCCAGTCGAGGCCGGTGAGGCGCACCGACTCCGGCCGTGAGCCGGTCACGACGACGAACGCCGGTTTGCCGACCTCGCCCGCGCCGTAGCCGGTCGTGTCGTCCCAGCCGCCCGGTCCGTCGACCACGTCGAAGAGGCGGCGGCCCAGGACGACCGCACCCGACCGGGCGGTGGCCTCGCGCAGGACCCGGCGGTCGTCGGGGTCGTCGGAGAACGCCCAGGTGTGCAGGGCCTCGCCGCCGGCCCCCAGCCCGCTGTCCGGGCCGGGGCCGGGTCCGGTGACGAAGCCGTCGAGGGAGACCGAGATGTCCGCGATGATGTGCGTCATGTCAGGGTGGACCCGCGCCGCCGGCAGAACTCATCGGTCATCGTCGCCGGTCAGGGCGGCCAGGTCCTCGCCGGTCCGCAGCAGGCCCGTTACCTCGGCCTCCGCCTCCCGGGGCGCCCGGACCGCCAGCGTCCGGTCGTCGCTCCCGGCCGTGACCTCACCCGTCACGCGCAGGCCCGTGACGGCGCGGCTGCCGGCGGCGAGGACGTACCAGTCGCCGTCGGGGGAACGCCACCGCGTCTCGGCCACCACGTGCTGGCCGAACCGGCTGCACGCCGCCGTTCCCCGGGCCCGTACCACCCGCTGGGCGGCGTCGCGGGTGCGCAGGTCCACGGAGACCTCGTCGGTGCCGCGCCAGGTGACGGCGCGGGCGCAGGACCACACGGCGCGTCCGGCGTCCTGGGGGAGCCGCTGATCGGCGAAGTCCCAGAGGTTGACGGCGCGGACCGGCTCGCCCTCGTCGGAGAGGCCGTCCAGGCCGCACGCCAGCCGGGACCAGGCCGCCAGGGCGGCGCTCCCGGTGGCCTCCCTGGGCTGGCGGGCCGGGGGAGTGCCGGCACCCGGCAGCGGCGTGTAGGTGAGGTGCACGGGGGAGAGACCGCCCCGGTCGGCCAGGAGGAACGAGTGGTCCTCGACGATGCGGGACGACGACCGCAGTTGCAGCACCGTCCGCCGCTCGCAGGACCCGCCTGCCGGTGCCGCCGGCACCGGTACGGGCCCGGTGACACCGTCCGCCGAGACGTCGAGGTCGCGTGCGGCGTCGTCGGGGCGCAGCAGGTCACGGGTACCGGCCTCGGCGATCCACGGGGCCAGCAGGTACCGGGCCGCTCCGTCGTGTTCCGTCACGGCGACCGCGGCGGCGGTGGTGACGTCCGCGTCGTCGACCCGCGCCACGGACAGGGCGGCGGGCTCACCGCCGGACGCGTCCGGCTCGGTGTACCGGGCCAGCCGTCGGCCGTCGTGGAGGAGGACCACCGTGCGGCCGTCCACCTCGCCCGCGTAGAGCAGTTGCGGGGAGCCGGGCGGAGGGTCTGTGGGCGTGCCCGGAGCGAAGGAGACGTCCGTGGTCCCGCGTGGTGGGCTCGACCAGGTGTCCAGGGCCCGGGTGAGCAGCGCGGTGTCGTCGGTCCGGTCGCCGCGGGCCGGCCAGGCGGTGAAGTCCACCCGTGAGGTGTCCGCCCACAGCGCGGGGTCCGTGCGGCGCAGGTCCTGTGCGGCGGGCGCGTAGGCCGACCGCGCGACGCCGGATCCCGTCGCGTCGGACTCCTCGGTGTCCTGGCCGGTGGCGACGAGCGCCGTCGAGGTGACGAGTGCGGCGAGCACCACCGCGCCTGCCAGCCGCGTCCGCCGCCTGCGGCGCAGCAGGTCCGTCGGCTGCGCCCGCACGGTGCACGCGTCGAACTCGCTGGGCCCCGCGGCCGACAGCGCACTCGCCGCCGCGGCACCGTTTCCGAGGTCGAGCCGGTCCGCGGCGCCCAGGGCCCCGGCCGGATCCTCGACACCGGCGGCCCGCAGCAGCTCCAGGACCTCCGGCTCGGACAGCCCGTCCACGTGCCGCAGCACGAACGCGCCCCGGGTGGCCGGTTCCGCACCGGACAGCACCCGGCCCAGGGCCATGTCGTCGGCGTTGCCCGACCGGGGGAACAGCCGCAGCCCCAGCACGATGGGCAGCCGGCGCGGCGGCCACACCGCCGCCGCCCGGCCCGCCCAGCCGCCCGCGCGCCGCCCGTCCTTGAGCGCGGCGCGCAGGACGGCGACGCGCAGGTCGTTGCCGATGAGGGCCGCGACCGGCTCGGCACCGTCGCGCGGAGCCGGCACGCCGGGCCTCGGCCGCGCTCCGCCGCCGGTCCGGGGCAGTGCCCGCTGGGCGAGGGCGTGGGCCCTGAGGACCCTGCGATGTCTGCCCAGCGAGGCCGGCAGTACCAGGTACGCCAGGCGTACGAGGCCGCCGTACTGCTCGACCAGCACGGACTCGGCTCTCTGGACACGCCCTTGGGCCGGGCGACTTCTCTCACGGAACCGACTGACGGGCATAAGCGGTGCCCTCCACGACCGAGGATCTGCTGTTACCGATCTCTCAAACGAGTGAATCGCGTGATCGTCACACGACGGTCGTGGCCCGGTTCCACTCGAAGGGGTCGGCACGGCTTCCCCGGGCGGCGTTCCGCCACCCGGTCCTCCTCACTTCACTGAGAGCCGCACCAGCCCTTCGTGCGCGCGGGGCGTGCCGTCCACCGTCACAGCGACGTAGCGGGCGGGGCCCCGGTAGGCGACCGTGCGCACCCGCCCGTGACCGGCCAGCGTCCCCACCCGCCGGTACCGCACGCCGTCGGCGCTGAACTCCACGCGGGCCGCCGGGGCCGAGCCGGTGGTCCACTCCGCCTCCACCCGGCGCACCTCGGTGCTCGCGCCGAGGTCGACCACCATGCGGCCGCCCCGGCCCGGCCGCCACGCCGTGTCGGGGGCACCGTCCACGGCGGCGCCGGGGCTGGACATCCCCGGCGGCAGCGGATTGGTCGGGAAGGTGTTCCGCCCGAGGGCGTGGTCGTCGTGCGGGAAGGGCCGCGCGCCGCGCAACGTGACACGGACCTCGTGCCCGGTGCGCACGGTCGCGACGGTGCTGCGCCCCTGGGCCTCGACCCGCACCCGGCAGCGGGGGCCCGACAGGTGCAGGGTCGCCCCGTCACTCACCCTGACCCGCAGTCCCGCCGGCAGGCTGCCGCCGGAGAGCGGGACGAGCGTGAACCGGGGCGGGAGCAGCAGCGCGGAGGCCGCGTCCAGGTGCGCCGTGTAGCCGAGGCCCTGCCGGGTCACCGTCTGCTCGCCCTCGTACACGTGCCGGTGGCGTCCCTCCTGCGGCACCTCGACCCCGGTGTCGACCGCGTCCGCCGAGAGGTTGAAGAGGCTCAGGTGATCGTCCACGAGGGCCGCGCGGACCCGGGCGTCCTCGGCGACGGGGGCCGGCCGGTCCGCCAGCGCGCGCAACTCGGCGGGGGACGCACCGCAGTGCCCCTCGATCACAAGAGCGTCCCGCGCCCCTTCGGCCGGCACGATCGAGTCGCCGTACACCGCCACCGTGTGCCCGCCGCCGCCGCGGACGACCAGACCGGCGCGGCCGTCGATGTCGAGCCAGCCGCCCTCGCTGCGCAGTGCCGGGGCCGGGCCGGTGGCCAGGTCCGTCCACCGCTCGCCGTCGGACGAGCCCTGTATCAGGTAGGAGCGTCCGGCGGCCGCCTCCCAGCGCAGGGTGACCCGGTCGACCGCACGGGCGGCGCCGAGGTCCACCGCCCACCAGCTGTCCGCGCGCTTCCGGTCCTCGCGGGAGACCGCCCAGCGGGTGCCGGCGTCGCCGTCCGCCGCCAGGTCGGCGGTCATCCCGGCCGACTGCGAGGATGCAGTCGCGGCCCCGCCGCGCGCGAGGTCGTCGGTGCCGTCACCGGCGCGGACCTCGACGGCGTACAGCGAGTACCCGTAGGTCGGGTCGGGCCGCACGCCCAGCATCCTGACGTGGCGCACCGTCGCGGCCGGGAAGGCCAGTTCGTCGACGCGTCCCTTCGCCGCCGACGAGGCGTCCTGCGCGCGGACCGTGGCCGAACCCTCCGCGAACCGGTAGGTGCGGCTGCCGTCCAGGCCGGCCACACCCGGCATCGTGAGGTTGTGCACCTCCAGCCGCGAGCCGCCCGCTCCCGCCCCGTCACTGGCGTAGACGACACCGCCCGAAGGGAGTGTCGCGTACCCCGCGAAGCCCTCGCCCAGCCGCAGCACCGTGGCGCTGCCGTCGAACCCGTCGCGCAGGGCGGTGTGCACCCGCACCTGCCTGCCGGTGACCTTCGCGGCCGTCGAGGGCAGGAACATCGGGGTGGCGCCGCTGAGCCGGAAAAGCCAGTCGTCGTGCCCGGGCTGCCAGCCGAACTTGACGAACCCGGGCTTCGTCACCACGCCCGCCCAGGCGGCGGGGGACTGGTGGGAGACCAGACCCGGTCCGGTCCCGAAGTCGGTGACGCCCGCCGCGTGCGCGAACAGTTCCTCGCGCGACATCGGGCGCACACCGCGGCCGGCGGTCGGCCACACGTGCAGCAGGTAGCTGATCGCGAGCTCCGCGCGTGCCTCCGGCTCGTACTTGGGCTCGCCCGAGAACTTCGCCAGCCGGTACTCCGGCGGATACTTCTGGTACGCCTCCAGCCGCTCGGCCAGGTCCGCCTCCGCGCGGGCCGCCGCCCGGTCCCCGGCCACCCGGGAGAGGAAGGCCAGCGGGATCACGTCCCTGCCGTACAGGTGTTCCCGGTCGTTCACCATGGGCATCAGCGGCTCGCCCGCGTCCGACATGACACCCAGCAGCGTGCGCCACAGCGGTTCCGCGTTGGGCTGCCTGGTCAGGACCTCGGGCAGCGGCTCGCCCGCCGCGAGGAAGTGCGCGGCGTTGCGGCCCGAGGTGCGCCACATCTCCGCCTGGTAGTGCGGCCCGAACGAGCCGTGGTTCTCCACGATGAAGGTGTCGTACGTGTTGTGCGCGGTGTTGCGCGAGACCGGGACGCCGTCCACGCGCGCCGGGTTGGCCAGGTCGGCGGCGGGCAGCCCGCCCTCGTTGCGCGACCAGGTTCCGTAGTCCGTGGCCCAGTCGGCCCGGCGCCGGTCGTCCGGTGCCCAGGCCAGCGCCGGGGCGAGGGTCTGCGCGTACAGGCCCATCTCCTCCAGCTTCGTGTCACCGACGTGGCCGCCCTGGAGGCCGTTGGGCGTCCAGTCCCCGGAGGCCGGGTCGTCGCCGGTGCCCAGGGAGTGGGTGTACGCCGCCTGTTCGCGGGTGATGGTGTCGACGGCGGCGCGGGTGCCCGCGTCCAGCTCGTCCCAGAGCAGGCGCGCGGCGAGGATGAAGTACGACTGGAACGTGGTGTCGAAGAACAGGGTGCGGCCCCACTCGGTGCCGCCGGTGAGCCGGTTGGAGGCGGCGAAGTGGCGCAGGGTCGCCAGGGTCCGGTGCCTGAGGGTCTCCCGGTCGACGCCGGCCTCGCGCTCGTCGAAGGTCCCGTGCGTGAGCAGCACGGCGTGTCCGAGGACGACGGCGAAGCCGAAGTACTCGTCCGTGTAGGTCCCCTTGGCCTCGTCCCACTGCGTCTCGGACCAGCGGGTGTGCCTCAGCAGGACGCGGTGGTACGTGGCGGCGACCTCGTCGGGCGGATCGACGGACCGGGCCGCGGCCGGGCCGGAGGCGGCGGCCGGTGACGCGCTCAGCACCGGCTGGAGCGCGGCCGCGGCGCCGCTCGCGCCGAGCAGTTGGAGCAGGAGCCTGCGGCCGACAGGGAGGGAAACGGGGCCCATCATGGTCCTTCTTCACCAGGCGACAACGTTGTCAACGAAGGTCATCCTTGAACGGCCCTCAGAGGTGTGTCAATGGTCGTGCGTTCATCCGTCCCGGCGGAGGCGGGGTCCGGGAGCGTCCGGACGGGGCGGCGGCGACGCGGAGGGGTCGAGGTCAGGTTGTCCGCGGGGTGAGCAGCTCGGCCCGGGCCCGCGCCCAGACGCCTCCCGGGTCGAAGGTGTCGGAGCTCCAGGTGGCCGAGGTCAGCTCGCCCCTGCCGCGGTATGCCCGCATGATCTCCACGTGCGGCGGCCAGCCGACGAACCCGCGCAGCGCGGCGTGATCGCGCCAGACGGCGACAGCCCCGCATCTGCGGCCGGTTCGCTCCGCCCACAGCCACATGCCGTGCGCCCCGTCCAACTCCTGCCAGCCAGAGGCGAGGCGCCGGGCTGCCCGGTAGATCCCGGGCAGGTCCGTGATCCTGCGGGGCGCGAAGTCGGTGATGCTCACCAGGACGGGGCCGGGCCGGCCGCTCGCCGGCCCGGCAGTCCAGGAGGATCGCAGAATTTTAGTAGGCATGTGCTTACAATCTGCTTGCGCCTACTGATTGTCAACGGGTAGGTTCGGCGCCGTGAACGCTGCCGCCGGAGAAGCGCCCCGACCCGACCTCGCCGCGATGGTCGTCCCCCTCGGCCGCGCGCTGATGGCCGCCGAGCAACCCGTCCTCGACGCTCACGGGCTGAGCATGTGGGGGTATGTCGCGCTGTCGGCCCTGGGGGACACACCCCTGCGCACCCAGGCCGCGCTGGCGGCGGCCATCAACGCCGACAAGACCCGCATCATCGCCGTGCTGGACGACCTGGAGTCGCGCGAGCTGCTCACCCGCCGACCTGACCCGAAGGACCGCCGGGCCAGGCTGCTCTCCCTCACGCCCGAAGGCCGCCGACTGCGGGACTCCGTGCGGGACGAGATCCAGCAGCGCGAGGAGTCCTGGCTCGGACAGCTGGCGGACGCCGACCGGGAGAGCTTCCTGCGGAGCCTGCGCACGCTCTCCGACCTGAGCCGTCGGAGCCCGGAGCGGTAGCCGCGCCCGCGCCGAGCGACGGACGGCCCCCGCGAACAGGCTCCGTCCGTCGTGCTCCTGGAACCGTCCGGCGTGCCAGAAATCCCTGGGTACGGCCGTGGCGTCGTGTCAGAATCCGGCGCATGTCTGTTCGGTACCCTTCCCCCCTGCGCCCCGGTTACCGCGTTGGCGTCACTTCCCCTTCGAGCGGAGTCCCGAAAGAGTCCTTGCTCACGGCGTTCAGCCGAGCGGCGACCAGCTGGGGCCCAGCCCCATCCGTTCAGGTGACGGCAAATCACCCACCAACCAGTACCGCATCTTGTGGCCCGTGGACTTTCTCGAGTGTGGTCGAGGTCTGCTGCCACGGCCTCAGCGTAGACACTCCGCTGTGACTCATGTCACTCCATCGAGGATGGCCACTGGAGTCACTAAATGTCAAAGTAGCGCTAAGTGTCATTTTGCGGGGTGACGTGTCGATCAAGGCACGCTGCAGGCCGCAGAGGCACCACCACCGGATCCCGGTGCTTTACCCAGGGACAGTGCAGCCAACAGAAGGAGAACTCATGAAGCCGTGGCGTTCCCGCATCACCGCCGGCCTCGCCGTCGGCGCCGCAGCGATAGCAATCCCGCTGACCGCCACCAGCGCTGTCGCCGTCCCCCCACCCGGCAGCGGTTGGCACGTGGCTGGCGGCATGACGTATGAGTCGAAGAGGCAGTGCGAGGCTGAGGAACTGCCGAACGCCCACCACAACGGGTATGACGAGGTGTGGTGCGACGGTCCGGGTGGTCGCGCCGAGTACACCGTCTGGGTGCGCTGACCGTTCGCGAGGGCAGAACGGGCGGCCACCCGGGCGCGCTGCGCAGGGCGGCCGCTCTCCGCCGTCTTACCAACCGCCTGGTCCGTCTGCTGCCGATCTTCCGCAGGCTCTGGGTGGGGCCCGTTCGCCCGCTGGCGAGCACGGTCGCCACCGCGTCGGGCGCGGGGTCCCCGACCTCCTGCTTCCGGTAGAGCTGCCCAACGGCGAGAAGGCGCCGTTCAGCCGGTCGACGAGCTCCTCTCGTACGGGGGTACTTTGGGGAGCTCGGGTCTGAAAGCTGGGGGTGCACCGGCCGTCCGAGCGTTTCCAGTACTTCATGAGGGGCAGCGACCTGTTCAACAAGGGCAGGGCGACGCCTTCGTGATGGTTCATACGCGCGGGTTCGGCCGTGCCACCAGCTGTCCCGACTTCGGCGAATCCGGAGAGCAGGCCGATGTGAAGGCCGCGATCAACTGGAGCGCGAAGGAGTCGTGGTCTCACAGGCACAGTCGGTGGGATAGCCTGTTTGAGACTTTGCGCGGCAGGTTCTCTGCCGCCCCGCTCGGCGCGCTCGGCGTCGACACGCACCGCGTGCCCTACCCGGAAGGAGGCGAGAGACATGGACCGTGCTGAATGCGTTGCGGCCATAGTTGCCTCCGGCCGTGTGCCCTCCCTCCTCTGTGGTGCGCGGTAACTCTTCCCCCTTCTTGTTTCTTGCGGCATCTTCCTGAGATGCCGCGTCACGAGATGTGCTGGCCTGCGCGGTTCTTCGCCGTGCGGGCTGCGGGGGCGCGTGCCCGAAGACGGGCCCTTCTCTTGCTGGTCACCGTGATCTCGGCACTCTCCGCCTCACGACCGGCAAGAGCGCCGGCGTGAGTGACACGCGGCTGGTGAGGCAGGCCCCGGGTGCTGTCCGCGGTTCCCGCTGCTCCCTCGCCATGCTGTGTCCCTGTGCTGCGTACACCGGCCCGTCGTCACCACTGCGACCGTCCCTGGCCGGCTGTCTCGACAGCATCTCGACACGAAACATGCGTGATCGCCATGAGCAAGAAACGTCCCGGAGGGGAATCCCTCCCCTCTACCCCTTCCACGGCCACCGACCGTTCCCCGGACCGCGAGTTGCCCGCAGCGACTCCGGCACCGGCACCGGATCCGAAACGCTGGTGGGCGCTGGCCGTCATCGCCCTCGCCCAGCTGATGGTGATCCTTGACGGCACCATCGTGAACATCGCGCTGCCCTCCGCCCAGCGCGCTCTCGGTATGTCGGACGCCGACCGGCAGTGGGTGATCACCGCCTACACGCTGGCCTTCGGCGGGCTGCTGCTGCTCGGCGGCCGGATCGCCGACCTGGTGGGCCGCAAGCGCACCTTCGTCATCGGCCTGGCCGGGTTCGCCGCGGCCTCCGCCCTTGGCGGCGCGGCGGCCGGGCCCGGGACGCTCTTCGCGGCGCGGGCCCTGCAAGGTGCGTTTGCGGCGATCCTGGCGCCCTCGGCCTTGTCGCTGCTGACGACGACGTTCACCGACACCAGGGAGCGGGCCAGGGCGTTCGGGGTCTACGGTGCGCTGGCCGGCGGCGGAAGCGCGATCGGGCTGATCCTGGGCGGTCTGCTGACCGAGTACCTGAACTGGCGCTGGTCCCTGTACGTCAACGTGCCCATCGCGCTGGCCGCCCTGCTCGGCGCACCGGCCTTCCTGCGCGACCGGTCCGGCCGTCGCGGCGGGCACCTGGACGTGCCGGGCGCGCTGCTGGGCAGCGGCGGGCTCGTCGCTCTCGTGTACGGCTTCAGCGAGGCTGAACCTCGAGGCTGGACCAGCCCGTCGGTGCTCACGCTGCTCGCGGCCGGCGTGATCCTGCTCGCCGCCTTCGTGTGGTGGCAGAGCCGCGCGGCGAGCCCACTGCTGCCGCTGCGCATCGTCAAGGACCGTGTCCGGGCCGGATCGCTCGCGACGATGGGCTTGGCCACCATCGGCATGTTCGGCGTCTTCCTGTTCCTGACGTACTACCTGCAGGTCGTCCTCGGCTACCCGCCGGTGCGGACGGGCCTGGCCTTCATGCCGATGTCGGTCGGGATCGTCATCGGCGCGACCCAGATCGCGGCCCGCCTGCTGCCACGCACGGCGCCTCGCATCTTGATGTCGTCCGGCATGGTGCTGGCCGCCGTCGGCATGGTGCTGCTCAGCAGCCTGACCGTGCGTGCGCAGTACGTCCCGCACGTGCTGCCCGCCCTGTTGCTGCTCGGTCTGGGCATGGGCCTGACCTTCATGCCGGTCTACGCGACGGCCACCGCCGGCGTGCCCGCGCAGGACGCCGGTGTGGCCTCGGCCGCCGTCAGCACCGTTCAGCAGGTGGGCGCTTCGCTGGGCACCGTGCTGCTCAACACCATCGCCACCGGTGCCACCAGCCGTTACGTCCACTCACACCTGCACGATCCGGGCCACGGCGGCACGACCCTCGACGCAGGCATGGTGCACGGCTTCTCCGTCGCCTACTGGTGCTCGGCGGGTGTCCTGCTGCTCGCCGCCCTGGTGGCGGGCCTCACCGTACGGCCCAAGACGCCGAAGCACGCCGGAACGGACGCACCGGCCTAGCGAACCGAGGTCGTGTCCCGAAAACGCCCACCTCACCCCTCGAAGGATCCTCCATGAAACCCCTGACCGAGCACGACATCCGTACCTCGTTCGTCAACTGCTCGAAGGGCGAGGCCAAACGCCTCCCCCTGCCCAAGAACCTTGCGGACCTCGACCACTGGGACGACCTGGACTTCCTGGGCTGGTTCGATCTGTCCGCGCCCGATCGCAAGTACCTCGTCGTCCAACGCGCCGACCAACTCGTCGGCCTGTCCCTACGCTCCGCTTCCGGCAACCGCGGCTTCCTGCGCCGCAGCCTGTGCTCGCTGTGCCTGACCACGCATCCCGGCAGCGGCGTCGCCCTCATGACCGCCCCCAAGGCAGGCCCGGCCGGCCGCGCGGGCAACTCGGTGGGCCTCTACATCTGCGCTGACCTGGACTGCTCGTTGTACGTCCGGGGCAGGAAGAAGGCCTCACCGGGCGGACGCATGGAGGAGTCCCTCACTGTCGACCAGCAGATCGAGCGCCTGCGCGGCAACCTCGACACGTTCGTGGAGCGGGTCTTCCACTGAGGCCGGCAGGGGCTCGACGGCCATCGTCGCCGAGCCCCTGTCCCGGACTCCTGATCGTCGCGGACAAGGGCTCGCCCCCAAGGAGTTCGAGAGTGACCTGGTCATGCCTGGGGCCGAACTGCCGCAGCCCTCGTTCAAGCGGGAGAAGAAGCGCAAGGACGAAGGCTGCTCAAGTCGGTGCGGCAATCAAGTCCCTGAACGACACCCTCAAGGGGCAGTCGGAGCGCATCGGGGTGCGCCCGAGGCACCAGAGAGAGCCCTTCGGGCAGGCGGCTCTCACCGGGGGAGGGTGGTGGTGACCATGAGCCCGCCACGCTCCCGGGGTACCGCGGTCACATCGCCGTCGTGGGAGCGCGCGATGGCTCGTACGATCGCCAGGCCGAGGCCCGAGCCACGCTCGGAGTCGGTGCGGTCCGCTCCCAGGCGGCGGAAGGGCTGGAACAGCGCCTCGATGTCCTGGCGGGCCACCACGGGGCCGGTGTTCTCGACCGTGAGGGTTGCCGCACCGTGCGGGATGGTGCGGGTCGTGAGGCGGATCCAGCCGTTCGGTTCGTTGTAGCGGATGGCGTTCTCGAGCAGGTTGTGGATGATGCGCTCCAGCATCACGGCGTTGCCCGAAGTGGTGGCGGGACTGGCGTCGAGCCGGAGGCTGATACCTGCTTCGGCTGCCTGTGACTGGTGCAACTCGGCGCTGTGACGCGCGAGGTCGGCGAGGTCGACCGGTGTCCGGTTGGCGACCTCTGTCTCGCCCTTGGCCAGCGCGAGGAGGCCGTTGATCAGTCTTTCGTTGCGTTCGTTGACGGCGAGAAGTGAGGTGCCGAGGCGCTTGGTGTCTTCGGTTGCGGTCTTGCGGCGCAGGGCCACCTCGATGAGGGTCCGGTTGATGGCGAGGGGCGTGCGCAGTTCGTGAGAGGCGTCCGCGATGAAGCGCTGCTGGTCCTGGAAGGACTTCTCCAGGCGTCCCATCATCGAGTCGAAGGTGTCGGCGAGCCGGGTGACCTCGTCGCGGGGGCCGGTGAAGGCCAGCCGCTCACTGAGGTCGCCGCGGGAGGTGATGCGGCGCGCGGTCTGGGAGATGCGGTTGAGGGGACGCAGCACGCGGCCTGCCATCAGGTAGCCGAACAGCGTGGCGACGACGGTGAGCAGGCCCAGGGCGAGGGCGCCTTGGCGGAGCAGGGACTGCAGGGTGGCGGCCCGGTAGCGGTTCTGGAGTTCGCGTAGCTCGGGACTGCCGGCCAGTCCGGCGGCGGGCTCCGACGGGAGACTGATGGACGCTTCGGGTACCGGGGCGATCCCGCCCTCCTTGTTGATCTGCAGGGCCACGCCGTCGAACCGGTCGGTCAGTCCCGCGTCGAGCAGCAGATAGGTCACGCCGAGCAGGATCACGCCGCAGGCCATGAACAGGGCGCCGTACAGGAGCGTGAGCCGGACGCGGATGGGCAGACGCGGCAGCCGCGAGGTGAGCCTCATGGGATCTGGTACCCCGAGCCCGGGACGGTCTGGATGACCGGCGGCGGCCCGAGTTTCTTGCGCAGCTTCATCACGGTCACGCGGACGACGTTGGTGAACGGATCTATGTGCTCGTCCCAGGCCCGCTCCAGGAGTTCCTCGGCCGAGACGACCGCCCCGTCCGCCCGCAGTAGTTCCAGCAGAACGGCGAATTCCTTGCGCGCGAGGGATACGTAGTGGCCGTCGCGGTAGACCTCGCGGCGGGCCGTCTCCACCCGCAGGCCCGCCCGTTCGTAGGTGGGCGGGCCCGCGGGCTGGGAGCGGCGGGCCAGGGCGTGAACGCGGGCGACGAGCTCCTCGAAGGCGAAGGGCTTGGTGAGGTAGTCGTC
The DNA here is from genome assembly GCF_043202655.1 of Streptomyces sp. NPDC048171. Taxonomy (NCBI): domain Bacteria; kingdom Bacillati; phylum Actinomycetota; class Actinomycetes; order Kitasatosporales; family Streptomycetaceae; genus Streptomyces; species Streptomyces sp. NPDC048171. The sequence goes on from NZ_JBIDAU010000012.1 coordinate 52,826, forward strand.
CGCTCCGATGGCGAGGCCCTCGATGCGGGAGGGCACATCGGAGGCGGCGGTGACCATGAGGATGCGGGTGCGGCCGCCGGATTCCACGACGGCCCGGCACACCTCGTCGCCGTGTACGACGGGCAGATCGCGGTCCAGGAGGAGCACGTCGTAGTCGTTCACGGAGAGGCGTTCCAGAGCGGAATCCCCGTCGTGCACGACGTCGACGGCGAACGCCTCCTCACGCAGCCCCTCGGCGACGGCGTCGGCCAGCATCCGCTCGTCCTCGGCGATCAGCACTCTCATGATGCCCACAGTGCCAGAGGCCGGGATAACCAGGACGTAACCGCTTGCGGTTACTGAGGGGATACCGGGCCCCGCCTCTACTGGTCCTCGGCGCCGGGAGAGACCCGGCACAGAAGGGACTGCCGAGCGCATGCGTACCACTTCGCGGACCAACTGGGGGCTGCTGGCAGCCATCCCGCTGCTGAGCCTGAGCCTGGCCGCCTGCGGGGGCGGCCCCGGCGGGAACGACGACGTCGCGTCGGCCGGCGGCGACAAGAAGGGGAGCGGGCAGCAGCTCACGCCCGCGGAGAAGACCAAGAAGTACAACGCCTGCCTGGCCGAGCGGGGCGTGGCGCCGGGGAGCGGGAAGGCCGGCGAAGACGCGCCCAAGCAGACCGCGTCGCCCGAGGAGGTGCAGGACGCGCTCGCGGCGTGCAAGGAGTTCGCGCCGACCGCGCAGGACATGGAGAAGGCACCGAAACCTGACGCACAGCAGCTCGAGCAGGCACGCAAGTACGTCAAGTGCCTGCGGGCCAACGGCTATAACGCCCCAGATCCCGACCCGGAGACAGGCGGCCTGCCGCTCGACCAGGGCGCGGACATGGACAAGCTGCAGGTGGCCGCCGAAAAGTGCCAGGCTGTCAACCCCGCAGCCCAGCGGTGACGGGCGAGACCGACATGACGCGCGAATCCACCGACGACGAGACGACCCGGATGCACGAGATTCCCCCTCGAACAGACCCGGCAACGGACCCGTCAGGGGCCTCGGCGGGCGGGTCACCAGACGGCCCGCAGTACGCCCCACCGCGTCGCCGCCGTGCCCGCACCACCGCCGCGCTGATCGTCCTCGCGGTCGTCCTCGGCGGGGCCGGCGTAGCAGCGTACGGCTTCGGCGGCGGCGACGGCGAGAAGTCCGAAACGGGCAGCGGTCTGCCGCCGGCGACCGCACTGGTGACCCACTCCGACCTCGCCCAGCAGGACACCGTCACCGGCAGCCTCGGCTACGGCGACAAGCAGCCCCTGACCAGCGGCGCGTCGGGCACCGTGACCTGGCTGCCGAAGCCCGGTGCCACCATCAGGCAGAGCCAGAACGCGCTCAAGGCCGACGGCCGGCCGATCCCCCTCATCTACGGCGACACACCTCTCTACCGCGAACTGCGCGCCGGCACGAAAGGCCCCGACGTCGCCGAGGTGGAACGGGCTCTGGCCGCCCTCGGCTACACCGGCTTCACCGCCGACGAGGAGTACTCCGACCTGACCGCGGCGGCCGTCAAGCGCTGGCAGAAGCACCTCGGAGTGCCACAGACGGGCACGGTCAAGCCCGCGGACCTGGTCGTAGCTGAGGGTGAGATACGCGTCACCGGCCAGGAGGTGCAGAAGGGCCAGAGACTCCAGCCCGGCTCACCCGTGCTGACGTACACCGGCACCAGCCAGCTTGTCGCCATCGACCTCGACGCGAAGAAACAGAAACTTGTCCGCCGTGGCGACAAGGTCACCGTCGTCCTGCCCGACGCAGCACACGTGGCCGGAACGATCACCTCCGTCGGCAAGGTAGCCAGCACTGAAGGCGGGGACGGCGCGCCGGGAGAGGACGACGGCAAGACCGTCATCAAGGTCACCGTCCAGATCGACAAGAAGGACAGAGGAAAGCTCGGCAGCTACGACGGCGCGCCCGTCGATGTGGAGATCACCTCCCAGGAGAAGAAGAACGTGCTGACCGTGCCCATCTCCGCGCTCCTCGCGCTGTCGGAGGGCGGCTACGGCGTCCAGGTCGTCAAGGGCTCCGTCAGCAGCACGGTCGCGGTGGAGACCGGCATGTTCGCGAACGGCCGGGTCGAGATCACCGGCGCCGGCCTGAAGGCGGGCGACAAGGTCGGGGTGCCGCGATGAACCACAACGTCGTACGCCTCGACCACATCACCCGCTCGTACGCCGGCGGCGTCATGGCCCTCGACGGCGTCTCGCTCGACATCCGCCGCGGCGAGCTGGTCGCCATCGTCGGGCCCTCCGGGTCGGGCAAGTCGACCCTGCTCAACATGATCGGCAGCCTGGACCGGCCCAGCAGCGGCACTGTCACCGTCGACGGCCACGACATCGCCGGCCTGGACGACCGGGAGCTGTCCGCGCTGCGCGCCCTCAGCATCGGCTTCATCTTCCAGCACTTCCACCTCACCGCGGGCGTACAGGCCCTCGACAACGTCGCCGAGGGCCTGCTGTACGCGGGCATCCCGCTCGCGGAGCGCCGCCGCGCGGCCCGCACCGCCCTGGAGCGGGTCGGCCTGGGCCACCGGGTGTACCACCGGCCGCACGAGCTGTCCGGCGGGGAGAAGCAGCGCGTCGCGATCGCCCGCGCCCTGGTCGGCGGGCCGAGCCTGCTTCTCGCGGACGAGCCGACCGGTGCTCTGGACTCCCACTCCGGCACCACCGTGATGAACCTGCTGCGCGCCCTGAACGCCGACGGCACCACCGTCGTGATCATCACCCATGACCGGGAGATCGCGGACTCGCTGCCCCGCCAGGTCCACGTTCGTGACGGGCGCATCGTGCACGACTCCGCCCAGGGCGACGTTCAGGCGGTGTCCGCGTGCTGAAGGTCTCCCGCATGAGCACCCGCGACGTCGTACGCGTCGGCGCCGCCGGGCTGCGCGCCCGCCCGCTGCGGGTCTTCCTCTCCGCGCTCGGCATCGCCATCGGTATCGCGGCGATGATCGGCGTGGTGGGCATCTCCACCTCCAGCCACGCCGAACTGCAGCGCACTCTCGACCGCCTGGGAACCAACCTCCTCACCGCGTCCCCCGGCCGGACCTTCACCGGTGGCGAGGCCGAACTCCCCGAGCGTTCCATCGACATGGCGGGCCGGATCGCCCCGGTCGAGTCCGCAACCGGCACCGGGAAGGTGACGGCGTATGTCTATCGCAACGACCACATCCCGGCCGCAGAGACCGGCAGCATCAACGTCAAGGCCGCCCGCCTCGATCTCCTGGACACCGTCGGCGGCTCTCTCGCCCGCGGCAACTGGCTCAACGCCGCCACTGCCAAGTACCCGGCCGTCGTACTCGGCAGCGGCGCAGCCGACCGCCTGGGAATCGGGGAAGTAGGCCCGGACACCCCGGTCTGGCTCGGCGGTCAGTGGTTCAGTGTGGTCGGCATCCTCAACGAGGCGCTCCTGGCACCCGAGCTGAACGACAGCGCGCTCGTCGGCTGGGACGCCGCCAAGCGGTACCTGGGCTTCGACGGACACCCCACGACAATTTACGTCCGGACGGCAGACAGCGCGGTCACGTCCGTACGCGAGGTCCTCGCCGCCACCGTCAACCCCGAGGCTCCCACCGAAGTGACCATCAGTCGCCCCTCGGACGCCCTCGCCGCCAAGGGCGCCACCGACAAAGCCTTCACAGGCCTGATGCTCGGCCTCGGCGGCGTTGCGCTCCTTGTCGGCGGGGTCGGCGTGGCCAACACCATGGTCATCTCCGTCCTGGAACGCCGCGCCGAGATCGGCCTGCGCCGTGCCCTCGGCGCACGGCGAGGCCACATCCGCACCCAATTCCTCGCGGAATCCCAGTTGTTGGCAGGACTCGGCGGGATCGCCGGAGTCGTCATCGGGGTGGGCGTCACCACCGCGTACGCCGTCGCGCAGGGCTGGCCGGCAGTCGTCCCGGCCTGGGCAATGGCGGGCGGCCTGCTCGCCACCCTCGCCATCGGGGCCCTGGCCGGCCTGTACCCCGCCGTACGGGCATCTCGGCTGCCCCCGACGGAGGCGCTGTCCGGGGCCTGATCCCAGGTGGGCGCCTCCAAGGTCTGGATGCCCGATCGCCTCGTGCCCGTCCCACTGCGGAGTTGCTCGTTGATCCTGCTCGAGACGACTGAGGGCCGCGTGCCGCGGCACGAGCTGCGGCACCCGGGTGGGGTCATGATCGTGCACCCGAAAGCGCCCCTCACCCCGGAAGGGCGTCACCGGTTGTGTCTATGCGTCGACGCCGGACGCCCCATCCGCGCACATTGCGGCGGAAGCCGGGATCTCGCGTCGCTGCCTGGCGAAGTGGTATGCCCGATGGCGGACACAGGGCGAGGACGGTCTGCTCGGCCACTCCTCCCGACCGTCTGCCAGCCCTACGGGCACCAGCGAGGGCATCGCCGACCTGGTGGAAGCGCTGCGGCGACAGATCACGTACGGGCCTGCCCGGCTCGCCGCAGAACGTGAGCGGCTGCACGAGGTCACCGTGGCGCCGGCCACCCCATCCTCGTGTGTCGCGGCCTGAACGGGCTGCGCGACCTCGACCTGCGGGGCACACCCCTTCTCGTCGAGGGCGTAGAGGGCGGGGAGCGCGGCAGTCGGGATCGCTGTAGCACAAGGTGCCACTGTAATGAGGACAGCCGTGAATGCACCCAACTCCGCACCTCTCGCGGCGCCGTCGCCGCCCCCTAGGGCCCGGCTCGCACAGCGCCTCACCGCTCTCGCTTCGCACTGCGACGACCTGACACTCGACACTGCGGCTCCGGCTCGCTGGTCGACCTCGTCGCGATCACGGGCGACCCGGCGTGTGTCGCGACGGTCGCCGACCAAGCAGGCGGGTTGTGCCTGGGCACCCTCGACTGCCTTTCGCCGACGCCTCTGCGAGGTCGGCACGGGGTGTGTCGGTGGAGGGCGGGAGGGCGCGGCCGCCAGCGGCGAGGGCGCTCTCCTCGGCGATTCGCTCCGTGCTGGTGGTCGTCTTGAGCGGCTTCTCCTTCCGGGCATGGTGTCCCCGACGTGATGCCCCTGCCCGCCCCCTTGCGCGCGCTCGTGGAGAACGCCTACGGCATCGCCACTGCAGAACTCTTCTTCTGGGCCACCCCGTTCGCCCTGCTGGCGCTGATCGCCGTGCAGTTCATCAGGGTACCGAGCGCCACCTGACAGGAATGCTTCGAGGGATCGGGAACGGGCGGTACCAGACCCGGCGCCGGTGGATCGACCTGCCCCGGGCCTGAGTCACACACGGCGAACAGCGCGGGCAGCTCGCTCGGGGCGCATGCCGAACGGGACACCCAATGCCGGTGTTTGTGTGACCTGACGGGGGCGTCGCGTACGGGTCTCAGGTCTTAGTCGCGTCCTCCACGGCGCCTCCCGTGGCAGGGCGGATCGCCTGGGCCAGGAGCTGGTGAGCATGTGCGAACTGGCGCACGTCGGCATCGCCGAGCAGGGCATTGCCGATCTCTTCGTTGACGACTCGTAGGGCGCCCGAGGCGGCCGCCGCGTGTACCTGCACCCTGATGTCGTCGCTCGGCAGGTCAAGTCGGTCGGCGATACTCCCTGACAGCTCGCGTTCTACCTGGTCACAGGCCATCAGCCAGACCGTGCGGAGCGCGGGCTCCCTGCTGCTGAGCGCGATCATCTTCATCGCGAGCGCGTCGTCGGCGCGCTCCGTTCTGTCGGCGTCGCGGCCATGCCTGCTCATCTCATCGGCGAGATGGTCATAGAGGGAGAGTTCGGGTTTCCACCGGCGCAGGACGGCCATCACCCACGCGACGCGATGCAAGATGATCGGCTCAGCGCAGCTCTCCTTGCTCCGGAAGTGCCGCCAGATGGTACGCGTCGACAGGCCCACTGCTTCGCCGATCTGATCGCCGCTGGTCGCGGCAACGCCCTGCTTCCAGAAGAGATGCGACGCCTCTCGAGAGATCTCCAACCGGATTCGGTAGCGACGCTGCTCGCTCATCCCGGGTCCGACGCGATTGCTCACCTGCATGGGGTCACCTCGTCATTCAGCCGGGGGACAAAGGCGTTGTTCAGTTGTCGCGATGCCGGCGAAGGCCAGGAAGCACCCGGCGGCGGTGTGGAGGTCGGCAACCCCACAAGAGATGACGCCCAAATCGGCCGTGGCTGCTCCGCGGTGCGGACGCGTGTGCCGGACGGGCCGTGGAGGACCGTCCGGCACGAACGGGGAGCGGGGGAGGGCGTCGGTCAGCTGCGCTTGGCGGGCAACAGTCCTACGGCCTTCAGTCGATTGTCGGAAGCCCGGGCTGCCCAGGCGATGGCCAGGAAGCCGACGGCGAGCAGTGGGTAGCCCATGGCGATCTTGGCGAAGCCCAGCGAGCCGACCTCGTCGGCCTGGTAGAGGTACTGCTGGACGGCGAACCGGGCGCCGAAGATCGCGGCCAGCACCAGCGTGGCGATGTCGTAGTAGATCCGCGAGCGCTTGTCCGCCCGCCAGACGGTGCCCTTGCCGGTCGCCGAGTTCCAGATCAGACCGGCCAAGGGCCAGCGCAGCATGACGGAGAGGACGAAGGCGACGGCGCCGGCCAGGCTCAGCCAGATGCCGATGAGAAAGAAGTCCTTGGCGGATCCCGTGTACCAGGAGATGCCGGCGGCGATCGCCACGCCGAACACGCCGCCGAGCGCGGGCTGTATCGATTCCTTGCGCATCAGCCGCTGCGCCGCGATGCCCAAGGCGACGAGTAGAGCGGCGAGGATGCCCACCTTGAGTCCACTGGCGTTGTTGGCGACGACGAACACCAGGGCGGGTAGCGCTGAGTAGATGACCCCCTTCGTGCCGCCTGCCTGTTCGAGCGCCGACTTCTTCTTCCGTTGGTCTGCCGCCTGCATGTCGATCGCCGCCTCCTGGGGGCTGGTGGTCTGCATGGTGATCAGCTCTTCCGGATTCGTCGTGGGGGCGAAATCTTGTGTCGTCACTAAGTGACATCTTGACGTCAAGTGACGAATGAAACCACTTCGTGGTACGTGATCTGAGTCACACCCCAGCGAGACCGCTGCTCAGCGAGTCGCCCATCATCATGTGGCGATCGGACTCCTTACGACGATGGAGCGATCGCCGCCACGCGGCTGGCGGAGAAGGGCACGGGCACAACTGCTCCGCGCCCGCCTCTCGCTCAGTCCGTTGCCCGGACGCCTTGGACGGCTGGGGTGAAGACGCGCCGACGTAAGGGGGCACGAGGTCTTGGCGGATGTCCTCGCTTGCGTCAGCGGGCAGTTCGCCGAACTCCCGGTTGATCGGGTGGGCAGGCAGATTGCGCACCAGTGCCCCGTAGGCTTGCAGCTGCTCCCGGCTCATCAGCCGGGTCATGACCAGCAGCAGCGAGCGGTCGGTCTCGGACAGCACCGTTGCTTCGCCGGGCGTGAGTTCCGCAGGCAGGTCGGCCGGGGCGCGCAGGTCGATCATTGCCGCGAGCTCAAGGCGGGCCCGCTGCAGCCGCTCGATGGTCGCGGCCAGCTCCGCGTCGAGCGTGCGCAGTGCCCGCCCGGGATGCTCACCCTCGTCCACCGTCTCCGCGATCTGATTCAGCGAGAACCCGAGATCAACCAGACGCTTGAGAGGAGCGTGGCGACCGCTTCGGTGCGCAGGCCGGCCTGCTTCTCGCTGATGGTCCGTGTGAAGAGGCGGCGCGGCGCTCGCGCGGCAGGTCGGCGAGAGCAGCGCCGGGGGCGACCTCCGCGAATCGTCAACTCGCCACGCTCGTAGATCTATCCCCACTGAGGAGGGTGCATAGCCGGCGAGCTACGTCGGTGGTGCTGTGCCCGTCCCACAAGCGCACCGTCTCCACCTCCCGTCGCAGACGCTGTCGGGGACGGTCACAACTGGCTCCAGACAGCCTGCAGCGCGCGGCTTCCCCGCTAACACGCGGTGGGTCTTGTCCACTTTGCCGGGCAGCCCGACAGCCTGGCCGGGCTGAAATGGTCAGCCCGAAAACAGTGAAAGTGTCCGCAGCGATGACGGGCGCAGCCCCTCATCCGAGGACCCAACAGCGCTCTGTCCCGCCTCAGGGCCTGTTGGTTCGCGCGCCGCACTCCATGCCGCTGAGCAAGGGCAACTGTGCCCGGCCCGAACATGTCGCGCTGCACGTAGAATCGACCTTTCCCGGGTCGAGCAGGAACGTGTCGCCGCTCTCGGCGCGACGACCCGCCGAGCCCGCGTGACGACGGCGAGGCTCGACGAAGCCGCCAACCGCAGCCCCCGACGATCGAGGTGGTGGACCGGCGCAAGACATGAAGGATGTGTTGGTGATGAACAACAGCAAACCTCGTCGGCCGGACGTCACGACGGTCGAGATCATCGGTGGTCCGGAAGCGCTCGAGATCGGCCTGAGCAGCTATGACGCCCGGTGGGCGGAGGTCTACCTGTATCACCGGCGTCGGATCCTTGACGCGTTGGCGGCAGTGGATGTCGATGTCGAGCACATTGGATCGACTTCGGTTCCAGGCCTTGCCGCCAAGCCGATCGTTGACATCGTCGTCGCGGTGGCCGACATCACAGCAGAGGAGGACTACCTCGACGGGCTGTTGGCCGCAGGTTACGAACTGCGGGTTCGCGAGCCAGGACATCGGCTCGTGCGTACGCCGACGCGCGACGTTCACGTACACGTATATGAACGAGGGGACGTGGCGGTTCACGAGTACCTTCTCTTCCGTGACCACTTGCGCACCCATGCAGACGATCGCGCCCTGTACGAGAGTGTTAAACGAGATCTGCTCAGCCAGCAGTGGAACGACATGAACGACTACGCCGACGCCAAGAACGACGTCATCCTCGCGATCAAGACCCGAGCCAGGTCAGCTCGCCCATGAGATGTTTTCCAACCTCCTGCTGATGCGTGGTGAGGGACGAGGACGGCCTCCCGGCGTCGCTGATCGTTGGGGTGCTGCGGCGGAGCGCCGTGGCCTTCGTGTTTCCCGGAGTAGAACGGGGTGTCGGCGGTGGTGGGGTCGATCGGCAGCGGGGTGCCGCCGAGGATGACGAACGCCTTCGCTCGAATCGCTCTCATCGCCTCACCCAGGGACGAGGCGGGGGCGGACAGAGATGGCGCGCGTCAGCCGCAGCCCACTGACGGCGTCAATTCGGCATAGCAGGAAGGCGGACAGGTCCACGCCGGCCTGCCCTGTAGTCGGACACTCTTCTGCCTCCGGTCAGCCCAACTTTCATTGCGTGCCCGCGTCTGGTGCTGCGCCCAGAACTCGGCATCGGCTGACCTCGCTAACCATGAGCTTGAGTGTGCCGTCGCGGCACAGTGTTGACTCAGACCCTCGCTGATCAACATCGCTACGCGGTGTCTGAGGCGGTCGTGACCGACCGAGACTTGCGCGAGGTCGTGGCCGGGACGCCGATGGCCCGAGGTGTCGTGACGTTGGACGTGGCTCGGACCGGGCCCCTTATCGCCTAATGGGAGCACTCGTATGGGTATCACTTGGGATGAGTACCGGGAGCACGACGCTGTCGGCCTGGCCGAGCTGGTGAAGTCCGGGGCGGTGAGCCCGGTTGAACTGCTGGAGGCGGCGATTGCGCGTGCCGACGCCGTCGAACCGACGATCAACGCGATCCGCCACCGACTTGACGACGATGCCCGTGCCCGCGCTCGCAGCCCGCTGCCCGGGCCGTTCGGCGGCGTCCCATTCCTGATCAAAGACCTGGGTCAGCACCTCGCCGGGGTTCCGACGGGCAGTGGAAATCGATCGCTGGCACGCTTCCAGCGCCCGGAGACGTCCACAGTGGTACAGCGTTGGCTCGATGCCGGTCTGGTCGTGTTCGGCCGGACAACGACCCCCGAATTCGGCGCCCGCGCGATAACCGAGCCGGTCGCGGGGGGCCCGACCCGCAACCCCTGGGACCCGTCGCGGACGCCCGGTGGCAGCTCCGGCGGGTCCGCGGCGGCCATTGCGGCCGGAGTCGTCCCGGTCGCAGGCGGGAACGACGGCGGGGGCTCCATCCGGATCCCGGCTGCAGCCTGCGGGCTGTTCGGACTCAAGCCGGGGCGGGGCGTCGTACCGTCCGGGCCGGAGGTCGACGAGGTCTTCCACGGCGCCGCCGTGCAGGGCGTGCTGTCGCGGACGGTCCGTGACTCCGCCGCGATGCTCGACGTGCTGGCCGGCTCCGCACCGGAGGACCCGTACCGGGTGGAACTGCCTGAGCGTCCTTACGCCGAGGCCGTCGTCGTCGACCCGCGCCCGCTGCGGATCGGGCTGAGCACGGTGTCCCCGCTTGGCGGACCGGTTGATCCGCAGGCCGCCGCCGCGGTTCGGGACGCGGGGGAGCTGCTCACCGGACTCGGACACGTCGTGGAGGAATCAGCCCCGGCCATCGACGGCGGGCGCCTGGCCACCGACTTCCTCACGGCCTGGTTCGCGATGGTCGCCGCCGAGGTCACGGCCGCACGGGAGTTCACCGGCTGTGCCGAGAGCGACTTCGAGATCGAGACCCGGATGATGGCTGCGATCGGCCGGAGCCTTCCGGCGCCAAAGTATCTGGCCACGCAGTCTCGCTGGCACCAGCACACCCGGGCACTGGCCGCGTTCCACGAGCGCTACGACATGCTGCTCACCCCGACCACCGCCCGGCCGGCGGGGCCGATCGGCGAGTTCGATCTCGCCTTGCCGGTCCGGCTCGCCGCACGGGGGCTGCTGGCTGCCCGGATCGGCGGTGTGCTGGGCCGGATGAACCTCGTCGAGAAACTGGCCGTCGCGAACCTCGAGCCCGCGCCCTTCACTCAGCTGGCGAACGTGACCGGGCGCCCGGCGTCGTCGGTGCCGCTCTCTCGGACGTCGGGTGGGCTGCCGCTGGGCATCCAGTTCGTCGGGCGCCCGGGTTCGGAACCCGACCTGCTGGCACTGGCCGCGCAGTTGGAGCGGGCGCGGCCGTGGGCGCATCTCTGGCCGTCGTTGCCCGATTCATCGTCCGCGGCCTGACGTCTCTGAGGACAATGTCACGTATGACTACTGTATTCTCACGCATTATCTCCGGCGAGCTGCCCGGACACTTCGTCTGGCAGGATCCGGAAATCGTCGCTTTTCTGTCCATCGCTCCGTTGCGGCCTGGTCACACTCTTGTCGTGCCGCGGCGTGAGGTCGACCGGTGGACGGACGCTGACGGGACCCTTCTGGCGCGTTGCTTCGAGGTGGCCCAGGCCGTGGGGCAAGGGGTGCAGCGCGCGTGGAACGCTCCGCGTGCCGGCCTCGTCATCGCAGGCTTTGAGGTGCCGCACTTGCATATACATGTCGCGCCGGTCTGGGACATGGGCGACTTTGATTTCAGCAAGGCCAAGCAGGAGGAGAATCAGTCAGCTTTGGCTGAAGCAGCAGAAAAGCTCCGTGCCGCCCTGCTGGAACTCGGTTATGAACAGGCACGGGACTCTGCCCCGGAGCGGAGTTGACTGTGCCGTAGCGGCACAGTGTTGGCTGAGAGTCATGAGCTGGAGTACCCGGGAGATCGCCGAGCTTGCCGGCACCAGCCTGCGGGCGGTACGGCACTACCACGAGGTCGGGCTGCTGACGGAGCCCGAGCGGCGCGCCAACGGCTACAAGCAGTACGGCGTGCTGCACCTGGTCCGCCTGCTGCGGGTCAAGCGTTTGGCTGATCTCGGGTTCTCGCTGAATCAGATCGCGGAGACGGTGGACGAGGGCGAGCATCCCGGGCGGGCACTGCGCACGCTCGACGCGGAGCTGGCCGCGACCATCGAGCGGCTGCAGCGGGCCCGCCTTGAGCTCGCGGCAATGATCGACCTGCGCGCCCCGGCCGACCTGCCTGCGGAACTCACGCCCGGCGAAGCAACGGTGCTGTCCGAGACCGACCGCTCGCTGCTGCTGGTCATGACCCGGCTGATGAGCGGGGAGCAGTTGCAAGCCTACGGGGCACTGGTGCGCAATCTGCCTGCTCACCCGATCAACCGGGAGTTCGGCGAACTGCCCGCTGACGCAGGCGAGCACCTCCGCCAAGACCTCGTGGAGCGGATGGTGCCCTACCTGCGCCGGCTGCGGCATGACCACCCGGACCTGCCGGACCTGTACACGGACTCCCCAAGGGGGGAGAAGTTCGCTCGAGAGACGATGGAGACGGTCCTGCGTGAGCTGTACAACCCGGCGCAGCTCGACGTCTTGCACCGGACCCACATGATCGTGGACGAGTCCACCCAGCCTTGACCGGGGCGGAACACTACCGAACTTCGCTGACCGCGCCGGTCTCCGGCTCCATTCCGCCGCCGGCGACGGCCGCACCGCACCCGTGAGCAACAGGCAGGAGTGACAATGCAGTCCCATGCCCATGCAGATGCCCGCCACGCAGTCAACACTGCCTTGCTGGCTGAGCTGCGGTCCAGAATCCCTGCGGGCCGTGTGCTCACCAACGGACCGGAGTACGCGAAAGCAATAGCGTTGTTCAACGCAGCCGTCGACGTCCGTCCGTCTGTCGTCGTGCGGTGCGCGACCACCACTGACGTGCAGGCCGCGATACGCGCGTCGCGCAGCCACGGGTTGCCACTCTCGGTGCGCGGCGGAGGGCATGACTTCTGGGGGCGGGCGTTCCGTCCCGGCGGACTGGTCATCGATCTGACTGACATGCGGGGCGTTCAGGTCGACGTCGGCCGCCGTTTCGCCACGGTAGGCGGCGGGGCGCTCTCGTCCGACGTCGTATCCGCTGCCGAGCGGGCGGGCCCGACGGCGGTCACCGGTACGGCGGGTGCCGTCGGCATGGTCGGCCTCACGCTCGGCGGCGGATACGGCCCCCTGATCGGGAAATTCGGGCTCGCGGCCGACAACCTGCTCGGCGCCGAAGTCGTCCTGGCCGATGGTTCACGAGTGGTCACCGATGCCGAACATCATCCGGACCTCTTCTGGGCACTACGGGGCGGCGGCGGCAACTTCGGTGTCGTGACCTCGGCGCGGATCCGTCTGCACCCAATGCCGACAGTGGTGTCGGGCACCATCCTGTACCCGATCGTCCAGAGCGCCGACATTCTCGCCGACCTCGGCGGGATCCTTCAGGACTGTCCGGATGAGCTGACGGTGGACGTGGGGTTCCTTCCCGGCCCGGACGGGAAGCCGACGGTGTACGTTGCGCCGACCTGGTCGGGGGACATCGAGGTAGGGAACGCGGAGAACGGGCCGGTGCGTGCCCTGGCCAGACTAGGTACAAACCGTGCTGGCTGAGGTTGGACCGGTCGCCCGTTCCGCGGCGTTGGCCGCGACGGACGTCATGTTCCCACCCGGGCGGATGGGCGCGATTCGCACGCGCCCTGTCCAGAGCATCTCCGGCTCCATCGCGACCGTCCTGGACCGGGTTGCCCGGGAGTTCACCTCCGTTCTCCGCGATCGTGTGGCATCCGTTTCAGGGTGCCGCCGCCCGTATTCCCCTCGGCTCGACGGCTTTCGGCCGACGCGAACCGCACCTGATGATCGAGCTGATCTCAATGTGGGAGGGCGAAAGCAACGGCAACGCAGGACCCGGCGATGGTAGGTCCCCGCACCTGCGCTGGCTGGAAGCCGTGCACGGGGCGCTCGAGCCCTTCTCGTTGCCGGGTGGCTACGTGAACTCCCTGGGGCCGGAGACTCCCGACCAGGTCGCGGAGTCCTACGTGCCGAACACCGAACGTTTGCTCGCCGTGAAGTCCGCAGTCGACCCGGACTCCGTCTTCGCCGCCACGCCGCTCCCCAGCGGCAGTGCCAACGCCGGTTCCAGGCCCGTGTCAGGCGTGGAACCAGAGAACCCGGGGGTGCCGGCGATCCCGCCAGAGAACGGCATCGGGTCGTCGGACATTGGCCACGTTGGCCTCGGGCCTTCACCAAAGGGGCCGTCCGACGGGTGATCAAACAGCGGGGGAGCGCCTCTGAACTGGGACGGTAGGGCCGTCGAAGGTCCTGTCCGACGCCCAGGGAGAAGCGCTCCCCCGGGCCAGGGCCACGGGCAGGGGAAGGCGCCACCGGCTGCTTTGTCCGGGATGGAGCCGGGAGGCTTGGCCTTGTCGTGCCCTGGGAGCGGCGGTTGAGCGGCGTACACAGTACGTGCAGCAGCGGCCATGTCCCCTCCTGCCTCCGTGGGTGAGCCCATCGGAGTGTGCCGCGCAGGAGGACCGCTTACGCCTGTTGACCGGCGGTGCCCCCGTCCGGCGCCTTGTCGACCTGGACCGGGTCGCCCACGGCGCCCCCGGTGGCCGTGCGGACAGCGTCCGCAATGAAAGCGAAATTCTCGTCGCCGAGCTCCCGCGGATCGGTGCCGTCCAGAAGGCCAGCTCCGACGTACTCGTTGATGACTCGCAGTGCGGCAGAGGCGGCCGCAGCGTGCAGACGTACCTCTAGGTCGTCGGGCTTGAGTCCGAGGCGAGTCGCGATGACCGCTGCCAGTTCGTGTTCCACCTGGTCGCAGGCCATCAGCCAGGCCGTCCGCAGGGCCGGTTCGGTCTCGGCCAATCGAATCATCTTGACGCCCAGCCCGGCATCGGCCTGCTCCGAAGGGCTGATCTCGCTGACCAACCGCCTCGCCTCCGTGGCGAAGTGCTCCTCCAAAGAGCGGTGCAGCGGCCAACTGCGCAGAGTGGCCAGTTCCCACTCCACGCTCTGCGCAACGATCGGCTCCGCGCAGCTCTCTTTGCTTCGGAAATGACGCCAGATGGTGCGGGTCGACAGGCCCACCGCTTCGGCGATCTGGTCACCGCTCGTTCCGTCGACGCCCTGCGCCCAGAACAGGCGTGCCGCCTCCCGCGAGATCTCCAGACGCACACGGCGGCGGCGCTGTTCACTCATCCCGCCGCGGCTGCGTTCGGTCGATACCACGTCGTCGGCCATCTTTTTTCGCACCCTTTCACCATCCTGCTCACTCAGTGCCATATTGACATTAAGTGACGCTGTGCGCCAGCTCGCGCGCACCTGGGTCCGGACCCGGCGCACCCGCTTGCAATACCTGTCACTTAGTGTCAATGTCACTAAGTGACAGATGGTTCAGCCGTGCGATGGCCTTGCCGCTCGCTGTGCGAGGCCGCCTGCGCAGCGACTGATCCCCTTCCGAGTCCACCCCTACCCGAGCTCCGGAGTACCGCATGAGGAAACGACCAGCCTCCACCACCGCAGCTCTGCTCACGGCCTGTGCTCTGACATGCGGCCTCATAGGGGCAGCGGTCGCCGCGCCAGACCAGGCAGCCGACGGCGGCCGAGCCGGGGAGACCACCGTCGCCACTGCTACTGATTCGGTCACGCACGAGGAGAACGAGCGAGTGCCGGAGGGGGCGCGCTGGACCCAGCACTACTTCCCGTCCTCGGACGCCTCCAAGACCGAGCTGCACGCCGACGTTCTGCTTCCTGAGAAGCTCCCCGAGGGCGCGAAGGTGCCCGTCATCATGTCGGCCGGTACGTACTTCGGTCACTCGGGCGAGATGGAGGTCGAGGAGGAGCACGCCGGCCCCTCAGAGCGCTTTCAGGACCTCCTGGAGGGGGCCGACCTGTTCGACAAGGGGTACGCCTTCGTCATGGTGGACACACGAGGCTTCGGCGGCTCCACCGGATGTCTCGACCTCGGCGGGCCCGGAGACCAGGCCGACGTCAGGGCCGCGATCGACTGGAGCGCTGAACAGCCCTGGTCCACAGGCGCGGTGGGAATGTACGGGAAATCCTTCGACGCTTACACGGGTCTCCTCGGCAACAACGTCAAACACGATGCGCTGAAAGCCGTCGTCGCCCAGGAACCCATCTGGGATCTGTATCAGCAGCTCCACTCCAACGGTGTGCCCCGCCCGAACAGTGTCCAGTTGCCCACCAGCTACAACCGCATTGCCGGCCTGGCCCAGTTGCCGGACGAGGACAAGCGGTACCGTGCCAACGCCGCGTACGAGAAGAAGCACCCCGAGTGCCTGATGCTCAACTCCTTCGGCCCCTCCATCGGCGACCCGGACGACCCGTACTGGAAGGATCGCAGCCCGGCCAGGAAGGCGAAGGACACCACTACCCCCCTTCTCTTCACCCAGGGCACCGCCGAGCCCAACACCCTGCCCGTGGGGATGGAGGAGTTCCTCGCCAACCACCGCGGCCCTCAGCGGGCCTGGATCGGCCCCTGGGACCACGTGCGCGGCAATGAGCGCACACAGGACGGGAGGCTCGCCATGGGCCGCGCGACCTGGTTCGAGGAGACCTTGTCCTTCTTCGACGAACACCTCAAGGGCATCGACCCGAAGACCCAGTACCCGAACTATGCCGTCCAGGACAACCTGGGCAACTGGCGCGCGGAGAAGTCCTGGCCCGCAGCGAACCGCTCCGCGAACCTCCGTCTCGCCAACGGCTCGTACGTGGACAGCGGAGCAGGTTCGCAGCCTACGTCCCCAGAAGGAGAATCCGGTCGTGACGCTGGAAGCTTCCTCGTCTGGTCAGGGCCTCTCGAGGCGGCCACCCGGGTCACCGGCACACCCCGAATCACCATGACGGCCAAAGGTGAGGGGAACGTCATGGTCAAGCTGTACGACGTGGACGAGGACGGCAACGCTGTCGCATTCGATGAGCGAGTGTCCCGGCTGGACCGGGACCGGCTGGACATCGGCCTGAAGTCGACCGACTGGACTCTGCGGGCCGGCCACCGCCTCGCCGTGGAGATCGGCTCGGTGCGGACCGGCGACTGGCTCGACACCCCCTCCAAGCAAGAGATCCGGATCAGCAACGCCCGTCTCCAGCTGCCCTTGGACAACCCGGCTGAAGACATTGCGACTGGTGGCGACCAGGCGCCGTGGCTCGACACCTTCATGCAGATCAACGCGGCGCAGCTGAAGCCCGGCCCGGCCACGTTCACGGTGCCCCCGGCCCGCGCGCGGAGCTGAGGAACGCCACACGCCAGACATCCTCGGCG
Source organism: Streptomyces sp. NPDC048171 (assembly GCF_043202655.1). Taxonomy (NCBI): domain Bacteria; kingdom Bacillati; phylum Actinomycetota; class Actinomycetes; order Kitasatosporales; family Streptomycetaceae; genus Streptomyces; species Streptomyces sp. NPDC048171. The sequence goes on from NZ_JBIDAU010000012.1 coordinate 69,670, forward strand.
CGTTGGCCCACGGGGCGGAGCACCGCCACTGACAGCCCACCGACCAGAGCGAACGACAGACGCCTCGAGGCAACCGTCGCAGGGCAGACACGCTTCGTGTACTTGGATGATCTGCCCCACGGGCCGGCCACCGAGCTGATCGAAACCACCGGCGAAGACACCTGACCGCGACATGGTTCCGGACGGACGCGACAACGCAGCGGGATCTCACATCCTGCGGGTCGCGTCCGCCAACGTTCACGAACGTCGCCATCTTCTCCGCTCGGGCGTGCGGACAACGGTCCGTGCGCCAAACCGTGACTGACGACCGGCGGACATCCCGGAAAGCCCGCCGTGCTCCGAAGCGCCTGCGTGTCCACGCCAAGGAGTGCTGCCTGACGTCCGAGTCCGAGCCCAGCCCGTGCCCAGATCCCCAGCCGTCAGGGGGTGGGCGCGATGCCGACGCGGAGGATGTCGAGGTAGTTGTCGATCGCCTCCCCCTGCCGCTCCGCCGGGTGCTCACTGACGGCGTGAATCAAGCCACACAGGAGCTTGAGCAGGTTTTCGCCGGTGAGGGCAGAGGTGGGGCGGATGCGTGCGAGCAGGTGGGAGGTGACTTCGACCAGCTCTCCCTTGGCCCGGTGCAGGGAGTCCGTCTCGTCGGACCCGGTGATCAGGATGTCGGTGAGGCCCGGCTGCGCCAGGGCCGTCAGGAGCGCCGTGCGGAGGAAGTCGATGAGCGCCTTGGCAGGATCGGGGTGTCCGCATGCCGCGGCCGCCGCGTCGGCAAGCTCTCGGACAGCCTCCTCCAGGACGGACTCCAGCATGGCCCGCTGCGTAGGGAAGACCCGGTAGACCGTCCCGACCCCCACGCCCGCCCTGCGCGCAAGCTCGTTGAGGGTGAGCACTGTCTCCCCGCCGATGACGGCCCTGCGGGCCTCATCGAAGATCCTCTGCCTGTTGCGTACGGCGTCCGACCTCATGAACCCTCCTTCACATACCTATATGGATAACCTATCAGGTTGGTGTTACGGTTAAGTCGATAAGCAATCCACTTCACTTTGCCGGGAGCGGTCATGACCGTTGTGTTCATCCATGGAGTACCGGAGACGCCCTCTGTCTGGAACGACCTCCGAGGCCGGATCGACCGCCCCACCACGGCCCTGCGGCTGCCCGGATTCGGCAGCCCTCGTCCGGCTCACCTGGAGGGCAAGGAGGCGTACGCCGACTGGCTGGCGAACGAACTGCGCGCCTTCGGTGAGCCTGTCGACCTCGTGGGCCACGACTGGGGTGCACACCTGGTGATGCGGATCGTCTCCGCCTACGACGTTCCGGTACGCAGCTGGGTGTCCGACGTCGCACATGGCTGGCACCCCGACTATCAGTGGCACGAGGCGGCCACCCTCTTCCAGAAGATCCCGGAGGGCGAGGAGATGCTCGCGTCCTTGCGCGCACAGACCCCCGGCAGCCCGACCTTCGGGGACTTCCTCCGCCCCCGGGGGATGACCGCCGAACTGGCCGCGGAAGTCGACACCGTGCACGACGAGGAGATGAGCACGGCCATCCTGGCGCTTTACCGCTCGGCCTGGCCCAACTTCTACACCGACTGGGGGAAGGACTTCGACCGCCCCGCTCAGGTTCCGGGGCTCATCCTGATCCCGACCGGCGATCCCATGGCGCAGCCCGCGATGGACCTGGATATGTCCACGCGAATCGGGGCACAGGCAGTGGAAATGGACAACCTCACCCACTACTGGATGCTCCAGGATCCTGATCGAGGCGCGGAGGTACTCAACCGATTCTGGGACTCCCGGCCCGCATGACATCCGCTACCGGCGGGCGACGTCCTCGCGGGTGATGAGGGCCGCTTGCACGTGAGCGCTCCGTAGCCATCGTTGACAGTTATTCTTGTCACGCAAGATATCGACAGGTAAACTTGTCGCATGAACGATGTGATCCCGACCCCTGGCAGGAACGACGAGAACTTCTGGACCACCGTGATGACTCTGGTGGAGCCCGCCTGGTGTGAGCCCACCGAGGGCGACTCCTTCGCCATGGACGACAAGGTGCTGGAAGCGGTCCGAGTGCTGGCCGAGGGGATCTCGACCCGTGCTCTCGCCTATCGCGCCGCCGACAAGCCCTTCGATACCGCGCTCATGGCCGCTCCCGATGTGCAGCTGGCCATGCTGAGGTCGCTGTACGAAGCCAAGCTGTCCGTCGACCGACTGGCCGAGAGTGCCGCCACCGTCGCCGGCCGCAGTGGAGCCAACTACGCGCAGCTGGGCGCGGCCTGGGGCGGCATCAAGCGCCAGTCGGCCCGCCTCAAGTGGCCGCACGCAGTGACCAAGAAGGCTGCCGGCGAGTCCGTCCCGCTTCAGTACGCGGGGGGCGGCGCCGTCATCCACCATGACCCGGATGCCGACGCCTGGTGGTTCACCGCCACCGCCGCGGATCAGCAGGAGAAGGAGTCCGAGGCCGTCCACGCCTCCTCCGCCGAGGCCATCGCCGGAGCGACCGAGTTCCTCTTGTCGCACGCCCTTCCCGCCCGGCAGACGCAGGCCTGACCTCGCTGCCGCAGCTACGCGAAGCGTGGGAGCCGACTCCCTGAGCCGGCGAGCGGACCATGATCGTTTTCACTGGGATTTCTTGTACGCCACTACGCACACCCACTATCAGGCGGCCCCTCACGTGTGGCGCCCGGCCGCAGATCAGCGCCCCGAGGGTGGGGAATCAAGGTGAGCCGGTCCGGGGAACTGGTGAGCACAGGGTGGGGAAGTTCAACGAGCCTCATCCTCCCCGCGGGTGCAGGGAGGTGAACGTATCCATCGACGTGCCGACCGGCTCCGTGGACCATCCCCGCGGGTGCGGGGAGCAGGCCGGACGTCCCCCCCGGCACGCCTGGCTATATTCACCAGTAGTGCCGTCAGTTGTTCACGGGTTTGGGAGGCACCCAGATCCACGGTCGGGTGATGTTCACGAGCTTCGACAGCACTGGGGGCTTGCCAGGGCAGCATCGCGATGTTCTCTGGGAAAGTTCTGATCATGCCCAGAGCCGAAGGTCGCGCCCCCGCGAGCCAGCTCGGGCGCCCCCGCGCTGCTCGCCTCTGTTGCAGCCGTCCGCGGCCTTGGCGCCGCGGCACGGCGGCGCTTGCGTGACCCTCTGAGCGCGCCCGAGCCCGGCCTCCACAAGCGCCGCTCGTCCGGAGCGTTCAGCTGCCGACGCGCGTGTACGTGAGGAACACCGCGCCGCTCTTGAGGGCGGTGTGGTCTGCGAGTGTCCAGGTGCGCGGGTCGAAGGCAGCCTTGCGGGAGAACAGCGGGATCCCGTCGCCGATGGTCAGCGGGCCGAGTTTGAGGATGAGCGTGTCGATCTCGGCGTACAGGGAGCCCGCGAGTTCGGCGCCGCCCAGGAGCCAGATGTCCTTGCCGTCCTGCTGCTTGAGTTCGCGCACGGTCGCCACCGGGTCGTCGGCGACCAATTCGACGGCCGGGTCCGGGCTCTCGGTCAGGGTCCGGGAAAACACCAGGTGACGCAGGTGGGGGTAGGCGTCGGTGATGCCGGCCGCAAGACCGATCTCGTAGCTGCGCCGCCCCTCCAGCACGGTGTCGAAGTGCGTGCCCTCCGTCGTGACGGACAAAGCCTGCCGGGCCTGGACGGGCAGCGTCTCCGGGTACTCAGCCACGAGGTGCTGTATGTAGTCCTCCGGTATGGGCCAGAAGCCGTTGGGACCGGTGGGGTCCCCGCCGTCCGGGCCCGCGATGAAGCCATCGAGGGTGGTGGCGATGTAGTGGACGAGTCTGCGCATGCCGGGTCCCTTCCGTTGGTCACGCTCTCGCACTACGACCCGGCACTGCCGGATGGCATCCCGAGGTGCGAGGCCGCTAAGCGATCATGGCATCCGTCCACCTGGCGCGGGCACCGTGCCGTCAAGTCTCGTGAACATTCGCCCGCGCGCCAGGGTTCAACTGCTGCCCGAGTCAGCCGAAGAACGCTGTCACTTGAAGTGGACAAAGCCACACGCCTGACAGCCGGGACCATCCCCGTGGGTGCGGGGAGCAGGCCCGCGACCACGCCGATCGGCTCCTGCCCAAGGGATCATCCCCACGGTTGCGGGGAGTAGCTGGCATCGCCCCGCGACGACGCCGCCCGGCAGGGATCATCCCCGCGGGTGCGGGTCGCAGCCCTGACACTTGCCGCATAACGACACGAACAGGCGTCCACCCTCCGGGGGCAAGGCCCGACAGTAGATGACGACAACCCAGCAAGGCTGCTCGACTCTGAGTGAACAGGCCGATGACACGGATGCCATCGCGGCACCGGCCGCTGCGGCCATGGCCGAAACGGTCGGCCGCGTGCTTGCGATGGCCGCCGCGGCGGCGGGTCCGTCGCGCCCGGCGATACCGCCGAGATTGGGCGATCACCGACGCGATGATCCGTCTGCTGGTGGGCACTCCGCTGCGCTCGGACGGCCAGCTGACGATCAAATCCCTCGCCCAAGAGGCGGGCCTCAAAAGCAACAAGCTCACCCACAAGCACACTGGCCTCAAAGACCTGTTCCAGGCCCTCGTGCGGATGCAGGACACCCGGCCGAAGGTCGTCGACGGCCTGCAGCGGGCCAACGACGAGCTGCAGCAGAAGATCACCCGCCTGCGTGCCGAGCGCGACCGGCTGCTCACGGACGTCCAGCAGCTGGTGCGAGTCATCCACGTCCTGGAGGTCGAGAACCAGCACCTGCGCGAAGCAGCCGACAGCGACGGCGTCGTTCGAGTGCTGCCCGTCCAGCACCGGCCCTCAACCTGCTGACCGTGATCACAACAGGGGCGCCCAACGCACCCAACCGGGCCTGGCTGTCGGCAGGGTGAGGGGTCGGCAGCAGGAGTGCTCGCTTAGGTGCTGCCAACGCGCAATGGTGACCGCTCTGGGCAGAAGCCCCCCTGATCGCAGGAGTTGGAGCAGTGATGCTTGTGCGCACCGACGCAGAGCACAGAGGGCCGTCGGACCGCCGCCGAAGATGGAGCCAGTGTTGCGCACGGCATCGCACCCGTCGAGGTGCCGGACGCCGACGATTTGGAGTTCTTCCTGGCGGCGGGACTGGAGATCCTGGCGAGCGGCGAACTGCCGCTGACCACCACCGACCGCACACTCGACGGCAGCCGTACCGAACTGCCCACGCGGTGGCTGGACATGGGCCGCGCGGGGTGAGGTAGTCAGCTCACCGGCGGAGTACGGAATCCACTGGCGTTCCCTGGCAACTGCCAGAGCGACTGTTCACGCGATTGCTGGTTCCCGTGACGGGGCGGCGACGGGCGCCGTACCGTGGCGGGAAGGGGGTGGAGATGCCCGAACGATTGGCGTTTGCTCTGGCCAGGGTCTGTGGCGACGTGGCCTACTACCGAGCGCTGCTGGTCGACGACGGCAGCGACGATTCCACGCCACTGGCCAGGCTCATGGCTGCTGCTGCCGCTGCCGCTGCCGTCAGCGCGCCTGACGAGTCCGCGGACACCGAACAGACGCTACTGGCGCTGCTCGACGCGGTCCATACCGCCGTACAGTCCCAGGGCGACGCGCAGGGCATCTACGGCCCCTTCGCCCATCGCTCCGAGTCCGTCGGGATGGAGTCGGTGGAGGCCGTCTACCGGTGCCCCTGGCAGAGGTGCCTCGGCCGGGCCGAGAGCGACGTCACGGAACCCCGGCCACGCTGTTCCGTGACCGGGCTGGAGCTCCTGCGCGAGCGGCTCGACTAGTGGGCGGTGTGCTCAACGAACTGGGCAAGAAGCTGGCGGAGCGCTGGGTCTCGTTGCTTGTGCTGCCCGGCGTGCTGTACCTGTCACTGTTCTACGTCGCGACAGCGCTCGGCCATACGAACGCGCTGAACCTGGACCGGCTGATCCAGGACGTCACAGCCCGGGCGAAGGAGCCCATCGCGACCACAGGCGCGGGCCAGGCCATCCTGCTGGCCGCCACCCTGATCGGCGCGGCCTTCGTCGGGGTCGCCGCACAGAGCCTGGGGTCCCTGATCGAGCGGGTCATGCTCGCCGCGGGGTGGCGGCAGTGGCGGCGTCCGTTGAGTACGGTCGTCGGCCTCGTCGTCGGGTGGCGCCGACACCGTTGGGACAACGCGCACTCGATCTGGCAGACCCAGCTCTCAGCGGCCAGAGCACCACGCCCCGCCGACCGGCCCAACCCGAACGTCCGCCATCGGGCCACCCGTAAACGCAACGGCATCTCCGTCGAGCGGCCGGCTAGGCCCACCTGGAGCGGCGACCGGCTTCACGCGGTGACACTCCGCATGGATCGCGACTACCAGCTGGACGTTGCCACGGTCTGGCCGTCCCTCTGGCTGGTGCTGCCTGAACAGGTGCGCGCCGACGTCACCTCCGCGCGCAGCGCTCTCTCCCGGGCCACCACACTGGCAGCCTGGTCGCTGCTGTGCGCCCTCCTGATCTGGTGGTGGTGGCCGGGCGCGGTGATCTCCGGTGTTCTGGCGATCACCGCACGCCACCGTGTGCGGGTCACCTCCGATGCGTACGCACGGCTTGTGGAAGCCGCCCTGCGCGTGCACGCCGGTGACCTTGCTCGGCAACTCGGCAGCGGCCACGCGGGCCTGCTCGACGAAACACTCGGATTCGGCCTCACACGTCATCTGCGAGGCCGACCAGGACTCTGACGTCCCAGCAGGCAGGACGGAGACAGCGGATGAGCGAGAACGTGATGGCGGCGGCGCAGGAGCGGCTGACGTGGATCAACATGACCGGAGACGGGTCCGCGGCCCTGGGGGACCAGGCTCTCCAGGAGCTCAGGGACTTGGCCGACATGTTGCGTGCCGATCCGGAGAACCTGCACGCCCGTCGCCTCTTCGGGTGCCTGCTCTGGCTCCACGCCGAGGCGCGGGGGGACGACGTTTTGCGCGCCCAGTGGGGCCGTGTCGTCGACATCCTCACCCCGTGTTTCATCGCCGGGCTGCCGGACCTTCCGGCTCCGATCCAGCCCGAGCTGGCCGACGCCGCCGTGCCGACGGCACGCCGCATGCTGGAGCGGGTCTTCGCCTCGACCGATGCGGATCTGCTCATGAACACCGTCGATCTCTGGCAGCGCATCGTGGTGTCGCTGCCCGAAGGGTGGCCCGGACTTGCCAGTTGTCTGTCCGATCTGGGAGGTGCGCTCCTCGCCAGATTCGACCGGCTGAGCGACGATCGTGACCTGGAGGAGGCGGTGAGGGTCGGAAGGGAGTCGGTCGCGGCCGGTGGCCCAGACCAGGCCCATCTGCTGGGCAACCTGTGCAATTCATTGACCACTCGATTCGAGCGGTTCGGTAGTGCGGCTGACCTCGACGAGGCCATCACGCTGAGTCGGGCTTCCCTGCGGGCTCGAACCGAGTGGGACGACGGGCGGGTGACCAGTCAGTGCGGGCTGGCCCATGCCCTACAGCGCAGGCACGGACTCACCGCTGAGCGAGGCGACCTCGACGAGGCGATCAGCCTGCTCCAGGACGCGGTCACCTGCACACCGTCTGAGGACCCCCGCTGGATCATCATCGCATCCAACCTTGGTGTCGCTCTGAGAGGGAGATACGAGATCACGGCCGCGCTGGAAGACCTCAACCGGGCGGTCGACACCGCCCGTGAGGCGGTGCGCCTGACGCCCCCAGGGCATCCCATGCTGCTGATGACCCTGGCGGGGCTGAGCGCCAATCTGCAATTGAGGTTCGACCGGACGGGAGACATGGCGGACCTCGACTCGGCCATCTCCATCGGACGCGCCACGGCCGAGACGGTGGGCCAGCGGCACGTCCAGCGGGCCACGTACCTGTCCGACCTGGCAGCGGCGTTGCAGGAACGCTTCAAGCAGGCGGGGTCCCAGCAGGACCTGGACGAGTCGGTCGCACTGTTGGAAGAGGCCGTGGCCGTGACGCCCGACGGCGAGGTCGAGTGGGCCGGTCGACGGTCGAACCTCGCGGGGGCCCTCCAACTCCGGTACGAGAGCGAGGGATCGTTCGCGGACCTCAACCAGGCCGTCACCCTGCTGAGCGAAGCGGTGCGGGCGAGCCCGGCGACGCCGGCCTATCTGACCAACCTGGCGGCGGCGCTGACGAGGAGGGCCCGGCACACGAACGCGTTGGAGGACCTCGATCGGGCCCTACAGGTGGCCCGGGAAGCACTGCTGAGCGCACCCGTCGAGCACGCGGACAGAGCCGTGATGGAATCCACGCTGGTCGCGGCTCTTATGAGAAGGTTCCAGCGGACGGGGTCCGACACCGACCTGGACGAAGCGCTGGAGAGCGCGCGTCGGTCACTTCGGGACACACCCGCGGACCATCCCGGACGTGCCGGCCGACTGGACGATGTGTCCACGGTGCTCGGAGAGTTGTTCGAGGCCGGTGGGGACCCGCTCGTCCTGGACGAGGCGATCAGACTGCGCCGAGAGGCCATCGCGGCCACCCCGGCCGGGCACACCGACTGGGCCGGACGGCTTTCCGGGCTGGGCGTGCTCCTCCGTCGGCAGTCCAGAGTGTCGTCCTCGTCGGCGTTGCTCGACGAGGCGATCGGCCTCGGCCGCCAGGCGGTCGACATCGTTCCCGACCATCATCCGGAGCAGGCCGTTCACCTCTCCAACCTGGCGGCCACGCTCACCGAACGCTATACCCGCACCGGCAGCTCGAAGGACCTGAACGAGGCGGTCGACATGGTGCGAAAGGCCATAGCGGCCACCCCGGTCGACCATTATGAACGTCTTCCGATGCAGATGAACTTGTCCTTCGCGTTAGGCGAGCGGTACCTGCGCGCGGGAGCCGTGGAAGACCTGGAGGAAGGGCTCGCGGCAGCGCGCCAGGCGGCCGAGGCGACTCCCGACGACGACGGTGAGCTGGCCTCACGCCTCTCCAACCTGGGGGCGGCGCTGACGAGCCGGTTCAAACGGATGGGCCGTCGAGTAGACCTGGACCAAGCGGTGTACGCCTTCCGTAGGGCCCTGCGAGCCGCCTCTCACTCTGGCGACCACGCCATCGGCCTGGCCAACCTCGGCAGCGTCCTGGTGGCCGGTTATAAGGCTACGGGCGGCGCGGAGTACCTGGCCGAGGCCCTGGACGTGGCGAAGAGGGCCGTCGAAGCCACGGCGGAAGGGGACCCCGCTCGGCCGATGCGACAGTCCAACCTCACGGCCGTCCTGTCCGACATGTACGACCTGGAGGGCGCGGCGGGTTATCTGGACGAGGCCGTCGAGGTCGGCCGGGAGGCGGTCAGGGGAGCCGTGGCGGGCCAACCGGAGCACGCGTTCTATCTGCACAATCTCGCGCAGTCTCTGCGCATCCGGGGGACCCGCAACGACGACGCCGCCGACCTGGAGTTGGCCGCGTCCACGTTTGTACAGGCGGCGGAGACCTTGTCGGCCGCGCCGGCGGTCCGCATCCAGGCGGCGCGCAACGCGGCCCACATCCTGGGAACGAACCGGGCCGAGCAGGCCGCGGACCTCCTCGCGACAGCGGTGAACCTGCTGGTGGAGACCGTGCCCCAGCAACTGCGCCAGGGAGATCAGCAACACGCGATCGCGAGGTTCGCGGGGCTGGCCGGAGAAGCCGCCGCGTTCGCACTGGCCGACGGCCGGGGCAGCGACGAGGAGCGGACTTTGCGCGCGATTCAGCTGCTGGACCAGGGCAGGGCCGTGCTGATGAGCCAGTCGATCTCCACCCGTGACGACTTGACGGTCCTGCGTCTGAAGCGGTCCGACCTGGCCACCCGCTTCGTGGAACTGACGGATCTTCTGGACCGGTCGTCGGGTGTCTCGCCATTCGAGTCGCCGACCAGTGCAACGAGCGGGAGCCTTACGGACAGGGGACGGCAGGCAGACGTGGACCGCACGTCGACCGCCCAGGAACTGGCCGAGGTCGTCTCCGAGATCCGCGACGTCGAGGGGTGCGAATTGTTCGGGCTGCCCCCGACGGTCGCGATGCTCCGGCAGGAGGCGTCGCACGGCCCTGTGATCGCGTTCAACGTCACTCCACAGCGCAGCGACGCCCTTCTGCTCACGTCCGGGGGCGCCTGTTCGTGTGAGCTGCCGCAGCTCACGATGGAGGCTCTGACCGAGCAGATAAACTCCTTCTACCGGGCCCTGCATGACTCCTGGACGAACCCCGACGGTCTGCGGCGGGTGCAGGCACAGGCCGAGCTGGTAGGCGTGCTGGCGTGGCTTTGGGACACCGCGGTCGGCCCGGTGTTCGATGCTCTGGCGGCCCAGGAGGTCCGGGTCGGGACCACGTCACGGACCGAACCCGGCGCCGACACTGACGACGAACCGCCCCGGATCTGGTGGATGCCCGGCGGGCTCTTGGGTCTACTGCCGTTGCACGCGGCCGGGCGCCACAGCGGAAGTCCCGGGGGCCAGGCTCCGCGGTCCGCCATGGACCTCGTCGTCGCGTCGTACACCCCCACGGTTCGAGCACTGCGCTATTCGCGTCAACACGTCAGGCGGAACGACGAGGAGGCCGTGCGGAAGGAGGCGGACGCCCTGATCGTCGCCATGCCGACCACCCCCGGGGTTCCCGGCGGCGGTCGGCTCGCCTTCGTCGACGCGGAGGCCTTCGCCGTGCGGGACTCCCTGCCGAGGGCCGTTCTCCTGCGTAAGCCTGATCCGGACGGAGGATCGCAAGACGACACCACGTCCGTCGTTCCGACCAAGGACGCCGTGCTGTCGCGTCTCCCGTCCTCGTTCCTGGTGCACTTCGCGTGCCACGGCTCGGTTCACCCGACCGACCCCTCGCAAAGTCGCCTGCTCCTCCACGACCACGAGAGCAGCCCCCTCACCGTCAGCAGCCTCTCCACCCTCCGGCTGCGGAAGGCCCAACTCGCCTTCCTTTCCGCCTGTGACACCGCCGGAGCGAGGACCGTCGAACTGATCGACGAGGCGATTCATCTGGCCTCAGCGCTCCAGCTCTGCGGATTTCCGCGAGTAATCGGCACGATGTGGTACGTGGACGACGGCATGGCGGTGCGTATCGCCGACGCGTTCTACTCCCAGCTGGACACGAGCGGAACAGACGCCGGGCGATGTGTCGATACCAGCCAGTCCGCGTACGCCCTGCACCGGGTCATTTGCTCGATTCGCGACGAATTCCCGAGAACGCCCTCCCTGTGGGCCGGCTATCTACACGCGGGTGTCTGACGAACGCGGACCCGTCCTCGCGCGGGCTGACGCATCCCGGCACCCGCGGTGCGAGGGGTGAAGGGGGCGGCCTGAACCTCCCTGTTTGCGCGGCGAGTTGCTGCAGCTTCGGTAGCTCGAAGAGGGCGACGCGGATGTCCTGGGCCCGGATATGCGGGAAGCTCTTGGCGATCTCACCACGACCTGGGGTGGGATCCCGGGGCGAGCCCAGTGTCCCGCAGGGCGTGTCGCGCCCGGTAGGCACCAGTCTCCAGGTGTCCGCGATCAAGGGGAAGGTTCACCCGATCTGAGGAGAAGAGGACAGCGGTTCGGGCGAGCCGGAGTGGTTGGGAGGGGCTTCGGTGGGAGCATCAAGGCGGGCCGGCGTGGTGCACCTGCGGGTGGGGCCTTCGTCGTCCTGGTAGTGGATGGTTTCACTGTTGGAGCGGGGCGCTGCGTGAGCGGCCGACCGGGGCTCAAGGATGAGCGCGCGGGAATCTGCAATTACCTCTAGTCCGCGGGTGCGCGTCGGCTGACTAGGGCAAGGCGGCCGATGAGCTGGCGGGGGAGAGCCGTGCCGATACCTCAGGTGCTCGATGAGTTGTTACGTCAGCTGAGGCCTCGTGGCGGTCAGGACGTCATTCTTGATCCGCAGGGATTGATCGACTGGGTGGGGCGGCACATCCGCGCGGAGATAGCCTTGGTCGACCGCGCGGGCGAGGTGGAGGTGGCCACTGCCCGGTTTGCGCCGGAGGTGCTCTCAGGTCTCCAGCCGGTGCTGACGCAGTTGTCCAGCGGACAGTTGGCCGCTGCGGCCTCGCAGCCGGGTGGATTCCACGTGCGGTGCGAAGCGCTGGGGCGGCACGTGCCTCGTCCGGTGCTGGTGGTGGGCAGTCTCCTGCCGGTGACACGTGAGGCGCTGGCGCTGGCGTCTCATGTAGGCGCCCTGGTCGAGGTGTTGCGACAAGCCAGGCAGGCCGACGACCTCGCCCTGCGCTACCAGCAGGTGGCATCACGGCTGCGCCTGGCGGTTTTCATGGCCCTGATGGCCGGAAATCCGACGCTGGCTCGCCGGATGACGGCCGGCGCCCTTCCGCCGCTACTGGACGCAGAGCGTCTGTGCATCCACCTGCTGCGCTGCCCGCCCGCAGACCGCGGCAGGCTCATCGCCGCCTACGAGGATGCGTCCGGCTATCACGGCCGCGGCTTGATGGTGCGCTGTCCGGTCTACGACCATCACCTCATCTGTCTCCTGCCCGTGGAGCACGACGACGACAACGACAACGTGGGCGGCGGCCTGGCCGTGTCCTTGCGGGCGCTGGTACGAGACGATCCGCGCTACGCGCTGGGCATCGGCGCCCCCGTGCCCCTACCGGCCACTGCGCGCGCCTACGATCAAGCCCGCCATGCCCTGGCCGTCGCCCGCCACACGCCCGAACGTATCGCCCACTACCACGACCAGCCACAGCTAGCAGGACTGCTCCCCCGTCAACAAGCCCTTGCCTGGGCCCACGCCTTCCTCGATCCGATCAGCACAGCCCCCCAGCTCACCCTCGACATCACCAGCCTTGCCCTGAACTTTCCCCGCGCCGGTGTCGCTCGGCTGCTCGACATCAGCCGCAACACCGTCACCGCCCACCTGAGGCGTGTCCAAGACGCCCTCGGCCTCAACCTGCTGGACCCGCGCAGCCGCGCCGAGCTCGCCCTGGCCCTGGCGGTCAACGACCTCCCGCCACCCGACGTCAACGCCGCAGCCGAGCAGGCGCCCACGCCGTCGGTGGACAGTCTGCTGTCCACGGAAGCGGCCATCACCTGGGCCCACGCCTTCCTCCAACCACTGCAGACCGGCGCAGACCGCGCCGTGCAACGGACCCTGCAGGCCTGGATTCAAGCCGACACCGATGCCCAGCGAACCGCCCACAACCTCGGCATCAGCCGCACCACCGTCCGCGCCCACCTGCGCGCCGCCGAACAGCTCCTGAAGCGCAGCCTCCAGACACCTGGCCCAGGCACCCTTGAACTCGTCCACGCACTCCGCATCGCTGACCGTGCACCGTGAACAGCCGCCACCCCGCGACTGCGCACCGTGCGCATTGTCCGCCAGCGACAGCCCTCCCTACAGTCTGTTTCACCCGGCCCGCCAGTGCGTCTGGGGTGATCTCCAGAGGGCGTGTCATGGGTCGCTTCATCACTGCTCGTAAGGGGAATCGCTGTGCGTAACTTCAAGAACAAGACTGTGTCCGTTGTGCTCGGTGGCGTCATGGCCGGGGGGCTCCTCCTCGCGGCAGGGTCACCGGCTGCCGCAGCCTCCTGCAGCGTTAGGGCCGGCAACGTGCAGAAGACCGGAGCTTCCACCGGAGATTCCTGGGTCACCGGCTACGGTGCCTGGACCGGCAGCGGCTGCGGTTACATGAAGATCAAGATTCAGCGCAAGGTCCTGGGGATCTGGGTCACCTCGAACAGCGACGGCTGGAACGCCAGCGGCGACAGCTCCGGCAACGTCTCGGTGAGAAACAAGTGCAGTGGTACTGACACCTGGCGAGTGTGGATCGACGGGGAGAACACCGACAGCAGGACAGGTCCCACGAAGTCGATCACCTGCTAGGTGTATTGACCCGCAGGGTTGTTCACGCGGCTGATCGGTGGGTGGCCGCCGAGTGCGGTGTGGCAGTGGTGGTGGTTGTAGGTGTGCAGGAAGTCTGCCAGTGCTGCCGTTCGTTCGTTGTTGTTGGTGTAGGGCCGCAGGTAGGCCCATTCGTCGAGCAGGGTGCGGTTGAAGCGTTCGACCTTGCCGTTGGTCTGGGGCCGGTAGGCGCGGGTGAGCTTGCCGGTCGAGCTGAGGTCGGCCAGGGCGTCGCGCCAGGCGAAGCTCTTGCGGTAGGGCCAGGCGTTGTCGGTCAGGACCCGCTCGATGCGGTCGATGCCGTGTGCGGTGAAGAAGGCGGCGGCCCGGCGCAGGAAGTCTGCGCAGGTGGCAGCCTTCTCGTCGCCGTGGATCTCGCTGTAGGCGAGACGGGTGTGGTCGTCGACGGCGGAGTGGATGTAGTCGAAGCCCACGTTGCTGCGGGTGACGCGGCCGGCTTGGCGGCCCAGGACTTTGTGGCCGCCGTCGGGGATCCGGCCGAGCTTCTTGACGTCGACGTGGACGAGTTCGCCGGGCCGGTCGCGTTCGTAGCGGCGGATGATCTCCCCGGTGGGCCTGTCCAGGAATGCCAGACGGTTCAGGCCGTGGCGGACCAGGATCCGGTGAGTCGTTGAGGCGGGCAGGCCCAGGATCGGGGCGATGCGGGCCGGGCCGAGCTTGCGGTCCTGCCGAAGGCGGCATGCCTGGGCCTCGGTCGCCGCCGGCGTGCGGTGCGGTGTCGTGCGAGGGCGGCTGGAGCGGTCGTGCAGCCCTTGCTCGCCTTCGGCTCGCCATCGCCGGAACCACTTGTGGGCCGTGACGCGCGAGATGCCCATCTCGGCTGCGACATGTGCGACAGGGCGGCCGGTGCGGACACGCTCGACCAACAGCCGCCTGCCGTGAACGGTCAGCCGGGCATTACGGTGGAACACGAAGGCCTCCGTGCGGTGAAGATTCGACACCTCCACCACACACGGGGCCTTCGCCATGATCAAGCCCGGCCACCGTTGACAACGCTCATGATCAATACACCTAGGGCGTGTCCGGCGGATCATTGCCTGCGGCAGGCGAGCCCGGGCAATGATCCTTCGGACGCGACTGGAAACGGGGCGTCAGGCCATGGAGAACTTGGCGACGTACTCGTCGAGGGGCTCGATACCGACTTCCCCACGGAGTTCGTCCATGCGCTCGGGCTCTTCACAGGGCCACGGAACCGGTGTCCCGGCCTTCACGCCGGCGATTTGAGTGCCGTAGACCTGCTTGCGGCCCTCGTTGACCAGCGTGCGGTCACGCAGGAAGGCCAGCTCGCGCGGGCTGGCCGAGCCTGCCGACACCGCCTGCTGCATCAAGTGGAGGGCGCGACGCTGAACGTCGAGCTGCCGGTCGGCGTGCTGAGCAATGAGCCATGCCGCGCGTGCGGCTTCCTCGCCGACCAATTCCGCCGTCGGCCAGCCGTACTCGTCCATGATCTCGTTGAGCCGGTCACCGTGCCGGGCAGTCAGTCGCCGCCAGGCCAGCTGCTCGGCGGGGTCGTCGTTGTTCGCGCGGACTGCCAACTGGTGATCGGCCGCAGCCATATCCGTGAGTTCCGCTGTCAGTGCGGCAACGTCGTGCGCCACTCTCAACTCCCAAGTGAGATCCGTGCTTTGTGTCCGCCCGCAAGCCTAGAGGTGCAAATCGGGTGTAAAGATCATTCCGGAGAACGGTGACAGGCGCCTCGCCGCACCGGGATAATGGATCTACCCCCGGAGCCAGAGCCGGATCGCTGCGACGGTCACAGTGCCCTGGAAGACGTAGACAGGCTTGTCGAACCTCTTGGCAACGGCCCGGAGTGATCGTGCGCTCGACTTCGTTTCTGCGCTTGTAGACCGTCTTGTCGAAGCCGTCGGGCCACCCTTGCTGCCGCGGCGTTGGCAGTTCGCCCGCTGGTTCTTCGGCTCGGGGATGGTGTGCTTGATCTGCCGTCTGCCCAGGTATCGGCGGTTACGCCGGAAGGGAATAGGCCTTGTCGCCGCCGAGGTGGCCAGGCCGGGTGCGGGGGCGTCCGCCGCCGAGCCGGCCGACACGGATGCGTTCCATGACAGGGATGAGGCTGCGGCGCGTCGCCCCACTGGCCCGGAGTGATCAGCAAGGTCAGAGGGCGGTGCCCGCCTTCTCCGGCGATCCATCGGATCGACCGACTCACGTTGCAAGGTGTGGCGAGACGATCAGAGCAGGTCCTCTGGCTCTGAGGTCCCATCAGGGCAATTAGGGAGCGTCCTTGTTGACTCGGTGCGGCGGATCTCGATGTGCCGCTGCGGCGGCACGCCGAGGGCCTGGCTGTGCTGGGCAGCCAGCCAGCCAGCCGTGCCGATGCCGCGGGTCGGCCAGCGTGGCCAGCCGCTGCGGCAGTCCCGCAAGGGTGCGGTGCTGACGCGGGCGACTTGATCAGACAGACGTTGGCAGACTGACGACACATCGAAGCTCCGGTCGGCAGGGCGTCTTGAGAGATCACCCGCTCCAACCGGAGCTTCGTTGCGTACGAGACGGGACGGCCGGCAGGCGTCACACCACCGTGACCCGCAACTTCCCACTGCTACTGGGACTTTGAAACAGGCCTGACCCGCCTACTTACCAGGCTGCACGACTGTGTCAAAGGGTGTGGTGGAGAGGGTCACACCGCGAGGGCCGAGCAGGCAGTCCTGGCGACCCAACGGTGCGAACCTATGGCGTTGTTGACGGAGCCGAAGGTTCTGTCTCCGAGCCAGTAGTCGTCGGTGAGATCGCGGACGAATCCTTCGGCACGGGTGAGGCAGATGTGGAAATTGCTGTTGCCTCCCGTCCCCAGGTAGAACTTCACCTCGGAGTAGTTGCCCTTGTTGACTACGGAGCTGGCGCTGTAGGCGTCGTTGCCCCGAAAAGAGCCGGAGCTGTCGCCCCAGTTCAGGTCGTTGCCCTCAGCCATGCCGAGGTAGCCGTCACAGTTGACCTGCGAGTAGGCGGACATGTAACCGCTGACGGCGTTCTCGTAGTTGTCCCAGCAGGTCCCGGGGGTTTCGGCTGAAGCACTGGGAGCGAGGCCGAGGACCGCGACCCCCGTCAGGGCCGCCACGGCGGCAGCCGAGCCAAATGTGGACATGCGCATGCTGATCTCCTCTGTTGCAGGTGTGTTTGCTTGCCGGCAGTCGAATGTCTGCCGGAGTCATGGTCAGGACAGGACGTCCTGGGCCTGCCGCAGGGCGTGCAGGCGCATTTTCCGGTAGGTGGACCACTGTTCGCTGTACGGCTCCAGCGTCGAGGCCCGGTAGTCGTCCTCCAGGCCGCGGAGCACCCTGCCCAGGGAGGACTCGACAGTGCAGGTCGCCTCGGTGACGGCGAGCTTCCTGTCGAAGGCGTCGGCTTCGGTATCCGGCATCTCCTCGACGGCCTCCGCCCTCTTCTGCCGGAGATCGTCGGGGCTGTCGAAGGACCGTCCGGCTCTCGTCATGCAGTCGGCCCACCGACGGAGCGCTTTCGTGAAGCGTTCGTCCTGTTTCAGGGGCTGCACGTAGAGGGGGAGGGCGCTCTCCACGGTCCGGCGTGCGGTGTACCAGATCGCGGCATCGCCGTAGAGTTCGGCGCGTGCTTCGTTGGTACATCCCCCGCGTGGGGTTTCCACCTTGCCAAGGTTTCCGGGGAGTTTGACTGTCATCCTGTCCCTGTAGTCGCCGTCGAGAGCCCGGGTATAACTGACACGCCCTTCCTTGGTCAGTTTGTTTTGGTATATGACGGTCCGGTGGGAGATTCGAATCTTTTCGCCACGTTCTTCGAACCCTCGACCGTATCCGTACTTCTTGGCCCACCGCACGGACTCGATGACGTAATTTCCCGACTTTCGCTCGTCAACGCTGGGCACTGGGAACTCCCAGTAGGGCAAACCCTCATCCCTCATGCATGTCTTGATGAGCTTCTGTTCGGCCCGCTCGATCTTGACGACTTCCTCGTTGGTCAGATCCCGGACCTTGGAGTCTGAGATTTCCTCCCACGGTCGCGGTTCATCAGCGCAACCTGCGAGCAGGAAGAGAGCCGTAAGTGTGAACGTGGCCGAATACTTCCGCCTCACCGATGTGCACCCTTCCATGTTCCGGTCAGAGGTTTATCTCTCCCGTGAACTGCTCAGAACTACGTGATCAAAAGACGGCAACGGCACACCGAACCTGCCGGATGTGACGCCACTGGTTCCGCGCCCGTCATCTGCCGCTGGGCCGGCGTGGAAGCCGCCATGGGCGTACCCATGGCGGCCAGGGTGCCAACGGCGACCCCGACCGCGGCGGTGACGCTGACAAGTGCCTTCGTAAGAGCGCCCCTGCTGCCCCCTCCGATGGGTGCGATGAGCGGAACCGACCACACCGGCCGACCTGCAACGAGGCTGCGGCTCTGGCGCGATGCTCGGCCACAGTTGACCCAGAAGTGGCCTCATCCCGGGACGTCCCAGGCGCTGACCTGCTGAAACACAGTCTGCCGAGTCTCCACGGCGGGACGACCGCGAGCCTGCCATGGCCGTGCACGAGGGCGGGACCCCCACTCGCCATGACGGCTGATGAAGAACGAGGCCGGGACACGGGGGTCAGGGCAGAACCTGCAGCCTGAGCAAGATGACGCGCAAGCGATCCCCCTTCTCTGGACTCGCCGCTCGCGCCACTGGCACCAAGGGGACGAGGGTGGCACCTCGGGCAGGTCCTCGAAGGGCAGAGCCTCCTGTGGCACCGGCAGGCGAACCGGTACCGCGCCGGGGCGGCGAAAGGGTCAGGGGACCAACCGGCGACGAGAAAGAGGAGTGCCGTCGGTGGCTGGGTGCTACGACCAGTGGGTGGCCCGCTTCTTCTCCCACCACTGGGGTGGGCTGCCCGGACGTCCATGGGCCGGGGTCGCAGCGGTGGGCCGCTGGCCTGCTGCTGGTGGGAACGGGCGGGCGGCGATCGCCGCGAGCCGGATGCCGTGCCCCCGATCACGCAGCCCGGCCGCACCGGCTCGGCCCGTCGCCCCACGATCCGCTGTGCGCGCCGTGACCGGATCTCGGACGGTGACCCGTGCGCCCTCGCCGCCCGGGGGCGCATCCTGGGAGGTGAGCCGTGACGGTTCCGTCTGCCCGAACCGAGCAGCAGGTCATGCCAACCCCGCACGTCCACATGGACTCCCATGAGAGGGGCAGCACCGGGGTCAAGGTCACCGAGGGCAGCGACAAGTCCTGGGAGAACGCGGGCTACGAGTGGGCTCCGTCGCACAACCGGGTCACGGTCACCACACCCGTGCCGTGCCCAGTGCCCCGGCTCCAGGGCGGCCAGAACCGGCGCGGGGGCCGCTCACCCGACAGGACGCGCTCGGGCGGCCGCGACGTGCGGACTGTGAATCGGGGCAGGCCCGGGACGGTGGGCGCGGTCAACGTCGTCGCAGCCAGCCGGTCAGCTTGGTGAAGTACTCCGGTGGAGGCTCGTCGCCCTCCGGCAGTCGCATGCGGTGGTCCGCTCCCGGGAGGACCTCGACCGTCAGTGTGGCGCGACGGTGGCGTGACGGGTGGGCGACGGTTGTACCCAGCACGCGGAGGCTCTCGGCGACCGGGATCAGCGGGTCCGCGCCACCGAAGAGCGCCAGGTGAGGGCAGCGCAGGCGGAGGAGGTCGCCGGTCGGCTCGTGGTCCTGTTTGCGTTTGAGGAAGGTCCAGAGACTGTCGTCGACATCGCCCCAGTAGAACTCCAGCCCGGGGGGCCTGCCCGCGTGGTCCACGAGTCGCATGGCCGTCGCGAAGTCCGCGTCGCGTCGGCCCGCTTCGATCAGACGGTCGTAGAGGTCCAGAGTGCGTTCGACGTCGTTCTGGGAGTGGGGGCGAGTCTCATGGAGGTGGTTGGCCAGGGCGTGACGCTCCTGCACAGCCGGGCTCGTTCCGGGGCAGCTGTTGGTGACGACCCAGGGGAGGTCGTCCCGGGCGGCGGCCGCTCGGAGGACCACCCAGCCTCCCTCGCTGTGGCCGAAGAGGCCCGCGGTCTCGGAGCGTACCCCTGGCTGGGACCGGAGGAAGTCGAGCGCGGCCCTCGCGTCGGCGGCCAGGTCGCTCAGGGTGGCGGCGCGCCAGTCGCCGGACGATCCGCCGACGCCCCGCTTGTCGTAGGAGAGCACGGCGATGCCGGCGTTCAGCAGATGCCGGCGCAGGGGCGCGAAGAACGTGCCGTTGTGCCGGTCGGTCGGCCCGGAGCCGCCGACCAGCACGACACCCGCGCGGGCCGGCGTTCGCCGCGGTACCGACAGGGAACCGGCCAGCCCCACCGGTCCGTTGCGAAACTCGACGTCCCGCACGTCCACGCCTTCCATCGGACCAGTCTCCACGATCGGCGCCGCCAGGCCGGGTCACATGCTCCGAGGTTCCGGCACCCCGCACGCCTCGGTCCTCCCCGGCAGCCGTGAGCGGTTGTCGGCCACCAGGCGGTACAGGACGTGGGCCGCGCTCCGGGCCACCGGCACCAGCAGGGCCGCCCCGAGCAGGCTCCACGCGCCGCCCGCGCTCAGCAGCAGTTTCGCGACCGCGTCGGAGCCGCCGTAGACCGTACCGGCCGGTGTCACCCACAACACCTCGTGCCGGGCACGGTCCCCGCTCACGCCCAGGGCCCCGAGGTCGGCGCGCTGCCGGGCGACGCTGACGCAGCGGGGGCGCACCCGGCGCTCCAGCACCCGCACCGCGGTGGTGCAGAAGCCGCAGTCGCCGTCGAAGACGAGCACAGGCAAGGTCCGCATGTGTTCATGGTGCCCCCTGTCCGCCCAGGGGGCACCACCCGCGTCGGCCCAGTCCCGTCCGCAGACCATCACGCGCCTGCCCGTCCTCAAGGCACTGCAGGGTCCTGGAGCCGCGTTCCGGTGCCGCTCAGAGCGAGCGCCGCCTTCGTGGACGCCCGGACGGTTCCCGGCGTGCTACTTCCGCCAGAACAGGTGGTGCACCACCCCGCTCGAGCTGGGGACCACGTCGAGGTGGAAGCGGTCGGTCAGCTCGTCCGGGGACTCCCACAGGCGGGCACCGCAGCCGAGCGTGATCGACGGGTTCACCACCACGTGCAAGGTGTCCACCAGGTCCGCCTCCAGGAAGGCGCGGATGGTCGTGGCGCCGCCACCGACGCGGACGTCCTTGCCCTGGGCCGCCTCCTTCGCCCTCTCCAGGACCTTGGCGGGGTCCTCGTCGACGAAATGGAAGGTCGTGTCCGACAGGGAGAAGGACGGGCGGGTGTGGTGGGTCATGACGAAGACCGGGGTGTGGAAGGGCGGTTCGTCGCCCCACCAGCCCTGCCACTCCTCGTTCTCCCAAGGACCGCGCTTCGGGCCGAACTTGTTGCGGCCCATGATCTCGGCGCCGATGTCGCGGTCGTAGTCGCGGATGAAGTAGTCGTCCAGTCCGCGGCTGCCGCCCGGCTCCGTCCGCATCTTCCAGCTGGCCGTGGCACCTGCCCAGCTCAGCAAGCTCATCGGATCGGCGTGGCCGAAGGGCCGCTCCAGGCACTGCCCCTCGCCCGCGCCGAACCCGTCGTTCGAGACGGTGAAGTTCTGGACCCGCAGCAACTGCGCCATGTGCTACCTGCTCCCGTTCGGTGATCTCTGGTCATTGCTGTTGGACGGGTAGACCCGCGGGCCCGGGAAAAGTCATCGCAGCCGTGCCCGCGGCGCCTCCGCGACGGTACTGCTCGGCCAGGGTTTCCGCTCAACCGCCGTACCGAAGTCCTCCGAGGCTGAGGTCGTAGCCGGTGAAGTCGGCGTACGGCAGGTAGCCAATGCGCCGGTACAGCGCGTTGCTCGTGAGGTTGGCGGGGTCGGTGAACAGGACGACATCGGTCGCGCCGGCGTTCAGCGCGGCCCGGGTCACCGCGACGGTCACGGCGCCCGCGTAGCCCCGGCCGCGGAGCCGGGCCGGGGTGTAGACGGGATCGATGCGGACCTGGCCGCCGACCAGCGGGTTGGCGCCCGCCATGGAGACGGGGGTGCCGTCCGCGTCCTCCCAGTAGGTGTAGCGCTTCTCGGCGAAGCGGGTGCCGGCCCAGGTGCCGGCGTCTATGGAGACGCTCTCCCCGACGTCCGCCGCGAAGTCGCGGCACCAGCCCATGAGGTGCTCGTGTTCCCGCACCTCCACCGACCTTCCCCGGCCCGCCGGAACCGGCTCCGGCGGGGTCAGCGTGCCGAGACGGTGCAACCGGCCGCGCCAACCGGCCACGGCCGCGGCGCCGGTGTGCCGCTGCCAGGCCTCGGCGAACCCGGTGGCGGTGTCGTGGTCGGCGAGCACGCCGGTGACGGTCAGGCCGAGGCCCGTGAGGCGGCCGGCGAGGACGTCGGCCTGCTCGGGGGAGAGGGCGGTGAGGGTGACGCGGCGGGACGGCAGGCGGTAGAGGGCCGCGTGAACCTTGCCCGCCGCCTCCAGCAGCCCGAACACGACTGGGCCGGCACCGAACGCGGCCCTGCCCCGGGTGCGCATCTTCTCCAGCGTCGTCAATTGCGTGGTGTGCAGGGCGGGTCGTGAGCGCAGGAAGTCTCCGGCGCGGGCGAGGAACGTGTCGAGGTCTTCGGTGAAGTGCCAGTCGTCCGGTCGCATACTTCATGATCTACGACGCGGGCGGGTCCGGGGGAGTGCTGTGCCCGAAGTGCGTTCGACCGACGCCCCGGCCGCCAGGTGCGGCAGCGGGCGAAAGAGGAGGGCGCATACCAGGAGGGCGCTCAGCGGCCGCGCCGCCGCCATCGGACGATCGCGACCCCCGCGAGGAGCCCGAGCGCGGCTCCCGCCGCGCGGCGCCCACGGGTGCGGGGTCGCGTGCGGTGGTGCGGCGGGGCCGACGGCGGCTGCGGGTGACGGCCCGTGTCCACGGGCGCCGGTGCGGCGGGCTCGTCCGACTCGGACAGGCCCTGTGTGATGCGCTGCCACACACGAGCCGGAGGGGCGCTCGGGAGGTCCGGCTCCTCGACTCCGCGGGCCGCCATGACGACGCGGGTCATGAGGTGCAGATCCTCCCGGCAGCGCCCGCACGCGGCGAGGTGCCGGAGGGCGTCGGTGTCGTCGTGCGCGACGTCGTTTCCGAGTGCCAGTTCCACCAGCCGCGCGGGGTCGACATGTGGCACCGCTGCCCTCCTGCCGGTGTGCCGGGGCCGGTTCACCCACGGTGCTCCGCGGCCCGGCGGATCACCAGGACGCCGGTCAGGGTGACCATGCCCGTCACGGCCGCCCAGGCCAGCCACTGCTTCGAGGAGTTCGGGGCGAGGCCGGCGGCGTTGGCGCCCGAGGAGCCGGCGCTCGGCGAGGCCTGTGTGGTGTCGAGCGTCTGGGTCGCCAGTGCCAGGTCCTTGTCGGCCGCGCTGCCCCAGGCGTAGGCGACGTTGCTCGTGCCGTTCCTGAGGTTCAGGTCGGCCGGGCCGATCGCCACGGTGTCGGTGCCGGCGAGCACCACGTCGGCGGAGACCGTGCCGGCGTCGACCACCGCGGTGTCCTGCTTCGGGTTCTCCAGCCCCTTGAACACGGGCTGACCGTCCGCGCGGACGTCCACGGCGGGTGCGGCGGCGACGTGGCGTACCGTCAGCCGCGACTGGCCGTCGCCGACGGCGGAGACGTCGTTGGTGAAGGCCGTCAGCTGGGGTGTGCCGTCGGCGGACAGGTGCGCGGCGATGGTGGCGTTTCCTCCGGCGGGTACCTTGACCTGCTTCTCGATGGCCGGGGTGCCGTCGGGGCCCTGGCCCGCCTCGAAGACCTGGATGTCGTAGGTGCCTGCCTTCAGGGACTGCGGGTCGGTCACCGTGCCGGGCTTGAAGTCGCTCAGCAGCTCGTCACCGTTGGCGTAGACGTCGACGGTGAGTCCGGGTACGCCGTGGAAGACGGACACCACGGCCGAGTCGTCACCGCCGCCCGCGGGTGCGGACAAGGCGGGTGCGGCGGCGGTGAGGGCCAGGGCGCAGGCTCCGGCCGACGCGCCGAGGATGAGCGGGATTCGGGAAGCCATGAGGATCATCCCTTCTTCGAGTGGCGCCCGTCGGGGCGGTCTCGTTGGTGGCTCGTCTCTGGTTCGGGCACGGGCGTCACGACGGATGCGCCGTGCGCAGCGGTTTCTCCTCGCGGTCCGCCGCCTGCTCGTCGGCGCGGCCCTGCTCGATCCCCTCGCGCAGCCGGTGCAGACCGCGGCGGGTGTGGCTCTTGACCGTGCCCAGCGGCGTGCCGGTGCGCTCCGCGATCTGGACCTGGGTGAGGTCCTCGTAGAAGGCCATGCACAGGACCTCACGCTGGTTGCGGGGCAGCCGCGACAACGCGTCGACCAGCAGCACCCGGTCCAGGACCTCGTCCACGCCCGCGTCGTGCCGGTGCCCGTCGGCGTCGTACGCCACCGATTCGACCAGGGCGAGGCGGCGCGTCCTGGCCGCCAGGGCGTCGACGATCTTGCGGCGCGTGATGCCGACCAGCCAGCCGCCGAGCGGCCCCCGCTCGGGGCGGTAGCCCGCCCGTCCGCGCCAGGCGCCGATGAACACCTGCTGCGTCACGTCCTCGGCCTCGTGGGGATCTCCGAGCGAGCGGCTGGCCAGGGTGTGGACGAGTGAGCCCCAGCGCCGGTAGACGGCCGCGAAGGCGATCTCGTCGGACGCGCACAGACCACGGGCCAGCTCCTCCTCGTCCGGCGGGCTCGCCGGCGGACCGGCGGGGACGTCGGAGTGTCGCGCTTTCGTGCTCATGATCTGTTCCTCCTGCCGTCTGCGCTGTCCGAGGCGGAGAGCCAGCCGCGCGGCGGGTTCCGGACGGTGCGGGATGCGTTGGCAGCAGCCCTTGGAAAACAGTCTTGTGAGAGCGAACGACGCAGCACAACATGCGTCGGTTGTGCGTCGTAAGATGGGAGTGTGCGTCTGGACAGGGATGATGAGAGCGACGCCGAGGCCGAGGCGGATGCCCGGCACGGTGGCGGCCTGACCACCGGCGAGGTGGCACGGCGTCTCGGGGTGGCGCCGACCACCGTCCGGTCGTGGGACCGCCGCTACGGGCTCGGCCCGGCCGCGCACACCGGCGGCCGGCACCGCCGCTGGACCGCCGCCGACGTCGCCCGGCTGGAACGGATGTGCGCGCTGACCGCGACCGGGCTGCCGCCCGCCGAAGCCGCCCGCCTGGCCCTCGGCGAAGCCGCCCCCGACACGCCCCCGCGCCGGACCGCGCCCCGGTCGCCGGCGCCGGAACGCAGCCGTGCCGGCACCGGCATGCGGCTCGGCGACGTACGTCAGGAGTGCAAGGGCATCGCCCGCTCGGCCCTGCGACTCGACGCCGCCGCCGTTGACAAACTGCTGGAGGACGCGATCGAGGAGCACGGTCTGGTCGCCGCCTGGACGGAGGTGATCGTGCCGACGCTCCAGGCCGTCGGACGCAAGTGGGAGACCGCGGGCGAGCGGTACGTCGAGGTCGAGCACTTCCTGTCCTGGCACGTCTCCGGCGCCCTGCGCCGCCACGCACCGCCCGTGGTCGCCGACCGGCCCGGCGCGACCACGGTGCTCGCCTGCGTGCCCGCGGAGAACCACACGCTGCCCCTGGAGGTCCTGGCCGCCGCGCTGGCCGAACGGGGCCTGCCGGTCCGCATGTTCGGCGGTGCCCTGCCCGTCGAGTCGCTCGTGGCCGCCGTCCGCAGGACCGGTCCGGCCGCGGTGGGGCTGTGGGCGCAGTCCCGCACCACGGCCAGCCGGCCGCTCGCCCAGCACGTCTCGGCGATCGAGTGGGGCGTGCGCGGCGCCCGCAGGAAGCCCGTGGTGCTGACGCTCGGCCCCGGCTGGGCCGGGCAGACCTCACCGGGGCTGCCGCACCCGCCGGGCCTGTCGGAGGCCGTCGCGGTGGTGGAGTCGGTCGTACACAGGTGACGTCGCTCGTCCTCTCGGGTACCCGACGGCGGTGCCGCCTGGCCTCACCGGGCGGAACGTGCTCGGGTGGATCAGGTCTCCCGGCGGGCGGAGGCCGTTGTCGAAGGAGGGGCGCGCATGACGGCTCACCAGCACGGGACCCCGGACACGGTCGTCGTCGGAGCAGGGCTCGCCGGTCTGGCCTGCGCACTGGACCTGTGCCGGGCCGGACGGCGGGTGGCGCTGCTGGAGGCGTCCGACGGGGTGGGCGGACGGATGCGTACGGACCGGCGGGACGGGTTCGTGCTGGACCGCGGGTTCCAGGTGTTCAACACCTCCTACCCCCAGGTCAAGCGGCGCCTCGACCTGCGCGCCCTGCGCCTCCGGCCCTTCACCCCGGGCATCGTCGCGTACACCCCGGCAGGTGCGGTCCGCCTCGCCGATCCGACCCGGCGTCCCAGGGCGGCGGGAACGCTGCTGCCCGGGAGGGTGCTGGACGCCCGTGACCTGGCCGCCCTCGCCGCGCTCACCGCCCGGGACACCCTGCTCCCCGCCGGCCTGCTCAAACGGGGCCCCGACCGGTCCACCGCAGACGCCCTGTCCCGCGCCGGAGTCTCCGACGCGGTGGTCACCGACATCCTGCGGCCCTTCCTGTCCGGGGTGTTCCTGGAGGACCGGCTGGAGACCTCCGCACGCTTCTTCCACCTGGTCTGGCGCAGCATGGTCAGGGGGACCCTCTGTCTGCCCGCCGATGGGATCGGCGCCGTCCCCGCACAGCTGGCCGACGGTCTGCCCGAAGGAGTGCTCCGGCTGGAGACGCCCGTCGACGCGGTCACCGCCGCCGGAGTACTCCTGACGGACGGCCGGGAACTGCCGGTCCCGTCCGTGGTGGTGGCGACGGACGCCGCCGACGCGGCACGTCTGCTGCCGGGCCATCAGGTCCCGGAGACCCGTACCGTCACCACCTACTACCACGCCGCGCCCCGCACACCCCTGGCCGAACCCACGCTAGTCGTGGACGGCACCGGCGCGGTACTGAACACCTGCGTCCTGACCGAGGTCGCGCCCGCCTACGCGCCCCCGGGCACCTCGCTGGTCTCCACCTCCGTGCTCGGCCCCGACCGCCCCGGAGCGGACGGGATCGTCCTGCGCCGCCTGGCCGAGCTGTACGGCACCGACACCGGCGACTGGACACCCGTCGCCACGTACACGGTCCGGGGAGCACTGCCCGCGATGACGCCGCCGTGGCCGACGAGCCGCACGACGCGTGTCTCCGACGGCCGCTACGTCTGCGGCGACCACCGCGCGACCGGCAGCGTGCAGGGCGCCCTCGCCTCGGGCACCCGGGCCGCCCGGGAACTGCTCGCCGACCGGGCCGGCGGCTGACCGCCGACCGGACGGCATCCACCGCATCCATCACGGGCCGGGACACGGAATACCCGGACGACACCGACGACGGGCGAGACCGCCGCCCTGACCCTGCGATCGGGAGTGGACAGTGAACCTCGACGGCGCGCGTGTGCTGGTGGCCGGTGCCACCGGCGTCCTCGGCGGTGCCCTCACCGCCGAACTCGGGGCCCGGGGAGCGCGGCCGGCACTGGCGGGACGCGACCCCGCGCGGCTCGCGTCGGCCGCACGGGCCCATCCGGGCGCCCCGACCGTCACGTTCGACGCCTACGACCCCGCGTCCTGCGCCCGCGCCGTCGACGGCGCGGCGAGGGAACTGGGCGGGCTGGACGCCGTCGTCACCGCCTTCGGGTCGGTGGCGTTCGGTCCGGCGGCGGAGGTCGGCGACGAGATCGCGGAGCACCTGACGGCCGTCAACGTCCTCGCGCCCACCGCCTTCTTCCGCGCCGCGTTCACCGTCCTGGGCCCCGGCTCGGCGATCGCCGCCTTCACCGGTGTCGTCGCGCGGCGTCCCCAGGCCGGCATGGCCGACTACAGCGCCTCCAAGGCGGCGCTGAGCGCCTGGCTCGACGCGGCCCGCCGCGAGGTACGGACCGGCGGCATCCGGGTCCTGGAGGTCCGGCCGGGACACCTCGACACGGGCTTCGCCGACCGTCCCGTCGCGGGCACGGCCCCGCCGATGCCGGCCGGAGGCGACCCGCACCGGGTCGTGGCGGCCGTCGCCGACGCGCTGGAGGCGGACGCCGAACTGGTCCGCACCGACCCGGACGGAACACCCGTCGTCGAACGGCGCACCAGGTGAACCGGCCCGCCCCCGCGCCCGACGTGACGTCGGACGTCGTCATCGTCGGCGGCGGTGCGGCCGGACTCAGCCTCGCGCTCCGGCTGGCGGCCTCCGCCTCCCCGACCGTCACCCTCGTGGACGCCCCGGACGGCCCACTGCGACCCCCCGAACGGACCTGGTGCTACTGGGATCAGGACACCGATGACCCTCATGCCCCCCACGGTGCCGACGACTTCGGTGCGGCGGTCGGCGCCTCCTGGTCCCGCCTGCGCGTCCACGGCGGCGACGGCCGCGCCGTCACCGTCGACCCGGCACCCCTGCGCTACCGCATGCTCCGGTCCACGGACTTCGAACGGCTGGTGCACGCGCGGCTGGCGCGAGCCCCCGGCGTACGCGTCCTGCGCGCCACGGCGGACACGGTGCGCAGCACCGCCGACGGCACGGCGGAGGTACGCTGCACCACCCCCGACGGCGCATCCCGGCTGCTCCGCGCACGCCATGTGTTCGACTCCCGCCCCCGGCCCGCCCTGCCCCCGGCCCGGACCCGGCTGGCACAGCACTTCCGGGGCTGG
Source organism: Streptomyces sp. NPDC048171 (assembly GCF_043202655.1). Taxonomy (NCBI): domain Bacteria; kingdom Bacillati; phylum Actinomycetota; class Actinomycetes; order Kitasatosporales; family Streptomycetaceae; genus Streptomyces; species Streptomyces sp. NPDC048171. The sequence continues at coordinate 98,001 of NZ_JBIDAU010000012.1, forward strand.
TTCGTGCGCACCGACGCACACCGGTTCGCCCCCGGCGTGGCCGACCTCATGGACTTCCGCGTCCCGCAACCGCGGCACGGCCTGGCCTTCGGCTACGTACTGCCCCTGGCACCGGACCGCGCGCTCGTCGAGTACACCGAGTTCTCCCGGACCCCGCTGACCACCGAGGCGTACGAGGCGGCGCTGGCCCACTACACCCACGACGTCCTGGAACTCGGGGCGTTCACCGTGGAGTCGGCGGAGCAGGGGGTCATCCCGATGACCGACGCGCGCTTCGCCCGCCGGGTGGGCCCCGCCGTGTTCCGGATCGGCACCGCGGGCGGCGCCACCCGGCCCGCGACCGGATACACCTTCGCCGCCGTGCAACGGCAGAGCCGCGCGATCGCCGCGGCCCTGCGCCAGGGCCGCGCGCTGGTGCCGCCTCCGCACGGGCGGCGGGCCCTCGCCATGGACGCGGTGCTGCTGCGGGCCCTGGACACCGGCCGGATCGACGGCCCCGACTTCTTCACCGGCCTCTTCCGGCGGATCCCGCCGCACCGGCTGCTGCGCTTCCTCGACGGCGACACCACCCCGTGGGAGGAATGGGGCATCGGCCTGCGCACCCCCGTGGGGCCGATGCTGCGCACCGCCCTCGAACTCCCCTTCCTGCCCCGGCGCCCGCACCGCCCCCCACGAACCGGAGACGACCACCGATGACACTGCTGCGCGACCACGACCTGGCACGCGCCTTCGACCACGCCTCGCACACCTACGACCGGCTCACGGCCCTCAACCCCGGATACCGCACCGACCTCCTGCGCTCCGCGCGGCGGCTCCGGCTGCCCCGCGCCGGCGCCGGCCTGCACGTCCTGGACCTCGGCTGCGGCACCGGCACCTCCACCCGGGCCCTGCTGCGGGCCGCGCCCCGCGCCCGGATCACCGCCGTCGACGCCTCGGCGGGGATGCTGCGGCGCGCCCTCGCCAAACCCTGGCCGGCCCGGGTCCGTTTCCGGCACCTGACCGCGGAGGAAGTCGTCACGACCGGCGAGGGACCGTACGACGCGGTCTTCGCCGCCTACCTGTTCCGCAACGTCACCGACCCGGACGGCGTCCTCGCCGCGGTCCGCACCCTGTTGCGGCCGGGCGGCCGGCTCGCCGTGCACGAGTACAGCCTCAGCGGCTCGGCCGCCCACCACGCCCTGTGGAACGCCGTCTGCCGGGGCCTCATCATTCCCGCGGGAACCCTGAGCGGCGACCGCGCCCTGTACCGGCACCTGTGGCACAGCGTCGTCCACTTCGACACCGCCCCCGCCTTCACGGCGCGCCTCACCGACGCCGGGTTCACCGGCGTACGCGCGGCCCCCGTCGCCGGGTGGCAGACCGGCATCGTGCACACCTTCCTGGCCCGCAACGGCAACGCCGCCGCGCCGGTGGAGGTGGCCCGTTGAGCGCCGGGCGGACGGCGGCCCGGCGCGGACGAGACCGCAAGGCCGAGATCATGATGCCCGGGCCGGGCCGGGACCGCCTCGACCCCGGGGACGCCCCGGCGGTCGCCGTGGTCGGCGGGGGCATCGCCGGACTGGCTGCGGCCACCCTGCTGGCCGAACGCGGCGCCCACGTGACCCTGTACGAACGCGAGGACGCACTCGGCGGACGGCTGGCGGGCCGGCCCACCCGCCTCGCCGACGGATCCGGGGCCACCATGAGCCGCGGCTTCCACGCCTTCTTCCGCCAGTACTACAACCTGCGCGGCCTGCTGCGGCGGACCGACCCCGGACTCGACCGGCTGCGCCCCCTGCCCGACTACCCGCTGCGGCACAGCGGCGGGCTGACCGACAGCTTCGCCCGGGTCCCGCGCACCCCGCCGCTCAGCGCGCTCGGCTTCGTCGCCCTGAGCCCGACCTTCGGCTGGCGCGACCTCGCCGCCATGGACGCCGGGGCCGCCCTGCCGCTCCTCGACGTCCGGGTGCCCGAGGTCTACGACCGCTTCGACTCCACGAGCGCCACGGAGTTCCTCGAACGCGTCCGCTTCCCCGAGGCCGCACACCATCTCGCCTTCGAGGTGTTCTCCCGCAGCTTCTTCGCGGACCCGCGCGAACTGTCCGCCGCGGAACTGCTGCTGATGTTCCACATCTACTTCCTCGGCTCGGCCGAGGGCCTGCTCTTCGACGTGCCGGACGAGCCGTTCCCCCAGGCCCTGTGGGACCCGCTCGGCGACTACCTCCAGCGCCTCGGGACCGACCTCCGCACCGGCACCCCCGTGCGCGGCGTCCACCCGGACGACGACGGGGGAGTGGAGGTGCGCACCGACGACGCCCTGGACCGGTACGACGCCGCCGTGCTCGCCCTCGACCCCGGAGCCCTGCGCGGACTGACCGCCGCGTCACCCGGGCTCGGCACCCCGGCCTGGCGCGAGGACATCGCCTCGCTCGGCACCGCGCCGCCCTTCCTGGTCTCCCGGCTCTGGCTGGACCGGCCGGTCCACGCCGACCGCGCCGGGTTCCTCGGCACCAGCGGCTACGACGGACTGGACAACATCAGCGTGCTGGAGCGCTACGAGGGCGAGGCCGCCCGCTGGGCCGCCCGGACCGGCGGGTCGGTGGTGGAACTGCACGCCTACGCGGTCCCCGCCCACGCCCGCCCCGAGACCGTGCAGAACCGCCTCCTCGACAGCCTCCGCCGGGTCTACCCCGAGACACGCCGGGCCCGGATCGTCGACGCCCGGCACGAATGGCGCGCGGACTGCCCTCTCTTCCCGGTCGGCTCCCACGCCCGGCGGCCCACCGTCGTGACCCCCCACCCGAACGTGACGCTGGCCGGCGACGCCATCCGCTGCGACCTGCCCGTCGCCCTGATGGAACGGGCGGCCACCACGGGCTTCCTGGCGGCCGGAGCCCTCCTCGCCGGCTGGGGAGTCCGGGGCCAGGTGCTGTGGACGGTGCCCCGGGCCGGCCGGTCACCCGTACTGCGGGCCCTCGGCCGGGCCGGGAACCGCCGCGCTCAGCCCGGGAACCGGCCCGTGCTGCGCAGCGCCCACCGCCGCTCCGCGTAGGCGAGGTCGTCGCGCCACAGCCGCCCGGCCGTCCGGCGCATCAAGGGCCGCAGCACCGGCGCGGCGGCCCGCGCCAGTGCGAAGCCCCGCCGGCCGGAGGCCGCGACGACCGCTTCGACGACGGCGGTCCGCGGACGCGCGGCCCCCTCGGCGGTCAGCGGCGTGGCATGGGTCTCCACGACGGACGTGGACCCCTCACCCTCCGTGATCCGCATGACGACCGTACGCGGCTCCGGCGCGGTGAACTCCGCCCGGACCGGCACGACCAGACGGCCCGTCACCCGGAACGACACGTCTACCACGAAGGCGTCGTCCTCGTCGCCCAGCGGCGGCCGGGCCACCGTCAGATCCACGAACGAGTACGGGTGGAACCACGAGCCGTGCCACGGATCGAGCCGGTTGGCGACCACGTCCTGCGGCTCGCACCGCCCGACGGCCGTGAAGACGGCGTCCACACCGCCGCCCGGCGCGGGACGCTCCGGGACCACGGGACGCTCCGACGGCTCCTCACCGCCGACCGCGTCCAGCCGGACCCACACCAGGACACCGTCGTCGTGGACCGGGAACGGCTCCCACCCCGCGAACGGCCCGCCGTCCAGGGCCAGTCCGTGCCAGTGGCACACCAGGGTCCCGCACACCACCCGGCTCTCCCGCAGGGGCGCGCCCAGATGCGGACACGCCCCCGGGCCCGCGCGCAGCTCACCGGTCTCCGACCGCCACAGCACCACCTCGGTGCCGCCCACGGTTCTGCCACAGGGGTGGCCACCGGTGCGCACGTCCCGGGAGGCACCGACGACGAACCAGTTGCCCGAGGGGCGCGCGCAGGCTCGTTTGAGGGCGTCGTCGATCAGTGCCGGGCGCGCCTGACGCCACGTCGGGGTCTGGGTCGCCCAGTCCGACCGGCCGCGCCGCCGCAGCGGCGGGGTCCAGCCCGCCCGGTCCGCTCGGTCACTCACTGCACGGGTCCTTTCGTCCGGGGCGCCGCGTCGCCCGTCCGCGGCGCCGGGTGCGTGCCGCGGGCACGCCGGCGGGCGCGTACGACGCCCACCACTCCGGCGGCGGCCGTGGCCGCGCGACGCCCGCGCGAGACCACGGCACGGCGGTGCACCACGGTGTAGTCCTGCTCCGCGATCGCGTCGAGAATCCCGCCGTAGAGCGTGAACGCGGTGCGGATGCAGGGACGCACCCGTGGATCGAGCATGGCGATGCCCGGCTCCGCCGCCCGGTACACCTCCCGCGTCATGGCCTCGGCGGCGACGAGCGCCGCGCGGATCCGAGGGTCCCGGCGTCCCGTACGCCGGCTCCACTCCAGCAGCGGCCGGTCCACACCGTGCGCGGCGAGCAGGTCGGCCGGCAGGTACACGCGGCCCCGGTCCAGGTCCTCGCCGACGTCCCGCAGGAAGTTGGTGAGCTGGAAGGCGACCCCGAGGTCGGCCGCGTGCGGGGCGGCCTCCTCGCGGGGGACGACCGTGCCCAGCACCGGCAGCATCTGGAGGCCGATCACCGCGGCCGAGCCGTGCATGTAGGCCCGCAGGTCGGCGTAGGTCGGGTAGTCCGTGACGTGCAGATCGCCGCGCATCGACACGAGGAAGTCGGCGAACAGCGAGTGCTCGATGCCGTGCCGTGCGGCGGTGTCGGCGACCGCCCGGACCACGGGCTCGGTCCCCTCACCGGTCCGCAGCCCGTGCGCGAGGTCGCTCTCCAGAACCCGCAGCAGCCGGTCGCGTTCCGCCGGTGTGCGGTGCCGGTCCAGGTCGTCGACGATGTCGTCGGCCCAGCGGGCGAAGCCGTACAGCGCGTGCACGCGGGCGCGGCGCTCCAGCGGGAGCAGCCGGGTGGCCAGGAAGTAGGTCTTGCCGTGACGGGCGTTGAGCCGTCTGCACAGCGTGTAGTCGGCGCGCAGGCCGGGATCGGTGATGTGCGCGGCATCCAGTTCACGACGGGCCATGGGAGCCTTCCGCGGTCGGGGTGACATCGGCACGCTCGGCTCGTGGCGCCGGACGGGGGTGCACGGTACGGGCGGCGGCACGGACCCCGCCGGTGATCCGTGCGGCGGCGAGCTTGCCGCTGATCAGCACGGTCGGCACGCCGACGCCCGGGGTGGTGCCGCAGCCCGCCAGTACGACGTTGTCCACGCCGCGCACCAGGTTGCGGGGGCGGAACGGGCCGGTCTGGGCGAAGGTGTGCGAGACCGAGAAGGGGCTGCCCGCCGCGTGCCCCTGCGCCGCCCAGTCCAGCGGGGTGACCAGCAGCTCTTCCTGGACGCCGGCCGCGAACCCGTCCAGTCCCCGCCGCTCCAGCTCGGCGACCAGGTGGTCCCGGTAGCGGGGCCCCAGGTCCCGCCACGCGGCGGCCGAGGGGCCCACGTCGGTGTTCGGGCACGGTGCGAGGACGTAGTGGAGGTGCCGGCCCGGCGGTGCGAGGCCGGGGTCGTGCGTCGTCGGCCGGGTGATCAGCAGGGACGGGTCGCTCATCAGCCGCCCCGTGCGGGTCAGTTCGTCGAAGGTGGCTTCCCAGGCGCCGCCGAAGGACAGCGTGTGGTGGGCGAGACCGGGCCACGTCCGGTCCGTTCCGGCGTGCAGGACGACCGCCGAGGGCGAGTGCCGCAGCTGCACCGGACGCCTCGGCGTGCGCCCCAGAAGCCGGTGCGCGGCGGGCAGTTCGGAGGTCAGCACCACGGCGTCGCACGGGATCCGCTCCCCGGAGGCCAGCCGCACGGCCCGTACCCGGCCCGCCGACCGCTCCAGCGACGTCACCTCGGACGACCAGCGGAACCCGGCCCCCGCCGCGCCCGCCGCGTCCGCCATCCCGCGGGGCAGCGCGTGCATGCCGCCCTTGGGGAACCAGACGCCGGCCACGGTGTCCATGTAGGCGATCACCGCGTACGCCGCGAGGGCCCGGGCCGGGGCGACACCCGCGTACAGCGCCTGGAAGGAGAAGACACGGCGCAGCCGCGGGTCGGCGATGAAGCGGCCGATCCGCCGGTCCAGCCGCCCGAAGCCGCCCAGCGCCGCCAGCCGGGCCAGGTCGGGGTGGAGCAGTTGGAAGGGCGAGTCGAAGTTCGTGTCGATGAAGCGCCGCATCTGTGCCCGGTACAGCCGCTCCAGCCAGTTCCGCAGCCCGCGGTAGCCCACCGCCTCGGCCGGACCCGCGAACCGCCTCACCTCCGCCTCCATCGCGTCGCCATCGGTGTGGACGTCGAGGGCGGTCCCGTCGGCGAAACTCGCCCGGTACGCCGGATGCAGGGCCGTCAGCTCGACGTGGCGGTCGAGGCGGTCGCCCACGGCGGCGAACGCCTCGTCGGCCAGGTGCGGCATGGTCAGCACCGTGGGCCCGGTGTCGATCTCGTAGCCGCCCAGGCTCACCCGGCCCGCCCGCCCGCCCGGCCCGTCGTCCCGCTCGACGACCGTCACCCGGCGGCCCGCGCCCAGCAGGTGCAGCGCGCAGGCCAGCCCGGAGAGGCCTGCGCCCACCACGACCACGTGATCCGTCGGGCCCGTCACCGTCCTCACGCGGCCTCCCCGGTGGTGCGCCCCGCGACGACACCGGACGCCCGCTCCACCAGGGCGGTGAACTCCAGGCTCACGGCGGGCTCGGCGCCGGTCCGGGCGAAGTGCCGCAGACTCTTCGCGGCCAGCTCCGCGATGGTCGCCTCGACGACGGCCCGCGCCCCGGTGCGTTCCAGCGCGTCGCGCATCCGGCCCACCTCGTCGTCCGCGCCGGCCCCCGCCCCCGGGGCGAGCGCGTCGGCGGCGTCCGCGTCGCCGCCGGACTCGGCCGCCCTGAGGCCGACCGCGAGCAGACACGTCAGCTTGCGCGTGCGCAGGTCGTCGTCGGCCGGTTTACCCGTCACCGCCGGGTCGCCGAAGGCGCCGAGCAGGTCGTCGCGGAGCTGGAAGGCGAGCCCGGCACACCGTCCGGCGGCCCGCAGCGCGTCCAGGGCGGGCCCGTCGGCACCGCCCAGCACCGCGCCCAGCGCCAGCGGTCGTTCGACCGTGTACAGGGCGCTCTTGAGGGTGGCGACGCTCAGCGCCTCGTCGACGCCCGACGCCCCGGTGGCCTGCGCGTGCAGGTCACGGTACTGGCCGGCGACCATCTCGCCGCGCATGTCCTGCCACTCCTGGTGCAGCCGTGCACCGTACGGCGACCGGAGCGCCGTCTCGGTCAGCAGGTCGTCCGCCCACGCCAGCGCCAGATCGCCGACGAGTACGGCGGCGGACGCGCCGAAGGCGTCGGCGGAGCCGCTCATCCCCGCGGCGAGGTGCGCGCGGGCGAGGTCGACGTGGACGGCGGGCGCGCCGCGGCGCAGCGGTGATCCGTCCATCACGTCGTCGTGGACGAGTGCGCACGCCTGGACGAGTTCCAGGGCCGCGCCCGTGCGCAGGACAGCCGTGACGTCCCCGGCTCCGCCGGCGGCCCGCCATCCGCACCAGGCGAACGCCGTGCGCAGCCGCTTGCCGCCGCGCCGTACGAAGGCGGCGACACGCTCGGCGACGTCGCGGGCGTACACGGGATCGACCTCGCGGGCCTGCCGCAGCCTGGCGTCGAGGACGGCGTCGAGTTCCGCCTCGGCCGCCCGGACGGCGTCGCGGGCCGTGAGCGGGCCGTCGGCCGGTCTGACCGGCTCGGTCACCGTGGACGGCGGTCCCAGCATGCACAACCCCTTCTCGCTCCCGGTCATTTGCACACCCGTGCTTCCGCCGGGCGGACCCGAACGGATGCGCCGGATTCCCGTCCGTCGCTCGAGGCCGCCGCTCAAGGAGGCGCGTCGCCGCGGGCCCGTTCCTGGCGGCGCACGTCGGCCAGGTCGGTGAGCCGGTCCAGCTGCCGCACCGGACGGGCGGTGCGGTGGTTGTGGCCGAGCCGCTCCCGGTGCCGGTCGAGGAAGGTCCAGTAGCCCGCGGTGTAGGGGCAGGCGTGCTCGCCGGTCCGGTCGCCCGGCCGGTAGTGGCACGGTCCGCACAGGTCGCTCATCCGGTGCACGTAGGCGCCGCCCGACGTGTAGGGCTTGGTCGTCATCCGGCCGCCGTCGGCGTACTGGGACATGCCGACGACGTTGGGCACCATGACCCAGTCGTAGCCGTCCACGAAGCAGCGGTGGAACCAGTCCGTCACCGCGGCGGGGTCCCAGCCGCGCTGGAGGGCGTGGCTGCCGAGGACCATCAGCCGGGGGATGTGGTGGGTCCACCCCGTGTCCCGCACCTGGGCCAGCACCGTGTGCAGGCAGCGCGCCCGCACCGCGTCCGCGTCCAGCTCGCTCCACCAGTCCGGGAGCGGGGCGGTGTGGCGCAGCTCGTTGGACCGCCGGTACTCCTCACCGAAGTACCAGTACAGCTGCCACACGTACTCGCGCCAGCCGGCGATCTGCCGGACGAACCCCTCCACGCTGCCCATCGGCGCCCGGCCGGCGCGCCACTCCGCCTCCGCGCGCTCCGCGCACTCCACGGGGTCGAGCAGACCGAGGTTGAGCGAGGACGACAGCAGGCTGTGGCTCATCACGGGGTCGGCGGCGAGCATGGCGTCCTCGTACGGCCCGAAGCTGCCCAGCCGACGTGCCAGGAAGCGTTTGAGCGCGGCCCGCGCCTCGGTGCGGGTGGCCGGGAACAGCCGCGGCCCGTCGCGTCCGACGAAGGAGACCCCGCCGTCCTTCTCCCATCGGTCGAGGTCGCGGCGGACCTCCTGGTCGATCTCGTCCTCGCGCGGCCGGTAGGGCGCGGGAACCGGCAGGGTGTCGGCCTCGCGCGGGGGCGGCCGCCGGTTGTCGTGGTCGAAGTTCCAGCGACCGCCCGCGGGGCTGTCGGCGTCCATCAGCAGCTCGTGCCGCCGGCGCACCCAGCGGTAGAAGTCCTCCTGCCGCAGCCGCTTGCCGCCGTGCCCGTCCGCCCACGCCGCGAAGTCGTCCGTCGGGACCATGAACCCCCGCGCCGGGCCGACGGTGACCCGGGGGAGGGAGCGGACCAGCCGGAGGGCGGCGTACGAGGTCGGGTGGTGGACGGTGACCTCCCGGCCGCGGGCGGCCCGGTCCAGACCCTCCCGGTAGGTGTCCGCCCGTACATAGGTCACCCGGTCGCCCAGTTCGGCGGCCCGGTGCCGCATGGCGGAGAGCACCAGGTGCGCCTTGGCCCGGTGGAAGCGGCGGCGCCGGAACACCGACCGGGCCTCCACCATGAGCAGCGGTGTGTCCCGGCCGGGGCCGTGTTCGCCCGGCGCGAGGAAGTGCGGCCCGAGCTGGTCCCCGAAGAGCCAGTGCACGGTGCTTCCCATGACCGCTTCCTTCCGGCGCTCACTCCGATTCGTCCCTGATACGAGATCATGAGGGCAACGGCGCGACCGCGCCCGTCGCGCAGGGCGCACGCGGCGAGCCCTCTGCTCCATCCGGGTGAACGGCGTGCCGGCGCATCCGATCCGGGCGCGGCCGGCGAAACAGGTGCATGAAGCTTCGAGACGAACTGCCCGTCGATCACCACCTCGCGAGCGTCTACCGCTACGGTGCCGGATTCTGTGGTCTCGTCCTGCTGGCCTTCGCCGCCCTCGGCTTCGCCGACGCGCTCAGCCCGTTCCGCACGGGGGGCGGCACGGTCGCCGGGATGACCACGAACGTCGCCCTCAGCGTCATCTCCACCGTGGTGGGACTGGCGCTGCTCGGCGGGGCGGTGATCGGCGGCAATGTCGCCTCCACCCTCAACATCGTGGTGGGCGCGCTCTTCTTCCTGAGCGGCTTCGCGCACATCTTCGTGCTGGACCGTCCGGCCAACATCCTGGGCTTCGGCATGAGCAACGTGATCTTCAGTTTCGTCATGGGACTGTTCATCGCCACGTTCGGCATGTACGGCCGGGTCTCCAGCAAGCTCTCGCACGACAACCCCTACTGGGCGGCGAGACACCCCGAGCAGGCGGCGAGGGAGGAATCGGCCGTCCGGAGCGGGCTGCCGGGCGCGTCGGACGGCGTCCGGGCGCTGCCCGCGGCGGCGAAGGCCCCCCGTCGCGGGAGGCGGTGACCCGGGCGAAGGCGGGCGGACCGCGGCCCGCCCGCCTTCGCCCGGTCACCCCGTCACCGGCAGCGAGCGGTGAATCCGTTCGCCGCCAGGCCCTGGCAGAACGAGGTCTTCGCCGCGCCGTACCGGGAGAGCCTCCCGTCGACGAACCAGGTGGTGTCCGGCGGGAAGTCGAAACTCCCGTCGTCGATGCCGTCCCAGCCGTAGCGGAAGTCCAGGTTGATGTAGGCGATCGAGCGGATCACCCCGGTCAGGTCGTGCGTCCCGGGCAGGTTGGGAATCGGCCCCCGGTAGTTCATGAGGGAGAACAGGCGCTTCACCCACAGGTCACCGGTCTGCTGCTCCAGGCCGTCGGTGGAGGTGCCGTCGGCCGTGAAGTTCATCAGGCCCGCCTCCGAGACCACGACCGGTTTGCCGTGGTCCCTGGCGAACTTCAGCAGCTTCAGCACGTTGGCGTCGTGGTCGAAGTTCCGCCACACGGCGGCCGGGTTGCCGTGCGCGTCGGTGCCGATGTACGCGTTGCGGCACTGCTGGGCGGCCACGTCGTAGTTCTGCGGCGGCGTCCCGTTGTACAGGGGCCCCCGGTCGTAGATGGGCAGGCACAGTTCGTGGGCGAAGACCGAGACGCCCATCCAGTCGACCGCGGCGTCACCCGGGTACATCGTCTCGAACTCGCCGCGCACCGGGTGGAAGACGTACTCCAGGTTGTGCGCGGTGGACCGGCTGTCGAGATGGGCCGCGAGGCGGTTGAAGGCGTTCTTGTACGAGGAGCAGCTCGCGTCGGTGCAGTGGTAGAAGCTGCTCACCTCGTAGTCCAGCCGCAGCTTGAAGCGGGCCCGGGGGTGGGCCTCGGTGAAGGCCAGCAGCCGGTCGAGGGAGGCGGTGTGGCCGCCGGCGGCCAGCTCGGCGGTGACCGCCCGGGACCGTGCCGCCTTGGCGTTCTCGTCGCCGCCCTCGAAGCCGGGCGGGTTGTCCTTCCAGCTGATGCCGACCTGGACGGTCTTCCCCTGCTCGGCGAGGAGGGTGGCGTACGCGCGGTGGGCGGGGTTCACCCAGTCGCCGCCGCGCAGCTCGTAGTAGACGGAGCCGCCGTCGGCGTTCTGCCCGAAGGTGTGGAAGTCGTCCCAGGCACCCCTGGTGGACTGGCCGAGGAGCAGTTCGGGCGGCGCGGCCGCGGTGGTCGTGGCCTCCGCCGCCCGGGCGGATCCGGTGCCCACGGGCAGGAACAGAAGAACCGCGAGCGTGGCGGCGGTCAGGGACCGCAGGACGGTTCTCACTCGTTGTGCGTCCATGTCGGCTTCCTGATCTCGTCGAGGAATCGGGCGAGCACGGTGGGGTCGGCCTGCACGCGGGAGTCGCCCCAGTTGCCGTTGACGCAGCCGGGACCGCCGGCCTGCGCGCCGCTCGCGCACTGCCACTGGGTCTGGGCGTCCCAGTCCGTGTTGATGTAGGCCGCGGCGCGGATGACGTCCTTGTTGCGCTCCACCCAGTCGAAGTACCCGGCGTGCCAGCCGTCCCAGATCGCCTGGCCGCTGGAAGGCGCCGGGCTGTTGCGGAAGATGCAGCTCGTGGTCCCGGCGCCGGTGCGGGCGCCCTGCGGCGCGGCCTCCGACACCATGGCGGGCTTGCCGTGCGCGCGGGCGAAGTCGAGGAGCCGGTCCTGGAGGCCGACCGGATCGGTGTCGTACGTCCCGCAGCCCCACTGGGTGCGCACCGAACGGGAGTTGTAGAACGAGGACAGCCCGACCCAGTCGACGTACTGGTCACCGGGATACCAGTCGTCCAGGTGGCCGGGGTCGGTCACGACGTAGTTCCACTCGGGATGGTCCGGGTGGGTGTTCACCGGCCATGCGGCGCTCTGCCACACGGTGGCGACCCGGGTGGCGCCGAGGGCGTCGACGCGCCCCTTGATGTAGCGGAAGGCGTCCTTGTAGAACTCGGAGTTGTAGCAGTTCCAGGGGCCGTCGAACTCGTAGCCGATGCGCAGCAGGATGTCCCGGTCGTAGCTCTTGAACCGGTTGATCATCTCGTCGACCTTGGCGCGGTACCGCGTGACGAGGTTCGGGTTCCCGGCGGTGACGTCCGCGTCGTCGCGGCCGATGATGGCGCGCAGCGGCTGGTTGGTGCAGCCGGAGGTGGCGTCGGAGAGGTACAGGCCGACGGCGACGGTCGCGTTCGGGTACTCGCGCATCGTCCGGGCGAAGTCGACCGTCCCGGCGCCCCAGTCGGCCGGTCCGGTCATCCCGGCCAGGGCTTCGGGGGAGCCGCCCAGGACCAGGTTGGTGTACAGCGTCACGCCACCGGGATCCGGTGCCCCGAGCGCCGGATCGTCCAGCACGTCCCTGCGGTAGTCGCTGAGCGTGTCGCTGTCCTGGCCCATCACCAGCATGACCTTGCCGTCGGCGGGGGCCGGCGGGGCCGGATCCGCCGCGGCGGCCGAGGGCAGCCCGGTCAGGGCGAGCAGGACGGCGGCGGCGACGCCCGCGCCGAACGCCCGTCTCTTGTGCGTCATGTCTGTCTCCGCTTCGTAGGGTCACGGCGCTCGCATGGTGCGGTGGGCGGAGGGCCGGGTCAACCAGCTGCGAAATTTTCGTAGAACCGGGCAGCTCGCGAGCCTGACGCTACGAAACTTTGCAGAACACCGCGCCAGTCGGGGTGAATACGCAGGTAGACCACCCCACTACTAAAGTTTTCGCGAAACTCTTGACTTTGTTTTCGGGGGCGGCGACCTTGTTGCCACTCATCCACGCCCCCTGCTCCGGAGGACCACCATGGGCCGTACGCGTGCCCGCAGAACCGCCGCCGCGCTCTGTGCCGCCACCGCTCTCCTCGCCCTGTCCGCCTGCGGCTCGGGCTCCGACACGGCCGACGGCAGACTCACCCTGACCGTCGCCACGTTCAGCGACTTCGGCTACAAGCCCCTCATCGAGGAGTACGAGCGCACCCACCCCGACGTCGACGTCAAGGAACGCATCTCCCAGTTCGACCAGCACCACAACCAGCTCTCGACCCAGATCGCCTCCGGAAGCGGTGCCGCCGACGTGGTCGCCATCGAGGAGGGCTACCTGCCCAAGTTCCGTGCGGTGAAGGACAAGTTCACCAACCTCGCCGACTTCGGCGCCCTGGACCGCGAGGACGAGTACCTGGACTGGAAGTGGGAGCAGGGCACGCTCGGCACGCCCGGCTTCGTCATGGGATACGGCACGGACGTCGGCAGCCTCGCCATCTGCTACCGAAAGGACCTGTTCGAGAAGGCCGGGCTGCCCACGGACCGTACCGAGGTCGGGAAGCTCTGGCCCACCTGGGACGCCTACTTCGCCACCGGGGAGAAGTTCCAGGACCGGGTGAAGGACAAGGCATGGTTCGACAGTTCGGGCAACGTCTTCACGGCGATGATGAATCAGACCGAGTTCGGTTTCTTCGACGCCCGGGACCAGTACGTGGGGGAGACGAACCCCAAGGTCCGTGAGTTCTTCATGGCGAGCGCCGAGGCGACGGCGGACGAGCAGTCGGCCAACCTCCAGCCCTTCAGCCAGCAGTGGAACGCCGGCATCAAGCAGGGCCGGATGGCCACCATGACCTGCCCCGCCTGGATGACCGGACAGATCGCGACCGCCGCCGGCGAGGCAGGCACCGGGAAGTGGGACATCGCCGCGGTGCCGGGCGGCGGCGGCAACTGGGGAGGCTCCTTCCTGACCGTGCCGAAGCAGAGCAAGCACGCCGAGGAGGCGGCCGAACTGGCCCGCTTCCTCACCTCGGCCGCCGCACAGAAGAAGATCTTCACCGGCCCGGTCGGCGCGCTGCCCTCACTCGTCCCCGTCCTGGAGGACCCCGAGGTGCGGGGCACGAAGTCCGAGTACTTCAACGACGCCCCGACGGGCGAGATCTTCGCCTCCTCCGCCAAGAGCCTCAAGCCCAACTACCGCGGCACCAAGGACCAGCAGGCCCGCATCCCCTTCGGCAACGCACTGCAGCTCGTCGAACAGGGCAAGGCGGACCCGGAGGAGGCATGGGACAAGGCGCTCGACGAAGCCGCCAAGAACATCCGCTGACGCCGGACGGGCGGCGCGGCCCCCGCGCGCGCCGCCACCCTCCCTCCCCAGCCCTCCAGCCCCTCCCCGTTTCGGAGACCAGCATGGCGCTCCAGGCCGCCACCACCACGGACCCGCCCGCCGGGGCGAAGCCCTCTCGTCGCATCCGCCCGGAGCGCCATCTGCTCCCCTACCTGTTCATCGCCCCCTTCTTCCTCGTCTTCGGTGTCTTCGGGCTCTATCCGCTGCTCCAGACGTTCTGGGTGTCCCTGCACGACTGGGACCGCCTCGCCGGCGCGGGGGAGTGGGTCGGTCTCGCGAACTTCAGCCGGCTGCTGGAGGACTCGGACTTCTACACCGCCACCTTCAACACGCTCAGCATCTTCGTGCTCTCCACGGCCCCGCAGCTGCTCGCGGCCCTGGGCGTCGCCTGGCTCCTCGACCGCCACCTGCGCGCCCAGAGCGTGTGGCGGGCCCTGGTCCTGGTGCCCCAGTACGTCTCCGTGGTGGCCGTCGCCCTGGTGTTCTCGCAGCTCTTCGGGCGGGACTTCGGCATCGTCAACTGGGTCCTGGAGGGCACGGGACTGATCAGCGACCCGATCGACTGGACCGCGGACACCTGGAGTTCGCACCTCGCCATCAGTTTCATGGTCATGTGGCGCTGGACGGGCTACAACGCACTGATCTACCTCGCGGCCATGCAGGCCGTACCGCGCGACCTGTACGAGTCCGCGCAGATCGACGGCGCGGGCCGCCTGCTCACCTTCCGGAAGGTCACCCTGCCGGCCATCCGGCCGACCGTCGTCTTCACCGTCGTCATCTCCACCATCGGCGGCCTGCAACTCTTCGCCGAGCCCTTCCTGTTCGACCAGCAGGGCAACGCGGAGGGCGGCGCCGAGCACCAGTTCCAGACGCTCACACTGATGCTGTACAAGTACGGCTTCATCAACAACGACGCCGGGTACGCCTCGGCCGTCTCCTGGGTGCTCTTCCTCGTCATCGCGGTCGTCGCCGCCGTGAACTTCCTGCTGGCACGCCGCTCCGAGCGCGGCTGACCGCCGCCCCGGCAACCTGGAGACCCCCATGGCCGTCACCACACCACCCCGCGTCCCGGCACCCGGTCCCGGTGCCACCGCCCGCCGCCGCGCCCCGAGAACCGTCCCGAAGCGCGGACCCGGCAGGCTCGACAAGGCCGGACCCCTCGCCTACGCCCTCCTGGCGGCCATCACCGCCGCCTCCGTCTTCCCTCTGTACTGGAGCGTCGTCGTCGCCTCGCACGACGACAACTCCGTCCTCGCCGGCTCCACACCGCCGCTGGTGCCCGGCGGTCACCTGTTCGAGAACATCCAGCGCGTCTTCGAGCTGTCCGCCTTCTGGCAGGCCCTCGGCAACTCCTTCGTCGTCGCCGGTACCACCGCCGTCAGCAACGTGCTGCTCTCCTCCCTGGCCGGCTTCGCCTTCGCCAAGCTCCGCTTCCGGGGCCGCAACCCGTTGCTGGTGTGCGTGGTGATCACCGTCATGGTCCCGACCCAGCTCGGCATCATCCCGCTGTACATGCTCGTCACCGACCTGGGCCTGTACGGCAAGCTGTCCGCGCTGATCGTGCCCGCGCTGGTCTCCGCAGTGGGCGTCTTCTGGATGCGCCAGGCCGTCGAGGAGAACATCCCCGACGAACTGATCGAGGCCGCCCGCATGGACGGCGCCGGACTCCTGCGCACCTACTGGCACGTGGTGGTGCCTGGGGTGCGGACGACGGCGACGGTACTCGCCATGTTCACCTTCATGTTCGCCTGGAACGACTACTTCTGGCCGCTGATCGCGCTGCCGCCGGAGAACGGCACCGTGCAGATCGCCCTCAACCAGCTGGCCGCCGGCTACTACACGGACTACACCCTGATGCTCGCCGGCGTCGTCGTCTCCGTCCTGCCCGTCCTCGCGGCCTTCACCCTGCTCGCCCGGCGCATCGTCTCCGGCGTGATGGCCGGCGCCATCAAGGGCTGACGCACCCCTCACCCCCGGAGAGACACATGACTGCCGTGCCCACCGCTCCCGGCCAGGACCTTTCCGGGAGCCGAAAGCCCGACGGGCGGCGAGGCCCCGACATCGTCAACCCCGTCCTGCCCGGCTTCCACCCCGACCCGTCGATCCTGCGTGTCGGCGACGACTACTACATCGCCACCTCCACCTTCGAATGGCTCCCCGGCGTCGCCGTCCACCACTCCCGCGACCTCGTCAACTGGCACTCGCTCGGCGGCATCCTGCGCGAGGAACGCCTGATCGACCTGACCGGCCGGCCCGACTCCGGCGGCGTCTGGGCACCCTGCCTGTCCCACAGCGACGGACTCTTCCACCTCGTCTACAGCGACGTCACCAACCTCTCCGGCGCCTTCAAGGACGTACGCAACCAGGTCGTCACCGCCCCCGCCCTCGACGGGCCCTGGTCCGACCCGGCCCCCTTCCCCTCGCACGGCTTCGACCCGTCCCTCTTCCACGACGACGGCCCGGACGGCGACGGACGCAGCTGGGCGCTGTGGATGGAGTGGGACCACCGTCCCGGCCGCCACCCCTTCGCGGGCATCCTCCTCCAGGAGTGGGACCGCGGGGAGCGCCGGGTCACCGGCCCGCTGCACCGCATCTTCGGCGGCACCCGGCTCGCCCACACCGAGGGCCCGCACGTCTACCGACGGGACGGCTGGTACTACCTGATGACCGCCGAGGGCGGCACCTCCTGGTCGCACGCCGTGACCGTCGCCCGCGCCAGGAATCTGACCGGCCCCTACGAGGCCGACCCGGCCGGTCCCCTCCTCACCTCTGCGGGAAACGAACGGCTGCCGCTCCAGAAGGCCGGGCACGGCAGCCTCGTCACGACCCCGGACGGCGAGTGGTACCTCGCCCACCTCCTGGCCCGGCCGCTCGGCCCGCTCGGCCCGTGCGTCCTCGGCCGGGAGACGGCCATCCAGCGTGTCGTGTGGACGGCCGACGGCTGGCCGCGCCTGGACGGCGAACCGCCCGCCGGTGACGGGGGCGGCCCACTGCCGCGCACCGTGGTGCCCGGACCCGCTCTGCCTCCGGCCCCCGCACCCCGCCCACCCGTCCGGGACGACTTCGACCGGCCGCGTCTCGCCGTCCCCTGGGCGACCCTGCGCCGCCATCCGGACCCCTCCTGGCTGAACCTGACCGAACGCCCGGGCCACCTGCGGCTGCGCGGCGGCCAGTCACTCGGCTCCACCCACGGCCAGAGCCTGGTGGCGCGGCGCCAGCAGGCCAAGGAGTTCGACTTCTCGGCCCGCCTCGAGGCCGCACCGCGCTCACCGCTCCAGATGGCGGGCATCGTCCACTACTACAACTCGACCCTCTGGCACTATCTGCACCTGACCTGGGACGAGAGCCTCGGCCGGGTGCTGCGCGTCGGACTGTGCGCCCACGGCCGGTACTTCGAGCCCGCACCCCCGGTGGCGGTACCGCCGGGCGCCGTGGACCTGCGGCTGTCGGTCCGCGGGGCGCAGGGCGCCTTCGCCTGGCGCGGCAGCCGGGTGACGGGCTGGCGGCGGATCGGTCCCGACCTCGACGTGACCCGGCTCTCCGACGAGAGCGCGACCCTCGGCGACCCGTCGACCGGACACTTCACGGCATGGGGGTTCACCGGAGCCTTCGCCGGGATGTGCGCCCAGGACCTCACCGGGGCCCGGATGATCGCCGACTTCGCCTGGGCGGAGTACCGGCACACGCCGCCCGGCGCCGACGAGGCGGGGTGAGCCCGGCGGAGGGACCATGGCAGACTCCTGCGTGGCGGCCCCCGGAGTGGCGGAGTACGCACCACCCAGCGGAACGGACACCTCGAATGACACTCGTATGACGGCGGAGAAGCCCCACGCCCGGGCCCGGGTCACCCTGAGCATGATCGCGTCCGAGGCGGGGGTGTCCGTGTCCACCGTCTCCAAGGTCCTCCACGGGCGCTCCGACATCTCCACGGACACCAAGGACCGCGTCGAGGCGGTCATGGAGCACCTCGGATACCAGCGCCGCCCCACCCGCCGCCGTGGTGCCGTCGTCGACCTCGTCCTCAACGAACTCGACAGTCTCTGGTCGGTGGAGATCATCCGCGGGGTCGACGAGGTGCTCCACGAGGCCGGGGCGAGCATGGTCCTGTCCGCGGTGCACGGGCGCAGCTCCGACACCCGGGAGTGGATCGACCAGCTCGCCGCCCGCCGCAGCAACGGGGCGATCCTCGTCGTCTCCGACCTCACCCCGCAGCAGCGCAAACGGCTGGCCGCGCTGGAGGTCCCGTTCGTCCTGCTCGACCCCGTCGGCAGCGTGGACGCGCTGGTCCCCACCGTCGGCGCCACCAACTGGGCGGGCGCGGTGAGCGCCACCCGGCACCTCATCGACCTCGGACACACCCGGATCGCCCACCTGGCCGGCCCCCGGCACGTGCTGTGCAGCAGAGCCCGCGCCGACGGCTTCCGCGCGACGATGGAGTCGGCCGAACTCCCCGTACCGGCGGGCTGGGTGCCGCACGGGGAGTTCAACGACACCTCGGGCCGCGCCGAGACGGCCCGCCTGCTGGACGCGGCCGAGGCCGCCGGGGAGGCGCCGCCCACCGCCCTCTTCGCCGCCAGCGACCTCCAGGCCCTCGGCGCCTTCGAGGCGCTGCGCGAACGCGGTTACGCCATCCCGGACGACGTCGGGCTCGTCGGCTTCGACGACCTCCCCGTGGCCCGCTGGACCCACCCGCCGCTGACCACGGTCCGCCAGCCCTTGCAGGACATGGCCTCGATGGCCGCCCACACCCTGCTGCGCATCATCGACGGCGAGCCCGCCGAGCGGCTCCGGCTCGAACTCCCCACGCAACTGGTGGTGCGGGGCAGTACCGCCCGGCGGGCCACTCCGTGATCCGGGCCGGTCAGACCCGCTGCAGGCGCCAGAGCTGCGGCTGCAGGCCGTTGCAGGTCCACTGCCGGACGTTGCCGCCCGGTGCCCGGGAGCCCTCGGCCACGTCCAGGCACCGGCCGCCGGCGCGGGACACCAGCCGGTAGTAGCCCCGGCCCGCGTTCTCCAGCCGCCAGTCCTGGGCGGCCGCCCCGTTGCAGTGCCACTGCCGGACGTTCGCGCCCGGCGTGGCGGATCCGTTCTCCACGTCCAGGCAGTGGCCGCTGTTGCGGCCGGTCAGCGTGAAGTGGCCGCCGCCGCGGGCGCGCACGGTCCAGTCCTGCGGACCGAGCCCGTTGCAGGTCCACTGCTGGACGTTGCCCCCGGGTTCCCGCGAGTCGGCCGCGACGTCGAGGCAGTGCCCGCTGTTCGCGTTCACCAGCCGGTGGAGCGCGCCGTCCACGACGCCCGCCGCGTCACCGGTGCCGGTGAGGCTCCCGGTGGCGAAGTACGGCTTGCACACCGAGCCGTCCCAGTCGGTGGCGATCTCCAGCACCCGTCGGCCGTCCGCCGACGGCAGCAGCGGCGAGCTGTAGTTCTGGCAGTAGTTGACCTCCGGCGCCTCCACCGCGACCGGCGCCTCGATCTCGTACCAGGGCCCGCTGCCGTTCTCCGTGTTGGCGAGCATGGTGCGGCCGCTGTCCGCCGCGGGCGTGCCGTCCTTGTTGAGCAGCCGCTGCCCGATCAGCAGCAGCCGTCCGTTCGGAGCGCCGTCCGGGGAGGGTGCCCAGGCGACGGTGGGCGCGGCGCGGAGGTACTTGCCGTCCACCGTCTCCGGCCGGTAGCCGAGGAAGGCGGGGTCGCCCCAGTTCCAGCCGTCCGCCGAGGTCCGGAAGTGGACCACGCACTGGTACTGGCCGCCCGGGTTGCAGATCTCGAAGCTCATGAAGTAGCTGCCGTCGGGCAGTTGCCGCACCATCGGCATGCCGGGCCGGTCCGCCGACACGCCGCTCGCCACGGTGTCGTGGTGGCCCTGCCAGTGGACGCCGTCGTAGCTGCGCGCGGCGACCAGCTTCTGACTGTGCCCGGGGTCCGTCTCGTCCGAGTAGTGGCAGACGAGCGCGCCGTCCGCGGCCACCGAGAACTCTGGCTCCCACAGGCCTCCTGTGCCGCCGGCGACGGCACAGGAGGAGAGGTAGGACCAGGTGCGCCCCACGTCGTCGCTCCGCCAGATCCTGAGCGCCATCCGGCGGTTCTGCTCGTCCTGACCGGCCGACGAGGCCCACAGCAGCGTGCCGGCCCGCAACCCGCCGACCTGCCGGGGCAGTTCGAAGAGTGTGGCGCAGCACAGGCCCTGGCCCGCCGCGGAGTCCGGGTCGAGGACCCGGCCGACCTCGCGGAAGCTCGCACCCTGGTCGGTGCTCTCGTGGATGGCGCCGACGCCGTTGTCGCCGTCGAACGTGACGACGCTCGCGAGGACGCGCCCGTTGGCCGCGCCGTTGTGCGCGAGCCGGACGGCGCGCGGGTACAGGCCGGTGCCGTCACGCAGCGGCGTTCCCGTGGCGGCGGGGGAGACGGCTGGGGACCGGCCGGACACCTGGGGTGTGCCGGCGGTGGCGGGAACGGCCAGGGACAGGCCGAGGACGCCGGTCAGCAGACAGAGCGCGGCCCGGTCCCGGGCGCGCCGGAGGAGGTGGTACAGGCGGAGGATCACGACGGTCTTCCTTCCTGCGAGGACGAAATCCGCGCCAGGGTAGAGCCGCGTGTACATCGATGTAAACAGGAGGGACGCTCTGGCCCTCCTTGAAGGAAAATGTTTGTTTCTAGCTCTTACTGAGGGACTTCGTTGAAGTCTGTTTCCGTGCTACGTTCCCCGCGTCTCAGTCGCTCACCCACGTGTGCCCTGCGCTCAGGAGGAGTTCGATGCGACGCTTCATCGCCTGTCTGGCGGCTCTGCTGATGTTGACCGGAGGTGCCGTGCTCCTCGGCGGCACCGCTTCTGCGGTTGTCATGCCCAAGACACCTCCGCTCTCGACTCCGTGGACCGGCAAGGTGTCCACCACCGACCCCCTGCCCGAGTACCCGAGACCCCAGATGACGCGGCCCGAGTGGCAGTCGCTCAACGGGGAGTGGGAGTTCCTCAACCCGCCGGCCGACGGCTCGGGCAACGTCGACCGCAACGCCCCACCGCCCACCGGCCAGACCCTGCCCGAACGCATCCTGGTCCCGTACCCGGTGGAGTCGGCGCTGTCCGGCATCATGCGCAACGACAACCGGGACCTGATGTTCTACAAGCGCTCCTTCACCGTCCCGCAGAGCTGGAACGGGAGACGGGTGCAACTCCACTTCGGCGCCGTCGACCACGAGGCCACCGTCTGGGTCAACGGCACCCGCGTCACCTCCCACAAGGGCGGCTACGACCGCTTCGAGGTCGACATCACGCCCCAGCTCAGGAGCGGCGCCAACGAACTGATCGTGCGCGTCTACGACCCGACCGACGGACGCGGCGAGAAGCAGACCGTCGGCAAGCAGGTGAACAACCCCGGCGGCATCTTCTACACGCCCACCTCCGGGATCTGGCAGACCGTCTGGATGGAGCCCACCCCCGTGTCGTCGGTCTACTCCGTCGACATCCGGCCCAGCCTGTCGGACAACACCGCCCGGGTCCGCGTCTTCACCCGGGGCAACGTCGACGGCCACACCGTGCTGGCCGAGGCGATGAACGGGTCGGCCGTCGTGGGCCGCGCCACCGGCGGCTTCACCGAGTTCTCCGTACCCGTCCCGGACGCCCGCCGCTGGTCGCCCGACGACCCCTTCCTGTACGACCTGCGGGTCACCCTGCGCAACGCCTCGGGCGCCGCGGTGGACACCGTCACCAGCTACTTCGGCATGCGTGAGATCGGCACCAAGAAGATCGACGGGGTCCTGCGCCCCACGCTCAACGGTGAGTTCGTCTTCCAGGTCGGTACCCTCGACCAGGGCTTCTGGCCCGACGGCCTCTACACCGCGCCCACCGACGACGCCCTCGCCTTCGACCTGCGCAAGCACAAGGAACTCGGCTTCAACATGGTGCGCAAGCACATCAAGGTCGAGCCGGCCCGCTGGTACTACCACGCCGACCGGCTCGGGCTCCTGGTGTGGCAGGACATCCCGTCCACACCGGCGTTCGACCACGCCCGGACCCCGGCGCAGACCGCGCAGTTCGAGACCGAGGCCCGCGAGATCATCGACGAACACCGCTTCTCACCGGCCGTCGTCACCTACGTCCCGTTCAACGAGGGCTGGGGCGAGTGGGACCTCGCCGCCACCCGGCGCGTCACCACCGCGCTGGAGAACCAGGACCCGACCCGCCTGATGAACCCGCACAGCGGCTACAACTGCTGCGACTCCAGAGGCGACCCGGGCACCGGCGACATCGTCGACTGGCACGTCTACACCGGCCCCGACGCACCGCGCCCCTCCGACACCCGCGTCTCCGTGCTCGGCGAGTTCGGCGGCGTCGGACTGCGCACGCCGGGCCACGAGTACAGCCCCAACGGCCAGTTCTTCGCCTACGAGCAGGTCACCAGCCGCGAGCAGCTGAACGACCGCTACACCGGCATGGTGCGCGACGTCCGGCAGCTCATGACGGTCAAGGGGCTGTCCGCCTACGTCTACACCGAGATCACCGACGTGGAGGGCGAGTACAACGGCCTGCTCACGTACGACCGGCGCGTGCAGAAGGTCGACACCGAACAGGTGCGCCAGGCCCACACGGCGCTCCTCGACGCCTCCCGCAACCTCAACGCCCCGGCCGGCCTCACCCTCGGACACGTCCGCTCGTTCAGGGTGACCACACCCGGCCACACCGACCGCTACCTGCGGCACGCCGACTCGGTGGCCCGCACCGACGTACTGAGCACCGGCTCCGCGGACGGCGCGCGCCAGGACGCCTCCTTCCGCACCGTCGCCGGACTGGCCGACCCGCGCTGCTTCTCCTTCGAGTCGGTCAACCAGCCGGGCCGCTATCTGCGGCACGCCGACAGCAGGGTCCGCATCGACTCCGACACCGGCGGCCCGTTCGCCGCCGACGCCACCTGGTGCTCCCGGCCGGGACTGGCCGCGGGCGGCGTCTCCTTCGAGGCGTCCAACCAGCCGGGCAGCTACCTGCGCCACTACGCCGACCAGGTCTACCTGGCCCGCGGCGGCGGACCGAACCCGTGGGACACCAGCACCTCCTTCGCCGCGGACGCCACCTGGAACGCCGGTGAACCGGCACTGTGGCGCAGCTCCGTCCTGCTGCCCACCGACCGGCGCCGGTCCCTGCGGGTGACCACGTGGGGCCACACCAACCGGTACCTCCGGCACGCCGACAGCCTCGCCCACACGGAGATCGTCGACGCCAACAGCGCGGGCCTGCTCAAACAGGACGCCACCTGGACCCTGCGGCGCGGGCTCGCGGACTCGTCGTGCTACTCCTTCGAGTCGGTGAACTACCCGGGCCGGTTCCTGCGCCACGCCGACAGCCGGGTCCGCACGGCGACCGACGACGGCTCGGCCCTCTTCCGGCAGGACGCCACCTTCTGCGCCCGCCCCGGAATCGGCGGTCCGGGCGTCACCTTCGAATCGATCAACATGCCGGGCTCCTATCTACGGCACTTCGAGTCCGCGGTGTACATCGCCTCCGGAAACGGCGCCCAAGGCACCTACAACCGCCCGCAGACCCTCACGGCCGACGCGACGTGGAGCATCGCGGCCCCCTGGGCACCCTGACCGAACGCCCACCGAGCGACCGCGGACCTCTCCGGGCAAGAAAACCCGCGCTCCCCTCATACCTCTCCCTCCCGGCGACGAATACCTGGCAGACGGCAAGACGTCCGACAGGCAGCGGCCCAGGGAGCCCTCATGACGGGACAGCGGCTAGAGGTACGGGAGACAGCCCCCGTCCACCTTCCCGGAGAGTCCGCGGATTCCTCGGCCGGCCATACGCAGGAGACGTTCGCCAGGCTGCTCGCCGACGTGATCCACGTGGAGCAGGTGCACCCCGACAGTCACTTCTTCAACGACCTCGGCGCCGACTCCCTGGTGATGGCGCATTTCTGCGCCCGGGTCAGGAAGCGGCCGGACCTGCCGCCCGTGTCGATGCGCGACATCTACCGGCATCCGAGCGTCGGCGCCCTGACCGCGGCGCTCGCGCACCCGCCGACGCCGGCTCCCGAGCCGGCGACGACCGTGTCCGAGGCGCCGGTGGCACCGGAGCCGCCACCGGCCGGCCGGCCCCACCACCTGCTCTGCGGCGTACTGCAGGTCCTGAGCTACTTCGGCTACGCGGGGCTCCTCGCGGTCGTCACCGCCCTGGGCTACGACTGGATCTCCGCCGGAAGCGGCCTGCTCGACACGTACCTGAGGTCCGTCGCGTTCGGCGCCGTGCTCCTCGTCGTCCTGTCCGCCCTCCCGGTGATCGCGAAGTGGCTGCTCATCGGCCGGTGGACACCGACCCGGTTCCGGCTCTGGAGCCTCGTCTACGTCCGCTTCTGGCTGGTCAAGACGCTGATCCGGGCGAGCCCCCTCGCCCTGTTCGCCGGCACCCCGCTGTACCCCCTGTACCTGAGGGCGCTGGGTGCGCGCGTCGGCCGAGGAGTGACGTTCCTTTCGCGCGGCCTGCCCGTGTGCACCGATCTGCTGACGATCGGCGCCGGCACGGTCGTCCGCAAGGACTCGCTGCTCAGCTGCTACCGCGCCACCGACGGAGTCATCGAGACCGGCCCCGTAGCCCTCGGCCCCGACGCGGTCGTCGGTGAGGCGACCGTGCTGGACATCGGCAGCTCACTCGGGCGCGGCTCCCAGCTGGGCCACGCCTCCTCGCTCCACACCGGCCAGGCCGTCCCGGACGGCGAGCGCTGGTACGGGTCACCCGCGCAGCCCGGCGGACCGGACTTCCGCCGGGTGGAGCCCGCCCCCTGCGGCACCGCACGGCGCGCCGGCTACGGAACCGTCCTCCTCCTGACGGCGCTGCTGGTCTACCTGCCGGTCGCGGTGGGGCTGGTCGACGTACTGGGCTCCCGCGTCCTGGAGGGTGCCTCCGTCCCGGGCCAGGGACCGGTGACACCGGTCGACTGGGTGTTCTACGCCGACCTGCTGATGATCACGTCCGCGGCCTTCTTCGGTGCCGTGCTCCTCGCCATCCTGGTCGTGGGGACCGTCCCGCGCCTGGTGAGCCGATGGGTCGTCCCCGGCCGAACGTACCCGCTCTACGGCCTGCACCACGGCCTGCACCGGGCGACGGCCCTGATCAGCAACCGGAAGTCACTCACCCGGCTGTTCGGCGACAGCACGAGCATCGTGCACTACCTGCGCTGGATCGGGTACGACCTGTGCCGGATCGAGCAGACCGGCTCGAACTTCGGCACCCAGGTCAAGCACGAGAGCCCCTTCGTCAGCGTGGTCGGCACCGGCACCATGGTCGCCGACGGACTCTCGCTGATGAACGCCGAGTACTCCGCGTCCTCGTTCCGGCTGAGGCGGACCGCCGTCGGCGCGCACAACTTCCTCGGCAACCGGATCGCCTACCCGCCGGACGGCAGGACCGGCGACAACTGCCTCCTGGCGACCAAGGTGAACATCCCCCTCGACGGGCCGCTGCGGCACGACGTCGGCCTCCTCGGCTCCCCCTCCTTCGAGATCCCGCGTTCGGTGCCGCGGGACAGCACCTTCGACGAGCTGAAGGAGGGCGACGGGCTGCGCCGCCGTCTGGCGGCCAAGAACCGCCACAACGCGGCGACGATGGCCTGTCACCTGTTCGCGGGCTGGCTGTTCTTCTTCTGCGTCAGCCTGCTCTACGCCTCGGCGGCGAGCCTGTACCCGCAGTGGGGCACGGCGGTCATCGCGCTGGCCAACGCCGTCCTGCTGCCCTTCGCCCTCGTGTACTTCGTCCTGGTGGAGCGGGCCGTCATCGCCCTGCACCCCCCGGGGCCGCTGTTCTGCTCGATCTACGACCCCCGGTTCTGGCTGCGGGAACGCTACTGGAAGATCCCCTCGGAGACGTACTTCCGGATCCTCAACGGCACACCGTTCAAGAGCGTCCTGTGGCGCATGCTCGGCGTCCGGGTCGGTGCCCGGGTCTTCGACGACGGCTGCAGCCTGACCGAGCGCCAGATGGTCACCATCGGCGACGACTGCACCCTCAACGCGGGAAGCGTCGTGCAGTGCCACTCGCAGGAGGACGGCACCTTCAAGTCGGACCGCAGCGCGATCGGTTCCGGCTGCACCCTCGGCGTCGGCGCCTTCGTGCACTACGGCGTGACCGTCGGCGACGGGGCCGAACTGGCGGCGGACGTGTTCCTGATGAAGGGCGAGACCGTCCCCGCCCACGCCCACTGGACGGGCAACCCGGCCCGCCCCGTGTCCCACGGCGACGGAGGCGAATCGTGATGGCGACCGCGACGACCGAACGGCACGCCCCCGTCCCCTGGGTACCGGCCGGCACCGGCGCAACGGTCCTGCCGCGCTGGACGCGCACGCCCGTGCCCGGCACGGCCGAGCACACCGTCACCCTCCCTGGCTCCCTCACGGCGG
This sequence comes from Streptomyces sp. NPDC048171, assembly GCF_043202655.1. NCBI lineage: Bacteria > Bacillati > Actinomycetota > Actinomycetes > Kitasatosporales > Streptomycetaceae > Streptomyces > Streptomyces sp. NPDC048171. The sequence continues at coordinate 124,481 of NZ_JBIDAU010000012.1, forward strand.
CCCTGCACCGGCGGGCCGGTGAACTCGGCGTACCGCTCACCGCGATCGTGCTGGCCGCGCACGCCAAGGTGCTGTCGCTGCTCTCCGGCGACCGCACCGTCCGTGCCGGGCACCGGACGTCCGGCTCCGGACCGCTGCCCTGGGAACTGACGATCCGCCCCGGCACCTGGGGCGACCTCGTGCACGCGGCCCGGCGGGCGGCGCCGGAGCCCACCACCCGCCCGACGCCCACGCCCGGCTTCGAGGCCGTCGTCGACCCGGCCGGCGACGCGTCCACGGCACTCCCCGACGGCACCGTCCTCGCCGTCACGGCGGGGGAGCGGGACGGTGGGCGCGTACTGCGCCTGCGGTACCGCACCGACGCACTGGACGCGGACTGCGCCGCCCGGATCGGCGGCTACCACCTGGCCGCCCTCCAACAGATCGCCGCCGACCCCGGCACCCCGCACGACCGGCGGACCCTGCTCTCCCCGGACGAGGTCCGCCGCCAGCTCGACGGACTCGCCGGACCGCGCAGGGACCTGCCCGACCGCCGCGTCCACGAACTGTTCGAGGAGCGCGTCCGGATCCACCCCGAGGCCGTCGCCGTCGTACACCGGGACCGGCACTGGACGTACCGGGAGCTGGACACCCGCGCCAACCGGCTGGCACGCGCCCTGCTCGCGGAGGGGGTGCGCCCCGAGGACGTGGTCGCGGTGGCGACCGAGCGCGACCTGAACTGGACCGCCGCCGTCCTCGCCGTCCTCAAGGCCGGAGCCGCCTACCTGCCCGTCGATCCCCACTACCCGCCCGACCGCATGACCACCGTGCTCGGCCGCGCCGGCTGCCACCTCGTCCTCACCGAACCGGAAAGCAGGGCCAACCTGGACCGGGCCCTCACCGCCCTGCCCGGCACCCGCGCCCTGCTCGTCCCGGACGTCACCGAACGGCCCGCCGACGGAACCTCCCCCGCCCTGCGCGTACCGGCCGACGGGCTCGCCTACGTCTTCTTCACATCGGGCTCCACCGGGGAACCCAAGGGCGCGATGTGCGAGCACGCGGGCCTGCTCAACCATCTCCACGCCAAGATCGACGATCTGGGCATCGTCGAGGGCACGGTGGTGGCGCAGACGGCGTCGCAGTGCTTCGACATCTCCCTGTGGCAACTGCTGGCCGGTCTGCTGACCGGCGGACGCACCCTGCTGATCGGCCAGGACGCGATCCTGGACGCCGACCGCTTCCTCGACACGATCACCGAGGGCCGGGTCGGCGTCCTCCAGGTCGTCCCCTCCTACCTCGACGTCGTCCTGAGCGCGCTGGAACACCGCCCCCGCGCACTGCCCGACCTGCGGTGCGTGTCGGTCACCGGCGAGGAGCTGAAGGGCGAACTCGTCCGGCGGTGGTTCGACTCCCGGCCCGGGGTCCGCCTGGTCAACGCCTACGGACTGACCGAGACGTCGGACGACACCAACCACGAGGTGATGGACGGGCCGCCCGCCACCGGCCGGACCCCACTGGGCCGCCCCGTCCAGAACGTGCGCGTCTACGTCGTCGACGACCACCTCGATCCCGTCCCGCTCGGAGCGCCGGGCACCATCGCCTTCTCCGGCGTGTGCGTCGGCCGCGGCTACGTCAACGACCCGGAGCGCACCCGCGCCGCCTACCTGCCCGATCCGCACCGGCGGGGTGAACGCCTCTACCTGGGCGGCGACATCGGACGCTGGCGGCCCGACGGCAAGCTGGAATTCCTCGGCCGTACGGACGCGCAGGTGAAGATCCGCGGATTCCGCGTCGAACCCGGCGAGGTGGAGAACGCGCTGCTGCGGGTCGCCGGGGTCCGGGACTGCGCCGTCGTCGTGACCGGCGCCGAGGGGCACGGCCGGCAACTGGCCGCCTTCTGCGCGGCCGACCGGAGCGTGTCCGTGGGCGCACTGCGCGAGCGGCTCGCGAACCTGCTGCCCGCGTACATGGTCCCGGCCTCCTTCCACCTGGTGGAGAGCCTGCCGCTCACCCCCAACGGCAAGACCGACCGCAAGGCGCTGGCCGCACTCGCCGAGGAACCCGACGCCCCGGACCACGACGACCGGACCCCGCGCACACCCACCGAGGAACGGCTCGCGTCGGCCTGGGCGAACGTGCTCGGCCTGCCACCCGACCGGATCGGCCGGGGCGACGACTTCTTCACGCTGGGCGGCACCTCCCTGTCCGCGGTGCGGCTCGCCGTCGCCCTCGACCGGGCGATCTCCCTGCGCGACCTCACCGGCCACCCGGCGCTCGCCGACCTGGCCCGCCTGCTCGACACCCGGACCGGCGCGGGACCCGCCGCACCGGCGGCCGGGACCTGAAGAGACACCTCCGAAGGAGGAACCCATGCTGACCGCACTGTTCCGCAAGCACCCGGCCGCCCCGGCGCAGGCCCCGCCCACCGGGATCGTCCCGGCGCCGGACAGCGACGCACCGCCGGTCCTGGAGGCCCCGGCCCCTGCCGACCCAGCGGCCTGGGTGGCCGAGCACCGGGACACCCTGCGCGGCCTCGTCGCCGAGCACGGCGCGCTCACCGTCCGCGGTCTCGGCCTGCGCGACCCGGCCGGTGCCGGGGCGGTCCTCGACCGGCTGGCCGCCCGTCCGATGACCGAACGGGAGGGCTTCGCCGCCCGCGACCGCCACGCGGAGGGTGTCTACTCGTCGTCCGCATGGCCGCAGAACCAACCGATGTGCATGCACCACGAGATGAGCTACGCGATCCGCTGCCCCGGACTCCTGCTGTTCGCCTGCCTCCGGCCGCCCACCGAGGGCGGCGCCACCGCCGTGGCCGACTCGGCCGCCGTACTGCGGTCGCTGCCCCGCGAGGTGGCCGACCGGTTCGAGCGCGAGGGCTGGATACTCACCCGGGCCTACCACGACGAGATCGGCACCTCGCCCGAGCAGTCCTTCGGCACCGGCGACCGGGCCGGGGTCGAGGCGTACTGCCGCGCCCACGCGATCGACTGGTCCTGGCAGCCGGACGGTTCGCTGCGCACCCGGCAGCACCGCGGCGCCGTGGTCCGCCACCCGGTCTCCGGTCTGCGCTGCTGGTTCAACCAGATCGCGTTCCTCAACGAGTGGACCATGGCCCCCGAGGTCCGGGAGTTCCTCGTGGAGGAGTACGGGTCCGGCGGACTCCCCTTCAACACCCTGTACGGCAACGGCGACCCGGTGCCCCCGGACGTCGTGGAGCAGATCAACAAGACCTACGAGGCGCACACGGAACGCCGGCCCTGGCAGACCGGGGACCTGATGATCGTGGACAACATCCGTACCGCGCACAGCCGGGAGGCGTACGAGGGACCGCGCGAGGTGCTCGTGGCCATGGGCGACCCCGTAGCGCCGCACGCTCAAGGATCCGAAGGGACAGCGACATGACCACCGTACGACCCGGCACAGCCGCGACCGCGCTCGCGGACACACCGTCCGTGCCGCCCTTCGCCGTCATCCCCGGCAGTCAGGTCCAGGAGGCCCTGCGGGGACAGGAGAAGGCCGTGGTGGACGTCGTGGAGGAGACCTACCGCCTGCACGGCGCCGGCCGCACCGTCAACCCGCCGTCCTCCTTCCTCCGTTTCACCGACCGGCCCACCGCACGGATCATCGCGCTGCCCGCCTCCCTGGGCGGCGACCACGGCGTGGACGGCATCAAGTGGATATCGAGCTTCCCCACCAACGTCCCCTCCGGCTTCCCCAGGGCGTCGGCCGTCCTCGTGCTCAACGACCACGACACCGGTTACCCCTTGGCCTGTCTGGAGAGCTCCATCATCAGCGCCTCCCGGACCGCCGCGTCCGCCGCGTCGGCCGCCGACCGGCTGAGCCGGGGGCGGGTCCGCCCCGCCCGGGTGGGCTACGTCGGAGCGGGCCTCATCGCCCGGTACATCCACACGTACCTCACGGCCACGGGCTGGTCGTTCGACGCCGTCGGCGTGCACGACGTGTCGGCCGAGAGCGCCGCCGGCTTCCGGACCTACCTGGAGCAGTCCGGGGCCGCCGGCCGGGTCACGGTGCACCGCGGCGCCGAGGAACTGGTCCGCAACAGCGACCTGATCGTCTTCGCCACCGTCGCCGACCGGCCGCACATCGACGAGCCGTCCTGGTTCCGCCACAACCCGGTGGTGCTCCACGTGTCCCTGCGCGACCTGGCCCCCCAGGTGCTCCTGTCCGCCACCAACGTCGTCGACGACATCGACCACTGCCTCCGGGCCTCGACCTCGCCCCACCTGACCGAACGTCTCACCGGCAGCCGCGCCTTCCTGCACGGCACGCTCGACGACGTGATGGCCGGCCGGGTCACCGTTCCGGCAGACAGGCCGGTGGTCTTCTCGCCGTTCGGCCTCGGCGTGCTCGACCTGGCCGTAGGCAAGTTCGTCTACGACGAGGTGGCGCGGTCCGGGGAGCTGCGGATCATCGACGACTTCTTCCACGAACTGAGGCGGCACGGCTGAGACCGTCCCGCCGGGCCACCGGACTTATCCGAGGAGAGCATCGTGCCAGTCATCACCACCCCCCAGTCCTTCAACGAGGAAGACCTCTACGTCGACCTCGCCCCGATGCTCGGGCACCGGCTCTTCCTCAAGTGCGAAGGCTTCAATTTCGCCGGCTCCATCAAGCTGAAGGCGGCCACCGAGATGGTGGAGTCCGCCGAACGCAGCGGAACCCTCTGTCCGGACTCCGTCCTGGTGGAGTCCTCCTCCGGCAATCTCGGCGTGGCGCTGAGCATGATCGCGGCGAGCAAGGGATACCGGTTCGTCTGCGTGACGGACTCCCGCTGCAACCTGACCACCCGGCTGATGATGGAAGCCCTGGGCAGCCAGGTGCACGTCGTCTCCGACGAGCACGCCACCGGCGGCCTGCTGGGCGCGCGGCTGGCCCATGTGCGGGCCCTGTGCGCCGCGGACGCACACTGTGTCTGGCTGAGCCAGTACACCAACGCCGACAACTGGCGGGCCCACTACTTCCGGACCGCTCCCGCCATCGCCCGCCGGTTCCCGCGTCTGGACGTGCTCTTCATCGGCGTCGGGACCACCGGCACCCTCATGGGATGCGCCCGCTGGTTCCGCTCCTGGCACCGGCCGGTGCGGATCGTCGCCGTGGACAGTGTCGGCTCCGCCATCTTCGGGGACCCGCCGGGCCGCCGGATGATCCCGGGCCTGGGCATGAGCACCCGGCCGCCGCTCCTCGACGAGGCGTACGTGGACGAGGCGGTGCGCGTCGACGAGGTCGACACCATCCGCACCTGCAGGAGTCTGGCGCGGCGCGGTTTCCTCTTCGGCGGTTCCACCGGCACCGTGGTCAGCGGCGCGGCGAGCTGGCTCGCCCGGCACGGGACGCCCGGCATCACCCCCGTGGCCATCGCACCGGACCTCGGTGAGCGCTACCTCGACACCGTCTACCAGAGCAACTGGGTGCAGGCCCTCTACGGCGGCGACGCCCACGACCCGGAACAGACGTCCTCGCGGGTCACGCGGGGAGGGCGATGACGCCGAGAGGCTTCGTGGTGGGCTGCGGTGAGCCGCCGGCGGGTTCCACCGTGATACCGACCGCGGTCGCCTCGCGGAGCGGCCCCTCCATCACGTGCGCCACGTCCCCGCCCGTGCCGGGCAGCAGACCGGCGGGCCAGTGCTCGTCCCCCCGTCCGTACCAGAGTTCGTAGACCTGGTCGCCGCTGAGCGGCGGGAGGCCGGCCGCGATGAACGCGGCCTCGCCCTCGCCGCGCGAGGTCACCACGCTCGCCGTCGCGCCGTCCGACAGTGTCGTGGTGCTGATCGTGGCGTCGGAGGCGGCCAGCACAGCGGCGAGTGCCTCGGAGCCGGCCTCAGCCTCGCGGATCTGGTCCCGGGCCGTGTCCGCTTCCGAGTGCTGCCACCAGGCGATCCCTCCAAGGGCCGCGGCCGCCGCGACGGACGCCGCGAGGGCGAACCCCAGTGCACGCCGGCCCCGGCGTCGACGCCGCGCCGCCGGAGCCGCGGTCTCCGCCGCGTCACGGTCGGGTGCGGCACGGTGCTCCTGCCGTACGGTCCCGATCTGCGCGAGCACCCGCCGCCGCACCTCCGGGGAGGGCGCGCGCAGCTCCGCCGCGGCCAGCAGTGCCGCCGTCGCCGCCAGTTCGTCGGCCTCGTCCCGGCAGGCCGGGCAGCTCGCCAGGTGGTTCTCGAAGGCGGCCTCCTCGTCGGGAGGCAGGGCGTGCAGCGTGTAGGCGCCGAGGTCGAGATGCGGGTCGCCGCCGCCCACGGTCATGATCCCGTCTCCACACACTCGCGCAGGCGCCGCAGCCCCTCACGCATCCGTGACTTGATGGTGCCCGCGGGGGTGGCGAGGGAATCGGCCACCTCCGCGTAGGTCAGCCCCTCGTAGTAGGCCAGCACCAGGGGCAGCCGCAGCTTCCGGGACAGCTCCGCCAGGCAGCGGAAGACCGTGCGGTGCTCCTCCCGCTCCTCGACCTCCTCGGCGACGGCGTCGAAAGGCCGGTCGAGTTCCGCGGAGCCGGTGCGCAGCTCACGGGCCCGGCCCGAGACCACGGACCGCACCCGGTCCACGGCCCGCCGGTGCGCGACGGTCAGCACCCAGTTCCGGGCGGCGCCCCGTTCCGGGCGGAAGCGGTCGGCGGTACGCCACACCTCCACCATCACGTCCTGGGTCACCTCCTCCGCCTGCGCCTCGTCTCTCAGAACCCGGAAGACCAGTCCCATCACCGACGGCGCCAGTGCGTCGTAGACCCCGGCGAACGCCTGTTCGTCGCCGGCGGCGGCACGGGTGAGCAGCTCGTCCACCCGGCTCTCGCCGGATGACCGTCCCGCGCCCGTTCCGGCTCCGTCGTCCATTCCCGCTCCTCCGTGCTCTGCTCGACACTGGGGCATCCCAGTGGGGAGCGCACGTGGTCGGGAGCCGTCCGCCTGACGCGTTCACCTCCTGGCCGGACGACGGGAGGCGTGGGGGGCCGCACGGCCCTCACCCATGGTTCGTAGCCGCCGCCCCCTCGGATGCCGGTCGACCGCACGGACCGGCCGCGGTCACCCCCGGGAGGACGACCCCAGCAGTTCGGCCAGCACCTCCTGCGGTTCGCGGCCCATGCTGCGCAGCATCACGGTCTGGTACCCCTCGTCGCCGAGCACCGAGCGGACCGTGCTCTCGTAGTGGTCGCGCACCGGGCCCAGTTCCGGCGTGCCGCGCTGGGGGTGCCCGACCGAACTCCAGAGGGTCTCGCCGACCGCGTAGGCCCGCGCCGCGGGCTCGGCGGAGCCGGCGGCCGCGAGTGCCGCCGCCAGCACGTCCAGGCCCAGTGCCAGCCCGAAGCCGTCACCGATACGCCGCTTGCCGTCCAGCATCGAACGGGCGTACGTGACCGCCTGCGGCGCACGGTCCTGGAAGAGCGAGATGAGGGCCAGCTGGTAGTCGGTGTAGGCGCGGGTCCACCACTCCCCGAGCGCGACGCAGTGCGCGCGCAGGGACTCGGCCTCCTCCCGCGCCCGGTCCAGGAAGCCCTGGCCGGTGAGGGCGAAGACCCGGACCAGGCGGCACATCATCGCGCCCGGGGTGGTGGCCCCCGCCGACCGCGTCAGCGCCAGGTCCGCCGTGTGCCCGGCAGTCATGGGGCGCCCCGTGAGCAGATGGATGAGGCCCACCAGGTACGCCGCCCGCAGTCGGCCGTCCACGTCCTCCACCTGCTCGGCCTCCCGGCCGCAGGCTTCCGCCAGGTCGACGGCGGCCCGGATGTCCCCGCGCAGGACCTGGGCGACACCGAGCGCCCACAGCGCCCGGGCCCGCGCCGGGCCGGGCGCCCCGGGCAGGGCGAGGGCGTCCTCCAGATAGCCGGCGGCCTCCGGGAGATGGCCGCAGCAGCTCCAGAAGAACCCGAGCAGGCCGGTCAGCTCGACGGCCGCGCGGGAGCGGGTGGTGAGGCAGTGGTCGAGCGCGGCACACAGATCGGCGTGGGCGTCCTCCGTCCACCGGTACCAGCGGGTCTGGTCCGGGCCCAGCCAGCCCGCGTCGGCGAGGCGCGCCTGCTCCAGGAAGAACCGGGCGTGCCGCTCGGACACCTCCCGCGTCTCCCCCAGTTCGTCGAGCCACATCCGCCCGTACTCGCGGACCGTGTCGAGCATGCGGTGCCGGCCGCCTCGCACGGCCACGACCGACCTGCGCTCCAGGCCCTGGAGTGCCGACGCCAGCAGCGGTGGGGTGAGCGGCCCGCCGCCGCAGACGGCGAGCACGGTGTCGCCGTCGACCGGGCCGCGGAAGACCGACAGCCGCGCCCACAGCAGGCGCTCCGTCGGGGTGCACAGCTCGTGGCTCCAGCCCACGGTGGTGCGCACCGCGCGGTGCCGGGGCGGTCCGGCACTCCGGTCCGCGGCGATGTCCAGGCGGGAGAGCAGCGCCTCCTCGACCTGTTCGATGTTCTGGCCGGCCAGCTGGCCCGCCACCAGCTCCACGGCGAGCGGGATGCCCTGCAGCCACTGGCACAGGCGGCCCGCGGCGAGCAGATCCGTCGTTCCGTCCAGGGCGACGCCGAGCGCGGCGGCGCGGTCGTACAGGAGTCGCACCGCGTCCGTCTCGGCGGGGAGCGGGTCGACCTCCATGACCCGTTCACCGGTCAGCCCGAGCGGCTCCCGGCTGGTCGCCAGCACCGTCAGCCCCGGACTGGCCCGCAGCAGCCGGTCGACCAGGTCGCGGCAGCCGCCCGTGACGTGCTCACAGGAGTCCAGCACCAGGAGGCGTTGCTGGTCGGCCAGCCATCGGCCCAGCGCGTCGACCGGGTCGATCGCCGTGTGGTCGGAGAAGTCGAGCGCGTCCGCGACGGTCGCGGTGAGCAACCGGTCGTCGGGCAGCGGCCAGAGGTCGGCCCACGCGACCGCCCGGCCGCCCGCGTCGTGCACGCGGTCCGCGGCCTGGAGGGCGAGCCGGCTCTTGCCGACCCCGCCCACCCCCGTGAGGGTCACCAGGCGCGGCTCACGCAACGCCTCTTCCAGGCGGTCCAGTTCGTTCGCGCGGCCGACGAAACCGGTCGGTATCTCAGGGAGATTGCTCAGCACGTACCCAGTCTGGCGTGCCGGCCCGCTTTGGAGGAGGGCCTTCGGCCATGGACCACCGGCCGCACACGGCGGAGTCACCCGACCGTGTGACGCCCCAAACCGGGCTCGAAGGCATCCGCCACCGACATCGGGGCATCCGGCACGTACGGCAACTCCACCGGACGGAAACAGAGATGAGAGTGACGACGTGTCGTTTCCCGAACACCCCGCATCTTCCGGCGACGCCCACCAGACGCACCACGACGCCGGCATGAGACGCTCCAACGGCATGGCGGTCGCCGCCCTCGTCCTCGGCATCCTGGCCGTCCTGCTCTTCTGGACCGTCATCGGCGGGGCACTGCTCGGTCTGCTGGCCCTGATCTTCGGCATCATCGGCGCACGCAGGGCACGCGGCGGACGGGCGCCGCGCCGTGGGATGTCCATCGTCGGCGCCGTACTCGGCGCGCTCGGTCTGATCGCCTCCGTGGTGATCATCGCGATCGGTGCGTCCATCCTCAACTCGGACGAGTTCAAGGACTTCGACGACTGCGTCCAGCACGCCGATTCGCAGAGCGAACGGGACGCCTGCGCCGACGACTTCGAGCAGGACGTGAACAACTGACGCGGCCCGCCCGCGACGCGGCCCACCGCGTCAGCGCGGCCGCTCCGTCAGGAGGTCGCCCGGACGCTCGCCGGGCACGAACGTCACCTGGGGCGCGCCCGTACGCGGATGCACGCTCACCTCGCCCACGACCCCGTACACGTCGGCGAGCAGCGACGGCGTGAGCACCTCGGCCGGCGGGCCCGAGGCCACGACCTCCCCCTCGCGCAGGACATGGAGGCGGTCGCAGTAGTACGCGGCCAGGTTGAGGTCGTGCAGTGCGACCAGCACGGTCGCCGGCAGCCGCCGCAGCACGCCGAGGACGTCCAGTTGATGGCGGATGTCGAGGTGGTTGGTCGGCTCGTCGAGGACCAGCAGGGCAGGTCGCTGGGCGAGGGCGCGGGCGATGAGGACCCGCTGGCGCTCGCCGCCGGAGAGCCGGTCGAAGGGGCGCTCGGCCAGCCGGCCGGCGTCCACCGCGGCGAGGGCGTCGTCGATGATGGCGGCGTCCTCCGCCGTGTCGCCGGCCAGCATCCGCTTGTGCGGCGTGCGGCCCATGGCCACGACCTCCCGGACGGCGAGGTCGAAGTCCGCGGCCGAGTCCTGCACCACGGCCGCCACGGTGCGCGCGAGACGCCGCGCGGGCATCGACCAGGTGTCGGCGCCGTCGACGCGGACGGTGCCGGTGTCCGGGCGCAGGACGCGGTAGACGGCCCTCAGCAGGCTGGACTTGCCGCTGCCGTTGGGACCGACCAGACCGATCACCTCGCCCGCCGAGGCGGTCAGCGAGACGTCGCGCACCAGGTGGCGGGCTCCGGCGGTGAGGGTGACGCCCTCGACGGACAGGTCGGTCGCGGCGCTCATGCCCCTCCTCGGTCGGTGCCGCGCCGGGCGTCCCGGCGCATCAGCCACAGGAAGAACGGCCCGCCGCACAGCGCGGTGAGCACGCCGACCGGGATCTCCATGGGCGCGGCGACGGTGCGTGCGGCGATGTCGGCCCAGATCAGGAAGACCGCTCCGGCGAGCGCAGCCGTGGGCAGCACCCTGCGGTGGTCGCCGCCGACGAACAGGCGTACCACGTGCGGGAGGATCAGGCCGACGAAGCCGATCGGGCCGGACGCCGCGACGAGTACGCCGGTGACCAGGGACAGCAGCACGAACATGCGGGCCCTGAAGCGGGCGACGTCCAGGCCCATCGTCGTCGCCGCCTCCTCACCGGCCAGCAGCAGGTTGAGGTTGCGGGCCTGCACCAGGAGCACGCCGATGCCCAGCAGCACCGCCAGCCCCGGCAGCCACAAGGTCTGCCAGTTGACGCCGCCGAGACCGCCCAGGGTCCAGGCGAGCACCGCCCGGGCCTCGTTGCCGCGGTCGGTGGTGAGCAGCAGCAGGTCGAGGACGGCCGTGAGCATCGCCGCGATCGCCACCCCGGACAGGACCAGGCGCGTCGAGGTGATGCGCCCGCCGGTGCGGGCGGTGGCGTACACGATCGCCAGTGCGCCGAGGGCGCCGGCGAACGCGGCGGCGGACAGCGACAGGGGACCGAGGAAGCCGACGCCGAAGACGATGACCGAGACCGCGCCGAGGGAGGCGCCGGAGGAGACGCCGAGCAGGTACGGCTCGGCGAGCGGGTTGCGGACCAGCGCCTGAAGGGCGGTGCCGACCACCGCGAGACCCGCACCGGTCACCGCTCCCAGCAGGACGCGCGGGGCCCGTACGTCGAGGACGATGGTCTCCCGCGCGCGGGACCAGTCGGGGTGGGTGAAGTCGGCGCCCAGGGCGTGCGTCACGATTCCCCAGACCTGGCCGGGCGGCACCTGGACCGAGCCGATGGCCAGTCCGGCCGTCACGGAGGCCACCAGCAGGGCCGCCAGCGCGAGCGACGTCCCCGCCATCGTCGTACGCCCCGCCCGGCGCGACCGGGCGGCCGTCGGGTCCGGTTCGGCTACCGCCTTGGTGGCGGTGCCCGTCACCGGAAGCTCTCGGGGTGCAGTCCGCGGGCGAGGTCCCCGACCGCGTACGCCGACCGGATGCCGACCAGGGTCGCGGTCAGCGGCAGGACGACGAACCGCTTGTTCTTGACGGCGGGGACGTCGGCGAGGGCCGGCTGGGAGAGCAGGAACTTCTTCTTCTGCTCGACGCTGCCGGCTCCGGCGTAGTCGTAGATCGCGATGACCTCGGGCCTGCGCTCGACGACCTGTTCCCAGGAGACGTCGCCGAACACCTCGTCGAGGTCGCCGAAGACGTTCTTGCCGCCGGCCAGCCGGATCAGGTCGGTGCCCAGGCCCTTGCCGCCCGCGGTGAAGGCGCTCTTGTCGCCGCTGTCGTAGACGAAGACCGGCACCTCCGGCTCGCCCTTCACGGCGGCGGACGCCCTGGCGACACGGCTCTGCAGGTCGGCGATCAGCTTGTCGGCCCGGTCGGGGACGCCGAAGACGCTCGCCACCGTACGGATCTCGGCGTAGGTGTCCTTCATCGTCACCCGCTTCTCGCCGCAGTACTCGCGGTTGAGGTAGGTGTCGATGCCCGCGTCGGCGAACGCCTTGCGGGAGCGGCCCTCGTTCTCGGCGAAGGCACTGCCGTAGCCGCCGTAGACGAGGTCGGGCTCGGTGTCCAGGATCTTCTCGAACGACGGTTCCCGCTCGGCGAGTTCGGGTATCGCCTCGTAGTCCTTCCGCAACTCCGGCAGGACGGCCGAGTCGGGGAAGGCGGTGCCGACCATGCGGTCCTTCAGACCGAGCGCGAGCATCAGCTCCGCGGGGTGCTGATGGATGGTGACCACCCGGGACGGCGGCTTGTCGTACGTCGTCCTCACACCGCAGTTGTCGACGGTGACGGGGAATCCCGCGGGGGACGACGCCGATGCGGATCCGTCCTGGCCGGAGTCGTCGGCGCCGCCGGACGAGCCGCACCCGGCGGTCACCAGGGCCGCCGACAGGGCGAGCGCCGCGGCCGTGGCGCGCAGGCTCCGGCGGCGTCGGGCAGGGGAGAACAGGGCTGACACGTAAGCCTCCTGGGGAGTCCGCGCTCCTCGGATCGGGCCCGCGACAGGCCAGTGTCCTGACTCCCGGGCCGACGGCCCCCGGCTGCCCGCCCGGTGGGCGCGGGGGCAGGTCGAGGGCGTGATGCCCGGTCACAGTGGCGGGACCGTGCCGGATTCGCACCGGCTTCCTGTCTCCCGTCGCGGCTATGACCTGGCGATATTACGTTCCTTTGGACCGGGCGCAAAGCGCGGGTGCTCAGCGGGCACGCGGTGCCCGTGCACGGCGAGGGGCCCCGCTGACAGCCGCGGGGCCGGGATGCGAGGATGCCCGGAGCAATTGGGCGACGGCGGCCCGAGGAAGCCGGTGCGAATCCGGCGCGGTCCCGCCACTGTGATCGGCGAGCGAGCCCCCACACGACCACTGCCCGCACGGGTGGGAAGGGGTGGGGCGAGCGACGACCCGAGAGCCAGGAGACTCACGCGGTCGCCTCCTCGACGGACCACCGGGGCGGATCTCCCCGGGGAGAGGGACGATGCCGTATGCCCGCCCACGCCGGCCCGAACGAAGCGACGCCCGGCGCACCTACGGACCCGACGCCCTCACGCGTCGTCGTCTGCCGGGACTGCTGCTGCGGCACCCCGAAGATCATCGGCGTCGACCACGCGGCGCAGACGGCGCGGCTGCGGGCCCGGGTGCCCGTGCGGGTGTCGGACTGCCTCGACGTGTGCGAACAGGCCAACGTGATCGTCGTCCAGCCCTCCGCGGCGGGCCGCGCCGCCGGCGCCCGTCCGGTCTGGCTCGGACTGGTCAACGACCCCGACGCCACCGAGGACATCGCCGACTGGGTCCGCGCCGGCGGTCCCGGCGTCGCACCGCGGCCCGACATCCTCGACCTGTACGCCATCACGCCCCCGCGACGGGGCCCGTCCGCCTGACTCGGCGCTCACGAGGAGATACCGGTGTCCGGAAAGGTTCAGGCGCCGCCCGCCGACGTCACCGCCGCCCTGCACGACGTGGCCGCCCTCGGGGGCTTCTTCGTCCTGCGCGTCGGGGGTGCGGATGCGGGCTGGCATCCGGTCGGCCACTCCTACGCGCGGGGTTTCACCGACCTCGCCGAGGCCGTCGCGCACCGCCACCGCGCGCCCGAAGCGCGGATCGGCGTGTCCATCGCCCACCTGGGTCACGCGGCACGCCTCTGGTCGCCCGCCCTGGCCTGCGCACTCCTGCACGGCATCGTCCTCGACCTGAGCCGGCTGGAGCGGGCCGACGACGGCCCGGCCCTGCGCATGCCCCACCCCGCCGGCCTGCGCGGCGGGACGGCACGGCCGTCTCCCGCCCTCGCGCTGTACCGGCAGGTGACGGCCCACCTGGAAGCGCTGGCCGAAGGGCTCCGCGTCAAGGTCGCCCCACGACTGCTGGACGGCAACGCCGCCTCGGCGCTCGTCGAGGCGGCCCGCGCCCTGCTGGCGGCGCACCCCGCACTCCGCGAGCCGCTCACCGGCCTCACCACCGAGCTGCTGAACACCGGACGGCTCGTGGGCACCGGAGAGATCACCGGACCGGATCTCACGTTCCGGCGCCGCAGTTGCTGTCTCTACTACCGCGCGCCGAACGGCTCGAAGTGCGGCGACTGCTGCCTGGCGGACTGAGGGGGGCGGTCAGAGGCCGTCCGGGTCAAGGGCGTTCAGGGACTGCTCGGTCCAGATGACCTTGCCCTGCGCGTGGTACCGGGTGCCCCAGCGCCGGGCGCACTGGGCGACGAGGAACAGGCCGCGGCCTCCCTCGTCGGTGGTGGCTGCCATGCGCAGGTGGGGTGCCGTGCTGCTGCCGTCGGAGACCTCGCAGATCAGACTGCGGTCGAGCAGCAGCCGGACGCGCACCGGTTCGGCAGCGTGCCGGATGGCGTTGGTGACCAGCTCGCTGAGGATCAGCTCGGTGGTGAACGCCGTCTCCTCGAGCCCCCACTCGGTGAGCCGGCGCGTTGCGTCGGCCCGGACGCCGGCGACGGCCGCGGGGTCGCGCGGCACGTGCCACTCGGCGACCCGGTCGGCGGGGAAGGCCCGGGTCCGGGCCACCAGGAGGACGATGTCGTCGTCGGGCCGGTCGGGGAGCAGCGCGTCCAGCAGCACGGCACAGGTCTCGTCCGGCGTCCGGTCCGCGCTGGTGAGCCGCCTGCGGAGCAGCTCGAGGCCCGCCTCGATGTCCCGGCCCCGGCCCGTCACCAGTCCGTTGGTGAACAGGACGAGCCGGCTGCCCTCGGGAAGCCGGAACTCGGCCGGGGTGAAGGGCAGGCCGCCGAGGCCCAGCGGAGGGCCGGGTGGCAGCTCGGGGAAGTCCACGCCGCCGTCCGGGCGGACGACGGCCGGCGGCGGGTGCCCGGCGCGGGCCATGGTGCAGTCACCCGAGACCGGGTCGTACACGGCGTAGAGACAGGTCGCACCGACGATGTCCGAACCGCTGCTCGTCTCGGTGCGGTCCCGGTCGAGGCCGGTCACCAGTTCGTCGAGGTGGCCGAGGAGTTCGTCGGGAGCCATGTCGAGACCGGCGAAGTTCTGCACGGCGGTCCGCAGCCGTCCCATGGTGGCCGCGGCGTGCAGACCGTGACCGGCCACGTCGCCCACCACGAGGGCGACCCGAGCGCCTGACAGCGGGATCACGTCGAACCAGTCGCCGCCCACGCCCGCCTGCGCCGGCAGATAGCGGTAGGCGACGTCGAGGGCGTTCTGCACCGGCAGTCCGTGCGGCAGCAGGCTGCGCTGCAGAGCCACCGCGACGGTGTGCTCGCGGTGGTAGCGCCTCGCGTTGTCGATGGCGACCGCGGCCCGCGACGCCAGTTCCTCGGTGATGGACAGGTCCTCCCGGGTGAACGGTTCGGAGCCCGCACCGCGCCAGAAGTTGGCCACGCCGAGCGCGATGCCCCGGGCGCGCAGGGGAACGGAGACCAGGGAGTGGATGCCGTAGGCCAGGACCCTGGGCGCGCGGTCGGGATCCTGCAGCTGCCAGCCGGCCTCCGCGCTCAGGTCCGCGACGAGCACGGCGTGTCCGGAGGCGAGGCCCGTCGTCGCGGGAGTACCGGGGCGAATGGTCATCGCCTCGCCGACCGGGATCAGCGGTGCGTCGTCGCGGACGCCATGCAGGACCACGCGGTGCATGATCAGGTCGCCCGGGGCGGCCTCCTCGCCTCGCGTCACCGCTTCCAGCAGTTCGACGGTGACGAAGTCGGCGCACCGGGGCGTCGACGCCTCCGCCAGTTCCTCGGCGGTGCGCACCACGTCGAGTGTGGTGCCGATCCGGGCACTCGCGTCGTAGAGGAGTTCCAGTCGCTTGTGGGCGCGCTCCGCCCTGCTCCGCTCCCGGTGCAGCTCGGTCGTGTCCCGCAGCGTGGCCACGGATCCGGACGCCGCGCCGTTTCGGTCCAACCGGCGCAGGCTGACCGCCAGGAGCCGGTCACCGGCCGTGTGCATCTCGTCCGTGCGGGTGTCGCCCGAGGTGAGCAGTTCGACGATCCCCGGGTCCAGTCCGAGCCGGTCGAGGGGGAGTCCCTCGCACGTCTCGGGCAGGTCGAGGAGGCGCCGGGCCTCGTCGTTGGCGAGTACCAGACGGTCGCCGTCGACGATCAGCACCCCCTCGCGGATGGTGTGCAGCACCGCGTCGTGGTGTTCGTACATGCGCGTGATCTCGACCGGTCCCAGACCATGGGTCTGCCGCCGCAGCCGCCGGCTCACGAGAGCTCCGGCACCGAGGGCCAGCGCGAGGGAGGCGGCGCCCGCGATCAGCAGAGCGGGCAGCTGCCGGTTGGCCGACTCGTTGACGTTGGTGATCGTGATGCCCACGGCCACACCGCCCACCACGCGGCCGTCCGCGTCCCGCACGGGGGCGTCGGCGTTCACCGTCGGGCCCACCACCGTGTCGAACGTACGGGTGACCGACCCACCGCCGAGAACCTCCTCCAGCAGTCCGGGCGGGCCGGTGACGCGCTTGCCGATCAGCCCCCGGTCGGGGTGGGTCAGGCGGATGCCCTCGTCGTCGAAGACCACGACGTAGTCGACGTCGGAGGACTCGGCGACGGCCTCGGTACGGGGCTGGAGAACCGCCGTGGGGCCGGCTCCGGTGATGGCCGCCGCCGTGCCCGGAGCCCTGGCGAAGGACTCCGCGACGCCCAGGGCGGTGCGGCGGGCGTCGTCGGTGCTGTCGCGCTGTGCCTGGAACACAAGGAGCACCACCGCGGTGACGATGAGCAGCACCGCTGTGCCGACCTGCAGCAGAAAGACCTGGCCGGCGATGCTCCGCCGTGGCAAGCGGTCCATAGCGTCAGTTTTCATCACTCACGCACGTGCGACCAGTCAGGCGGCGCCGGGACCGACGCGTGACCCGGGGCTCAGAGGGGTGGCGGCGCCGCGAAACGGGCCGGATGGTGCGGCCCGAGGAGCACGACGATGCCCCGGCCGTAGGGGGAGGGGTGGGTCACCTGGGTCCAGCCCCGGCGGCGGTAGAAGGCGAGGGCCCGTCCGCTGCGGACCGACGTCAGCAGCCAGGCGCGTCCCCCGGGCGCGTCCTCGGTCACGGCGTCGAGCAGGCGGCCCGCGAGTCCGGAGCCGCGGTCCGCTCGGCGGACGGCCAGTTCGTCGATCCCCCGGGCGCCGCACAGCCAGTCGGCGGTGCGGCCGGCACCCAGGGCCGCGGCGGCCTGCGGGTGGCAGCGGTCGGTGGGGAAGGGCGCCGGGGTCGTCCACGCGGTGGCGAAACCGACGACCTCCCCGTCCCGCACGGAGGTCGCCGCGGTGAACCCGGGCCGGCCCGCGTCCGCCCGCAGCCGCGCCGCGAACTCCGTCGCCCTCTCCTCGTCCTCGTTCCAGGGCGGCGCGCAGAACGCGTCGACGTACACCGCACGGAGCGCTTCGGTGTGCGCGAGCACCCCGGGTCCGCGGTGGACGCGGATGCCGGAGGTCATCGGGCGGTCACCGGCAGCGGAGGGGGAGGAGGGCGGCGCGAGGATCCCCCGCTCGCGCCGCCCGGTCGATGGCCGGCACCCGGCCGGCACGCCTGGACACGGGCACAGCATCCACCCCTTCCTGCGCTCCATGAGCTGTTGCGAACAGTGTGCAACAAGAAGGCGCCGATGTGCACGGGTGATGGGCACCCGACCGGCCCCGCGCAGGTGGGCGCCCCGTAGAGTGCGTCTTCGGCAGAGCGCGTCTGCCGCCTTCCCGGACCCCGAGGTACTCAGCAGTGACCACCGCCCAGACCCCCGCACCGGCCGTCGTCGGGATCGGCGCCGACGGCTGGGAAGGGCTCTCGGACGTCGCGCGAGGGACCCTGCTCGACGCTGACGTCGTGATCGGCGGCGCACGCCAACTCGACCTGCTGTCCCCGGAGTGCACCGGGGAACGGGTCGCCTGGCCCTCCCCGCTGCGGCCCGCGGTCCCCGGCCTCCTCGCCGCGCACGCCGGCCGCCGCATCGCCGTCCTGGCCAGCGGCGACCCCATGTTCTACGGCATCGGCCGCGCCCTCACCGAAGAACTCGGGCCCGGCGCCGTGCGCGTCCTGCCGCACCCCTCCTCCGTCTCCCACGCCTGCGCCCGCCTCGGCTGGCCCCTGGAGGACGTCGAGGTCGTCACGCTCGTGGGACGGCCCGCGGCCCGCCTCACCGCCGCCCTGCACGACGGCCGGCGCCTCCTCGTGCTCAGCGCGGACGCCACCACCCCCGACGGGGTCGCAGCCCTGCTCAGGGACCGCGGCTTCGGCCCGAGCCGGATGCGGGTGCTGGAACAGCTCGGCGGCGCGCGAGAGCGCACGACGACGCCGGCCACCGCCGACGACTGGCCGCCGCCGCACCCGCCGGGCGACCCCCTCAACATCGTCGCCGTCGAGTGCCGCCGGGCCCCGGACGCGCTGCGCCTGGGCGCGGTGCCGGGCCTGCCGGACGCGGCCTACGAGCACGACGGGCAGCTCACCAAACGGCACATCCGGGCCGCCACGCTCGGCGCCTTGGCCCCCGCACCCGGCGAACTCCTGTGGGACGTCGGCGGCGGCTCCGGCTCGATCGCCGTCGAGTGGATGCGCACGCACCCCGCCTGTCGGGCGATCACCGTCGAACGGGACCCGGCCCGCGCCGAACGCATCACTCGCAACGCCGAACGGCTCGGCGTCCCGGGTCTGCGGGTGGTGACCGGAGCCGCCCCCGAGGCGCTGGCCGGGCTGCCCCGGCCGGACGCGGTGTTCGTCGGCGGCGGCCTCACCGCCCCCGGGCTGCTGGCCGCCTGCTGGGACGCGCTGCCGGACGGCGGCCGCATGGTGGCCAACACCGTGACGCTGGAATCCGAGGCGCTGCTGGCCGACGCCCATCGCCGCCACGGCGGCGAACTGGTCCGCCTGGCCGTGGCGCACGCCGTTCCGGTGGGCGGCTTCACCGGGTGGCGACAGGCGATGCCGGTCACCCAGTGGGCCGTGGAGAAGACCGTCGAACCATCCGCAGGAGCAGACACATGACCGTGTACTTCATCGGTGCCGGCCCCGGCGCCGCCGACCTGATCACGGTGCGCGGCGCCCGGACGCTCGCCGCCTGCCGGGTCTGCCTGTACGCGGGCAGCCTGGTGCCGCGCGAACTGCTCGCGGAGTGCCCCACGGACGCGAGGCTGGTGGACACCGCTCAGCTCACTCTGGACGAGATCACGGCCGAACTGGTCCGCGCGCACGAGGAGGGCCACGACGTCGCCCGGCTGCACTCCGGGGACCCCTCCGTGTTCAGCGCGGTCGCCGAGCAGATGCGGCGACTGGACGCGGCCGGGGTGCCGTACGAGGTGGTCCCGGGCGTTCCCGCCTTCGCCGCGGCGGCGGCCGCCCTGAAGCGGGAGCTGACCGTGCCGACGGTCGGGCAGACGGTCATCCTGACCCGCGTCGCCCAGCAGGCCACCGCCATGCCCGAGGGCGAGGACCTCGCCACCCTGGGCCGCAGCGGCGCGCTGATCGTGCTGCACCTCGCCGCCCGGTACGTGGACCGCGTGGTGGACGAGCTGCTGCCGCACTACGGCGCCGACTGCCCCGCCGCCGTCGTCGCCTACGCATCCCGCCCCGACGAGCTGGTCCTGCGCGGCACGCTCGACGAGATCGCCGGGAAGGTGAAGGAGGCGGGGGTGCTGCGCACGGCCGTCATCATGGTCGGGCGGACGCTCGGCGCGGAGCAGTTCCGCGACAGCCACCTGTACTCGGCGGAGAGGGACCGGCATGTCTGCTGAATCCGCGGCACCGGCCGAGGAGGTCGTCCCGGTCCTGCGGGTGCGCGACGCCGCCGCGACGGTGCGCTGGTACGCCCGGCTGGGCTTCGTCCAGCAGTGGGAGCACCGCTTCGAACCGGGATTCCCCGTGTACACGGAGGTCGCCCGCGGGCGGGTCCGGCTCCATCTGTCGGAGCACGAGGGCGACGCGCGCCCGGGCACCCTGGTGTACCTGCGGGTCGCCGACCTCGACGCGGTCGCCGCCGAGTTCGGCGTCGTGCCCGTGGAGCAGCCCTGGGGACGGGAACTCGCCCTCCGGGACCCGGACGGCAACCGCCTGCGGGTGGGCCCGGTGCGGGACGAGAACGGCCACGCGGACGGGTAGTCCCCCTGTCCCGCGCTCAGGCCACCCCGCTGCGGCCCACCACCGTCCCCGCGCGGTCGACGCAGATCACGTCGACCGCGACCGGCGCCCCGCGCAGCACGGCCAGCGACTGGTCGCGGGCCGCCACCGCCACCAGGTCGCCCAGCGGAACCCCGGCCGCCCGGCACAGCTGGAGGGCGGCGAGCCCGGTGTTGGCCCCCGCCACCTCGGCGGCCAGGGCCTCGTCGGCGCCGCCGCGCCGGGCGAGCCCGGCGAGGAAGCCCTTGTCGACCTGGGAGCGCCCGGAGTGCAGATCGAGGTGGCCGGCGGCGAGCTTGGAGAGCTTCGCGAAACCGCCGCACACCGTCAGGCGGTCCACGGGATGACGGCGGACGTACTTCAGTACCGCGCCCGCGAAGTCGCCCATGTCCAGCAGCGCGTCCTCCGGCAGCCCGTACTCCTCGACGACCGTCCGCTCCGAGGTGGAGCCGGTGCACCCCGCGACATGCGTACGCCCCGCCGCGCGGGCCACGTCCACCCCGCGCCGGATCGAGTCGATCCACGCCGAGCACGAGTACGGCACGACGATCCCGGTGGTGCCCAGGACGGAGAGGCCGCCGAGGATGCCGAGCCGGGGGTTCCAGGTGGAGCGGGCGATCTCCTCGCCGTCGTCGACGGAGACGGTGACCTCGACGTCGCCGCTGCCGCCGTACCGCTCGGCGACGCGTGCGACGTGGTCGCGCATCAGCTGCCGGGGCACGGGGTTGACGGCCGGTTCGCCGACCGGCAGCGGCAGGCCGGGGCGGGTGACCGTGCCCACGCCCGGCCCGGCGCGGAAGACGACCCCGGACCCGGCGGGCAGCATCCGCACCGTCGCCCGGACCAGCGCCCCGTGCGTCACGTCCGGATCGTCGCCCGCGTCCTTCACGATCCCCGCCATCGCGTGTCCGTCCGCCAGCTCCTCGGCAGCGAGCACGAAGGACGGCGTCTGGCCCCTGGGCAGCGTGATCGTCACCGGATCGGGGAAGTCACCCGCCAGCAGCGCCGTGTACGCGGCGGTCGTCGCCGCCGTCGCGCAGGCACCCGTGGTCCAGCCGGGACGCAGACCGGTGTGCTTGAGTTGGGCGCCGCGACCGCCCTTGGCCTCGCCGCTCATGTCCCGCTCACTCGTGTCCCACCGGAGGGACGAAACCGCAGAAAGGGAACGACCCTGCCGTGCACGTACTGATCCTCGGCGGCACCACGGAGGCCCGCCGGCTCGCCGAACTCCTGGCGGCCGAACGCCTGCCGGGGCTCCGGGTGACGAACTCCCTGGCCGGACGGGTGGCCGCGTCCCGGATGCCGCCCGGCGAGGTGCGCGTCGGCGGCTTCGGCGGAGCCGAAGGTCTCGCCGTCTGGCTCGGCGAGCACACCGTCGACCTGCTCGTCGACGCCACGCACCCGTTCGCCGGCACCATCAGTTTCAACGCCGCGCGGGCCGCCGCCACCGCCCGGATTCCCCTGCTCGCCCTGCGCCGCCCGGGCTGGGCGCCGGCGGCCGGTGACGACTGGCACGAGGCAGGGTCCCTCGCGGAGGCCGCCGCGCTGCTCCCCGCGCTCGGCGGGCGGGTCTTCCTCACCACCGGCCGCACGGGTCTTGCCGCCTTCGCCGGTCTGCGCGACCTGTGGTTCCTCGTGCGGTCGGTCGACGCCCCTGGCCCACCGCGTCCGCCCCGCATGGAGGTACTGCTCGACCGCGGCCCGTTCACCCTCGACGGGGAACGCGAGCTGCTGAGCCGGCACCGGATCGACGTCCTGGTCACCAAGGACAGCGGGGGAGAGGCCACCGCGCCGAAGCTGGCGGCCGCCCGTGAGGCCGGGGTGCCGGTGGTCGTGGTGCGCAGACCGCCGGTGCCCGAGGGCGTGCCGGTCGTGAGCGGGCCCGGGGAGGCGGCGCGATGGGTCCGGGAGGCACACGCGAGGCGCCGGCCCCCGGGCGACCCTCACGTCTCCGGGTAGCGGCGGGGCGTCCAGACGACCTCTTCGCCGTCGCCGCGCCGCACCACCCGCGTCTGGGACGAGCCGACCAGCAGGATGGTGCGCATGTCGACCTCGGCCGGGTCCAGCTCCGCCAGCCGTACGATCCGCACCCGCTCGCCGGAGCCGCCCACGTCCCGGGCGACCACGACGGGCGTGTCCGGCGCCCGGTGTTCGAGGAGCAGCTCGCGGGCCTTGCCGACCTGCCAGGTCCGGCTGCCGGAACCCGGGTTGTACAGCGCCAGCACCAGGTCGGCGCCGGCCGCGGCCCGCAACCGCTCGGCGATGACCTCCCACGGCTTGAGCCGGTCGGAGAGCGAGAGGGCGGCGTAGTCGTGCCCGAGCGGAGCCCCCGCACGGGCGGCGGCGGCGTTGGCGGCGGTCACCGCGGGCAGCACCCGCACCGGAACGTCCGCGTGCTCCTCGACCGAGGCGGCCTCCAGCACGGCCGTGGCCATGGCGAAGACCCCGGGATCGCCGCCGGAGACGACGGCGACCCGGCGCCCCCGCCGGGCCAGCCCCAGCGCGAACTCCGCGCGCTCGGCCTCCACCTTGTTGTCCGATCCGTGGCGCCGCTGCCCCGCCCGGACCGGGACACGGTCCAGGTAGGTGGTGTAACCGACCAGGTCGTCGGCGGCGGCGAGCGCGCCCCGCGTCTCGGGCGTCAGCCACAACGGCCCGGCCGGCCCGGTCCCCACGACCACGACCTCCCCGACGGCACCCGGCGCCGGCATCGGCGGCTCGGCGTCCACCTGGCTCGGCAGCACCGCCACCGAGAAGTAGGGCACCGACTCGGCCTCCACGTCGGCCAGCTCCGCGAGACGCTCGCCCGCCATCGTGGCCCGCTCGACGTACCGCGCCTCGGCGAGCCGGCCCGACCCCTCCAGCGCGCGGCGCACCTTGGTGAAGGTACGGCCCAGCTTCATCACCACGGCCGAGTCCGTCGAGGCGAGCCGGGCCGTCAGCTCCTCCTCGGGCAACGTGCCCGGCAGGATGGTCAGCACCTCCTCGCCCTCGACGAGCGGCGTGCCCAGCCGGGCCGCGGCGGCGGACACGGACGTCACGCCGGGGATCACCTCGGTGTCGTACCGGTCGGCGAGCCGCTTGTGCATGTGCATGTAGGAGCCGTAGAAGAGCGGGTCGCCCTCCGCGAGGACGGCGACCGTGCGGCCCGCGTCGAGGTGGGCGGCGAGCCGCGCCGAGGCCTCGGCGTAGAAGTCGTCCATGGCGCCCTGGTAGCCGCCCGGGTGGTCGGTGGTCTCGACGGTGAGCGGGTAGACCAGCCGTTCCTCGACATGGTCGGCGCGCAGGTGCCGCTCCGCGATGGAGCGGGCGATGGACCGTCCGTGCCGGGCGCTGTGATACGCGATCACATCCGCCTCGGCGATGGCCTCGACCGCGCGCACGGTCATCAGGGAGGGGTCGCCGGGACCGAGCCCGACCCCGTACAGCTTGCCGCTCATTCTTCCTCGCTCGCGATCGCGTTGAGTGCGGCGGCGGCGATGGCGCTGCCTCCGCGACGGCCCCGGACGACCAGGTGCTCCAGGCCCGACGGATGGGCGGCCAGGGCGTCCTTGGACTCGGCGGCACCGATGAAGCCGACGGGCACGCCGATGACGGCCGCGGGCCTCGGCGCCCCCTCCTCGATCATCTCCAGGAGCCGGAAGAGGGCGGTGGGCGCGTTGCCGACGGCGACCACGGAGCCCTCCAGGCGGTCGCGCCACAGCTCCAGCGCGGCGGCGCTGCGCGTGGTGCCCAGCTCCGCCGCCAGCCCCGGGACGGCCGGGTCGGAGAGGGTGCACAGCACCTCGTTGTCCGCGGGCAGCCGCTTGCGGGTCACACCGCTGGCCACCATCTGCACGTCGCAGAGGATCGGCGCACCGGCCAGCAGGGCCTCGCGGGCACGGGCCACCACCGTGGGCGTGTGGCCGATGTCGCGCACGAGGTCGACCATGCCGCAGGCGTGGATCATCCGGACGGCGACCCGGCTGACGTCGGCGGGCAGGCCCGTGAGGTCCGCCTCCGCCCGGATCGTGGCGAAGGACTGGCGGTAGATGGCCGCTCCGTCCTTCTCGTATGCGTGCGTGGTCACCGTGTAATTCCCGCTGCTCTCGGTCGTCGTAGGGCTCATGGGTTGATCGCCGCCAGTGCGGTGGCGAGTTGGGAGGGGTCCGTCAGGACCGTGGTGCGGGTCGGTCCGCCGGGCGGGCCGACGGTGAGGCGGTAGCCGCCCTCGGGGACGGCGACCAGGTCGATCCGCTCGCCCCGCGGGTGTCCGCAACGGCGTTCGCAGCCGGACCAGTACAGGGGGAGCGGGGACCGGCCCGCGGCGGACAGGCCGCCGGCCGCGTCCGCCCGCACGTCGGCGTGGGACTTCCCGCACCCCGGGCGGCCGATGCAGGCACCGACGCGCGGCCAGGGGGAGGCGGCGTCGGTGACGAGGCCGGCGGCGGAGAGGCGGTCGAGGGCGTCGGCGGTGTCCGTCGTGCCCAGGCCCCCGACGGGTACGACGACGCCGCGCCACGGCGTCAACCGCAGTTCGGTGTCCCGCGTCGAGGCGGCGACGCGGGTCAACTCCCGCCACTGCGGGCCGGTGAGACGGCCCAGCGGAACGTGCACGCACAGGGCGTCCCCGACGAGCCCGGGGGGAGGCCCGGCTGTACGGCGCGTGTCCGTCCGCTCCTTGACGTGGGC
The DNA here is from genome assembly GCF_043202655.1 of Streptomyces sp. NPDC048171. Lineage (NCBI taxonomy): Bacteria > Bacillati > Actinomycetota > Actinomycetes > Kitasatosporales > Streptomycetaceae > Streptomyces > Streptomyces sp. NPDC048171. The sequence continues at coordinate 149,359 of NZ_JBIDAU010000012.1, forward strand.
GACCCCCGCCTCGGACAGACGGCGGTCCACCGCCCGCGTCAGGACAGCGGCCGGTACGGCGAGTTCGTCCACCCGCCACGCCCGCTCCCCGGACTCGCGCGCGACGTCGAGGAAGGTCTCGGCCGCCAGCAGCGCCGCCCGGGACGCCTCGCCCGCGGCCACCCGCCAGGCGCCGTCCACCGAGCCCAGCGCGACCAGCGCGTCGTCGCCGGCGGCTCGCACGGTGACGTCGGCGCCGAGCCCGGTCACGTCCCCGCGCCCGTCGTCGAGCGCGAACAGGAACCGGCCCGACAGCTCCCGCGCCCCGTCGCTCGCGCACAGCGCGGCGTCCAGGTCCGACAGCCAGGGCCGTACGTCCCGCAGCCCGCGCCCGTCGAGGCCGGACAGCGGTGAGGCGACGATGTTGCGCACCCGTTCGTGCGCGGGCGAGGGCAGCAGCCCGGCCGCGTCCAGCAGCCCGGCGAGCTCCCCGCCGCAGCCGTCGCGCAGCCCCCGCAGTTGCACGTTGCCCCGGGACGTCAGATGGAGGTCCCCGTCGCCCAGCCGCAGGGCCGCGTCCGCCAGCGCCTCGGCCTGGCCGACGCCCAGGACCCCGCCGGGTATCCGTACCCGGGCGAGGGCACCGTCGTCGGCGGCGTGCAGCCTCAGCGTCCCCGGGCAGGCGTCACCACGGTCCCGTGAGACCGCTGTGGCCTGGGAGGATGTGGAAGGGAGCGCCGAGGACATGGCGGCGAGCATACCGACCATCACACCGGTGGCACCCCCCGCCCTTCCCGGCGGGACCCTTACTATGCTCCTGGGTGGATCATCCGGTCCGCCCACCGCCAGACGGCGACAGGGGAGGAAGCCGGTGTGAATCCGGCGCGGTCCCGCCACTGTGAGTCCGGCCACCCTCAGGGGCCGCACGAGTCAGGAACTCCCGCCGTCTCTCACCGCCCGGGGCGCGGACCCCGAGGAAGGGCAGACGCCGCATGCCGCATTCGTCCGGGGAGCGCGCCTCGCACCCCAGCATCCTGCTCCTGTCGACGTCCGACACCGACCTGCTGAGCGCCCGCGCCGCCACCGGTCCGGTCACCTACCGGTTCGCCAACCCCGCCCGCCTCCCGCTCGACGACCTGCCCGCCCTGCTGGACGGCGTCGGGCTGGTCGTCGTACGCCTCCTCGGCGGAGTGCGTGCCTGGCGCGAGGGTCTCGACCTGCTCCTCGCCGACGGCCGCCCCGTCGTGGTGCTCAGCGGCGAACAGGCCCCGGACGCCCAGCTGATGGAGGCCTCCACCGTCCCCGTCGGCCTCGCCGCGGAGGCGCACGCCTACCTCGCCCACGGCGGCCCCGCCAACCTGGAGCAGCTGGCCCGGTTCCTCTCCGACACCGTGCTCCTCACCGGCCACGGCTTCGACCCGCCGACGCCCGCCCCCACCTGGGGCCCGCTGGAGCGCACGCCTCGCCCGGACGCCGACGGGCCCACCGTGGCCGTGCTCTACTACCGCGCCCACCACATGAGCGGCAACACGGACTTCGTGCACGCCCTGTGCGACGCCGTCGAGAACGCGGGCGGGCGGCCGCTGCCCCGCTACGTGGCCTCCCTGCGCGCCCCCGAGCCCGAACTGATCGAGGACCTGCGGGCGGCCGACGCGATCGTCACCACCGTCCTCGCGGCCGGCGGCACCAGGCCCGCCGAGGCGTCCGCCGGCGGTGACGACGAGTCCTGGGACGCCGGCGCGCTCACCACCCTCGACGTCCCCATCCTCCAGGCCCTGTGCCTGACCGGCTCCCGCGCCGACTGGGAGAGCAACGACGAGGGCGTCTCCCCGCTGGACGCCGCCAGCCAGATAGCCGTTCCCGAGTTCGACGGCCGCCTGATCACCGTGCCCTTCTCCTTCAAGGAGATCGACGCGGACGGCCTCCCCGCCTACGTCGCCGACCCCGAGCGCGCCGCCCGCGTCGCCGGCATCGCCGTGCGCCACGCCCGCCTGCGGCACATCCCGGCGGCCGACAAGCGCCTGGCCCTGGTCCTGTCCGCCTACCCGACCAAGCACTCCCGCATCGGCAACGCCGTCGGCCTGGACACCCCGGCCAGCGCGGTGGCCCTGCTGCGCCGACTGCGCGAGGAGGGCTACGACTTCGGCACCGACGCCGAGGTCCCGGGCCTGGCCTCGGGCGACGGCGACGAACTGATCCGCGCGCTCATCGAGGCGGGCGGCCACGACCAGGACTGGCTCACCGAGGAACAGCTCGCCCGCAACCCGGTCCGCATCGCGGCCGCCGACTACAAGCGCTGGTACGCCACCCTGCCCGCGGAGCTGCGCACGGCCGTCGAGGAACACTGGGGCCCGGCACCGGGCGAGATGTTCGTCGACCGCAGCCGCAATCCGGAGGGCGACATCGTCCTCGCCGCCCTGCGCCGCGGTAACCTGCTGATCCTCATCCAGCCGCCGCGCGGCTTCGGCGAGAACCCCATCGCCATCTACCACGACCCCGACCTGCCGCCCTCCCACCACTACCTCGCCGCCTACCGCTGGATCGCCGCGCGGGCCGAGGACGGCGGCTTCGGCGCCGACGCGATGATCCACCTGGGCAAGCACGGCAACCTGGAGTGGCTGCCCGGCAAGAACGCCGGCCTGTCCGCCGCCTGCGGCCCCGACGCCGCCCTCGGCGACCTGCCGCTGATCTACCCCTTCCTCGTCAACGACCCCGGCGAGGGCACCCAGGCCAAGCGCCGCGTGCACGCCACCCTCGTCGACCACCTCGTGCCGCCGATGGCCCGCGCCGACTCCTACGGCGACATCGCGCGCCTGGAGCAACTCCTCGACGAGTACGCGCAGATCGCGTCCATGGACCCGGCGAAGCTCCCGGCGATCCGCGCCCAGATCTGGACCCTGATCCAGGCCGCCAAGCTCGACCACGACCTCGGCATGCAGGACCGCCCGGACGACGACGGCTTCGACGACTTCCTGCTGCACGTCGACGGCTGGCTGTGCGAGGTCAAGGACGCCCAGATCCGCGACGGCCTGCACGTCCTCGGCAACCCGCCGGCCGGCGCCGACCGCGTCAACCTCGTCCTCGCCATCCTGCGGGCCCGCCAGATCTGGGGCGGCACCACCGCTCTGCCCGGCCTGCGCGAAGCCCTGGGCCTCGACGAGTCGGCCGCCACCCGCACCACGGCCGACGCCGCCGAGGAGCAGGCCCGCGCACTGGTCCAGGCCATGGACGACGCCGGCTGGGACCTCGCCGCCGTACCGTCGGAGCACGGCGAACAGGTCGCCGCGGTACTGGAGTTCGCCGCCCGCGAGGTCGTCCCCAGGCTCGCCGCTACCACGGCCGAGATCGACCACGCCGTGCACGCCCTGAACGGCGGCTTCGTCCCCGCGGGACCGTCCGGCTCACCCCTGCGCGGCCTGGTCAACGTCCTGCCGACCGGCCGCAACTTCTACTCCGTCGACCCCAAGGCCGTACCCTCCCGCCTCGCGTGGGAGACCGGCCAGGCCCTCGCGGACAGCCTCCTGGAGCGCTACCGCACCGACAACGGCGAATGGCCCACCTCCGTCGGCCTCTCCCTGTGGGGCACCAGCGCCATGCGCACCGCAGGCGACGACGTCGCCGAGGTCCTCGCGCTGCTCGGCGTGCGGCCCGTCTGGGACGACGCCTCCCGCCGCGTCACCGGCCTCGAAGCCATCCCCCACGAGGAGCTGGGCCGCCCGCGCATCGACGTCACCCTGCGCATCTCCGGCTTCTTCCGCGACGCGTTCCCGCACACCGTGGGCCTCCTCGACGACGCGGTACGCCTGGCCGCCTCCCTGGAGGAACCGGCCGAGGCGAACCACGTCCGCGCCCACGTGCAGGCCGACCTCGCCGAACACGGCGACGAACGCCGCGCCACCACCCGCATCTTCGGCTCCCGCCCCGGCACGTACGGCGCCGGCCTGCTCCAGCTGATCGACTCCCGCGACTGGCGCACCGACGCCGACCTCGCCGAGGTCTACAGCGTCTGGGGCGGCTACGCCTACGGCCGCGAACTCGACGGCCGCCCGGCGCGCGACGAGATGGAGACGGCGTACAAGCGGATCGCGGTGGCGGCCAAGAACACGGACACCCGCGAGCACGACATCGCCGATTCCGACGACTACTTCCAGTACCACGGCGGCATGGTCGCCACCGTCCGCGCCCTGCGCGGCACCGCGCCCGAGGCGTACATCGGCGACTCCACCCGCCCGGAGACGGTCCGCACCCGCACCCTGGTGGAGGAGACCTCCCGCGTCTTCCGCGCCCGCGTGGTCAACCCCAAGTGGATCGAGGCGATGCGCCGCCACGGCTACAAGGGCGCCTTCGAACTCGCCGCCACCGTCGACTACCTCTTCGGCTACGACGCCACCACGGGCGTGGTCGCGGACTGGATGTACGACAAGCTCACCGAGGCGTACGTCCTGGACCCCGCCAACCGCGAGTTCCTCCAGCAGGCCAACCCCTGGGCCCTGCACGGCATCGCCGAGCGCCTGCTGGAGGCGGAGTCGCGCGGCATGTGGGAGAAGCCCGACCCGGCCGTCCTGGAAGCCCTGCGGCAGGTGTACCTGGAGACCGAGGGCGATCTGGAGGGGGAGGACTGACGCCCCGTCGGGGGCGGGTACACGACGCCGGACCTAGGACCAACGGCTGATCAACAATCACCACCGACGCTGTTAGCGTGCAACTGCACATCATTGGCAATAACGTCGGAGGATGTTGGACATGGCGGTGTACTCGCTCCCGGAGCTTCCCTACGACTACTCGGAACTCGAGCCGGTCATCAATCCGCAGATCATCGAGCTGCACCACGACAAGCACCACGCGGCCTACGTGAAGGGGGCCAACGACACGCTCGAGCAGCTCGCCGAGGCGCGGGACAAGGAGCAGTGGGGGTCGATCAACGGCCTGGAGAAGAACCTCGCCTTCCACCTCTCCGGGCACATCCTGCACTCCATCTACTGGCACAACATGACCGGTTCGGGCGGCGGCGAGCCGCTGGCCGCCGACGGCGTCGGCGACCTCGCGGACGCCATCACCGAGTCGTTCGGTTCCTTCGCCGGTTTCAAGACGCAGCTCACCAAGGCCGCCGCGACCACGCAGGGCTCCGGCTGGGGTGTGCTGGCGTACGAGCCGCTGAGCGGCCGTCTCATCGTCGAGCAGGTCTACGACCACCAGGGCAACGTCGGCCAGGGCTCCACGCCGATCCTGGTCTTCGACGCCTGGGAGCACGCCTTCTACCTCCAGTACAAGAACCAGAAGGTCGACTTCATCGACGCCATGTGGGCCGTCGTCAACTGGCAGGACGTGGCCAAGCGCTACGCAGCCGCCAAGGAGCGCGGCGACAGCCTCCTGCTCGCTCCGTGACCGTACCGCTCGCACGCCGGGCCCCGGCCGGGAACTCCTCCCGGCCGGAGGCCCTCCGCGTCAGGAGCGCACGCGGTAGGTCACGTGCGTGACCTGGGTCGCCGCGCGTGAGGCCACCTGCTCCAGCCCGAGCGGCGGGACACCGTCGAAGAGCCGGGTGCCGGCGCCGAGCGTGAGCGGCACGACGTGCAGCCTCAGCTCCTCGATCAGGCCGGCCGCGAGGTACTGGTTGACGGTGGTGGCCCCGCCCTGGACCTGCACGTCGCCGCCGCCAGCCGCCGCCCGCGCCTGTGCCAGCGCCGACTCGATCCCGTCGGTGACGAAGTGGTACGTCGTGCCCCCGGCCATCGCCTGCGGTTCGCGCGCGTGGTGGGTGAGGACGAACACCGGCGCGTGGAACGGCGGATCGTCGCCCCACCAGCCGTTCCACGGCCGGTCCCACGGGCCCCGCACGGGCCCGAACATGTTGCGTCCCATGATGAACGCCTTGGCGGCGGCCATCCGGTCCAGTTCGGCCCTGTTCTCGTCGGGCGTGTCGAACATCCAGGCGTGCAGCTTCGCGCCCGTGCCGTCCCCGCCGTCGTCGCCGAACGGGCGTTCCTCACTCTGGCCGTGCCCTGCCGAGTACCCGTCGGCCGTGACCGTGATGTCGCAGATCACCTTGCCCGCGTGTGTGGTGATGGCTCTCTCCTCGTCGTGAGGGTCGCTACGTCCGTACCGACCGGACCTCCGGACCGCCGCCGCGCCATTCGATCAGGTCCGAGGTCCGCACGTCGACGTCCTCCCTGCTTCGGCCCGCCACCGCAGGACACGTGGCCATGCCTCCAGGTTCCGCTTTAACCTGGTTTGATGCGAGTTGTCCCCAGATGGGTCCTGCTCACCTCAGGGTGCGCGCCCGTCCTGCTGATCGGAGGCTGGACGGGCGCGGCCCTGTTCGAAGGGCCCGGCTACGACCCCGTCTCCCAGACGATCAGCGTGCTTGGAGCCTACGGAGCCCCGGGATTCTGGGTGATGTCGGCGGCGTTCCTCGCCCTGGGCGCCTGCCATCTGCTGACCGCCTGGGGGCTGCGGGCCGCCGCCACCGCCGGCCGGGTGGCACTGGCCGGCGGTGGTCTCGCCGCCCTGGGCGTGGTGGTGCTTCCCGCGCCGAGCAGCGGGGGATCCCTGCACCACGGCGCGGTGGCGGTCGTCGGATTCACCCTGCTGGCGGTGTGGCCGGTCCTCGCCGCCAACGGTGGTCCGGCGGCCCCCTGGGCGCTGCGGCTGATGCCCTCCATCACGGTGACGGCCGTGATGGCGGTCGGTGGGGCGTGGTTCCTGATCGAGATGCACCGGCAGGGCGACGTCGGTATCGCGGAGCGGGTCGTGACCGGCATCCAGTCGCTGTGGCCGTTGGTCGTCGCCGCCTCCTGCCTCCGCCACACCGGAAACCGGGTGCGGCCGGCCTCGGGCCGTCCGTAGCCCGCGCGGCGGTCGGGGTCACCGGGAGGTGACGCGGCCGGGATGGCTCCCGGCCCGGACCGCGGGGGTGCGGTCCGCCCACGGCTGCGCCCGTTCGAGTTGCCCCGCGAGGCGGAAGAGCAGGTCCTCACGTCCGTGATCGGCGGCGAACTGCATGCCGATCGGCAGCCCCGTCGCGGGGTCGGCGGTCAGCGGCACGGACATGGCCGGGTTGCCGGCCACGTTGAACGCCAGGGTGAACGGCGACCGGTCGTTGAGCCGGTCGATCCAGCCGGCTCCGTCCAGCGCCGACGCATCCTCGGTGTAGGTGCCCAGCGGCATCGGAAGCTCCGGGAGGGTGGGGGTGAGGAGGACGTCGTGGGCGGCGAAGTACTGTCCCAGGCTCCGCGCGACCGCGTTGCGTATCGCGAGGGCGGCGACGAACCCGGGGCCGCTGACGCGCTGTCCGTAGTGGTAGCTGGTCAGGGTGGCCGGCTCGAGGGTGGAGGCGTCGGCCGGGCGTCCGAAGGCGGTGGCCACGGCGTCGACCGTGGCGGCGAGGTTGGCCGTGAACAGCCGGGCGGTGGCCGACACGAACTCCTCCCAGTCCGCTCCGAGACCGACCGTGGCCTCCTCCACCTGGTGGCCGAGCGATTCGAGCAGCCGCACGGTGCGGTTGAGCGCGTCGCTCACCGGCGGGGCGGTGCGACGGCCGCCCCAGGCCTGGGTGAGGACGCCGATCCGCAGCTGGCCCGGCGCCCGGGTGACTTCCTCCAGGTAGGGGCGGGAGGGCTGTCGGGCGGAGTAGGGGTCGCCGGGTTCCGGTCCGAGGACGCGGTCGAGCAGCGCCGCGCTGTCACGGACGGTCCGGCTCACGCCGCCCTGCACGGCGAGGCCGTTGAAGGTCTCGTCGGCGTCGGGGCCCAGGGAGACGCGGCCGCGGGTGGGCTTCAGGCCGAAGAGCCCGTTGCAGGCGGCCGGAATCCGCAGCGAGCCGGCGGCGTCGGTGGCGTGGGCGAGCGGAACGACCCCGGCGGCGACGGCCGCGCCCGCACCCCCGCTGGAGCCGCCCGCGCTGCGCTCCAGGTCCCACGGATTGCGGGACGGACCGTACAGCACGGGCTCCGTGGTGATGCTGTAGGCCAGTTCCGGCGTCGCGGTACGGCCGAACGTCACCAGCCCGGTGCGGCGGAAGCGCCGCATCAGGAAGGAGTCGGCGGGGGCGACGTTTCCGGCCGCGAGGCGGCTGCCCAGCTCCGAGCGCCGCCCGGCCATGGTGACTCCGATGTCCTTGATCAGGAAGGGCACCCCGGCCAGCGGCGTACCGCCCGGAACCGGCTCGTCGTCGGTGGGCCAGGTCTCCACGACGGCGTTGACCCGCCCGTTGACCTCGAGCGTGGCCTCGCGTGCGGCCGCCTCGAGTTCGGCCGGGGTCACCTCGCCCCGGGCCACCAGCCGCGCGAGGCCGACCGCGTCGAGACGCACGTACTCGTTCACTCTCATCGTCACTCCACAGAAGAGATCGGTACCGGACAGTCCCGGATGATACCCAACGGTATCGTCCGGGACGGACTGGTACCGTAGCAGGAAGTGAGAGGGTTCCCAGCCGAACGGACGCCGCGGAGGAGTCATGACATCGACCGTCAGAAGGCCGAGCAGGGTCGCGAAGCTGCCCCCTCGCGAGCGCATCCTCGACGCGGCCGAAGAACTCTTCCAGAGCGAGGGGATCCGGCGCGTGAGCGTCCAGGCCATCGCCGACAAGGCCGAGACCACCAAGATGGCGGTCTACCGGCACTTCGCGACCAAGGACGCCCTGGTGGCGGAGTGGCTGCGGATCGTCGCCGCCGACTACCAGGCCGCCTTCGACCGCGTCGAGGCCGACCATCCCGGCCGGCCGAAGGAGCAGATCATGGGCCTGGCCCGCTTCATCGCCGAGGGGCTCCCGGCGATCTCGCACCGGGGCTGCCCCTTCATCAACTCCCTCGCCGAACTCCCCGACCGCGCCCACCCCGCACGGCAGGTGATCGAGGAACACAAGGCCCGCCAGACGCGCAGGCTGACCGCCATGTGCGTCGAGGCCGGGATGGCGGACCCCGGACAGACCGCGGCCCAGATCACCTTCCTCCTCGAAGGCGCCCAGGTCAGCACCCAGAACGGAAGCATCGACCGGGCGGGGGACCGGCTGCTGAGGATCGTCGAGGGGATCGTGGACCCGCACGCCACCCTCGGCTGAGGGGGCTCAGCCCGCCGGGCCGGGAAATCGGATTGCTTCGCGAGGCACGGCTGGCTTGGCTGAGCGCATGACCGAACTGCGTACCGACCGCCTCGTCCTCCGCCGCTGGCGCGACTCCGACCTCGCGCCGTGGGCCGCGATGAACGCCGATCCCGAGGTGCGAGAGCACCTGGGCGACCCGCTCACCCGTGAACAGAGTGACGCCTCCGTCGCCGGCTTCCGGGACGATTTCGACCGGCGGGGCTACGGATGGTGGGCCGTCGAGGTCCGGGCCACGGGCGAGTTCATCGGCTTCGCGGGGCTGGACGAGGTCGAGGACGGGCTGCCGTTCACCGGCGTGGAGATCGGCTGGCGGCTCGCCCGGTCGGCCTGGGGCCGGGGATACGCCGGCGAGGCCGCGCGGGCCGTGCTGGCCCACGGCTTCGAGGTGCTGGACCTGCCCGAGATCCTCGCGGTGACGACCGCCACCAACGTCCGTTCCCAGGCGGTGATGCGCAGGATCGGCATGACCCGGGACGCGTCCGGCGACTTCGACGACCCGGATGCGCCCGAGGGCCCCCTGCGTCCGAACGTGCTGTTCCGCATCACCCGCGACGGCTGAGGAACGCCCCGGTCCTCCGGCTCACGTGTCCTCGTAACGGGCGACGATCGCGGCGGCGCGGTCGCGCAGGGCGGTCCGCACGGACCGCGGGGCCAGGGCTTCCGCGTCCGTACCGAGCTGCCAGAGCGCCCACTCGGCGTGCCGGGTGTCCTGGAACGTCACCTCCAGCCGCAGCCCGCCGTCCGCGTCGGGTTTCTCCGCGCGGACGGCCAGCGCGGTGTCCAGCAACTCCTCGCGCCGCGCCGGGCTCAGCCGTACCAGCACGGTGAGGTGGTCGCCGCTGGAGAGGAACCGTGCGGAGCGTTCCCGCCAGATCCGGTCCAGGTCGACCCGGTCCGGCCGCTCCGCGGCTTCGGGGAGTTCTTCGGCGGCCTGCATCCGGGACAGCCGGTAGGTGCGGTCCGCGCCCGATCTCGTGGCCAGCAGGTAGCTCTGGCCGCGCACGGTGACCAGGCCGATCGGGTCCACCGTGCGCCACCTCGGGCCCTGGTCAACCGCCGCGTAGTGGATACGCAGCTTGTGTCCGGCGAGCACCGCGCGCCGCACCTCGATCATCGTGGTGCCGGACACCTGCTCGGTCGGCAGCCGACGGGAGAGCAGGTCGGTCTTCGGGTCGACGAGAAACCTCTGTGCCGCGTCGCTCGCGGTGGTCCGGTGGATCTCGGGCAGCGAGTCGACCACCTTGCGCAGGGCCGAAGCGAGCGCCGGGCCCAGGCCGAACACCGGCTCGCCGCGGCTCGATCCGGTGGTCAGCAGGGCGAGGGTCTCGTCGTGGTTGAGGCCGGTGAGCTCGGTCCGGAAGCCGGGTGCCAGCGCGAAGCCGCCGTGCCGGCCGCGTTCGGCGTAGACCGGGACGCCGGCCGTGGACAGCGCCTCGATGTCGCGGAGCACGGTGCGGGTGGACACCTCCAGCTCGCGAGCGAGCGTGTCCGCGGTCAACCGACCGCGCTGACGCAGCAGGAGCACCAGTGAGACCAACCGGTCGGCGCGCACGCGAAAACTCTATCCGAATACATGACCATCGGTGTCGTGATTCGCTGACACGCTGGCCGCCACGACGTCGAAGCCGGCGACAACCCGGCCGACGGTCTCCGCACCCCCGACAACCGAATGGAGCTGACGTGGCACTGGAACGCACCGCGGTCAACCCGGTGACCTGGTCGAAGGACTTGGGATTCAACCAGGGAGAGGTCGTCTCCGGGCACACCCGGACCCTGTACATCTCGGGCCAGACCGCGATGGACGGCGACGGAAAGCCCCAGCACGACGGCGACATGGCCGCGCAGTTGGCACTGAGCGCCGACAACCTGGAGGCGGTGCTCGGTGGCGCGGGCATGTCCCTCGCGAACCTGGTCCGGCTCAACGTCTACACGACCGACGTCGATCTCCTGCTCCCGCACTACGGCGTGCTGGCGGCGCGGTTGGGCGCCGCAGGGGTGGCGCCCACCTCCACGATGCTGGGGGTCTCCAGGCTGGCGATTCCCGGCCAGTTGGTGGAGCTGGAGGGAATCGCCGTCGCGTGACGTGACCTCGCCGCGCGCCCCCGCTGGTCGCGCCGGCCCCGGACTCAGGTGGAGAAGCGCTCCGGAGCCAGCGTGGTCAGCAGAGAGCGGATCACCAGGTCCGTCGAGGCGGCCATCTCGACGGAGTCGGGGTCGAGCAGCCACTGGACCTGGAGTCCGTCCATGACGGCGATGATCGCGTTCGCCGCGTCGTGCGCGCGGGCCGCGTCCGACTCCGGCAGGCCGCAGGCCTCGGTCAGCGCGTCGGTGACGAAGGCGCGCAGTCCGGTGTAGCGGTCGCGGAAGTAGGCCTGCGCGGGGTGCTGTTCGGTGACGGACTCCGCGGAGAGGACCGCGTAGAGCCGGACGAGACCCTCCCGTTCGGCGTTGCGCAGGGCGGTGTCGACGAGGTGGCGCAGAAAGGCGATGCCGTGCGGGCGCTCGGGGCCCAGTTGCTCGATGTCTTCCTGATCGCGCCGTTCGAGGACGCTGGTGAGCAGTAGCGCCTTGGAGCGGAAGTAGTGCAGGACGCCCGCCTGGGTCAGCCCGGCGCGGTCCGCGATCTCCGCCAGGGAGGCGTTGTTGTAGCCGCGGGCGGCGAAGGTGTCGGTGGCGATCTCCAGGATGTCCTGCTGGCGCCGCCGGGCCTCGGGGCTGCGTGGTGTGCGGGGCCCGGCCTTGGGTCTGCGCGTGGGCCTGCCCACTGATTGGTCGCTCACCTGCGACAGCCTACGTTCCGTCAGGCGGCCGGATCGGTGGTCTTCGAACGGGTCGCGAGAGTGTGACGCACGCCGCTTACTAAGTACTTAGTAGGTGTGCTTTCATGGCGCCGTCATTCAGCTGAGGCTCCGTTCCCCGCGCCGGGTGCCGACCGGCTGGGCCGCTTCTCCGCACCGCCGTTCCCGGCCGCCGGTACGCCCCGCTCCCCACCGAAGCGAAGGAGATCCGCACCGTGTCGACCAGTACGAGCACCCGCCTTCCGAGATCCCGGTCCCGCTCCCGTGCCTTAGCCGCCCTCGCCCTGGCCCTCGCCGGTCTCGGCACGGGCCTCACCGGGTCCGGAACCGCGCAGGCCGCCGACCCCGTCGCCCAGGTGTGGGTCACCACACCGGACGGCGCCAAGAGGCTCGCGGCCGAGGGGAGCGTCCCCTTCACCGGCGCGCCCCAGTCCGTCGACATCCGCGTCGACGCCGCCAGCAGGGGCCAGCGTTTCACGGGCGCGGGCGCCTCCGTGACGGGCGCCTCCGCCCGCCTGATCCAGGGCCTCCCGCAGGACAGGCGCGGTGAGTTGATGCGGTCGTTGTTCTCCACCGCCGGTGACGGCATCGGACTGAACTACCTGCGCCAGCCGCTGGGCAGCACCGACTTCGACGCGACGAACAGCCCCTACTCCTACGAGGACACCCCCGGCAGTTTCTCCGTCGACCGGGACCGGGCCGAGATCATCCCCGTCCTCAGGCAGGCCACGGCCGTGAACCCGCAGATCCGCTTCATGGGTTCGCCCTGGTCCCCGCCCGCCTGGATGAAGAGCGGCAACTCCCTGAACGGCGGCAGCCTCAAGCCGGAGAACTATGCGGCGTACGCCGACTACCTGGTCAAGGCGATCAGGGCGTACCAGCAGGAGGGCATCGCACTCACCGACCTCACGGTGCAGAACGAGCCCGAGTTCGCGACCAGTTACCCCTCGACGTCGATGACGTCGGCACAGCAGGCCGACTTCCTCAAGGTCCTCGACCCGAAGCTCACGGCGGCGGGGCTGGCGACCAACATCCTCGCCTACGACCACAACTGGGACCATCCGAACTATCCGCTGGACGTGTTCTCCCGCACGGCGGGCATCGACCGCGTCATCGGCGCCGCCTTCCACTGCTACGGCGGACAGGTCTCCGCGCAGCAGCAGGTCGTCGACGCGGGCAAGCGCGTCTTCTTCACCGAGTGCTCCGGCACCGACAGCTCCGACACGAGCAGGACGTTCGCCGACACCCTGCGCTGGCACGCCGAGAACCTCGTCGTCCAGAACTTCCGCCACGGCGGCGAGACCGTGCTCACCTGGAATCTGGCCCTGGACCGGAACGGCGGCCCCCACCAGGGCCACTGCACCAACCGGTGCAACGGCGTGGTCGAGATCGCGGGCGGCGACGTGACCCGCAACGCCGAGTACTACGTGCTCGGCCACGTGAGCAAGTTCGTCGCACCTGGGGCCACCCGCATCGGTTCCAGCAGCCAGGGCGCGGGCGGCGTGCAGAACGTCGCCTTCCAGAACCCCGACGGCTCCCGCGTCGCCTACGTCGTCAACACCGCCTCCTCGTCCCAGCGCTTCTCCCTCACGGACGGCGGGAAATCGCTGGCCTACACCCTGCCGGCCGGAGCCGTCGCGACCTTCGTGTGGAGCGGCACCAGCGGCGAGCCGACCGGTCCGATCGACCCCGCCTCCTGGTACCGCGTCGTGAACACCGGCAGCGGCGCGTGCCTCGACGCCGCCGACTGGGGGACCGCCAACGGCACCGCCGTGCAGCAGTGGGCCTGCGGCGGCGGCGCCAACCAGTCCTGGCAGTTCCGCCCCACCGGAGACGGGTACTACCAGGCCGTCAACCGCCACAACGGCAAGGCCTGGGACGTGGACGGCGGCTCCGGCGCCACCGCGGACGGCACCCGCGTCCATCTGTGGGACTACGTGGGCGGCACCAACCAGCAGTGGCGCCCCGAACCCACCGGCACCGCGAACCGGTACCGCTTCGTCGCCCGCCACAGCGCCAAGTGCCTGACCGTCGACAACGCCTCCACCGCCAACGGAGCCCGCCTCTCCCAGCAGCCCTGCTCCCAGTCGACCGCCCAGACCTTCACACTGACCGGCTGACCTGCGCGACCGCGCGGCCGGCGGACGGGCCCCGGGTGTCCCGGCCTGCCGCCGGCTGCTTCCGCCTGGAGTACACGGGGGCATGACTCGGTGATCGGCAGGGCAGTCGACACGTTGTCCGTGTCAGCCGCCCCAGGGGGAACCTCGTGACGACAGCCGGAAGTGACACCGCCTCGCCGGGAGGGACGGACGACACCCCCCTGAAGCGGGCCATCGGCCCCAAGCTGCTGATCCTCTTCGTCATCGGCGACATCCTCGGCACCGGCATCTACGCCACCACCGGCCAGGTCGCGGGCAAGGTCGGCGGTGCGCTGTGGCTGCCGTTCGTCATCGGATTCGTGGTCGCCATCCTGACGGCCGCCTCATATGTCGAACTGGTCGGCAAGTATCCGAAGGCCGCCGGCGCCGCGCTGTACACGCAGAAGGCGTTCCAGGTCCCGTTCCTCACCTTCATCGTCGCCTTCATGGTGATGTGCTCGGGCCTGTCGTCGGCGAGCGCGGCGGCCCGCGCCTTCAGCGGCGACTACCTCTCCGAGTTCACGGACTTCTTCCCGCCCACGCTCATCGCGATCCTGTTCATCCTCGCCCTCGCCGCCCTCAACCTGCGCGGCGTCTCCGAGTCGGTGAAGACCAACGTGGTCCTCACCCTGGTCGAACTGACGGGCCTCTTCGTCATCCTCGCCGTCGGCGCCTGGGCGGTCCTCACCGGCGACGGCGAACCCTCCCGGCTCGGCGAGTTGCAGGCCGGCGGTTCCGGCTACGCGCTGGTCACCAGCGTGCTGGGCGCGACCGCGCTCGGCTTCTTCGCCTTCGTCGGCTTCGAGGACTCCGTCAACATGGCCGAGGAGACCAAGGACCCGGCACGCACCTTCCCGCGCGCCATCTTCATCGGCGTCACCGTCACCGGCACCATCTACGTCCTGGTCGCCCTGATCTCCTCGCTCCTCGTCGACTACCGCGTGCTGGAGGACTCCAGCGGACCGCTGCTGGAGGTCGTCAAGGCCGGCGGACTCGACTTCCCGCCGAAGCTGTTCGCGCTGATCGCCCTGTTCGCGGTCACCAACTCGGCGCTGATCAACATCATGATGGCGTCCCGCCTCTGCTACGGCATGGCGAACGAACGCATCCTGCCCCGCGCCCTCGGCCGCGTCCTGCCCCGGCGGCGCACACCGGTCGTCGGCATCGTCTTCGTGTCGCTGCTCGCCATCGGCCTGGTCTCCACCGGGGAGATCGCGGGCCTCGGCGACACCACTGCCTTCCTGCTGCTGTGCGTCTTCGCGGTCGTCAACGTCGCCGTCCTGGTCCTGCGCCGCGACCCGGTGGAGCACAAGCACTTCCGTACGCCCACGGTCCTGCCGGTCCTGGGCGCGATCACCTCCCTGGCCCTGGCCAGCCCGCTCGCCGACCGGCCCGCGGACGTGTACATCCGGGCGGGCGTGCTCGTCGCCGTCGGCATCGGGCTGTGGGCGCTGAACAAGGCGGTGCTGAAGGCCCGGGGCGAAGAGTGAGCCACCGCCCCGGACTCTCCGGCGGCCGGGAGGTCAGCGGGCGACGCGGGGGATGCGCCGCTCCCAGGTGCGGTGGAAGACGACGTCCTCGCCGTCCCGGCACACCACCTCGTTCGACGTGACGAAGTCCTCGGCGTCGCAGGTGATCTCCGACCGGGTCTCGACCCGCGCGTCCCAGCCCCGCTCCGGCCGGTGCAGCCGCACGGTCCACTGAGACCGGGCCCGCGCCGACAGCGGGTCGTCCTCCCGGACGGTGTAGGTCTCCAGCGCGTCCTCGGCGAACTCGAGGCCGTCCGGGTACACGCGCGTGCCGCCGTAGCGGGGGTCGACCTCCAGCCGCCACTCGCCCTTGGCCACGTCCCGCACGACCAGCCGCTCCGGGCGTTCCTCCTCCAGCGTCGCCGGTGACACCACCTGCAGGGGTTCGGACTGCTCGGGGGCCTCGAAGCGGATGCCGGTGTCCTCGGGGTGCTCCCCGGCGTCCCGCACGGGGAGTTCGAGCGCCGAGCCGGCCGGCTCCAGGACGAAGCCGTCGGAGCCGGCCTGCGGCCAGATCCACGGCCAGTACGCCGAGGAGACGGCGAGCCGGATGCGGTGTCCGGCGGGGAAGGTGTGACCGATGCCGTTGAGGGGGAAGGTCACCGTCTCCGTGGCCCCCGGCGTCCACGGCACGTTGCGGTCCCGGCCCTCGCGCGCCGCGAGGTTGAGCGCGCCGCGGGTCACCAGGGTCGACGACCCGTCCGGCGCGACGTCGCAGAGCCGGGCGACGGCCTGTCCGTACGGGACGTCCATCCGCAGGCGCAGGGTGACCTCGGGGCGTCCGAGGATCTCGACGGGGGCGCCGGTGACGGGGAACTCGAAACACACCGAGCGGCCGTCCTCCTCCCGCTGGTCCGGCGGCAGGTCGGCGTCGTTGCCGAAGGGGAAGAACCGCCCGGCGTCCACGCCGGTGTGCTGGGGGGACCGTACGACGACCGGGTCGCCGCCGAGGGCATGGGCGGTGGGGGTGACGTACGGGGACGGCCAGGCGGGGTCGCCGACCCAGCGGCCCGGCAGTTCGGGGTAGACGGTGGCCGGCCGGTGCGACTCGCTGATCCAGGAGCGCAGCCGGGGCTCGTCCATGACGCCGGTGTCCTCGCCCTTCAGGTGCTGGTCCCACCAGCGCAGCGTCTCCTGGAGGAAGCCGATCGGCGGGCCCGGCGGCAGGCCGCGGTCCGGGTACTGGTGCGACCAGGGGCCGATCAGCCCCCGCACCCGGTCGCCGGGCAGGTGCTCCACGAGCCGGAGCACGGTGTCGCGGTACGGGTCGTGCCAGCCGCCGACGGCGAGGACGGCGGCGTCGATCGCGGAGTAGTCCTCGCAGACGCTGCCGTGCTTCCAGTAGTCGTCGCGGAGCTGGTGGGCCAGCCAGGTGTGGATGAACGGGTCGACGGCCTCCAGCCGCCGCAGCCACATCTCCCGCCACTCCCCGCCGGCGTACTCCGGGTCCGGCGGGCGGCAGACGAAGGCCAGCATCGTGGCGGCCCAGGCGTGCATGTCCACGCCGAGGACGGAGCCGCCCATGTAGTGCACGTCGTTGTCGTACCGGTCGTCCGCCGAGCAGACGGTGACGACGGCCTTCAGCGGCTCGGGGGCGAGTGCGGCGATCTGGAGCGAGTTGAAGCCGCCCCAGGAGATCCCGAACATGCCCACCTTGCCGCTGCACCAGGGCTGAGCGGCCAGCCACTCGACGACCGCCACGCCGTCGGCCAGCTCGGTGGCGTCGTACTCGTCGCCGGGCAGGCCCTCGCTGTTGCCGTGCCCGCGCACGTCGACGCGCACGGAGGCGTAGCCGTGGCCGGCGTACCAGGGGTGGCGCTGGCTGTCGCGGGGCGCCGTCCAGTCGCTGAGGCGGTACGGCAGGTACTCCAGCAGCGCCGGGACCGGCTCCTCGGTGACCGGCCGCCAGATCCGCGCGTAGAGCCGGGTGCCGTCCGGCAGCGGGATGCGGATGTCTTCGTGGGTCGTCTCGTACGGGAAGTCCGTGCGGATGCGCATGAGGCGGTACCTTCCGGCGTGCCGGTGCTCAGTGGACGGGGTGCATGGTGCGCCGCAGCCACGGCGCGAGGGCGACGACGACCAGGCCGAGAACGACCGCGATGCCGCCGTTGACGCCGAAGTACACGGGGTGGGACACGTCGTCGTAGATCTTCACGACCTGGGCCTGGATCCCGTTGGCGAGGGCCAGCGACAGGAACCACAGGGCCATGGTCTGGCTGGAGAACGCCTTGGGCGCCAGCTTGCTGCTGGCCGACAGGCCCGAGGTCTCCAGGAGGACGTCGCCGAGGCCGAGCAGCAGGTAGGACCCGACGATCCACCAGGCGGCCATCCGGTAGTCGGTGCCCTCGTGGCCCGCGGTGGGAATCACCATGAGCAGGAACGACAGGCCGCCGAGGATGACCCCGAGCGCGATCTTGTTCGAGGCGTGCGGCTGGCGGCGGCCCATCCGCACCCAGACCGCGGCGACCGCGGGGGCCAGCGCCACCTCGAAGGCACCCAGCGCGGAGGCGTACCAGCTGGACGGGAAGTCGAAGCCGAGGATGGTGGTGTCGGCGTTCGTCGACGCGAGCAGCATCATCGTCGAGTACGCCTGGAAGAGGATGAAGTTGAAGACCACCGAGGCCAGGAAGAGCACGATGTAGGGCCGCAGCCGGCCCCGCTCCTCGGTGGTGACCCGGGGGCTGGTGAACATGATCCAGAAGTAGACGGCCGGCGCGACCACCGAGGCGAGGGTGAGCACGTCGACGAAGCGGTCCATGGTCAGCCAGCCGACGCCCGCGAGCAGCCCGCACAGCGCGGCGAAGGCCAGGGTCCCGCCCACCATGAGCCACACGGCCCGGCGCATGGCCGCCGGGGCCAGGGCGAACTCGGCGGCGTGCTTGCGCCCGGCCAGGTGCCGCCGCCCCGCGACGTACTGGATCAGCCCCAGCGTCATGCCGAAGGCCGCCGCCGAGAAGCCCCAGTGCCATCCCTGGTGCTCGCCGAGCCAGCCGGTGATCAGCGGACCGGCGAAGGCGCCGATGTTGATGCCCATGTAGTAGAGGGCGAAGCCGGCGTCACGGCGGTCGTCGTCCGTGCGGTAGAGCTTGCCGACCATGGCGGCCACGTTGGGTTTCAGCAGGCCGGTGCCGGCGCTGATCAGGCCCAGGCCGACCCAGGTCATGGTGGCGGTGGGCACGGCCATGGAGTAGTGGCCGAGGGCGATGAGGACGCCGCCCCACAGCACCGCCCGGTAGGAGCCGAGGATGCGGTCGGCGAGCCAGCCGCCGCCGACGGAGACCAGGTAGACGAGGGTGCCGTAGGCGGCCGACACCGACGCGGCGGTGCCCGCGTCCATGCCCAGGCCCTCGTTCGCCACCGAGTCGGCGAAGTACAGGACGAGGATCGCCTGCATGCCGAGGAACGAGAAACGCTCCCAGACCTCCAGGCCCGACAGGGTGAGCAGGCCCTTCGGCTGTCCGAAGAAGGCACGGTCGTCCCCCGTCGGCGGCTGCTCGTCGTCGGCCGTCACGGGGTGGGCACGGTCTGTCATGGGTCCTGTCGCCGGTCGGGGATGGGGCTGGAACCGCCGTACGGCGAACCGGCCGACAGTCCCACGTCGCTGGTCAGGAGATCAGGGATCACCCCTGGTTCGCAACTGCATACGCCCAGGCCGGGGGCGTCCGGACGGGCGCGACGACTAATGGAGCGCCATGTTCTTGGTCTCCGGCGCCCAGACGACCGACGCGGCCAGCCCCGCGGCCAGGACCAGGGTCAGCACCAGCATGGTGGGGGAGAAGCCGAGGTGGTCCAGGCTCAGCGGGAGCAGGAACGTGCCGATGGCCGAACCCACCCGGCTGAGCCCGTTGAGCAGGCCCACGCCGGAACTGCGCAGGTCGGTGGGGAACAGCTCGGCCGGGTAGACCTGGTCCAGGTTGACCGCGGCCGACATGGTGAAGGTGAAGACCAGGAACAGCGGGAAGAGCACCGCGGTGGGGGCGTCCGGCCAGACCGCCATCGGCGCGAGCGAGGCGATGAGGACGACGAAGGACCAGATGGTCAGGCCACGACGGGAGGCCTTGGCCACGAACCAGAGCCCCGCGACGCTCCCCGCCAGCAGGAACACGTTCAGCCAGCCGTCGCTGGTGGTGTCCTCCTCGCCGACCCCCATCTTCAGCAGCACCAGCGGCAGGAACGTGTAGATCGCGAAGTACGGCACCACCTGGGCGTTGTAGAAGACCACGCCGAAGGCGGTGTGCCGCCAGTGGTCACGGCCGAACAGATCCCGGTAGCGCGCCTTCGCCGCACCCCCCGCGGCCTGAGTGGTCCGCACCAGCGAGGCGAACGCCTCCGTGTCACCGCCGAGCCGGTGGACGACCGCGCGGGCCTGCTCGACCCGGCCCTGCGCCAGCAGCCACCGCGGCGACTCGGGCACGCCGATGCGGAGCAGCACCACGGCCACCGCCGGCACACAGCTGGAGGCGAGCAGCCAGCGCCAGGCGTCGTCGCCCAGCGAGACCATGTAGTTGCCCAGGAAGAAGGCGATCACGTAGCCCACCGTCCACAGGACGGTCAGCGAGGCGAGCAGCCCGCCGCGGTACCGGCGGGGCACGAACTCGGCGACGAGCGTCGGCCCCAGCGCGTAGTCCGCGCCGATCCCGATGCCGATGAGCAGCCTCAGCACGAACAGCTGGGCCGGTCCGGTCACGAAGAACTCGGCCGCGGACGCCACGGCTATCAGCACGAAGTTCCACGTGTACAGCCGCTGGCGGCCGATCCGGTCGGCGGCCCAGCCGACGATCACACTGCCGAGGAAGATACCGATCAGCGCCGACGCGCCCAGCAGACCCTCCCAGACCGCGCCGAAGCCCAACTGCGAGGCGATCAGCGGCAGGGCGATGCTGATGATGCCCAGCTCGTAGCCGTCGGAGGCGTTGGCGCAGAACGTCAGGGACGTGATGCGCAGGTGGAACCGGTTGAGGGGGGCGTCGTCGAACGCGGTGGCCGCCGCCTCGCCTCCGACGGGGACGGCCGAGTCACTCCCGGAGGAAGAGGTCGTGCTCTGCGGCATAGTCTTCGAAACCTTCCAGTCGTTGCCGGGCGAGGGCGCCGGCCGCGTCGGCCATCGCCTCCACCAGTGCCACGGTCAGCGAGACCACCGCGGCGTGGGAGTCGAACACGAACTCGGAGGCGACGCCCGCGCTCAGCACGTCGTCGGCGAGGGGGGTGAGCGCCGAGACGAGCCGGTCCGTGATCAGAAGAGTGTGCAGGCCCAGCTCCCGGGCCTGGTCGAGAGCGGCCGCGCTCTCCCGCGGGTAGCGGGGGAGCGCGACCAGGACGAGGGTGCGGGCACCGCTCCGGTGGGCGTGCCGCAGCTGGTCCCCGAACACGCTGCCGGAGTCGGTCAGCAGCCGTACGTCCGGGTGGATCTTGGTGGCCAGGTAGGCGAAGGACGCCGCCTGTGCCGCCGAGATGCGGTAACCCGCCACGACGAGCGGCGTCGATTCCATCAGCCGCGCGGCGAGCGAGCGCAGCCGGGTGTCGTCCGACAGCTCGGCGCGCAGCGCCGCGATGTTGCGCAGGTCCGCGTCGATGGCGGCCTGGAACTTGTTGCCCCCGCGCCGCACCTCGGGCGCGGCCGTCGCCGTACGGAGATAGCGGCGGAAGTCCCCGTACCCGTCGAAGCCCAGCAGCGCCACGAACCGGGTCACGGACGGCTGGCTGACCTGGGCGCGCTCGGCGAGTTCGGCGCTGGTGAGTGCGGCGGCGTCGACCGGGCGCTCGGCGAGGTAACTGGCGATGCGCCGCTGCGCCGGTGTGAGCCGGTGGGCAGTGAGCAACTCGTGCAGCGACCGGGGCACCGGGATCTCCTTCTTGCCAGTCCGACGAATCAAGAGTTACATGCTATTCGCAGGAATGAATGAAGACTTGTCAAGAGGAGGGGTGATGATCGATACCAGCCGGATCGAGATCAGCGGCGCCGGGCTCCGCTGCACCGACGTGGTCCGCGCGGCCCGGCGCAGTGCGTGGACGGAGCTGACCCCCGACGCCCTGACCAGGGCCGAGCACAGTTACGAGCTGGCGGTCGAGCTGGGCGCCAAGGGAGCCGTCTACGGCAGGACCACCGGGGTCGGCGCCAACCGTCACATCGTCGTCGACCCGGGAGCTGCCGACCTGCACGGGCTGCGCCTGCTGCGCAGCCATGCCGGGGGTTCCGGGGAGCCCCTGTCCGACGACGCGGTGCGCGCGGTGATGGTGATCCGCCTCAACCAGCTCGCCGCCGCCGGCAGCGGCGTGCACCCCCGCCTGCTGCGGGCGCTGGAGCAGGCCCTGCGGGTCGGCGCGCTGCCCCTCGTGCACACCCGTGGCGCGATCGGCACCGGCGACCTGACGGCCCTGGCGGAGATCGCGCTGACGCTCGCCGGGGAACTGCCCTGGGCGTCCGGCGGCATCGAGCCGGTGCCGATCAGCCCGGGGGACGCGCTGGCGTTCATCTCCAGCAACGCCGCCACCCTCGGCGAGGCCGTCCTGGCCTGGCACGACCTGAACCGCCTGCTGGCCGCGAGCCACGTCGTGACCGCGCTGACCTTCCGGGCCCTGGGCGGCTCGGCCGAGGCCTACGACGAACGCGTCCACGCCGCCCGCCCCCACCCCGGGTCGGTGCGCTGCGCCGCGGACCTGCGCAGGCTGCTCACGGGCTCCGGCGACCCGGTTCCCGGGCGGCGGTTGCAGGACCCGTTCGGACTGCGGGCCTTCCCCCAGGTGCAGGGGGCGGCACTCGACGCGGCCGCCCGGGTGGGGGAGGTGCTGGAGGTCGACGTCAACGCCGCCGCGGAGAACCCGCTGATCGACGCGGAGACCCACCAGGCCTACCACCACGGCCAGTTCTCCACGGCCCAGGTGGCGCTCGCCTTCGACTACCTCCGGGCCGCGCTGCACCACATCGCCGAGCTGTCGGCCGCCCGGCTGAGCGACCTGGTGGAACCGGACCTGAGCGGACTGCCGCCGTTCCTCGCGGACGGCCCCGCCGGCAGCTCGGGCATCATGATCCTGGAGTACGTCTCCCACGACGCGCTCGGCACCCTGCGGCACGCCGCCTCACCGGTGACGCTGGGCACCGCGGTGATCTCCCGGGGCCTGGAGGACCACGCCAGCTTCTCGACCCACGCGGTACGCAGCACGGTCACCGCGACGGCCGCGTACCGCACCGTCCTGGCCTGCGAACTGCTCGGCGCGGTACGCGCGTTGCGGATGGCGGACGCCGAACTGCCCGACACCCCGCTGCGCGAGGCGTACCGGCTGGCCACGTCCGCGCTGCCGCACGTCGCCGAGGACCACCCCCTCAGCTCGGAGATCCAGCAGGCGGAGCGGCTCCTCGACCGCTTCTCGACCCTGTGAGGTCCGCGCCCACCGTCACCTGATGCGGTGGGCCTCCCAGAAGGGGCCGAGGTCCTGCTCCGTCACGGCCTGGGCGGCCTTCTTGAAGCCGGCGGTGGTGGAGACTCCGTACCAGTGGTCCCGGGCGTACCGCTTGAGGAGCCGGGCCATGGAGCCGGCACCGACGGTGCGCTCCAGGTCGGCCAGCGCGCAGGGCCCGGCCGTGTAGACGAGGTGGTACGTGCCCGGGTGCGCCGACCAGTAGTCCATCGGGGCGGTCAGCGCGGCGCCGTCGTCCGGCCAGTACACGTCCGCCCAGCAGTCACGG
Source organism: Streptomyces sp. NPDC048171 (assembly GCF_043202655.1). Lineage (NCBI taxonomy): Bacteria > Bacillati > Actinomycetota > Actinomycetes > Kitasatosporales > Streptomycetaceae > Streptomyces > Streptomyces sp. NPDC048171. The sequence goes on from NZ_JBIDAU010000012.1 coordinate 172,587, forward strand.
GTGTCCAGGCCGTAGAAGCGGAAGTTGGCGTACTGGGCGAAGCTCTCGTCCAGCCACGGTGAGCCGTATTCGTCGTTGCCGACGATGCCGTACCACCACTGGTGCGCCAGCTCGTGGACGACCGCGCCGCCCTCCTCGGTGGTGCCGAGCAGGACGAGGCCGGGATACTCCATGCCGCCACCGAAGCCGGGGGTCATCACCAGGTCGACCTCGCCGTACGGATAGCGGCCGAACTCCTCGCCGAACCGGTCGATCGCCGCGACGGCTTCCGTACGGTTGAGGCGCACGCCCGCCGCGGAGGTGCCGTCCGCCCAGTACGACTTCACGCGGACGCCACCGGGCGAGGTGTCCGTCGCCGTGCGGAACGGGCCCGCGGCCCAGGCGAAGTCCCGCACCCGGTCCGCGACGCCGAGCGTGATCGTACGGCCGGTCTCGTCCGAGGCGACGGTCCGGGTGCGGCCGGTCGTGGGCACCTTCAGGTCCGACGGGTGGTCGAGACGTACCCGGAAGTCGCTCGCCAGGGCGTAGAAGCTCTCGCCGACTGCCACATACGGGTCGAGGTGCCACCCCTGGGCGTCGTGCACGGCGAGCACGGGCAGCGCGTTGCCGAGGAAGCGGTAGGCGTCCTCGCGGCCGAAGCGCGCGTTGCGGCCGGGGACGGTGAGGGAGACGTCGAAGGCGACGGAGGTCCGCTCGCCGCCGCCGAGGGGCTTCGGCAGGGAGATGCGCAGGGCGGTGCAGTCCACGGACAGCCCGCCCGCCGAACCGCCCCGCACGTGCGACACGGTGACGGGGGACGGGGCACCGGCCGTGCCGCACCCGTCCTCGCCGTTGCCCCACAGGCGCAGGTACACCTCGCGCAGGGGCCGGCCGGACGCGTTCCGGAACGACACCCGCTGCCGCCCGCTCCAGTGACCGCCGTCGGCGTCGGAGCGCAGCGCCACGTCGTAGCGGGCCCGGTCCGGTGTCGCGGCGGCTCCGGACAACAGCCCGGCCCCGCCCGCCGCACCGGCGCTCGCGAGGCCGGTGGCCACCACCGCGAGCAGCAGGAGGAGCACCAGGAAGGGACTGCGACCGGTTCTGGACGACCCCGCGGCAATCGGCGACATGGCAGCGAATACTGCCACAACAGGCCGCCGTCCGGGCCGGGTTGGGACGGCATCTGTCCTTCCCGCGGGCCGCGGCTCAGCCGCCCGACCGGCCGGGGCGTCGGGTGAAGCGGCGCAGCCCCCGGCGGGTGGGCTTGAGAGGCCTGTCCTCGGGGGCGGCCGGTTCCGGTGCCGCGGGCAGGGCAGCCGCCGCCGGGGCGGGGGCCGGGTTCTCCACGTACCGGCTGCCCCGTTCGAGCCGGGTCCGGACGGCCTCGGCCATGGCGTGGTGGGACGGTTCGTGCAACAGGCCCTCCGCGGACAACCGCTCCCACATGCGCAGCAGTTCCTGGCCCCGGGTCGCGACCTGGCCCTCGTCCCACAGCCGCTGCCACGCCGCTGTGGCCCGGGCGACCTCGGGCGCGGCCCGGTTGAGGTCGGTGCGGCAGCGGATCCGCGCGACGGTCAGCGCGAGCACGGTCGAGATCATGTACTCGCCCCGCAGGTAGGCGATGTACGCCTCGATGGCCCGCGCCTCCAGGGAGAGTTCGTCCTCCGCGCCCCTGCGCAGCGTGAGGTGCTCCCGCAGCGCGCTGGCGAGGACGAACGCGGCGTGCAGCTCCTCGCGCTGTGCGTGCTGGATGATGCGCTCGACGCGGGCGAGCGGAGGAAACGCCTCCTCCTCGGCGGCGGTGCGCTCGCGCCCGGGCGGCAGGTCCTCCTCCTCGGCGATGGTCCGGCTGGAGCCGTCGGGGAGCACCCGAAGGCGCGCCACCTGCTGTGCGGGGCGGTCGATGACGGTCGCCGCCACCGGGGCCCCCAGGGTGCGGGCGAACATGGCGATGGCGTCGAGGATCGCCTCGTTGGCCGGGCGCATGCCGCCCATCTCCAGCAGATGGCCGTTGACCACCGTCGACCCGTCCTCGGCCACGTACGCGTCGAGTCGGATCAGCGGCGGTGCGCTGAGCACGGGCAGGTTCCCCTTGTCACGGGGTGTCAGCGAGTGGGGCATACGCTCAGACTCCGGGTCGGACCACACCGAGGATGGGCATGGAGGCGGCCGGCGCGGTCGTGATCGAGCGTCCGGGCCGTGGGGCGTGGACCATCTGTCCGCCTCCGATGTACATGCCCACGTGTGTGGCGTCGTTGTAGTAGATGATCAGGTCGCCCGGGCGCGCGGACGACAGGCCGACCCGGGTCAGTCCCTGCCACTGCGCCTGCGAGGTACGGGGGATGGGATGTCCGGCGGCCGCCCACGCGGCGGAGGTGAGTCCCGAGCAGTCGTAGGACGAGGGGCCCACGGCTCCCCACACGTACGGTTTGCCGATCTGGGCCATCGCGAAGCCGACGGCCTTGCCGGCCGCCCCGCTCACGGTGGTACTGCCACCCGAGTCGCCCCCGGTCGCGGAGCCGCCCCCGGTCGAGGAGCCGCCCCCGTCCGAACCGGAGCCCCGCCACCTGGACTTGGCCTCCTCCGTCCGCTGCCTCTCCAGCGCGGCCAGCCTGCGGGCCTCTTCCTCCTCGAGACCGGCTTCGATGCTCTCGGCCTCGGCGATCTTCTTCTCGATCTTCTCCTTCGCCCCGGCCTTGTCCGCGCGCGTCTTCTTCAGCTCGCGCAGTTCCTTCGCGGCGGCCTCCGTCTGTCCGTCCAGCTCGGCGCGGACGGTCTGCTGGGTCTCGGAGACGTTGACGAGACCCCGCATGGCCTGACGGGCCTGCGACGCCTCGTCCAGGGCCTGGTCGGGGTGGTCGCCGAGGAGTAACTGGATACCGGTGGAGGCCAGATGGCCCCCGCGGTACTGCGTCCGGGCGGCCGCGCCGGCGAGGTCGTGCAGGTCGTCCACCCGGTCCTCGGTGCGGGCGAGGTCCTTGCGCAGCGATGAGAGCCGCTTCTCCTGCTTCTTGGCCTTCTCGTCGGCCGCGTTGTACGCCTCGGTGGCCACCTCCGCCTCGCGGTAGAGGCCGTCGAGTTCCGCGCGGATTCCCTCGATGGAGGTGTCGTCCCGCGGGTCGGGATCGTCGGGGGCCGCGTAACTCGGCCCGGGTATCAGGGTCATCGCGCAGACGATTGCTGCTACGGTGGCCCGGCCCCGCAGCCCTCCGCCGCCGGTCGACACGTTCATCGGCTCCACTTTCAGAGGTCGTGTGCGGGCAGCTCGGACGGGCGGCCTCCGGCCAGCGCGGCCGCCACCACGGGTCACACGGAGATCCGTTCGACCTGTGAACACATTACCCTCACCTGAATGGCGCACCCGGGTATCCCCGCGCGTGTCAACGTCCTCGTAGGCAACTCGCCCACCGCGGTTGGCCGGTTCTTGTCCGTGCCGACGCCGAACCTCAGTCGTGCATCGTCTCGGTGAGCCGTCGCAGCGCTTCCTGTGCGGGGGGGACCCCAGCTGGGCTTGCCGCCGGGAAGGCCGCGTTCACCGGCGTGCCCGATGAGCAGGCCGCCGAGCGCGTTCGCCGCCGCGTTGCCGCGGGCACGGCGGAGGGTGGCACTGTCCGGGGACGGCCGGTAGGCGTCGTGGAAGGGGGCGGTGGCTCCGTCCGGCAGGAGGACCCAGGCGGCGGCGAGGTCGCTCGCCGGATTGCCCGCGCAGAGGTCGCCGAAGTCGATCACACCGCAGAACGTGCCGTCCGCCGTGAGGATGTTGGCCGGATGCAGATCGGCGTGGACCCACAGGGGCGGGCCGTCCCACGGGGGAGCGTCGAGTGCGTCCTCCCACACCGCGCGGACGGCGTCCGGGTCGGGCAGCAGGCCCAGGTCAGTGGCCTGGGCAAGCTGGCCGGCGAACCCTTCCGCGCGGTCGGCCAGAGGCCCCGCACGGCCGCGGCCGACCGGGGCGCCGGCGGGTGCGGGTCGGTGAAGTGCCGTCAGGAAGGCGGCCAGGGCACCGGCCGCGTCGGCCGCGCGCGTCGCGGGAGCACGGTCGGCCGGCGTCCCCGGTACCCAGGTGGTGACGATCCAGGGCCGCGGGAACCGCTCGGTGGGCTCGCCCAGGCGCTGCGGCACGGGGAGGGGCAGCGGCAGCCGCGGGGCGAGCGAGGGCAGCCAGGCGTGTTCCTTCAGCAGGAGCGCGTCCGCGCTCTCCGTCGCCCACGGGAGCCGCACGGCGAGATCCTCCCCGAGCCGCCACAACTGGTTGTCCCAGCCGCGCGCGCCCAGCCCCAACGGCCGGTCCGCCAGGTCCGGGTGCTGCTCCTCGAGGAGATCGCGGATCAGCTCGGCGGTGATCTCGGCCTCGGTGTGGGACATGTGGGACATGGGCAGCAACAGTAGCCGGAGGGCGCCCCCGGCAGCGCGGGACCGAATATCGCCTACGGCCCGGCCGGAGGCCGTAGGCTGCCCGGCGGCTCCTGGTCGACGGAGCCTCGGTGAATGGGGGCGCGCAGGTGAGCAAGGTCGAGCCGTCGGTCAGGGCCCGGTCGTTGGCCCGTTACGCGTTGCTCGCCGCCGCGGCGGCCGTCCTCGTCGTCCTGCTGTCGCTCCTCGACGCGGGCCTCATGATCATCCTGGGCGGACTCGCGGGACTGGCGGTGTGCGCGGTCGGCGCCTGGTGGTTCCTGGCCCATCGAGGTGCCGTGCGGGTGCTGGGCGCGGGGCTCGCCGTGGGCGCGCTGGTGGCCGTGCTGGCGCTGTTCCTGAACGGCGGGCTCTGGTTCACGGCCCCGGTCGGCGTGGTGCTCTGGGCCGGGGCCCTGGGCTGTGCCCGCGGTGCCCTGCGGGCGGACCGGCGGCCGGATCCGGCACCCGCCGCCCTACCGCCGGGCCGGCTGCCCCGGCATGCGGTCCTCATCATGAACCCGGCCTCGGGCGGGGGGAAGGTGGCCCGGTTCGGGCTCGTCGCCCGGGCCGAGGCGCTCGGCGCCCGGGTGATCCTGCTGCGGCCGGACATCCACACCGACGTCGAGGAACTCGCCCGCAAGGCCGTCGCCGAGGGCGCCGACCTGCTCGGCGTCGCGGGCGGGGACGGCACCCAGGCCCTGGTCGCCGCGGTGGCGGCCGAGCACGACCTGCCGTTCCTGGTCGTCTCCGCCGGTACCCGCAACCACCTCGCCATGGACCTGGGCCTGGACCGCACCGACCCGTCCCGGTGCCTGGACGCCCTCACCGACGGCGTGGAACTCAGGGTGGACCTGGGCGACGTGGCGGGCCGGGCGTTCGTCAACACCGTGTCGTTCGGGGTGTACGCGGCGATCGTGCAGCGCCCCGAGTACCGCGACGCCAAGGCGGGCACGGCCCTCGACGCGCTGCCGGACCTGCTGGCCGGCGGTGCCGGTGAGCGCCTCGACGCCCTCGCCGACGACCGGCCGGTCGACGGCCAGCAGGCGCTGCTGGTCAGCAACAACCCGTACTCCTCGGCCGACCCGCTCGACCTCGGACGCCGGCCCCGGCTGGACGGGGGTGAACTCGGCGTGCTCGGCATCCGCGTGGACGGTGCCGCGCAGGCGGCCGACATCGCCGTTCGGGGCTCGATGTCTCCGGCGCTGACCATGCTGACGTCACGGCGGGTGGAGGTCCACGCCGGAGCCGCGAGCATCCCGGTGGCCGTCGACGGCGAGGCGCTGACGCTGCCCACACCGGTGGTGTGCACCCTGCGGCCGCGTGCCCTGCGCGTCCTGGTTCCGCGCGACCGTCCGGGGGCGGTGGACCAGGTCCCCGAGCTGGACTGGCGGCGGATCGCCACCCTGGCCCTCGACCGCCCCGCCTCCGGCGCACGTCGCTGAGCGGTGCCGCCGGGCGTCCGGCGCCTCAAGCGCCGGTGCGCGCCCGCAGAATCCCCTCGACGCCCTGGAGGAAGGTCTCCGACACCAGCTCGGGGTCGAAGAGGCACCCCGCCGCCATGGCGCCGTCCCGGAGCATGACGAGGTGCCGCCCGTCCGCCTCGGCGGGCGCGTCGCCGGTCCGTGCCAGCAGCTCCCTGACGGTGTCCAGGAACCACGCCCGGTGGGCCAGGACGGCCTGGTGGATCGGGTGGTCGGGGTCCGGGTACTCGGCCACCGCGTTGAGGAAGGCGCAGCCGCGGAAGCCGGGGGAGCGGATGCCCTCCGTGATGGACCTGGCGACGGCCCGGACCTCGTCGGCCGGGGACCGGGCGCCCGCACGGGCTTCGGCGACCTGCCCCCGGATGCCCCGGTCGGCCAGGTCGAGGTACGCGAGGACGAGGTCCTCCTTGCCCGAGAAGTGCCGGTACAGCGTCGCCCGGGTCACCTTCGCCTCGGCGGTGATCCGGTCGATGCCGACGGAGTGGATCCCCTCCGCGTAGAAGATCCGGGTCGCGGTACCGAGCAGCCGCTCCCGCGCTTCCGACGTGCTGCCGCCTTCTGGGCTCCTACTCATGCGGCCCAAGGTACCAAATCCATGAGGTAGAACGTTCGGTCTTGACAAGGGCCGCGTCGACCCTCTTGTATCTCAAGGGAGAACGAACGTTCTCCCTCATGGTCGCAAGCGAAAGGTACCTCCGTGGACACCCTTGTCAGCACCACGTCCGCCGCCCCCGCCCCCGTGGCCCTGCGCAAGCTGTACTTCCTGCGCTTCGCGTTCGCCGCGGTGTGGGCCGCGCTGCTCTTCGCGGCCGGCGGCACGCTGGGACCGGTCGCCGTGACCCTCCTGCTGGTCTATCCCCTGTTCGACGTGGTGGCCGCGATCGTCGACATCCGGTCCGCCCGGGCCGACGGCCGTGGCGCGCCCGCGCTCCACGTGAACATCGCGATCAGCTCGCTGGCCGTCGTCGGGCTCGCCGTGGCGGCCACCTCGGGTGTTCCGGCCGTGCTGCGCGTCTGGGGTGTGTGGGCGATCACCTCGGGCATCGTCCAGCTCGTCGCGGGCGCCACCCGCCGGAAGCTGGGCGGTCAGTGGGCCATGATCATCAGCGGCGCCATCTCCACGCTCGCCGGCGCCTCGTTCTTCGCGCAGGCGGGCGGCGACGACGCCTCGCTGACGAGTCTCGCCGGGTACGCCTTCCTCGGCGGCGTGTTCTTCCTCGTCTCCGCGCTCCGGCTGAACCGCGCCCGCAACGAGGTGTGAAGGTCAGGCGACCGCCCAGGCCGCCTCGATCATCCGGAAGATCTCGTCCACGGCGGCCTCCGGATCGGCCGCCTCGCGGGCCAGTGCATAGGCGTCGATCACGAACCGCGCGATCGTCCGGCAGGCCGTCGTGGTCCGGGACAGCGAGGGGTCGGCGGCGATGGCCGCCGCCAGCGACTCCGCGTGACGCAGCCGCATCGACTCCTCGTACTTCCGCAGGGCCGGCGATCCGTCGATCATGCGCCAGACCGGTGCGGCCTCGTCCGCCGTGCAGTGGCGCACCAGGGCAAGGATCTCGTCCCGCAGCGCCGGCATCAGCGGCTCGTCCGGCGCCCGGCCGCCGACCGCGTGCGTGAGCCGTGCCTCGAAGTCCTCGTCCTGCTCGAAGACCAGGGCCTCCTTCGAGGCGAAGTGCGAGAAGAGCGTCGTGACCGCCACGTCGGCCTCGGCGGCCACGTCGCGGATGCCGACCTTGTCGTACCCGCGTTCCAGGAAGAGCCCCATGGCGGTGTCGGCGATCTTCTGGCGGGTCGCGGCCTTCTTGCGCTCGCGGCGCCCGGTCGGTTGCGGCATGCGCTCACGCTACCAGCTGCAAAGGTGTAACCGTTGTTAAAAACTAACCGTTAGTGCTACGGTCCCCGGCATGAAGAAAGTGAGCTTCGCCGAGTTCGGCGGCCCGGAAGTACTGCGCCTCATAGACGCCGAGGAGCCCCACGCGGGCCCCGGTCAGGTCCGCATCGCGGTACGGGCGGCGGGTGTGAACCCCGTCGACTGGAGGATCCGCGAAGGCCAGATCCTCAAGGCCCATCCGATCGAGTTGCCCTCCGGAGTGGGGATGGACGCCTCCGGGGTGGTGGACGAGGTCGGCGAGGGCGTCGAAGGGGTCGCGGTCGGCGACCACGTCTTCGGGGAAGGGGCGAGCACCTACGCCGAGTTCGCCGTACTGTCCGCCTGGGCCCGGATGCCCGAGGGGCTGACCTTCGAGGAGGCCGCCGGCTATCCCTCCGTGGTGGAGACCGCGCTGCGCCTCATCCGCGAGATCGGTCTGCGCGCCGGGCAGACGCTGCTGGTCAGCGGCGCCTCCGGCGGAGTCGGTTCGGCGGTGCTGCAGATCGCCCGCGAACGGGGCATCACGGTGATCGGCACGGCCGGTGCCGCGAACCAGGACTATCTGCGTGGCCTGGGCGCCCTGGCCACCACGTACGGCGAGGGCTGGGTCGAGCGGGTGCGGCGGCTCGGGCGGGTCGACGGGGCGCTCGACCTGGCCGGCTCGGGCGTCATCCGCGAACTGGTCGAGCTGACCGGCGACCCGCGGAAGGTGATCTCCATCGCCGACCTCGACGCCCCGCAACTCGGCGTCCGCTTCTCCGGCGTCGCCGGGAGCGTGCCGGACGCGCTGGCCGAGGCCGCCGACCTCATCTCACGCGGGAGGCTCCACATCCCCGTCGAGAAGTCCTACACGCTCGCCGAGGCCGCGGCGGCACACGCCGACAGCCGCGCGGGTCACACGCGCGGCCGTCGGGTCGTGATCGTCTGAGCGGAGCGGGTCAGATCCGGTCGGCCGCGATCAGCAGGTACTGGAAGCTGCCGTTGCGGTAGGCGTTGAGGAAGGTGTCCTCGATGCCCGTGACGAGGTGGTCGGCCTCGCGACGCAGCTCCCAGTAGGGGATCGTGGCCGCGGTCAGGTCCTGGACATGGACGGGGACCAGCCGGTTGCGGGCCATCGCACGGAAGTACGCCGAGCGCGGGTGGATGTCGCAGATGTAGTGGGCGTTGATGAGGGACACCTCACGGGAGGCCTGTCCGTAGGTGTCGTTGTAGCAGCCGGTGATCACCACGTACCGGCCGCCGCGGCGCAGCAGGCGGGCGTGTTCGGCGAAGAGCAGGTCCAGCTCGACGTACATCGTGGACTCGTTGTTCCAGGAGGCCGCGTAGGCGCCGGTGGTGAGGCCGGTGTCGAGCATGTTGCGGTGGTGGTAGCGCACCTTGCCGTCGATGCCGCGCTTGCGTGCCTGCTCGTTGGCGAATTCCGCCTGCTTGGCCGAGATGGTGACCCCGTCGGCGTGGCAGCCGTGCCGCAGATGGGCCGTCACGCTGCCGCCGCCGCGTCCGCATCCGGCGTCGAAGACCCGGTCGCCCGGGGAGAGGTCGCCGAGGTGGGAGGCGAGGAACTCTGCCTGGGCGTGCTCCAGCCGGTGCAGTTCGTGTGTGATCCGCTCCCGGCGCCGGTCCGCGTCCGGCTCGTTCAGCACCGACGTGTCGGCGTCCCCGATGCCGTAGTGGTGGTGGTACAGGTCGTCGACTCGGCCGAGTTCGAGGTTGACCGGGTTCTCTTCGGCGTTCCAGTAGTCCGCGACACGGTTCTGGTACGTGGACTGGGTGGGTACCGGCGCGGCCTTGGCGGGGGTCTGGGCGGTGGTCAACTATGGCTCCCTGGTGCTGTGGTGCGTGTTCCGTCGTGCCGTGTGCTCTCGGTGCCGGGCGTCGGTCACCAGTAGTCGGGCAGGCTGTAGCGGTCGCTGTTGCTCGCGTGCCACTCGTGGTTGCCCGACACCCAGTCGGCCAGGCCGCGGGCGTATCGCTCGACGAGGGGCGAGGTGGTGGACAGCAGGGCGGACTCCGTTTCGAACGCTTCCATGATCTGGTTGTGGATGTCGACGCTGCGGAGATAGGCGGCCTTCAGACCGCACCGGTCGTTGGCGGCGACCACCTGGGGCAGGTTGAGGTGCTCCGGGTCGCTCGCCAGTTCCTTGGTGAACGAGTACAGGTCGTTGACGATGGTGGTGGCGTTGCAGGCGAGGACGGTGATCCGCTGTACCTCGGGGCGGGCGTAGACGGCTTCGGGCAGTTCGTAACCGTCCACCGTGTCGACGATGGACAGACAGGGCCGGAAGTTGTTGAACTGCCGCATCACCAGGTACTCCCAGACGGGCGGCCGGTGACGCGTCTCGGACCAGGAGGCTTCCGCCAGGTACCCCAGGTGGAGCCGCGCGAGGTCGTGCACGAGCCTGGTCGTCTGGCTGGGCGTGGCGAGCGCCGCGTAGTCCTTGAGGGCCCAGTGGTACGACCGCAGCGGACCGTCGGCCTGGACGCCCTGGCGCCAGTCGCCCTCGGCTTCGGGCGTGGAGTGGAAGGGGTCGAGGGCGGACTGGGCGACGATCAGCCGGCCGCCGAGGCCGCGTCGCGCGCCGCCCCGGCCCTCGTCCTCCTCGCAGTAGCAGCTGTCGACGATGTTCTCCGCCAGCAGCAGCTTGCCGGCGACGGTGAGCCGTTCCATGTCGGCCGCCTCGGGGTGCTGCAGCGCCACGGCACGGCCGAACTGGAACTGTGAGAAGTCCCCGCTCCACTCCGGCGGGAACAGGTCGAGCGCGCGCGCCCAGGCCTCCAGTCTCTCGTCGATCTCGGCGGCCTTGTCCGGGTCGGCGGGTGCGACGGGACGGTGCTTCAGGCCGGGGATGGTCTTCTCGCGCCGGGCCCGCATGGACCGGGCGGGGTTCGGCGGGCCGGGCAGTGAGAACGCGGCCGTGCCGTTCGCGGAGGTGCTCATGGTCGTGTGCTCCAACTGGTCAGTCGGCAACCCGGCCGAGTTGGACGTTCTCCAGAAGGCCGGCCGCGTCGGGTACGAGGATGGCCAGCGAGTAGTAGGCGGTCACGAGATAGTTGGTGACGGCGTTCCGGTTGACGCCCATGTACCGGACGTTCAGCCCGGGTTCGTACTCCTCGGGGATGCCGGTCTGGTAGAGGCCGACGACGCCCTGGTCGGCCTCGCCGGTGCGCAGCGCGAGGATGCTGGTGGTGTGCGAACGGGAGACGGGGATCTTGCCGCACGGGAAGATCGGAACGCCCCGCCAGGCGGGGACGTGATGCCCGTTCACCGTCGCGGAGCCCGGGACGAGACCACGCCGGTTGCACTGCCGGAAGAACGCGGCGATCGCCTTCGGATGGGCGAGGAACAGTCCCGTCCCGCGGCGCATGGAGAGGAGTTCGTCCATGTCGTCGGGTGTGGGCGGTCCCGAGTACGTGCCGATCCGCTGTCCGTGGTCGACGTTGTGCAGCAGCCCGAAGTCCCGGTTGTTCACCAGCTCCCACTCCTGGCGCTCGCGGATCTCCTGGATGGTCAGCCGCAGCTGCTGCCGTGTCTGGTCCATGGGGTCGCCGAAGAGGTCGGCGACCCGGGTGTGCACGCGGAGCACCGTCTGGGTGAGGGACAGCTCGTACTCGCGCGGGGCGAGGTCGTAGTCGACGAAGCCCCCGGACAGCGTGGGCTCACCGCTGTGACCGGCCTGGACCGGCATGTCCGCCTCGCCCCCGCTGTTCGCCGGCAGCCGCTGCCGCTCCGCGTACGCCGCCAGGTGCGCGGCCAGAGAGGGCGCCCGGTCGGTGAACTCGCGCAGCGCGTCCCGCGGCAGCGCCAGCACCACGGCCGCCGTCTGGGCACGCACCGACGCCGGCCACAGCGGGTCGGGCCGGCCGATCGCCTCGTCCCCCACCGGTTCGCCGTCGCCGACGACCCCGACCACCGCCTCCCCGCCGTACTGCCCCACGGCGAGCCGGGTGAAGCGGCCGTGGACGACCAGGTAGATCTCGGTGACCGGACGGCGGGCCTCGCACAGCACTTCACCCGCCCGCACCTCGCGGACCGCGAAGCGGCCGGCCAGCTCCGTCAGGACCTCCTGGTCCGCGTAGCCCCGCAGCACGGGCAGCTCGGTGAGGGTCCGCGGAATCACCCGGACGTCGTCGGCGCCGTTCTGCTCGAACTGGACCCGCCCCCGCCCGACCCGTAACTGCAGGCGGCGGTTGACCCGGTAGGCCCCACCCCTGACGTCCACCCACGGCAGTTTCCTGATCAGCCACCGGGAGGAGATGCCCCGCATCTGGGGCTCGGACTTGGTGGTGGTCGCCAGTTGGCGCGCGGCACGGGTGCCGAGGCTGGTGGGCGGGTTCTCGGCGGACGCCGCGGCACGGTGCTCCGGGGTGACCAGACCTGTGGCGCTGTCCTGAGCGGACAATTTCCCTCCAGGAAGGGCGGGCGGTAGTGAGCGGAACGACCCGTGATGCACAAGTGGACCGTGCGCTTCAGCAAGACAACCAGCGCCGGCCGGCCTGCCGGTAGGCGCGAAGGGGGGCGGTCTTCACCCCACGAGGCACAAACATCGCTGATGAAGCGCAGAGCGCGCGAAGCACCCATCCGCACGCCCCGCCTCTGCTCCACTCACACGGACGGATCAGGGTTCGGTTGGTGAGAACGGTGATCTCCTCACCGTCCGGGGGCTTCCCGTTCTCCGCGTGGCTCGCGTCCCATGCAGACCTCGACGACCAGGTACGTCTCCCCGTCCCGGGGCGCTCGCGTCCACGAGCGCGTGGTGAACGTGTGCAGCCGTCCGCCGTCGATCGCCCGGCGCGGCAGACGCGCGCCGAACTCCTGCGCCACCGCTTCCAGCAGCAGCCGTTCCGCCTCGGGACGGGGTTCCGGGCCGTCCAGGAGCCCGCTCGGGTCCAGCGCACACGGAAGCTCTCCGTCGGACCGGACCTGCCCCTCCGCGTACGTGAGCGAGTACTGCTCGGCACCGTCCTGGGCCACCGACACGTGGAAGAACGATTCCCCGTGCCCACCCCGCAGGCCGCACCACACCACGACGGCGCGCGTGCCCGCACTGGCAGCCACGGCGGGGGAGACGAAGTACTGCGGCGAGAACGGCGCGGGGTCGTGGTCGAAGGCGAAACTCCAACCGTCCCCGGCCCGGCCGACCACCATGACCGCCCTGTCCTCGTAGGGCGGGAACTTCCCGCCCTCTCCTCGAGACCTGCCGCGCGCCTCCCACCCGGTCAGAGGTTCGCCCAGCACGGCGCCGCCCTCGTCCGAGAGACGTCCCGGCAGCTCCTCCGGCTCCACACCCTCCACCAGGACGAACCGGTAGGAGGCGCGCCCGCCTCCCGCACTCGACTCCGCCAGCCAGGCCAGGCCGGCCGGATCCAGATCGGCCGTCGGCCGCGGTGCGTCACCGGGCTGCCCGCCCCGCGGCGTGGACAGCAGCTCCCGGCCCCGCTCCGGCGTCAACAGCGGCCCGAGGAGCGGGTCGGCGATCCATCCCAGTGGCGCGAGATGATCCGGCCCCAGCGGCTCCCACAGGGGCTAACACCTGTTGCGTGATCCATCAGCGAATCTCAGCCTTTCTCAGCTGCTATCTTGATCGCGTGAAGCTTTCCGAGTGGGCGGCACGCAATGGCGTGCACTATCAGACCGCGTGGGCGTGGGCGAAAGAGGGCCGTATGCCGGTCCCGGTCCGCCAGACGCCATCCGGTACATGGTTGGTCGACGAGCCCACCCCGGAGGCGTCCGGACGGGTCGTGGCGTACTGCCGGGTCTCCTCGGCGGACCAGAAAGCGGACCTTGACCGGCAGGTGGCCCGCGTGGTCCAGGCGGCCACGGGGCTGGGCCTTCCGGTCGGGGAAGTGGTGACCGAGGTCGGTTCGGGGCTGAACGGGCGGCGCCGCAAACTGCACCGCTTGTTGTCCGACCCGCAGGCAGCGGTGATCGTGGTTGAGCACCGCGACCGGCTGGCCCGGTTCGGCGTCGAGCACCTCGAAGCGGTGCTGTCGGCGTCCGGGCGGCGCCTGGTCGTCCTCGACCCCACCGAGACCGTCGACGACCTCGTACGGGACATCACCGAGGTGCTCACCTCGATGTGCGCGCGCCTGTACGGGCGGCGGGCGGCGAAGAATCGGGCCGCCCGCGCGGTGGCCGTGGCGACCGGTGAGGCCGCCGAATGAAGAAGTTCCGACCCCAGCCCGGTTTCGTGGTGCAGGCATTCCGGTTCGCTCTGGACCCGAACGCCTCCCAGGAGCACGCGCTGCGCTCGCACTGCGGTGCCGCGCGTGCCGCCTACAACTGGGCTGTCGGCTGGGTCGAGGCGTCGTGGTGGCAGCGCCGCGCGGAGGAGTCGTACGGGATCACCGAGGCGGAGCTGACCGAGTGGCGGCCGTGGTCGCTGCCCGCCCTGCGCAAGGCGTTCAACCAGGCCAAGACGACCGACCCGAGGTTCGCCGCCTGGTGGGAGGAGAACTCCAAGGAGGCGTACTCCACCGGCCTCGCGAACGCGTCGGCCGCGTTCGACAACTACGCGAAGTCCAAACAGGGCAAGCGGCGTGGCAAGCGGGTGGGCACGCCCCGGTTCAAGTCGAAGCGGAAGGCGCGTCTGGCCTGCCGGTTCACCACGGGCACGATCCGCGTGGACACCGACGGCCGGCACGTCACCCTGCCCCGCCTCGGAACGATCCGCACCCACGAACCCACGGTGAAGCTCCTGGCCCACGTCGAGGCCGGGACGGCGCGGGTCCTGTCCGCGACCGTCCGCCACGAACGCGGGCGCTGGTTCGTCTCCTTCCAGGCCGAGGTCAAGCGCGACCTCGAACGCGTGGCGCGCCCGGACACGGCGGTCGGTATCGACCTCGGCGTGAAGACCCTCGCCGTCATGGCTGACTCGACCGGTGAGATCCGGACCGTGCCCAATCCCGGACACTACGACGCCGCGCGCAAGCAGCTGCGCCGCGCGTCCCGGACCGTGTCCCGCCGTCAAGGCCCCGACCGCAGGACCGGGCGCAAGCCGTCGAAGCGGTGGGAGAAGGCCAACGCCCAGCGGAACAAGATGCATCACCGGGTGGCGAACCTCCGCGAGGACGCCCTGCACAAACTCACCACCAGCGTGGCCGCCGAGTACGGCACGGTCGTGGTCGAGGACCTCAACGTCGCCGGCATGCTGAAGAACCGGCGCCTCGCACGCAGGATCGCCGACGCCGGGTTCGGCGAGATCCGCCGCCTGCTCGACTACAAGACGCGCCAGCGCCACGCCACCCGCCTCGTGGCCGCGAACCGCTGGTACCCCTCCTCGAAGACCTGTTCCGGGTGCGGCGCGGTGAAAGCCAAGCTGCCGCTGCACGTCCGGACCTACGAATGCGACGCCTGCGGCCTGGTCATCGACCGGGACGACAACGCCGCACTCAACCTCGCCGCGCTCGCGGCGGCCTGCACCACTGGTACCGGAGTGGCCGGAGACCAGGACACCGCCCCGGCGGCGTCGAAGCCTCGTGGAGCCGACCGTAAGACCCGCGCCACCCGCACCCGTCGCAAGACGAGTGCGGGGCGGGCAGGTGGCGCAACCCTGCCGCACCAGCGGCAGCAGGAAACGAGAGACCGTACTCAAGCCGAAGCCCTCACGCTTTGGTGATGTGACGGACCTTCCGGGCTGAAATGCCCGGAATGCTGAGAGTCGCTGAGGCTCTGAGTAACGGCAGCGCGCTCCTCAGCGTCCGCCACGCCCCGTCGGTGTCGCCCCACCGCGCCAGTTCCCGGGCCCGCTCGACCTGCTCGCCGAAGGGTCCCGCGGGCGCGTACCGGTACGTGCGGTCCCTCACTCGCTCCAGAGTCGCGTGCGCCCACGCCACCAACTCTTCGTCGGCGCCCCGCAGATGGAACCCCAGCGTGGAGTCGTCCCGGTACGAGTGCTCCGCGAACTCGGCGACCAACGGCGGCAGCAGGTCGGGCGCGTACCGCGAGTCCGTCACCAGGTCCTCGAAGTACACCATCGAGGTGTCTCCCAGCAGGCGCCGTATCTGGTCGCCCAGCCCGCCCGCCCGCGGCCTGCCGTATCCCTTGGCCTCCTCCAGTGCCCGCCCGGCCCCCTCCCAGTCGCCGCGCAGTGCCGCCGTTCGGGCCCCCTCCACCTGGGCGTCCAGCCCGCGTGTCGTGTCGTTGACGAACGCCGGGGCCCCGTCCCTCGGGAGAGCGCGCAGGCTGTGGAACTCGCGGTGCATGTCCCGCATGAACTCCAGGAAGCTGGCGTGCCGCACCGGTGGCGCCGCCCGCCAGCCCGCCCAGGTGTACACCGCCCACTCGCCGTCGTCGTCCACGTCCTCGGGATCCATGAGGACGTACATGGCGTCGGACTCCACGTCGAGTTGAAGCCCGCGCCGCCACAGGCCGGCCTCGCGCCACTCCTCGTACTCCGAGTTCTCGTCCAGGTACTCCTCGAACATGACCGCGAGTCCGGACTCGTCGTCGTGCCAGCGCGCCTCCGCGGTCCCCGCCAGTCGCCACACGAATCCGCCGGCGTGCCGCCACCCGTCGCTGGCCTTCAGGAACTCCCGGTACGACGGGGGCATCCGCCGGCCGAGGCGCTTCTCCGCGGCCGTGACGCGATCCTCGGACGCGGGCGGGGACCCCAGCCAGCGCGCCCGCCGGGCCTCCTGGTCGTCCTCTCCACGCCCCTGATCGTCCGCCAGGCCGTCCGCCCACTCCGCACTCCACATGAGGAGGAAACGCCGCCAGTCGAAGGCCTTCGTGTCTGTCATGATCCCGATGCTGCCACCAGCCACTGACATGCCCGGGCGGGCGCCGGAACCCGGCCCGTGCCCGTGGGTAGGCTGAACTGATCACTGCCGCGTATCCCGGCACTCGTGACAGATGTGGAGCCCACGCCATGACCACAGCGCACGACCTGACGATCGTCTCCCTGGAGGCGCGCACCGAGTATCCCGTCGAGCGCGGCGATCTCTCGCTGGCCCTCGCCGGAGCCGAACTGGCCGACCTGCTGGAGACCGGCGCGGTGTCCCTGGATGGGTCCGTTCTCCGTCCGGTGGAGCGGCCGGGGTCCGGCGACCCCCTGCTGGACGCGGCGGCGTCCGAGGTCGGGAAGGAACCGGACGAGTCGGTGGAGGAGTGGCTGTGGCGACGGGGGCGGGGACTGGCGGCCGAGTACCTCGCCGCCGAAGGGGTGGACGACAACCGCCGCAAGCGCCCGCGCTGGATGGGGCGGCGCGACACCGACCGGCCGGCGCCCGCCGATCCGGAGACACATCGGCGGGCCACCGACCGCTGGGCCTCCGGCGAGCCCCTGCTGGTGGGCCTCGCGGCGGCGGTCGGAATCCACCACGAGTCGGCCGACCGGGTCGACGATCCCGAGGACGACCGGATCGCCGCCGTGCTCGCCGCGGTGAACGACGCCGTGGTGGAACTGGCCGCCATCAGGCAACGCCGCAGCATCGAGGACGCCGCCTTCGACAACATCTGGCGCGGACTGTGACGGCCCGCCGGAACGCCTGAAGCCACCCGGAGCACGCGGCCTTCCGACCTGTCGGCATGTCGCGGCCCGGCCCGCCCCGACGGTCGGCGAGGATTCCCGCAGAGCACGTCTTGGCGAACCCGGACGAACGCGCAGGGAGGCAGCGGTGACGGTCGAGCGGGTCGGACTCGTGGTGCACGGCGGCCGCGAGGGCGCGGTGGCGGCGGCGCGGGACGTCCGGCAGTGGTGCCACGAGAACGCGGTCGGATGTGCCGACATCGACGTCTGGAGCGGCGAAGGCCGGCACAGCTCCCGGGAGGAGGTCGAGGCGGCCGGCGACCCGGACCTCGTCGTCACCCTGGGCGGCGACGGCACCTTCCTGCGCGGTGCCCGGCTGGCGGCCGAGAACGACGCGCTGATCCTGGGCGTGGACCTGGGCCGGGTCGGGTTCCTGACCGAGGTCCCCGCACCGGCGGTACGCTCCGCCCTCGACGCCGTCCGGGACGGTCGTGTGGACCCGGAGAACCGCATGCTGCTCACCCTCAGGGCCTCCCGTCTGCTGGAGATCCCGTCGGAGATGGAGGCCCTGCTGCGGTACGGGCGGGGCCCGTTGCTGCCGCCGCCGCGCGTGCGCACGGACTGCGAGCGCGGTGACGAGTGGGGCATCGCGCTGCACGTCACCGCCCTCAACGACGTCGTACTGGAGAAGCTGTCCCGGGACCGGCAGATCTCCGTCGGCGTCTACGTCTCCGGCCGCCTCCTGGCCTCGTACTCCGCCGACGCCCTGCTGGTCGCCACCCCGACGGGCTCCACCGCCTACAGCTTCGCGGCGGGCGGCCCGGTGGTCTCCCCCCGGGCCGAGGCGCTGGTCTTCACCGCGGTGGCCCCGCACATGACCTTCGACCGCTCGGTGGTCACCGCCCCCGACGAACCCGTGGGGCTGCGCATCCTCGAACGGTCCGGACAGGCCGCCGTGAGCATCGACGGACAACTGCGCGGCGTCCTCGACCCGGGGGACTGGCTCGGCGTCTACGCCGCGCCCCGCCGGCTGCGGGCCGTGCGGCTCGGGCCCATGGACTTCTACGGACGGCTGCGCGAACGCATGCGGCTGACCGACGCCCCCGCGGCCGTCGCCGACGGCACCCCCGCGCCCCTGTGGCCGGTGAGCACGCCCCCGCCGGGGGACCTCGCCCACCTGGCGATGCCCCGGCCGGTGACCGGCGGGACCACGGCCGAGGATGTCTCGCCGGGCGGCGCGTGACATAACCTCTCCCAAGGAGACGTCAGTTGCGGCGTGGGTCCACGGGTAGGAGGCGCTGGTGCTCAGGAAGGGCGGCTCGCGATGGCTCGTATGCGCCGTGGCCGGGGCGTGTCTGCTGCTCCTGGGCCCGAGTGCGCCGGACGGTGGGGCTCCCTTCACCAGGGCACTGCCCGTCGACGCCGTCACGGACGTCGTGCCGAACCGGGTCATGACGTGGAACCTCTGCAACCCCTGCGACGCGAGCAACGTCGACCGCGCGGCGGAGATAGCGACGTACGCCCCCCAGGTCGTCGGCATGCAGGAAGCGTGCGCACGTGACGTCGAGAAGATCCGGGACTACCTGGAGGTCTTCTACGGCCTGCGCTACCACGTCGCGTACGGCTCGGTCCTGCAGAACTGGAGCCGCTGCGGGGGAGCGCCGTGGAACCCGGGCGGCTTCGGCCAGGCGCTCCTGTCGGCGGCGCCGATGACGGACCGAGTCGAGGTGGAGTATCCCGAGGGCGGATCCGAGGAGCGCGGGTACATGGCGGTCACCACCACCGTCGGCGGCCGGTCCGTCCGGGTCTTCAACACCCACCTCGCCCAGCGCCGTCAGGAGGAGTTCCGCGACGGCCAGACCCGGGTGCTGGCGAAGGCGGTCGCCCGGCACGACCGCGCCATCGTCCTCGGCGACTTCAACGCCGTACCGGACGCGCCCGAACTCAGCCGGATGTGGGCTCTGGCCACGGACACGGACCCCGCGTGCCGTCCGGCACCGGACGCGGGCTGCGCCCCCACCACCGAATGGCAGAGCAAGTTCGACTATGTCTTCCTGCGCGGCCTCGCTCCGCTGCGGCACCGGGTGCAGCGGAGCGAGTACTCGGACCACTACCTGCTCCACACCGACGTGGACCCGACGCGGCGGGTGGACGAGCCGGGGGCCTGAGACCCGACGCGACGGGGGCGACGGGGAGGGTCGCACCGTCCGGGTGCTGGAGCAAAGTGGTGGCCGCCGGGCTCTGTTGGGGAGAGGATGGGGGCCATGACGGGAGAGATTTCCTCCATCGACAGCACCAGGCCCAGTATCGCCCGCGTCTACGACTACCTGCTCGGCGGCAAGGACAACTACGCCGTGGACCGGGAGATCGGCGACGTGTTCAAGCGTGACCTTCCCGGTTCGGTGGCGATCGCTTTCGCCAACCGGGCCGCCTTGGTCCGGGCGGTGGGGGAGATCGTCGCGACCACGGACGTGCGGCAGTTCATCGACCTGGGCAGCGGCCTGCCCACCGCGGACAACGTCCATCAGGTCGCGCAGCGACAGGATCCGCGGGCCCGGGTGGTGTACGTGGACACCGACCCCCAGGTGCTGGTCCACGGGCGGGCGTTGCTGGAGGAGAACGACCTGACCCGGGTGGTCCCGGTCGACGTGCGCGACCCCGAAGCGGTGCGGAGTCATCCGGACATCGTGGAACTGATCGACTTCGACCGGCCCGTCGCCGTCATGTTCAGCGCCATCCTCCACCACGTCAACGACGAGGAGGACCCCGCCGGCATCGTGCGCTACTGGCAGGACCAAGTGCCCACGGGGAGCCACTTCTTCGTCAGCCACTTCCGATCCGGGAACGGCCCGGAGACCGCGGAGGCGGAGAAGGTCCTCCAGGGGACGTTCGGCCGCGGCAGGTGGCGGACCGACGACGAGATCGAGTCCCTGCTGGACGGCTTGGAGATCCTCGAACCCGGGATAGTCCCGGCGTCCCTGTGGCGCTCCGGGGCGGCCGAGCGGGAACTCACCGTGTGGGAGCGCCTCATCGCCGCCGGGATGGCCCGCAAACGGTGAAGGCGGTCCGTGAGCGGTGACGGCGGCCCGCAAAAGGTGAAGGGGACCGTCTGGCGGGCCGGGCGGCGGTCCGAGTAGCGTCACGGTGTGGATGACGACGAACGACCCGTTCACGCCTCGTCGTTCGGCGCGGCGGCGGTCGAGTACGCCGAACACCGTCCGGACTACGCGCGGGCCGCGGTGGGCTGGGCACTGGCACCCGCCCCCGGCCCCCGCGTGCTCGACCTCGGCGCCGGGACCGGCAAGCTGACCGCCACGCTCGTCGCCCTCGGTGCCGAGGTCGTCGCGGTCGAGCCCGATCCGGCGATGCTCGGCGAGCTGCGCCGCTCGCTGCCCGACGTGCGTGTCCTGCGGGGGAGCGCCGAGGCGATCCCGCTGCCGGACGCCTCCGTCGACGCCGTGCTGGCCGGCAACGCCATGCACTGGTTCGACATGGCCGTCGCGGGACCCGAGATCGCGAGGGTCCTCGCGCCCGACGGCATCCTGGCCGGACTCTGGAACCTCCTCGACGACCGGGCCGACTGGGTTGCCGAACTCGCCCGGGTCGGCGGCGGCGCGGCCGTCGGCCCGCGCGACACGCCCGCCGCCTGGCGGGCCGAGACGGCCGGCTTGCACCTGCCGGAGACGCCGGCCGCCGCCCGGTTCGGCTCCCCGGAGCAGGCCGAGTTCCCGCACGGGCAGCGCCGCACCGCCGACTCCCTCGTCGCGACCCTCGCCACACGCGCGGGGATGCTGGTCATGCCGGAATCGGAACGAACGGCCACGCTGGACCGGATCCGCGCGTTTCTGGCCGGCGCGGCGGAGACCGCAAGCGGCGAGTTCACCCTGCCCATGCTGACGGGCGTGCTGCGCGTCCGGCGACTGTGAAACCGTTGCCGGAGTGACTACGTTGCCGGAGTGGTTCCGTTGCCGAACGAGCGAGTCGCCGGAGCGAGTCCGTCGCGGAGGAAGGTACGGGGAATGGCCCAGGTGGGGACGACGGCGGTGCTGGCCGTGCTGCCGGACGCCGAACCGCTGCTCGAGTCCGCGGCCCGCGTGGACCCGAGGGCGGTGCGCCCGGGGGTACCCGCGCATGCCGCGCTGCTCTACCCGTGGCTGGCAGCCGACGAGGTGGGGGAACCGGAGCTGCGCCGACTGCGGGCCGTGCTGCCGGCCGGCCGGATCCCGATCAGGCTGGCCGCCGTCGAACGGTCCGGTGGTTTCGTCGGGATCCCGGTCCCCGAGTTGCGTGGCGTGGCCACCGCGGTCCGCGCGGCCTTTCCGGCACCGGCTCCCTACGGCGGCCGGTTCGGTCCCGATCCGCCGGTGCACGTCACCGTGGCCCTGGACGCGGAAACCGAGGCCGCCGCCGGCATCGCCGCCCGCACGGCGGCCCGCCTCCCGATCGTCACCGGGATCGACGCCTTGCACGTGGTCGCCCTGACACCCACGGGCTGGCAGGCCCTGGCCGAGCTGCCGCTCACCCACCAGGGCCCGATCGATTCGTACGTTAAACTTACTTAGCGAGCCTCACTGCTTCAACGGGCACGTTCCCGCTCGCCGAGATCTCACGGCCTTCCTGCGGACCTGTGCCGGGAATCCGCCGCGACTCCCGCTACCGCCAGGAGAGGCATGTGACCGTGCAAGACCCGCCCGCGGCGTTCCTCGACGGCTTCGTACAGGTCCTGTCCGACGCAGCCGCCACCGGCCGCCGTCTCACCCGCGAGGAACGCGCCACCCGCCGCGAACTGGGCGCACGTGCCGCGGCCTCCGGCCTCGGCTGGCGGGTCCTCGTCCGGGAACACCTCGCCGCCAGCCGCGGCGCGTGGCCCGCCGCGGCGTCGCCCGACCATGTGCTGTCCGTCGTCGAACAGGCACTGGACGCCTTCGCCGAAGGCTACGAGAGCGCCCAGCGGCTGGTCATCCGCCAGGAGGAGGCGGCCCGGCGGGAGTTCATCGACGACCTGCTCCACGGGCGTGGCGACTCCGGTCATCTCGCCGCGCGGGCCGAACGGTTCGGACTGCGCCTGTCCCGCGATCACGCCGTCGCCGTGGCGGAGGGGCCGGCCCCCTACGACGAGACCGACTCCGTCCCCCGCCAGGTGCAGGACGCCCTGTTCAGCCACTTCGAGAGCCGGCGTCTCCTGCTCACCACCAAGGACGGCCGGATGGTCTGCATCGCCCCCGGCGACCAGGGGGACGTGCTGACCCGCTTCGCCAAACAGGCCCACGCCGCGACCGAGGGCGGCCAGGTGGCCCTCGGCCGCGCCCGCTCCGGCGCGGTGGGCATCGGGCACAGCTACCAGGAGGCGCTCAACGCCTTGGACGTCGCCCACCGGATGGGCTTCGACGACCCGCTCCTGCGCGCCGCCGACCTGCTGGTCTTCCCGGTCCTCGCCCGCGACCGGCCCGCCCTGGTCGACCTCGTGCGCGAGACGCTCAGCCCGCTGGAGCAGGCCCGCGGCGGCGCGCGGCCACTCCTCGACACGCTCACCGAGTACTTCGACGCCGGCTGCGTCGCCGCCGAGACCGCCCGCAGACTCTCACTGAGCGTCCGGGCGCTGACCTACCGCCTGGAACGCGTCCACACGCTGACGGGCGTCGACCCCACGGAGCCCGAACAGCGCTACATGCTGCAGACCGCGGTCATCGGCGCCCGCCTGCTCGACTGGCCGGCCAGGGCGCTGTGACCACGGTCGCGGGCAGCCGCTCCGGTACTCAGAGATCGGCACAGATGCCGCGGGCTTCGCTCAGTTTGGCCTTCACCCCGGCATCGACCTCGAAGACCTGACGGTGCCGGCAGGTGGGGAGGGGGCCGTGTGGGGGCCGAGGAGCCTGGACATCGTCCCAATATCAGAGACCTCGTCACCGAGTGGGCCATACCCGTGACTTCAGCCTGATTTCCCTTGGAACGCAGCGATCCGGCCAACCTGCCACCGCTTTCCCCGACCCGGACAACCGGGCATCGGGTCCTCCCCTCTCACAGCGCGGGCACAGCGAGTGCCCCCAACACCCGGAGGACGAGGGATCGATGACCAGAACGCGCACCACCCGGCTGCGGCGTCCGCTGCTCGCCGGCACCACGGCCGTCGCCGCCATGGCCGTGACGGCGGGCCTCGTGGCCGCCACGTCCGAACCCGCGAAGGCCGCGACAGGGCCCAAGCTGAGCCTCATCGCCGCGACCGACTCGATCACGCTCACCTCCTGGAAGGAGGAGCCGGGCGTCTACCTCGACCTCGGCACCTACCTCACCGCCGAGGGAACCCCGTTCGAGCTGAAGGTGACCCGGAAGTCCTACAAGGACCCGGTGGCCGTCACCCAGACCGTGTACGAGGGCGGCAAGGCCAAGTCCAAGGCCCTGCCCAAGGGCACGGTGAAGGACTTCGCCGGGCTCCCCGGCTTCGCGGAGATCACGGTCACCGACAAGGCCGGCAAGAAGGTCCTCGGCAGGACCGAGGACTTCTGCCCGAACAACGCCAGCGGCCGGGTGCGGCCCGACGCGCCCGCCACCTCCAAGTATCCGGAGAGCTGCCCCACCAACCCGTTCACCCTCGGATCGGTATGGGGCGTCGAGAAGGGCTGGGCGGCCAACACCTACGCGGGCTCCTACAGCGACTCGGTCAAGCTGGCGGCCGGCACCTACACCGCCAAGGTCGCCGTCGCCAAGAAGTACCGCGACCTGTTCGGCATCGCCGACAAGCCGGCCACGGTGAAGGTGACCGTGCAGGAGCGGAGTTACGAGGACGAGGAGGGCGCCGCCGAGCCCGCCTCCCGGGCCGCGTCGGCCGGCAAGCACGCCGGACACGGTGCCGCCCACCAGGCGCCTGCCGCGCACGCCGGCCACGGGCCGGGTCACGCCCCGACGCCCGCCCAGGCCGGCGCGCCGGTCACCAGCGGCGCGACCCCCTCGTACAACGTGGGCCACGGGCCGCTGAAGGCCGCTCCGCCGGCCCTGCCGTGGGCGCTGAAGAAGAAGGAGCAGGCCGCGCGCTCGATGCGGGTCGGCGACACGGGTGGCCAGACCGACGGCTCGCGCAAGGCGCCCGCCCTCCAGCCGCTGGCGAAGCGGCCCGCGGGCAAGCCCACCGTGCCGGACGTCCCCAAGCCCGACCTGCGCTCGCTGCCGGCCTACGGCATCGTCATCAGCGACGGCGAGAAGGACATCCCCGGCAAGGACTACCTGGCGTTCAGCGCCAACGTGTGGAACGCCGGCCCGGCACAGCTGGTGGTGGACGGCTTCCGCTCACCCGGCAAGGCCAAGATGGACGCCTACCAGTACTTCTACGACGCCAAGGGCAAGCAGGTCGGCTACACCCCGACCGGCACCATGGAGTGGGACCCGCGCCCGGGCCACGTGCACTGGCACTTCACCGACTTCGCCAGCTACCGGCTGCTGAAGGCGGACAAGAAGGAGACCGTGCGCAGCGGCAAGGAGGCCTTCTGCCTCGCCAACACCGACGCGATCGACTACACGGTGAAGAACGCCAACTGGCACCCGTTCAACACCGACCTGTCGACCGCCTGCGGTGAGGAGAACTCGATCTCCGTCCGCGAGGTGCTGGACGTCGGCTCCGGCGACACGTACTCGCAGGACCTGCCGGGCCAGTCCTTCGACATCACCGGCCTGCCCAACGGCACGTACTACATCCAGGTGCTGGCCAACCCGGAGAAGCGGCTCAAGGAGACCAGCGTCGACAACAACAGCGCCCTGCGGAAGATCGTGCTGGGCGGCAAGCCGGACAAGCGGACGGTGACCGTGCCGCCGCACGACCTGGTGAACGCGAACTGACGCACCCCGCAAGAGCGACTGACCGGCAGCAAGAACGCCGACGGCCACCCATCCACGGTGGCCGTCGGCCCTGTGCCGAAGAGCCCGAGCGGACCTCCGTAACACCTTCCGGTGGAATGTCCCGTACACCTCGTCGCGGCGACGCGCGCCTCCTACGCTGGATGCCCGCCCAACCGCGAAGGGACGGTCATGCGCGTTGAGTTGAGGCCCGCGCCGGACGACGATGTACAGACCGCGCTCGACCTGTACGCGTGGTTGCGCAAGGACCCCGACATCCGCCGCCACGCCGAGCTGACCCTCGGGTCGTCGGATCCCACCGGCGAGGCCATGGGCGCCACCGAGATCGTCGGCCTCGTTCTCGGGCAGACCTTCGCGGCGCTCAACCTCGCCCTCGCCTACGCGAGCTGGCGCGCGGCGCGGCGCACCGCCCCGCCCATCACCATCACCGTCGGCTCCAGGTCGCTCACGGTGGCGGGCGCGTCGGAGGAGACCCTGCTGCGGATCGTGGAGCTGCTGGGCCAACCGGGTGCTGAGGACGGAGCGGCACCGCGCCCGGACACCCCGGACGAACCCCCGCGCCGTGACGGCGACGGCACTCCGGGGCCGGCGTGACGTCCCTGCCCGACCCCGCCGCCTCCCGCGCGGTGCTCATCGGCGTGGAGCAGTACACCGAACCGCTCCAGCCCCTGCCCACGGTCGCCAACAACCTCGCCGGACTCAAGGCCGTACTGACCGGCCCCGACTCGTGGCGCCTGCCACCGGAGCACTGCACCGTCCTGTCCAACCCCGAGTCGGCCACACAGGTCCTCGACGCCGTGCACGCCGCCGCCAGCGAGGCGACCGACGGCCTGTTCGTCTACTTCGCCGGCCACGGCCTGCTGTCCCCGGTCGGCGACCTCTACCTGGCCCTCTCGGACTCACCGCCGGGCCGGCTCTTCCACGCCGTGGCCTACGACCAGCTCCGCTACCAGGTCGCCGAGGAGTGCGCCGCGCTCAGCCGCGTCGTCGTCCTCGACTGCTGCTACAGCGGCCGCGCCCTGCACGGATACATGGGCGCCCCGCTCGAACTCGCCGACTGCGGCGACATCGACGGCACGTACGTCCTGACCGCGTCCGCCGAGACCAAGCGGGCCATGGCACCGAAGGGCGAGCACTACACGGCGTTCTCCGGCGCACTGCTGAGAGCCGTCACCGAAGGCGTGCCGCACGGCCCCGAAATGCTGGACATGGAGACCGTCTACCGGCACGTGCGCCGGGAACTGCAGGCCAGGAAGCGGCCGGTGCCGCAGCAGCGCGCCCGCAACGAGGGCCACCGCATCACCCTCGCCCGCAACCGATGGAGCCCGGCAGCCGGCCCCGAGGCACAGGAGTACGCGGCCGCCCTGCGCGAGGCCCTGCGCGACGGCGACAACGCCGCGGACCCGGACACCGCCCCCTACCTCCGGGGCGAACGCGTCGCCCCGCGCGCCTTCGTGAACGCCTTGGCGGACCGCCTCCCCGAGACCCGACTGACCCGCCTGCACGACCTGCGCCGCACCGCCCAGCGGGCCGCACCCGATGCCGCGACCCAGCTCCAGTACTGGCAGGAGGAGGTGGAACTCCTCACCCACCGCCTCACCAGGGCGGGCGACTACAGCCGGGACGTCGAGGGCGAACTGACGCGGGCGCAGGAGCGGGTGCGGCAGCTGGACGTGGAGGTGCGGGTACTGAACCGGCAGGTGCGCCTGCTGCTGGACGAGAAGGGGCGGGACACCGCCACCGCCGAGGCACTGGTGGCGGCGACCGCCACGCAGTCCGAGGCCGCGGAATCCGCGGTGCGCGTCAGTGCACCCCCGAAGACCCCCGCAGAGCGCGGCGCGCCGGGCACGACACCTGCCGCACGCCCATCCGCACCCGTGGCCCGCACCTCCTGGACGCTGGCCGTCATCGCCGTCCTGTACGTCGTGATCGCCTGGGCGTTCACGCTGGACACGGTGGCGCTGACATACGACTCCGGGCGGAAGCCCGCGTCGATGCCGAGCACCTCCGACCTGGCGAGCGGCGAGGGCCCCCACTACGTCTGGGACGTGGAGACCGACGTGACCAGCACCTTCCGCCCGGAGGAGAACGACGCCGTCGACAAGCTGACCGGCGACCTCGTGGTCTCCGTGCCACAGCCCTGCCGGGACCGGACGATCGAGTGGGAGATCACCATCGACGGACGGGAAGGCGACCGCGGCTCCCTCGCCGGCGACACGGAACACCAGGTGTCCCTCGACCTACCCCTGAACGGGTCCCCGGACCGCGTCACCATCAGTGCCTCCTGGGCGGGCGGCACCGAATCCTGCCCCAGCTTCGGACTGGTCTGGACGGACCCCCGCCTCGCAGTCGACCTCGACCTGGTCCCGTGGTGAGGAGGGCGGAATGACATTCACCGACCGCCCGCGCGCCTGGCTCGGCGGCACCACGGCGGGCCTGCTGCTCACCCTGGGCCTCCTCGCCGGACTCGCGGCGGCCTGCAGCATCTCCGGCCGCCAGCTGAGATACGACAGCGGAGACCGGCCCGTGCAGCAGACCGTCTCCCGCGGCGGCAAGTTCGCCGACCCGGTCTACGCCTACGTCTGGGACGTCCGGCACGGCGTCGACAGCACGTTCACCGTCCCCTCGGGCTTCGGTACCGGCGAGGCGTGGCTGCTGAGCAGCACTGTCCGCGTCTCCGTACCGGAAGGCTGCGCCGACCACACGGTCCACTGGCAGGTGACAGCCGACGGCGAACACCGCATCGGCCAGGGAACCACCCGATGGCTGCGGCAGTACGACGAGACCTTCAAGCCGCGACCGCACGGGCTGCGCCCCAGGACCGTCACCGTCGAGGCCTGGTGGGACGGCGGGGACGCGGCCTGCCCGTCCTTCTCCTTCATCTGGCAGGATCCGACCCTCTACTTCGAGCCGGACCCGGACTTCCTGGACGGTGACTACTACCCGACTTGACCTTGACACCGTGGCAAGGTCTTCACTGCCCGTCAGGGAGGTGGTCTCGATGACGACCACGAAACTTGACGACGCCGACGCCCTCCGGGTGCTGCGGACGCTGGAGGACCACCGTTCGTCGGTACGGCTGCGGGCCGCGTTGACGGCCGGCACGACGCCCGACCCGCGCTTCGTCGACAAGCTCGTCGAGCGCAGCGCGGTCGAGCCCGACTTCTTCGTACGCGACATGCTGACCTGGGCACTCACCAGGCACCCGGTCTCCGCGACACTGCCCGGACTGGTCCGGGAGGTCCGCTCGGAGCGCGCCCGGGCGAGAAGCCAGGCGTTGCACACGCTGTCCAAGATCGGGGACCGGCGGGCGTGGCCGGCCATCACGCCCGCGCTGCTGTCCGACGCCGACGACGAGGTGGCGCGGAGCGCCTGGCGGGCCGCGGTCGTACTGGTGCCGGAGGGCGACGAGCCGGAGCTGGCCGAGCTGCTGGTGAGGCAGCTGGGGCGCGGTGAGCGGGAGACGCAGCTGAGTCTCAGCCGGGCGCTGGTCGCACTCGGCGAGGCGGTCGTGCCCGCTCTGCGCGCGGTCGCCAGGGCCGCCGACCCGCCGGTGCGGGCGCACGCCCTCGCCACCGAGCGGCTGCTGCGGGACCCGGACACCGGCTTCGGCTACGCGATCGAGGAGGCCAAGCGCGTGGTGGCCCTCGGCGGAGCCCCCGCCCAGGGCGACGAGGAACGAGGCACGCGGGATGAGGGATGATGGGACGTGTTGATCGGTGAGGTGGCGCGACGGTCCGGGGTCAGTGCCCGCATGCTCCGGCACTACGAGTCGCTCGGTCTGGTGAGGCCCTCCGGCCGCACCGGCTCCGGATACCGGGAGTACTCCGGGCAGGACATCCGGCGGATCTTCCACATCGAGAGCCTGCGGTCACTGGGACTGTCGCTGCGTGAGATCGGGCGCGCGCTCGACGACCCCGGCTTCACGCCCTCGGAACTCGTCGGCGACCTCATCCACCGGACGCGCGAACGCGTCGCGGCCGAGACCGAGCTGCTCACGCGGCTGTCCCGGATCGACGCCGCGGATCCCGCCGGCTGGGAGGACGTTCTCCAGGTCGTCGCGCTCCTCCAGGCGCTGGGATCGAAGAGTCCCGGCGCCCGCCAACGCGCGGCCCTCTCCTCCGGCGAAGAGGTCCCGGTGCCGGTGGAGGCCCTGGTCGAGGCGGTTCTGAGCGAGCCGGACCCGATCGTCGCGGGCGCCCTGCGGTGGGCGCTGGCGCGGTCGGGCGACCGGGGCCCGGCCCTCCTGGCGGAAGCCCTCGGCTCATCGGCGGCCGCGGTGCGGGAACGCGCGGTGCGGAGCCTCGCCGAGCTGCCGGGCGACGAGGTCACCGGGCATCTGCGGCACGCTCTCGCCGGCCCCGACGCCGCGGTGCGCCGGTGTGCGGCGCTCGCTCTCGGGACACGAGGCGTGGCCGAGGCGGTGCCGGAACTGGTCGACATGATCGTGGAGGGGCGGAACGACACCGACGCCGCGGACGCGCTGAGCGTGCTGGCCGCCGACCCCGCGACGGCGGACCGGATCGCCGACAGGCTCGTCGGCCGTCTCGCCCGCGCCACCACCGGAGCACCGGCACGCGGACGGCTGACCCAGGCCCTGGCGGGCATCCCGGGAACGAGGGCGTCACACGCCCTCGAGGAACTGTCTCGGGACGAGGACCGCGCCGTCGCGCTGACCGCGGTGTACCTCCGCCGCTTGCGCGCCTGACCAACGCCCCTGCTCCGCGGCGGCGTGCGGGTCCTGGACCCCGTACGTACATTGGAGAGGTGGGTGTGACTGCTGAGCCACCATGGACGGGCCAGGTCGACTACGCGGCGCTGTTCGCCGCGACGCCCAGCCCGTACCTGGTCGTCGACCGGGACCTGGTGATCGTGAGCGTCAACGCCGCCTACTGCCGCGTGACGGGGCGGGCGGCGGCGGACCTGCTCGGCCGGTACCTCTTCGACGCCGTCCCCGAGAACCCCGCCGATCCCGAGTCCGACGGAGCGCGCAAGGTGTCCGCCTCCCTGCGGCGGGTGCTGGCCACGGGACAGGCGGAGAGCATGGCCGTGCAGCGCTACGACATCCCCAGCGCCGACCAACCCGGTGGCTTCGAGGAACGCTGGTGGTCACCGGTGAACACACCTGTGTTCGACCCCGGGGGCAAGGTCGCGTGGATCATCCACCGGGTCGAGGACGTGACCGCGTTCATCCGCGACCGCCGGCACTGGCTCCGCTCTCCCGTCGACTCCCCGGGTCCGCCGGAAGCCGGCATGGAGGCCGGCATCGAGGCCGAGCTGTACGCCCGGGCCAAGGCACTGGAGCGACTGAACGAGGAACTGCGGCAGGCACACGCCCGGGAGCGGCAGGTGGCGATCACCCTCCAGGAGGCCATGCTGCGCTCACCCGACCTCGCACGCCACCCCGACGTCGCGGTGCGCTACCTGCCTGCCATCGGTTCGCTGAACGTGTGCGGGGACTGGTACGACGCCGTGGACCTGACCGACGGGCGCTTCTTCGTCGCCGTGGGCGACGTGGTGGGCCACGGTCTGGAGGCGGCCACCGTCATGGGAATGCTGCGCAGCGCGCTGTCGGCGGCCAGTCGCACCGTCCCCGGCCCCGCCCAGGCGCTGGAGGTGCTGGGCCTGTACGCGCGTTCCGTGGAGGGCGCCCTGGCCGCGACCGCCGTCACCGCCCTCGTCGACACCCGCTCACAGCTGATCATCTACTCCAGTGCCGGGCACCCGCCGCCCGTCCTGATGCGCGGCGACGGCACCTGCCACCTCCTCGACCAGGCCACCGACCCGCCTCTCGGCGCGCGGCTCACCCACGTGCCGCGCCCCCAGGCCGGCATCGGCTACCAGCCCGGCGACATCCTGGTCCTCTACACGGACGGTCTGGTCGAACGCCGGGAGGAGGACATCGACATCAGCCTGCGGCGCCTGACCGACACCCTGCGCCAGTGCCTCGGGCTGGACCCCGAGCGCCTCGCCGACGCCCTCCTGGAGAGCCTGGGCGTCAGCCACGGCGCCCGCGACGACATCGCGCTGGTCGTGGTGGGACTTTGAGGCGGCGCCGTGTGGAACCTAGAGGCGGCGGCCGTTCAGTGCCTTCGTAGACGACGGAACCCGGTGACCGCGCTCCCCCTACCGCCCACCGCCACCCCACCGCCGGGCCCCCATCACCCCACCACCGGCCACCAGCCCCACGACGACCCCAGCCGCCACCACCCGTCCCGCATCGAACTCCGCCCCGGTCACCGGAACCACCGAGGCCGCCGCCACCACGCCGGCGCCCGCGCACGCCGCCACCGCCTCTCCCCACACGCGCGCGGTCCCGCGCCCCCACCTCCATGGCCGGCTCTCGCTCGTCACGAGGTAGGCGACCAGCAGCAGGACCACCCCGGCGCCCTCCCACCACGCCGGGTCGCCGAACGCGGCGACGACCACAACACCCGTCGCCAACACGGTCGTCCGGTGCCGCACCACGAGGTGGGACCAGCGGACCGACTCCAGTGTCGGCCGCCGGTCCAGCGCCGGTGCCGCCCACACCGCGAAGACGACCGCGCATCCGAACAGCACGGCGTCCCGCGCCCCACCCACGGTCGCCCACGGCCGCCAGGCCATCACGACGGCAGCCGACCCGATCACCCGCACGGGCAGGGTGCCGACCCAGTAACCCACCCACTCCCGCAGGCTCACCCGCGTCTCGAGCACCGTCATCGCCGCCTCCCGCCGACCCGCCCGGACAACAGCGGTGCCAGCGCCAGATCCAACGGCTCACCCACGACGTGCCGCAGCACCGGCACCCCGCTGTCCCGCAGGGCGAACCTCATGGCGTCCCGGTCCGCGTGCCACAGCCGCAGCCCCAACTCGCCCGACACGTCGCCGGGTTCGACCGGTGGGTCCCCGCTCGGGATCTCCACGACCACCGGGCGGCGTCCCCGACCCTGAAGATCCCGCAGCACCTTGAGTATCCGGGCGTCGCTCAACGGAGTGAACACGTAGACCAGCGCGCCCTCCGGGAGCGCGGGCGGCGGCACCCGCTCGAGTCCGGGCCCGTCGAAGCGCCGGTCCCTGCGGACGTCGAGGACGCTCTCGACGATGCGGTAGAACGCCGTGTCCCCGGTGCCCGGTGTCAGCCAGCGCGTGGTGCCCCCGGTCGAGACGACCCCCACCCGATCGTGGGTGCGCAGATACGCGCTGGCCAGCCCGGCGGCCGCCCGCACCGTCTCGTCCAGGGACGACACCCCCGTCACCGGGTCGACCACGTCCCCGAACGCGTCGAGCAGCATCACCGTGTCGGCGGCCCGCTCCGCCGCGAACCGGTGCAACTGCACCGAGCCGCGCCGGGTCGTCGACGGCCAGTGGATGCGCCGCTGCCGTTCCCCGGGCACCCACGCCCCCACCCCGACGACCTCGACGCCCTCTCCGGCCTGTACGGAGGCGTGTTCGCCGAGCCGCTGCGGCAACCGCGCCGGAATCGGCGTGAACCGGGCCTGCGTGGGGCGCGGGAACACCGACACCTCGGCCGCCTCGACCCGCACGGTACGGCGCACGGTACCCCCGGCGTCGTACACGTCGAGGTCCACGGGCCCGAGCGACCAGCGCCCCCAGAGCAGCGCCGTGTGGCGCAACGTCACCGTGGACTCGCCGACCACGACCTCGTCCAGCCGCAGGCCCGGACCGAGCGTGACTCCGGGATCGAGCCGGACGGCGCCACCGTCGTGGGCCACCGAGATCCGGAGGGTGACGGTGTCGCCCTCGAAGCAGCGCCTCGGTTCCACGGCGGCGGACGTCTCGACACGCCGGGCGTACGCGCGCGGCAGCGCGAGCGCCAGCAGCACCAGCGGCGCGGCCGCGAGCGCGAGCAACCACGCCCGGCCGGTGAGCAGGGCGGCGGACAGCGCGACGACGGCGACCGTCAGCAGGCGCAGCGCCCGCTCACCCGGGCGCGGCCCGCCGGGCGGCGGGGGCGGCGGCTGCGCGGGGGAGGTGCGCCCCTCCAGGGCACGGACCACCGCGGCGCCGGGCCGGGGTGCCGTCGCGGGCGCGGTCACGACGACACTGCGGCCGTACGCCGCGTGGACGGTGTGCCGACGCTGTCGACTATCTCCCGCAGCACGTCGTCCGTGGCCACCTCGCGCACCCACAACTCCGGCCGCAGCGACACTCGGTGGGCCAGTGCCGGCACCGCGAGGGCCTTGACGTCCTCCGGGACGACGTAGTCGCGGCCGTTCAGCACGGCGCGGGCGCGCGCGAGCTGGACCAGAGCGAGCCCGCCCCGCGGCGAGGCGCCGATGCTGATCTGGGGGTGCTCGCGGGTCGCGCCGACGAGCGCGACGGCGTACTCCAGCAGGTCGTCGTCGATCTCCACGCCCTCCACCACGCGCCGCCACGCCACGACGTCCGCCGGCCCCGCCAGAGGCTTGAGCACGGCCTCGGGCGCGGCCCGGTCGATCCGGGCCCGCAGCATCGCCAGCTCCTCCCGCGCGCTCAGATATCCCATCCGAACCCGCAGCTGGAACCGGTCGAGCTGTGCCTCGGGCAGCGAGTACGTGCCCTCGTACTCCACCGGGTTGGCGGTCGCGACCACCATGAACGGGTCGGCGAGCGGCCGCGTCTCGCCGTCCACGGTCACCTGCGACTCGGCCATCGCCTCCAGCAGCGCGGCCTGCGTCTTGGGCGGCGTCCGGTTGATCTCGTCGGCGAGCAGCAGGTGCGTGAAGACCGGCCCGGGACGGAACACCATCTCGCCGGTGCGCTGGTCGTACAACGGTGCCCCCGTGACGTCCGACGGCAGCAGGTCGGGCGTGAACTGGATGCGGGAGAAGTCCAGGCCGAGCGTGGTGGCGAAGGACCGCGCCAGGAGCGTCTTGCCGAGCCCCGGCAGATCCTCGACGAGTACGTGCCCGCCGGCCAATACGCCCAGCATCACCAGTTCGAGGGCGTCCGGCTTGCCGACGACGGCACGTTCGATCTCGCGCAGCACGGCACCGGCCTGCTCGCCGACCTGCTCGGGGGTACGGGACTGAGGCGTGGTGGGACTCGTCACGTCGCTTCTTCCTTGTGGGTGCCGGGGGTACGGGTGCGGGGTGAGCCGAGCTGTTCGAGCCGGTCGACGAGGCGGCCGAGCACGTCGACGGGGATGCCGCCGTCGGGCCCGGTGCGGGGCGTCTCGGAACCGAGCCAGGGCCACAGGTCGGGTCCGATCAGCTCGGCGGCGCGCCGGGGCTGGTGGTCGAGTGAGACGTGGTGGTGCTCGGCGAGTGCCGCGGCGTAGAGGCGGCGCAGCTCGGGCCGCAGCACCGCCCGGTAGTAGAGGGCGCCGTCGGGACCGGTGGCGGTGCGTACGTTCCGTCGCCATTCGCCCATGCCCGGCGTCCGGGTCCGCAGCAGCCGTACGTCATCCCGCCGTGCGGAGTCGAGGGCGCCGGCCCCGGCTACGTACCGGGTCACGATCAGCGTCGCGACTGCGAGCAGGGTGACGACGGCGCCGGCCGCCCGGGCGCCGTCGAGGAGCAGGACGAGCAGGATGCCGGAGACGGCGACCGCCGCGCCGAGCAGACCGAGCCCGCGCAGCGAGAAGGTGCCCTGCCTCGCGGGCCGTTGCGTGCGCCCGTTCACCGCCGCGCCTCCCGGTGTCGGAGCATCGACGCGATCTCCTCCAGGGCGCCGGCCGCGGTCTCCCGGTGCGAGGGCCCCATCGGATGCGAGGAGTAGCGGGCCTCGCGGAACAGCGTGGTGAGCCGTGGCGCGGCCGGGCCGGGTGCCAGGCCCGCGTCGGCGGCGCGGGTGAGCAGGTCGGCAGGGCTGTCGGAGGCATGCCGCCGTACGCCGGACGCGACGAGGGCGTCCTCCATCGCCGCGTAGCAGGCGATGACGGCCGTGCGGGCGTCACCCGTGTCGGCGAGGGCGCGGCGGCCCGATTGCACGGCGGACAGGAGCAGGCGCGCGTCCTCGTCCTCCGCCGGGGCGCCCGCGCGTTCGGGGAGCGCCGGCACGGTCAGACCCCGTCGGCGCAGCCGCCGCACGACGAGCACGGTGACGACCACGACGACCACCGCGGCCAGCAGGCCAAGCAGAACGTACAGCGGCAGGGAGTAGCCGTGCCCGGAGCCTCCCTCGGGATCGGCCCGGCCGGGAACCGGCGGCGGAGAGACCGGCGGCGGCATGTCCACCGGCGGGACGGGTGATGTGCTGCGGCGGTTGAACCGATGCATGACCAGGGCCAGTACGCCGATGACGCCCGGCCCGGCCAGAAGCAGCGGCACGGCCGCCCGCCGCAGCCGTTCCTCGCCCGGTGACGGCGGGTCGCGGTCGGCAGCGATCCTGGGGCGCAGCCGCTCGACGACGAGCATGACCCCCAGCGCCCAGGCGACGGACGACCCGATCGCGACGATGCCCCGGTGGCCGAGCGGCCCTTGATGGGAGTGCAGCAGGCCCTCCGCGGGACGCAGTACGAGTGCCGCCACCGCCAACGCCCCGACCACCCCGGCGGCGACCACCGCCCCGGGTACCGCCCGGCGTCTTCCACGCTCCGCATGTTCCATGCCGCCCCCCGGCTGAACCCTTCCCCCAAGGTCCGTTCACCGCATCCTGACACATGAAGAGCGCCGCCCGACGGGCCACCCGCCCACGGCACGGCTCGCCGTCCGACGGGTGTGGTCAAGATCCACCGGGTTACAGGACTGTCCCAGGGGGCGGCCGGTCGCGAACAGGTGGGGAACGGCGGCTGCACGTGTCTGTCGGGCCGATCGAGGGCGTGCCCTGGCGGGTGTGCGCCGGCGGTGGTGCCACGTGTGCCTTGCGATGCGTGTAACAGGAATGTCTTCAGCGGTGGTTGTGCGGAACGGACTGCCGGGCGGGACGGCTCTTGGTTTGCACAAGCGCCGGTACAGCAGCCACTGGTACCGACGGTCGGCACGCTCAACCGATACTGAGGAAGAAACGATGCGCGTTCACAAGCTCACCTTCGCAGCTCTCGCCGTTGCCGCGAGCCTCTCGCTCACGGCCTGCCAGAACGACGACGACGCCACGGGGCAGAGCGACCCGTCGGCAGCGTCCAGCGAGGCCTCGGGCGGCGGTTCGGGCTCGGGCGATGCGCAGCAGGGCGCGGAGGGCGAGTCCGGCGGGCAGGGGACGGCAGCGGGGTCCGACTCCGGCTCCGAAGGCGCCTCCGGCTCCGGCTCCGGCTCCGGGGAGAACGACAAGACCGGCAAGTGCCGTACCGACGAGCTGAAGTTCAAGGCGATGGACGCCACCATCGACGGCGACACCGAGGGCACCGTCGCGGTGGAGCTGACCAACGGCGGCGGCCGGGAGTGCGCGATCTCCGGATACGCCGGCGTCGACCTGAAGACCAACTCGGGCACGCTGTCCGCGAAGCGCAGCGGCGAGCCGGTCGTCCCGGGCACCCTCAAGGACGGGGAGACCGTGGCCTTCGGCATCCACTACCCGATCAACGACTCGGGCGGCTCCGGCGTCCGCATCACCGGGCTCGTCGTCACCCCGCCCGACGAGACGAAGTCCGTCACCCTCGACTGGCCGGGCGCCGCCACGCTGCCCGTCACGGACGGCAGCGGCTCCCCGGTGAAGGTCGGCCCGATCGGCAGCGCCGGCCAGGGCGGCTGATCGCGGCCCGGCCAACGCCACCGGGTGCAGCCCTCGCCCCGCTCGCTGGCGATCCCACTCTGAACCTGAAGTACCGTCAGACAGCGCCGCGAAGCCGCGGGGTGCCGCAGCAGGCGGCTTCGGTGGAGAGGAGCAGGGCAACACATGGAGGAGCCGGAGTTCCGTCGGGCGGTGACCGCGGCCACGTCCATCGCCTCGTCACTCGGCCTGGCCACCGAAGACGTGACCGTTCTCCACGACTCGAGCAAGCTCACCCTGCGTCTGCTGCCCTGCGACGTCCTGGCCAGGGTGGCACCCGCGGCGCAGCAGGTCGCGGAGTTCGAGGTCGAACTGGCACAGCGGCTCGCCGGATCCGGCTGCCCGGTGGCCGCCCTGGAACCTCGGGTGGAGCCACGCGTCCATGAGCGTGACGGCTTCGAGGTCACGTTCTGGACCTACTACGAGCCCATGGCGCCACCCGAGGTGTCACCGGTCGACTACGCCGACGCGCTGAAGCGTCTGCACGCCGGCATGAGCGGGCTCGACGTCGCGACGCCGCACTTCACGGACCGGGTCGAGCAGGCGCAACAACTCGTCGCCAACCGCGACCGCACCCCGGATCTCGCCGAAGCGGACCGGCAACTGCTGCGCAACACGCTGCAGAGCCTGAGGCGAGCGATTTGCCGGCGCGGTGAGGCCGACCAACTGCTGCACGGCGAGCCGCACCCCGGCAACGTCCTCACGACGCGGCACGGACTCCTGTTCATCGACCTGGAGACGTGCTGCCGCGGCCCCGTCGAATTCGACCTCGCCCATGCCCCCGAGGAGGTCGGCGCGCACTACCCGGACGTCAACCAGGACCTGCTGCGCGAGTGCGGCCTCCTCGTCCTGGCGATGATCACAACGTGGCGCTGGGACCGGGACGACCAGTTCCCCGACGGGCGACGGATGGGAACGGAGTGGCTCGGCCGGATCCGAGCAGAACTCGACGGCGCTTGACGATTGCCCGTCAGGTCACGTCACGGCCGCACTCGGGGGACAGCCCTTGATCCTTAATACCAGGCGGTCTCTGCCAGGCGCTGGTCGTTGCAGAACAGCACCGCCTTGCTCTGCCGGCCGCTGAGGTTGTTGATCACCTTGGTGTAGGCGTAGTCGATGCCGGGATCGACGGTTTCGAGCACCCATTCGACGCCGGAATCGGTGAGCCGGTTGCTGTGTGCGGCGCAGCCCTGGGGCGCGTTCTCGATGCGGGCGAACGACCCGCAGCCGGCGCTGTAGAAGTACTTGAGGGTGATGGTGCGTCCGGCGTAGACCGCCGTCTTCGTCGCTCCGCCAGGCACGGCGGGCTGTGCGTAGCTGCCCGAGCAGGAGGACTGCTGGGGGTAGAGCCCCTCGTGGGGGAGCGTGCCGTAGCCGACGCTCTGCATGGGCGCGGCCTGTGCCTGAAGCGGCGTCAGCGCCGCCAAGCCGAAGGCGAAGACGACG
Organism: Streptomyces sp. NPDC048171; assembly: GCF_043202655.1. Classification (NCBI taxonomy): domain Bacteria; kingdom Bacillati; phylum Actinomycetota; class Actinomycetes; order Kitasatosporales; family Streptomycetaceae; genus Streptomyces; species Streptomyces sp. NPDC048171. The sequence continues at coordinate 210,701 of NZ_JBIDAU010000012.1, forward strand.
CCGAACATGGCGCGCCACCCCCGGCGGCCGGTCGCACGGTTGGTCTCACTGCTCGGTTTCCGCATCACGTTCCGTTTCTTCTTGGTTGTCGAGGCCCGCACGGTCTTGCCGGAGCTTTGTGGGGTGGCTCGCGGTACATGCAGAGGATTCAGACACTGAAGAGGTCCGGGGCGTCTGCTCGATCTCACCCGGGTACACAGGCGGCGTCTCCGTAGATGAGCTGCCCTCCGGGCGAGCCGTACACCTCGAGGATCGGCGTGACGCACCCAGCGCCCAGGTAGGTGTGGGACGTCTTGGTCCCGGTGTCCTGGCCGGCCTGGAGGTAGTGGTGCCCGAGGAACATGTTGCGGGGTCCCCCCTGGTCGTTCTGCCAGCCGATGCGCACCTCGACCGCACCACCCCAGTGCTTCCAGTAGCCGACGCCGATGACTCCGTTCTGGCCGACACTGCCGGTGATGTCGATGCACAGTGTGCCGTTGCCGATGTTCTTGCACTTCTGCGTGTACGCCTGCGCGGACTCGGGCGGGGCAGCGTGGGCGGCCGTCGGAAGCGCCGCGAGGCAGACCGCGGCGGCCACCGTCGCGAGGACGCGTGATGCAGGCCGTGGGGACATGAGCACTCTCCTGGTCTGGTCGAGGGTCGGGCGGCGTCGGCGTAGGGACCGATGCCGTTGCCCGAAGCGTGCCGACGTCCCGCTGCCGACGACCATCGATTCGATCAGATTCGAAGCCTGCCCGTCCTGTACGGGGGTTCCTGAGGCGTGCGGTTCGAGGACGAACCGTCGGCACCGCCGGCCGGAGACCACCATCCCCCCGTCACCCCCATCGGCGCGTGGCTGTGCCCCCCCCGGGACTCCTAAGCCTGGCCAGTCGCGCGCAACGTTCGCGAAAGCGCGCCAACGGTCACGCCCACGATGGCCAAGAGCTGCGCCGGGCTCGCCCCGGCTCTGCTCATGACGGCGAGAGACTGGTTCACGGCCGCCGCGTGTTCAGCGAAGGCATCGGCGTCCTCGTCGGTCAGCCGCCCCGCCTTCAGCGCGGCGCGCAGGCGCAAACGCTGGAAGCCGAGCGACTCCTTGGCGTGCGCCGCGACGGCCGGGCTCAGCACCGGAATAACGGCGAACAACAGCGACAGGGACTGACAAGGCAGCCAGACACCGAGAAGCCATCGGTGCCCCGGACCGAGATGTCCGAGGGGCGACCGCAACACATGGCATCGCCGAGGCCGCGATGCCGTCGGCTGGTCTTGCTGTGGCTGACCTTGGTGCCGGACCGATTCGCACAAGCCGTTGCCCCCGGGACTCCGACAGGCCGGGATGCACGCGAAGGCGCGCCGTCTGGCGAAGGTGCCGTGCTTGCCGGCCTCGGCCTCCTGCATTCCTCGGCTCTTGATTCCGAGCGCGGGGGGCTCGACGACGCCGTACCTGTCAGAACACGTCGAGGCTGCCCTCCAGGCTCAGCCACGACAGGGACGCGACGGTGCTCAGCGTTGGGCACAGGTCACGTAGCTTGTCCGGACTCGTCTTCGGAGGCTTCGGGCTCATCCCGTAGCAGCCGGCTTTCCGGAGCATGTTCACTGCCCGCGTCACCTGACCGGCGGCCTTCTTGGGGGCGGCGTACTCGCTGCCGGGGAAGTGTTTCTGAATGTGCCGGGTCATCGCGTCGGCGACTTTGCCGGCCGCGGTGAGGTCCTTTCCGCACCCGGCGTCGTCCCAGGGGGCACCAGTGCACGCGGGCGTTCCGACGAGGCCGTAGACGGTCTGATAGACCGGCATGATCTCCGGTGGTGTCGCCGGGGCGTCCGAGGCTCCGGCACCCGACGGCGACGGCGGCTGCGAGGTCGGGATGGGCGACGAGGGGGAGGCGGTGACGGAGGACGACGTTCTGGGCGACGTACGGCCTTTGTCCGCCTGCCCGTTCCCGTTCCCGCTTCCGCCCCCGCAGGCGGTCAGCGCCAGAGCGGCCGTGAGTGCGGTGGTCAAGGTGGTGGCGGCAGCATGCCGGTGCTTGATCATCGGTTCCCTGTTCGGTTGCGGCGGGGCGACCGGTCGCGGACCGTGCGGCCGCCGGGGTGGTCGCGTCCCGGACTCAACCGCCCGGCGAGTTGTTCAGCGACGGGAACCGCAGGACTGAACAACACACCCTCGGATCCGTCATGGTTCGCCCGTGCTGCCGTTGCCCTTCAGGCGTTCCAGGTCCGACGCGCGGACCTGGATGACGAACAACGCGATGACGGCGGCCAGCCCGGCCATCACCGCCGCTACGACGAACGCCGCGCTCACGCCCGCGGTAAGCACCTGATCGCCCCAGATGCCCGGCAACTCCCCGGTGCGTCGCGCCTCCGCCTGCTCCTGCGGCGTCGCCTCGGAGAGGAAGCTCGGCAGCAACGACTCGGCCTTGTTGCGGCTGGCCGTGCCGAACGTGGTCACCAGAATGGAGAGGCCGAGCGAACCGCCCACCTGCTGCGTCGCGTTGAGCACCCCGGACGCCGCCCCCGACTCGCGTTCCGCGACCCCCGAGACCGCCATCAGTGTGAGGGACACGAATTCCATGCCCATGCCGAGGCCGAACACCAGCATCGGCCCCAGCACACTGCCCGCGTAGGTGCTGTCGATGTCGGTCAGCGTCAGCCACGCCAGGCCCCCCGCCGCGAGCAGTCCGCCGAGCACCATGAACGGCTTGGGGCCCGTTCTCGGCAGCAGTTGCGACGCCAGGCCGGCGCCGACCGCGATCACGGCGCTCACGGGGAGGAAGGCCAGCCCGGCCTCCAGTGGCCCGAACCCCAGCACGTTCTGCACGTACAGCGTGAGGAAGAAGAACATGCCGAAGATGGCCGCGGACAGGCTGAGCATCATCGCGTACGTGCCGGCCCGATTGCGGTCGCGGAACATCCGCAACGGCGTGATCGGCTGCCGGGACCGCCGTTCCACCAGCAGGAACGTGGCCAGCAGTACCACGGCGACCGCGAAGGCGACGAGGGTGACCACGTCCCGCCAGCCGTCCTCGGACGCCCGGATGAAGCCGTACACCAGTGAGACCATGCCGAGTGTCGAGGTCAGCGCCCCGGTGACGTCGAAGCGGCCCGGCCGGCGCTGCGACTCACGGATGTACCGTGGCGCCGCCAGCGCGATGAGCAGGCCTATCGGCACGTTCACGAAGAAGATCCAGCGCCAGTCGAGCCATTCGACCAGGATTCCGCCCGCGAGCAGCCCGACCGCGCCGCCGCCCGCCGACACCGCGGCGAACACACCGAACGCGCGATTGCGTTCGGGCCCCTCGGTGAAGGTCGTCGCGATCAGCGCCAACGCCGTCGGGGAGGCGATGGCGCCGCCCATGCCCTGGAGCGATCGGGCCAGCAGCAACTCCCACGGGTTCTGTGCCAGCCCGCACAGCAACGAAGCGCCGACGAACAGCAGCACTCCGATGACGAACATCCGCCGTCGGCCCAGGATGTCCCCGGACCGTCCGCCGAGCAGCAACAGCCCGCCGAAGGTGAGGGTGTACGCGTTGATCACCCAGGACAGACCTTCGGTGGAGAAACCGAGCGAGGTCTGGATGTGGGGGAGGGCGATGTTCACGATGGTGATGTCCAGGACCACCATCAGCTGACACGAGGCGATGACCAGCAGTGCTACGCCTTTGCCGCGCTTTCGTCGCGGCTGAGTGATCGAATCGGCCGGGACAGGCTGAGGGTTCGACATGTGGCGTTCCCTATGGCGAGGGCCTGAGGGTGGGCTGCAGGAGCCCCACGACGACCGTAAGCCCACACCTCGGACTGCACCATTCGGGTGAGTACGGACATCGGCGACCGGCTGCCGGCTGGTCGCCACCGGCCGCCGCTGTACAGCGTGTACGCAATCCGTACGGATGCGTTACGGAGTCGACTCGGTGTCCGTTCGACGGAGACCTCGGCTCGCGGGACCGCGACAGGAGCCCGGGAACGTGTCCGGCGCACAACGGGCTTCAAAACCCGTCCGGTTCACTCTGGTCCAACCAGTTGACCAGGTGCCGTACACGGTTCAGGCTCTGGGCCATGACAGAGCAGCCGATCCGGCGTGAGGCGGTCTCCGACCAGTTGTTCACGCTGCTGAGAGACCGAATCCTGAGCGGGACGCTCGCCGCCGGAGCGCCCATGACCGCCGAACGGGAGCTGGCCACCGAGTTCGGGGTGAACCGGCACGCCGTACGGGAGGCGGTCAAGCGGTTGCAGCAGGCGCGGCTCGTCGAGGTGAGCCACGGCGGACGCACCAGGGTCCTGGACTGGCGGCGCACCGCCGGTCTCGACCTCGCCGTGCAGCTCGCCCGCGCGACCGGGTCCCCCACGCACGACCTGCGGCGGGACGTCCTGGAGATGCGGGCCTCGCTCGGAGCGGACGCCGCCCGGCTGTGTGCGGCCCGTTGCTCGCGCGAGACCGCCGCCGACATCGTCAGCGCCGCGGCCGGGTACATCGGCTGCGGACCGGACCTCGCCGAACTGGGCGCCGCGGACGTCGCGTGGTGGCGGCTGATCGTGGAGGGCTCCGGAAACCTCGCCTACCTCCTCGCCTTCAACACCCTCGTCGACGGCTCCCTCATCGCCGGTGAGGTGCCGACGGAGCTGCGCGCGGCCGAGCTGCTGGACATCGAGGGCCACGTGCGGCTCGCCGCGCTCATCGGGACGCGCGACGAGCAGGGCGCGGAGGCCGCGGCACGCGCCCTGCTCGCCCGCAGTGTGCCCACCGCACCCGTCGCCACCGAACTCGAAGGAGGACCGGAGTGATACCCGCCGTCGTCTACGCGATACCCGCCTTCCTGCTGCTGGTCGCCGTGGAGGCGCTGTCGTACCGCTTCCTGCCGGACGACGAGGAACGGGGCTACGAGACCCGCGACACCGTCACCAGCATGTCGATGGGTGCGGGCAGCCAGGTCGTCGGCCTGCCGTGGAAGGCGGTCGCCGTCGTCGCGTACGCCGGGCTCTACACCCTGGCGCCCTGGCAGCTTTCCCCCGGCTCCGTCTGGACCTGGGTGCTGCTGTTCTTCGCGGACGACCTCGCCTACTACGTCTTCCACCGCGCGCACCACCGCGTCCGGGTCCTGTGGGCGAGCCATGTCGTCCACCACTCCAGTGTGCGCTTCAACCTCTCCACCGCACTCCGGCAGAGCTGGACACCCATGACCACGCTGCCGTTCTGGCTCCCGCTCGCCCTGCTCGGCGTACCGCCGTGGATGATTCTGCTCCAGCAGTCGATCAGTCTCGTCTACCAGTTCTTCCTGCACACCGAACGCGTGGACAAGCTCTGGCGCCCGATCGAGTTCCTCTTCAACACCCCTTCGCACCACCGCGTCCACCACGGCTCCAACAACGCCTATCTGGACCGCAACTACGGCGGCATCCTGATCGTCTGGGACCGGCTCTTCGGTACGTTCGAGGCCGAGGGCGAGCGGGTGGTCTACGGGCTGACGAAGAACATCGACACCTACAACCCGCTGCGTGTCGCCTTCCACGAGTACGCGGCCACCTGGCGCGACGTACGCTCAGCCACCCGCTGGCGGGACCGTGCCGGCCACGTCTTCGGACCGCCCGGCTGGATGCCGAAAACGGACCGCTGAGCCGGGGCTGCCGCCGGTCGCGCCCCTTCGGCGAGGACAATGGGAACAACGCGTTCCCGTGAGAGAGCCGCGACGAGGGTGAGGACGATGGAACCGGATGAGCACAGCATCGGCGTTCTCGTGTTCGACGGGATGAAGATGCTGGACCTGTCCGGGCCCGCCGAGGTCTTCACCGAGGCCAACCGGTACGGGGCCCGCTACCGGCTGACCCTCGTGTCGGTCGGCGGGGGAGCGGTCGCCACCTCCATCGGCGTCCGCGTCCCGGTCGACGCCGACGTCACCGAGGGCTCCGCCTTCGACACCCTGCTGGTCGTGGGCGGCGACCAGGTGCCCCACGGCGCGGTGGCCCCTGACCTCGCCGCCGCCGCACGAGAGCTGGCCTCCCGGTCCGGCCGGGTCGCGTCGATCTGTACCGGTGCGTTCATCCTCGGCTCCGCGGGGCTGCTCGACGGCAGGCGGGCGACGACGCACTGGCAGCACACCGCGCTGCTGGCCCGTCGCTGCCCCGCCGCACGCGTGGAGCCCGACGCGCTCTACGTACGGGACGGCGCGCTCTACACCTCGGCCGGCGTCACCGCGGGCATCGACCTGGCGCTGGCCCTGGTGGAGCACGATCACGGACCGGACCTGGCCCGCGGCGTCGCCCGCTCCTTGGTCGTGTACATGCAGCGGGCGGGCGGGCAGTCCCAGTTCTCCGCCTCCCTCCAGGGCCCGCCCCCGCGCACGCCGGTCCTGCGGCAGATCCAGGACGCCGTACAGGCCGATCCCACGGCCGATCACGGCCTGGGGGCCCTCGCCGCACGGGTGCGGGTCAGTCCGCGGCACCTGACCCGCATGTTCCGTACGGAGCTGGACACGACACCCATGAGGTACGTGGAGCTGATCCGCTTCGACATGGCGAAGGCGCTGCTGGACGCGGGGCACAACGCGACGGAGGCGGCCGCCCGGTCGGGATTCCCCAGCTACGAGAGCCTGCGCCGCGCCTTCGCCCGGCATCTGGGCGTCTCACCGACCAGGTACCAGCGCCGATTCACCACGACCGGGGCGGGTACCCGGGCCTCGCGCGCCTCTCACTGACACGCCGCGGTGCCCCCGCGCGGCTGTGTCCGTCCGGGAGGGGTTGTCGGCCATCCGGAAGCGGACGCGCGGACACCGGCGGACGCAGGGTGGAACCACCGATCACCTCTGCAAAGGAGTGCCGTCATGAGTGAGAAGATCGCCGGCGTCGAAATCCCCGACAGCGCCCTCGTCCGTGAAGCCACGGAGCTGATCCGCACCACCACCCCACCGCTGATCTTTCACCACTCCCGGCGGGTCTACCTGTTCGGCAGCCTCCAGGCCGCCGCGCTCGGGCTCCGCCCCGACCCCGAGCTGCTGTACGTGGCGGCACTGTTCCACGACACCGGGCTCGTCCCGCCCTACCGCGGCGACGACCAGCGGTTCGAGATGGACGGCGCCGACCAGGCCCGCGCCTTCCTGCTGGCCGGCGGAGCGTCCGTGTCGGACGCCGAGACGGTCTGGACGGCCGTCGCCCTGCACACCACGCCCGAGGTGCCCTACAAGCTGGCGCCGGAGATCGCGGCCACCACGGCGGGGGTGGAGACGGACGTGCTCGGGCTGAACCTGGGCAACCTCACCCGGGCCCAGATCGACGAGGTCACGGCGGCCCACCCCCGCCCGGACTTCAAGCGGCAGATCCTCCACGCCTTCACGGAGGGCTTCCGGCACCGTCCGGCCACCACGTTCGGGACGGTGAACGCGGACGTCCTCGAACACTTCGTCCCCGGCTTCCGCCGCACCGACTTCGTCGAGGTCATCGAGGGCTCCGACTGGCCCGAGTGAGCGGGTCCGCAAAGGGGTCGTGGGCCCGCCCGGACGGGACGGGGGAGGGATGACCCGGGAGCCAACACAGGCCGGACGAGCGGCGCAGCAGGAAGCGGAGAAGTCCAACCGGTCGGCGCAGCAGGGAATCGATTCGGCGGGTGAACGGTGTCCGGAGGAGCCGAAACGTCCGCTCCGAGCTGTGAGTCTCGGACACCGACAGCGGATCGGCGGACACCCTGCACCGGGAACGCCGATCCCCCTACCGTTGGGAGCTCTCCTTGCGTCTTCGTCGTATCGCGACCAGTGCCCTCGGCTCCGTCGCTCTCGTCCTCGCGTCGGCCGGCGCGGTCACCCTGACCGCGGGCCCCGCCGCCGCGAACCCCTGCGGCTTCTACGAGACCGCCTCCGATGCCTATTACAACCACTGCACCTCGGACGGCTCACGCATCATCATCGAGATCGACGACTGGGGGCCGAACAGCGAACAGTGCGTGGGCCCGGGCGTGACCTGGATCGGCTCCAGCTCCGGTGTCGACGGCGCCTGGTACACCGGCCGCACGTGCTGACCTCGGAGCGCCCCGTCAGCTGACGGGACCGTAGCACCGAGCACCGAGCGCCGTGCGGGGAGGCCATCGCGAGATCGCGGCCTCCCCGCACGCACTCGGGTGAACCGCTCAACCATCCGCCGTACCGGCCCGGTCCTGATCGCGCCACTCCCGGGGCGACATGCCGTACGCCTGCTTGAAGACCTTGCTGAAGTGCGTGGCGTTCACGAAGCCCCAGCTGCGGCCGACCGCCGCGATGGTCCGCCGCCGACCGGCCGGGCCGGCCAGTTCCCGCCGGCATTCGGCGAGGCGGCGGGTACGGATCCAGTCTCCCAGGCTGATGCCCGAGCGGGGCAGGACTGCGTAGAGGTGGCGCACGGAGATGCCGTGCGCGGCGGCGATCCGGGCCGCCGACAGATCGGCGTCCGCCAGGTGCTCCCGCATGAACCGGGCGATCCGCAGGCCCAGCGTCGCCTCCAACGGGCCCTTGGCCCAACCTGAGTTGCCGTACTGGGTGGTGAGGACCGCGCGCAGGAGTTCGACACTGGGCTCCACGACGGCGTCGGCGTGCCCGCCCTGGTGCAGGGCGTCGGTGACGGCCAGCTGGGCGAAGTAGCCGAAGGCGAGCGGCGCGACGGGGTTGTCGGCCCCCATCGCCACCGCGCCGGTCTCCCGCAGCAGCCGGTCCAGCAACGCGAGCGATGAGCGGGGAAAGCGCAGGAAGTGGTGGTCGACACCGTTATCGAAGAGCAGCGTGTAAGGAGAGATCGACTCGTAGACGGCCAACTGGCCGGGCTGCAGCACGCACTCGCGGCCGTTCTGCACCACGAGGCTGGTCCCGGCCATCTGGAGGCCGAGGAAGACGGCCGGCTCCTCGTCCTGCCGGGCCAGCCGTTCCGTCCGCCGGACGGTGACCGCGGACGCCCGCGCCGAACAGAACCTCATGGGCCCGACGGCGCCGAGCCCGATGCGGACAGAGATCTCCTCGACCGGCGGCCGGTGGTCGATGTCGACCGCCACCAAGGACTCCCACACGGCATGTCGGACCACCTCCTCCCGGTCCCGCGGCGAAACGAACGCCGTGTCCAGAACCGGACTCATGAGGCGGACCTCCCGTCGCGCCGGTCATGGCGCCGCCCCTTTGGCCGCTCGGCCCGTTCCCCCACAAGTCCCCCTCGGCACGGACGGATACCGGCCTCATTCTGACCCGAAGCCCTCGCGCTGAACAGCGTGTCCGGCATGTCACCGCGGGGTCTCGCCCGCCCCGCACGGGCCGGTGACGGCGCGGCGCACACCTTCGCGCACGCCCGGCAAAGTACTCCGCACGCACGACAAAACCGCCTCCCCATGACCGCCCTAGGGTCTTCCACGGCACGTCCGGAGTGCCGGCGCACAGGCCGCCGATCCTCCGGCCGGGAAAGGTGACACGTCCGTGAGGAACAAGACCCTCGTCGCCGCCGTCCTCGCCGCGGCGGTGAGTGGCGCGGCCGGCTGCCACGCCTCGGCGGAACGGCAGACCGTCTCGAACACGGAGGTCCGGGACCTCACCGTCCGGGAGGAGATCCGCATCGGGCGCGCCGAGGAGCGGCTCGTGAAGGAGTGCATGGCCGAGAAGGGCCACCCGTACTGGGAGTTGCCGGTGCCCGGCGTCGACGAGCGCAAGGCCGGCCGCTACGTCACCGACGACGTGGACTGGGCGCGGAAGTACGGCTACGGCCGCGTCTTCGAGGAACGCGGCGAGGAGATCCGCAGGACCGACCCGACCACCGTGCACATCAACAAGCTGCGCCCCCGGGAGCGAGCCGCGTACAACAACGCCCTGGACGGCGACCACCGGAAACGCATGAGCACCGAACTGCCGGGCGGGACAGGCACGGTGGACGCGCCCCGCGGAGGGTGTGCCAACCAGGCACGCTCCACGCTCTACGGTGACGCCGAGAAATGGTTCGCCGCCCGCAAGACCATCGAGGGCATCTTGCCGCTCTACGGCCGGGACCTCATGGAGGACAGCCGGCTCACGAAGCCGGTCGCACAGTGGGCGCGCTGCATGAAGGACGCCGGCCGCCCCTTCGACGACCCAGGCCGGCTCCGCCAGGAACGTGCCCGGGCCACGGCGGACATGCCGTCCGCCGAGGCCCACAGGTTCGACAGGACACTGGCGGTGGTCGACGCGACCTGTGCCGGGAAGACCTCCCTCGCCCGGACCATGCGCGCCCTGGAGACCTCGTACCGGGAGAACGTACTGAAGAGGTACGTGAAGCAGCGGGACGCCTACCGCACGATGCGCCTGCACGCCCTGCGCCAGGCCGAAGACGTCCTGTCCTGACACCGCATCGCCATCACACCCACCCAAGGAGATCCACCATGCGCAAAACGTCTGCCGCGGCCGCCGTGGCCGTGTTCGCCGGCATCAGCCTTCTCGGCCCCGTGCCCGGCGCGTCCGCCGCCCCGGCGGCCACCTGCGCCGACAACTACGAATCGGCGCGCGCCGGCTACATGTACGCCTACAACGGCGCCAACTGCGAGGGACAGCTCGGCCTCGCGGTCGGCAACGACCAGGACTGGGGCGACTCCGCGAGCAGCTTCCAGGGCTCCGACGACAACAGGGCCTCCTCGGTCCTGAACATGGGCCGCTACTCGGAGGTCAAGTTCTTCGCGTCCCGCACCAGCTTCTCCGGCTTCAACCCCCACATATGCCTGAGCCGAGCGGAGGGTTACGCCTCCAACCTCAGCGACGACTACTTCATGGAGGACCCGATCTTCGGCAGCGCCAACAACAGCATCAGCGCCCACATCTGGGTCGACCGCACCTCGTGCACCGCCTACGCGGTGTGACGGCCGTCCGACCCGGGTCCGGCCCAGCAGAAGATGCGCTGGGACACGACGCATGGTAGGCGGGTGGGGAGCCCGGCGGCGCAGTCATGTGTCCCATTCGTCGGGCCCCCCGCCCCGCCATTCGATGCCCTTGGACCGGACGACGTCCATGTCGTCGAAATCCTGCAACCCGGCCTCCTGTACGAAGGCGGCGATGTCGGTGGTGGTGTAAGCGATGCCGACGAAGTGACCGTTGATGCGGACGCGTCTGCCGCTGTCCGCTCCGGCGGGGTAGATGACGATCGGCTGCTCGCTCATGGTCTCAGGGTGGGCCGGACGGCGGCGGCACGCACGCGGAGCGCTCAGGCGCGGAGGTCCGTGCGGGACACCGTGGAGCCGCGCCGCCCACGGGGCCTCCAGGGGGCGCACCTCGTCGTCGGTCAGTTCCCACGTCGAGGGAGGCCACGGCATGGTCGATCTGCCGGACCGAGCCGGCGGGGGTGGGTATTGACATGCTCAGCACCCCTCGCGATCCTGTGACAGCCGACTTCCATCGATGTAAATGTCCGACGCGAGCCGCTCGGCGCACCCCCTCCACGCTCTTGCCGACCGCACGGACAACCCGCTCGACGGTCACGGGCCGACCCCACAGACTCCGCCGGTCCGCTGCTGACCGGATGCCAGGCCCGACCCGTCACGCCACGGCCGGCCCGGCGTCGAACAGGAGACCGATCAGGGAACGGGACCATGAAACCTCTTCGCCTGCTCCACGCCGCCGTCGCCTTCGGCCTCTCCGGCATCCTCGCGGCCGCGCTGTCCCTGGCGTCCGCCGAGCCCGCCACCGCCGACCAGACCGGGCTGCGCGCCGCCGACCCCAGCGTCCTGCGCGTCGGCAGCACCTACGTCTCCGTGCAGTCGGCGGGCGGCGGCATCGTCGTGCGCCAAGCCCCGTCGACGGCCGCACTGGCGTCGGCGCCCGCCCGCCAGGTCTGGTCGGACACCGGGAACCGCGGGGAGGTGTGGGCCCCCGAGATCGTGCGGGACGGCGGCCGCTACTACATCTACTTCTCGGCCGGCCGCGGCGCCGCCCACCGGATGTACGTCATCAGCTCCGCCTCCCCGGACAGCGGATACACCGCCGAGACGAAGCTGGCGCTGCCGGACGACAAGTGGGCCATCGACGGCACCCTGTTCACGTTCAACGGGCAGCGATGGTTCGTGTGGTCCGGCTGGGCGGGCGACACGAACGTCGAGCAGAACCTGTACATCGCGCGGATGAGCAGCCCCACCACGCCCACCGGCGCGCGCCACGTCATCTCGCAGCCCCGGGAGAGCTGGGAGCGGGTGGTCGGCAACCCGTACATCAACGAGGGGCCCGAGCCCATCAAGGACCCCAACGGTCAGTTGCACATCGCGTACTCGGCCAACGGCAGCTGGAGCGACCAGTACTGCCTGGCCGACCTGCGGCTGCGGGCCGGCGGTGATCCGACGTACGTGTGGGACTGGTACAAGTCCAACGGCTGCCTCTTCGGCTCGAACCGCGCCACCATGATGTCGGGCTGGGACCCGACGCTGCACGTCAACGGACCCGGCCACCACACCTTCGTGCTGCTCGACGGCGACATCAACACGAGCCCGCCCGCAGGCCCGCGCTTCCCCCTGATGTTCCACGCGGTGCCGAAGGGGACGCCGTACTCCTGGGAGAACCGGTACTGGTACACCGGCACCTTCGCCTGGTGGGGGAACACCACCTACAGCCGCGCCAACGTCCCCGGCCCGAACAACGACAACGGCTGGAGCCTCAAGTTCTTCGAGTAGCACGCCCGTGCGGCCCGCCTCCCGGCGGGGTGTGCGACCATCCCGGATAGTGCGGTGCCGGCCGGTCGCCATGCTTGTCAGCGCCGGGAGACGAGCTGTATAACGTTGTAAACTCGTGCCCAGGGGCTTGGAGTCCGGCTCACCGTGGGGACACCCGCCCCGCACCGAACACCGAGTGGGGACGCTTCGGAGGGATTCGACGTGCGGGTCAGCCTCAAGGACGTCGCCGCGCACGCGGGGGTCTCCGTCAAGACCGTCTCCAACGTGGTGAACGACTACCCCTACGTCACCGCCGGAATGCGGGAGCGCGTCCAGCGCTCCATCGACGAGCTGGGATACCGGCCGAACCTGACGGCACGCCACCTGCGCAAGGGGCGCACCGGCATCATCGCGCTCGCCCTGCCCGAGCTGGGGAACCCCTACTTCGCCGAGCTGGCCGCCGCCGTCATCGACGCGGCCGCCGCGCACGACTACACCGTGCTCCTCGACCACACCGGCGGGCTGCGGGAGCAGGAGATCCTGGTCAGCCAGGGTTTCCGGGCCCGGGTGATCGACGGACTCATCCTCAGCCCGATCGAACTGGAGACGGAGGACCTGCGCGACCGCACGGAGAACGTGCCGCTGGTGCTCCTCGGCGAGCGGGACTACGACCTGCCCTACGACCACATCGCCATCGACAACGTCGCGGCGGCCCGCGCGGCGGTACGCCACCTGATCGGCCTCGGCCGCCGGGAGGTCGCGTTCATCGGTGACCGGCTCGGTCGCAGCGAACCCGCCCAGCTGCGTGTGCGCGGCTGGCGCGAGGAACTGGCCGCCGCCGGGCTGCCGGCCGACGACGGACTCGTCGCCGCCACCGACGGCTGGGGGCACGCGGACGGTGCGGCGGCCATGGCCCGGATCCTGGAGGCCGGCCGGCGGCCCGACGCGGTCTTCGCCTACAACGACCTTGTGGCGATCGGGGCGATGCGCGTCCTGCACGCGCGAGGGCTGCGGGTGCCGGAGGACATCGCGGTCGTCGGATTCGACGACGTGGTCGAGGGCCGGTTCGGTGCGGTGACGCTCACCTCGGTGTCGCCGGACAAGGAGGCCATCGGCCGGCTCGCGGTGGAGTCGGTGCTGGCCCGGCTGGGCGGCCAACCGGCTGAACCCCGCCGCTTCCTGGCCGACCACCGGCTGGTGGAGCGGGAGAGCACGCTGGGCCGCGGCGCCGAAGGCGTCTGAGCTACGCGCCCCGACCCGACCCGGCGGGTGGGCCGTTCAGCAAGGCGTCGGTCGAGCTGACATCGTTGTCACTCGCGTCGATGACCCAGTCTCGGCGGAACGGCGGCAGCAAGTCAAGAGGCCGCCGCGTGTTCGCCGGGGTTCGGTGAACGGGACCGCCTGAAAAGCGAGTTCGGGCCGCACGCTCTGATCGCAGGTCGCGCACGGGGGGTTTACAGCATCCTTGCAACGATGTAAAACCTCTGTGCGGCGGACCGGACAAGGTCCTCCGCAGGGGGAGAAGCAGTAGTCGTCGCACGTAGTCCGGCTCCCCAATTCCCTTTCAGCGCCACCCGGATCGGGGTCACCATGCAGCGCACCACTCACCGTCCACACCTCCTCGGCCGCCCGGTCGTCGTGGCCCTGGCCGCCGCCGTGGCCCTCACCGCGACCGCCTGCGCCAAGTCGGAGGACGACGCGTCGGACAGCAAGCAGTCCGGGTCGTCCGCGGCCGGCGCCGAGCAGAAGGCCGTCGAGCAGAAGCCGGGCAGCAAGACCTGCACCATCGACGCGTACGGCGCCGAGAAGCTGGACCTGAAGGGTGCGACCGTCGGCTTCTCCCAGTCGGAGAAGGAGGCCAACCCGTTCCGCATCGCCGAGACCCAGTCCATCAAGGACGAGGCGAAGAAGCGGGGCGTCAAGCTGCTCACCGCCAACGCCCAGTCGCAGTTCTCCAAGCAGATCACCGACGTGCAGGACCTGCTCGCCAAGGGCGCCGACCTGCTGGTCATCGCGCCGCTGAACTCCGACGGCTGGGACCCGGTGCTCCAGGCCGCCGCCGCCAAGAAGGTCCCGATCGTCACCATCGACCGGAAGATCAACGCCGAGGCCTGCAAGGACTACGTCTCCTTCATCGCCTCGGACTTCGTCGAGCAGGGACGCCGCGCCGCCGACCAGATGATCGAGGCGACGGGAGGCAAGGGTGAGGTCGCCATCCTCCTCGGCGCGGCCGGCAACAACGTCACCACCGAGCGCACCAAGGGCTTCAAGGAGCGCGTGGCCGAGAAGGCCCCCGACCTGAAGGTGGTGTTCGAGCAGACCGGTGACTTCGCCCGGGAGAAGGGCCAGCAGGTCACCGAGCAGCTCATACAGTCGAAGCCCGGCATCAAGGGGATCTACGCGGAGAACGACGAGATGGGCCTCGGCGCGGTGGCCGCGCTGAAGGGAGCCGGCAAGAAGGCCGGCGACGTCAAGATCATCACCGTCGACGGCACGCGCAACGCCGTCCAGGGCATCGTCGACGGGTGGATCAGCGGGGTCGTCGAGTCCAACCCCCGCTTCGGGCCGCTCGCGTTCCAGACCCTCGACACCTTCACCAAGGGCGAGGCGGTGCCCCAGGACATCGTCATCGAGGACGGCGCGTACAACACGGACAACGCCAAGCAGGACATCGGCAAGGCCTACTGACCCTCCGCGGGGCCCGGGACACCTGGGCCCCGCCGTCCTGCCCGCACCACACTTCCTGGAGGCACAGGTGGCACCCCCCGCCGAAGTCCTCGCCGTCCGCGGACTGAGCAAGACCTTCCCCGGCGTCCGCGCCCTGGACGACGTGGACCTGACCGTGCACGCCGGCGAGGTCCACGCCCTGATCGGCGAGAACGGCGCCGGAAAGTCGACCCTCATCAAGCTCCTCACCGGCGTCTACCGACCGGACGCCGGCCGCATCACCTTCCAGGACCGGGAGGTCTCCTTCGAGACCCCGCTGGAGGCGCAGAAGGCCGGCATCTCGACCATCTACCAAGAGGTCAACCTCATCCCGCTGCTGAGCGTGGCCCGCAACCTCTTCCTCGGCCGCGAGCCCCGCACCCGCCTCGGCCTGCTCGACTTCGCCCGCATGAACCGCGAGGCCGGCGAGATCCTGCGCACCTACGGCGTGCGGGTCGACGTCCGCCAGTCGCTGCGCACCCTCGGTGTCGGCGCCCAGCAGATGGTGGCCCTGGCCCGCGCCGTCGCCACCGACGCACGGGTCGTCATCATGGACGAACCGACGTCCTCCCTCGAACCGCGGGAGGTGGAGACCCTGTTCTCGGTCATCCGCCGCCTGCGCGACCAGGGCATCGCCGTCATCTACGTCAGTCACCGCCTGGACGAGCTGTACGCCGTGTGCAGCAAGGTCACCGTGCTGCGCGACGGTCGCCGCGTCCACCACGGAGACCTGGCCGACCTGGACCGCATCGACCTGGTGTCGACCATGCTCGGCCGCGAACTGGGGGAGGTGCGCGCGGAGGGGCAGACCAAGTTCTCCGGCGACCACCTGATCGCCGACGACCAACCGGTACTGTCGGCAGCGGAGTTGTCCGTCCGGCACAAGCTGCACGGTGTCTCGCTCGACATCCGGCCCGGCGAGGTCGTCGGTCTCGGCGGTCTCCTCGGCTCCGGACGTACCGAGACCGCCAAGGCCATCTCCGGCGCGCTGGCGCTGAGTTCGGGCAGCGTCACGGTGGCCGGGACACCGCTGCGCGGCGGCTCCACCCCCGCCTCCATCCGGGCGGGCATCAGCCTGCTCCCTGAGGACCGCAAGAGCGAGGGCATCGTCCCCGGTCTGTCCGTGCGGGAGAACATCGCGCTCGCCGTCCTGCCCCGGCTCTCCCGCTTCGGCCTGGTCTCCGAGTCCCGCGTCGACTCCGTCGTCGACACCTTCATGAAACGGCTGCGCATCAAGGCATCCTCACCCCACCAGAAGGTCGGCGAACTGTCCGGCGGCAACCAGCAGAAGGTGCTCCTGGCCCGCTGGCTGGCGATGAACCCGAAGGTGCTGCTCCTCGACGAACCCACCCGCGGCATCGACGTCGGCGCCAAGGCCGAGGTGCAGAAACTCGTGGACGAACTGGCCGCGGACGGCCTGGGCGTCCTGCTCATCTCCTCCGACCTGGAGGAACTGATCGAAGGGTCCGACCGCGTGGTCGTACTGAAGGACGGTGCGGTCGTAGGCGAACTGACCGGCGACGAGGTCACCGAGGACCGGCTGATGCGCACCATCGCCGGCGAGGCCCCGCCGCGGGACACGGCCGAGGAGGCGGTCAGCCATGGCTGAAGCCGCCCTCCGCACCGCACCCCTGGACAAGGCCCGCCTCATGCAGTGGCTGCAGACGTACGGCGTCTACGCCGGCGTGGCGCTGCTGCTGATCGTCAACATCGTCATCACCCCGCACTTCCTGTCCGCCGAGAACTTCCGCACCCAGGCCGTCCAGGTCGCGCCGGTCATCATCGTCGCGCTCGGCATGGCCCTGGTCATCGGCACCGAGGGCGTCGACCTGTCCGTCGGCGCCGTGATGGCGCTGGCCGCCTCCGCCACCGCCCTCTACCTCGGATACGGGCTGCTGCCCGCCCTGCTGGTAGTGGCGCTGTTCGCGGCCGGCGTCGGGCTCGCCAACGGAGCGCTGGTCGCCTTCATCGGCGTCCAGCCGATCGTGGCCACCCTGGCGCTCATGGTCGGCGGCCGGGGGCTCGCCCTGGTGCTGCTGCCCCAGCTGGAGGACCTGCGCAACCCCGCACTGGCCTCCCTGGGCTCGGGCGACGTGCTCGGCTTCCCGTACCTGATCCTGATCGCCGCCGGACTGGCCCTGCTGGTGGCCTTCGTGGTCCGCCGCACCACCTTCGGCCGCCAGCTCCTCGCCATCGGCGACAGCCGCCCCGCCGCCGAGCTGGCCGGACTCCCGGTACGCCGCGTCCTCATCCTCGTGTACGTGGCCTGCGCCCTGCTCGCGGCCGTGGCGGGCGTGCTGGCGACCGCCCGGCTCCAGGCCAGCGACCCCACCTCGCTCGGCAACCTGATGGAGCTCTCGGCCATCACCGCCGTCGTGGTCGGCGGCACACCCCTGACCGGCGGCCGGGTCAACATCGCCGGCACCGTGGCGGGCGCCGTCCTGATCCAGCTGCTCACCGCCACGCTGATCAAGCACGATCTGCCGCCCTCGTGGACCCAGATCGCCCAGGCCATAGTGATCGTGTGCGCCGTCTACGCGGCACGGGGACGGGGGAAGCGATGAGCGTGACCAAGACGGACGCGCCCGTGGTCACCGCGAGCAACGAACCGACGGACGCCACCGAGCCGGCCGGCTCCGCGCGGTCCGAGCGGCTGAGCGCCCTGGTCCAGCAGCACGGCGCCCTGGCCGTCCTGGTGCTCGTCTCCCTGGTGGCGTCGTTCTCCTTCGACTCCTTCGCCACCGGCGACAACATCACCAACATGGCGACCAGTTCGGCGTTCCTGGCCATCGTCGCCCTCGGCATGACCTTCGTCATCATCACCGGCGGCATCGACCTCTCCGTCGGCTCCCTGTTCGCCCTCGGGGGAGTCCTCGCCGCCTGGGGATCACGCCACGGCACCCTGGTCGCCCTGCTGCTGCCGCTCGCGGTCTGCGGACTGATCGGCGTCGTCAACGGACTGCTCGTGGCGCGCTCCCGCCTCGCCCCCTTCATCGTCACCCTGGCCGCCATGCTGGGCGCCCGCGGCCTCATGCTGGCCATCACCGACGAGGGCGCGAACACGTACCTCATCGCCAAGGGCTCCTTCCTCGCCGAACTCGGCCAGGGCAGCACCCTGGGCCTCGGCAACCCGGTGTGGATCACTCTCGCCCTGTTCGGCGCGGGCGCCGTGGTGCTGCGCCGCACGCGTTTCGGCCAGCACGTGTACGCGGTCGGCGGCAACGAGGACGCGGCGGCCCTGATGGGCGCCCCGGTCGCCCGCACCAAGATCCTCGTCTACACCCTCTCCGGGCTGCTGGCCGGGCTGGCCGGCGCCCTGAACGCCGCCTGGCTCGCCTCCGGCGTGACCATCCTCGGCAACGGAATGGAGCTGGACGCCATCTCTGCCGTCGTCATCGGCGGCACCCTGCTCACCGGCGGCCTCGGCTACGTCAGCGGCTCGCTCGTCGGCGTCCTGCTGCTCAAGGTCATCCAGAACGTCATCAACCAGATCGGCTCCCTCGACTCCTCCTACCAACTCGTCGTCAGCGGCGCCTTCCTGGCCCTCGTCGTCATCGCCCAGACCTGGCTGGGGCGCAGACGCCGGCTGATGTGACAGAGCCCCGGACGCGGCAGCCGTGCCTCACTCGCCCCGGCTGCCGCGTCCGGTTTCCACGGCCGGTGTTACGTCCACCCGCCGGCCGGTGCACCCCCCACCACCGACCGACAGGAGACGCCCAGCCATGACCACCGTCAAAGCGACCGGTCTCGTCGCCAAGTCCTGCGCATCGTTACTCTCCGCCGGACTGATCGCGATGCTCTCGCCCTCCGCCGCCGTCGCCGCCCCCGAGTACTCCACCTCCGAGGCCGGCAACCCCTTCGTCGACGGCTGGTACGCCGACCCCGACACCGCCCGCTACGACGGGCGGTACTGGGTCTTCCCGACGACCTCCAAGAGCTACGCCGAGCAGACCTACCTCGACGCGTTCTCCTCGACGGACCTGGTCCACTGGACCAAACACAGCGAGGTCCTGAAGACGGCCGACGTCTCCTGGGCGAAGTACGCGCTCTGGGCACCGGCGCCGATCGAGCGCGACGGCAAGTACTACCTGTACTTCGCCGCCAACGACATCCAGAACGACTCCCAGACCGGCGGCATCGGAGTGGCCGTCGCCGACCGCCCCGAGGGGCCGTACAAGGACGCGATCGGCGGCCCGCTCGTCTCCCGCTTCCACAACGGCGCCCAGCCCATCGACCAGGACGTCTTCATCGACGACGACGGGCAGGCCTACATGTACTACGGAGGCTGGGGCCACGCCAACGTCGTCAAGCTCAACCGGGACATGACCAGCCTCGGCACCTTCGCCGACGGGTCGACGTACAAGGAGATCACCCCGGCGGACTACGTCGAGGGGCCCCAGATGTTCAAACGGGGCGGCAAGTACTACCTGATGTGGTCCGAGGGCGGCTGGACCGGACCCGACTACTCGGTTTCCTACGCGATCTCCGACTCACCGACCGGTCCCTTCGAGAAGATCGACAGGGTGCTCGCCCAGGACCCCGCGGTCGCCAAGGGATCAGGGCACAACTCCGTGATCAACGTGCCGGGTACCGACATCTGGTACATCGTCTACCATCGCCGCCCGCTCAGCGAGACCGACGGAAACCACCGCCAACTCGCATATGACCGCCTGCACTTCAACGCAGATGGCACCATCCGCCGCATCCAGATGGGCGTGCGGGACAACTTCGCCGACGACAACGCCCTCGGCTGGCGGACCTACGGCGGTTCCTGGTCGGCCGACGGCGGACGCTACCGGGCGGGACACTCACTGGGCGGCAAGGCACTTCTCGACACCGACTTCGCCGACTTCACCTACGACGCCGACGTACGCCTCGGCCCGGGCAACGGCGACGCGGGCCTGACCTTCCGGGTGACCCGGCCGTCGGTCGGCGTGGACGGCTACACCGGGTACTACGCGGGACTCCGCCGGGACGGCGGAGTCGTGCTCGGCCGGGTCGCCGACTCCTGGACACCGCTGGCGACCGCGCACACGTCCATCGACCCCGGGTCCACCCACCGGGTGAGGGTCACGGCCGTCGGCTCTTCCATCAAGGTGTTCGTGGACGACATGACGACTCCGAGGATCTCGGTCACCGACGGGACGTACCGCAGCGGTGCCAACGGCGTCCGGGTCTTCGACACCGGTGCCTCCTTCGACAACGTGGCGGTCGGCCCGGTCCACTGAGAACAGCCGGCGGGAAGCGGGGCGAACCCGCTTCCCGCCGGGACCTCGGAAAGCCGGGAACCTACGGCTTCTCCTCGGTGTACAGAGCCCTCACCTCCTCGGCGGCGAGGGCCTTGTCGTAGGCGTGGACCTGGTCGACCGCCCCGTTCCAGAAGTCCGTCGGGTCGCCGCCCCACTGGGCGCGGCCCACGGCCAGCGGGCCGGTGCTCGGGTAGGCCGGTCCGGCGGCCGCCGTGGCGGCCGGCTCACCGTCGACGTACAGGCTGAGCCGGTTGTCCGCCCCGTCACGTACGCCGACGAGGTGGTACCAGCGGCCCGTCTCCGGAGTGGTCTCCATCCGGGCCCGCTGCTCGCCGGGCGTGCTGAAGGCGAAGGCGCCCTGACCGTACTGGAGGTAGAACGGGCTCGCCTGGCGCCGCGTGTCCTGGCTGACCGCGGTGGCGTAGTTGCCGGGGAGCGCGTCGAGCCGTACCCAGGCGGACACCGAGTAGCTGCCGGTGGTGTCGAGCACCGGCCCGTCCGTCTGCGCGGACTGCCCCTGACCGTCGAACTTCAGCGCGCTGCCGCTGACGCCCGGGGTCCAGGCCGTGCCCGCGGCGAGCTTCAGGTCCCGGCCGCCCGGCCCGCCGTCCGCGGCGGTGGTGCCGGAGCCCTCGTCGAGCGACCAGCTGCCGCCGCCCGTCAGGGGCTCCCGGTCGCCCGCGGCCGCGCCGGCCGCGATGACCTTGCGGTTGATCTCGCGGACCCGGTCCGGATCGACCTTGATCTCCCGGCGGTCGTAGGTGTACAGACCGTTGAGCTCGTTCTCCAGGTCGGTGATCTGCGTGTACACCGAGCCGGAGAGCTCCGCACCGGCCTGGGCCAGGTAGAACTCCTCCGTGTTCTCCACGTACTTGCGGGTCAGCGCCTCCTTGTCGGCCACGCCGCTGTAGATCACGGTCGGCGCGCCCGGCCACATGTGCCCCGGTGTGCGCAGCGTGAAGCCACCGTGCTCGCCGTCCATGGCGGCCCTGGTCTCGTCGGGGAAGGGCGGATCCTCGTTGTTGTAGTCGTGGTGGTCGATGATGTCGCCCTTGCCCGAGTCACCCTTGGAGTTGCAGCAGTTGACACCGCTGTGGGCGTTGACGATCCGGGACGGGTCGGCGGCCTTCACGGACTCGGCGAGACGGCCGGTGGCCTCCCGGTTCCACTCGCCCCAGCCCTCGTTGAAGACGATCCACCCGATGATCGAGGGCGAGTTGTGATGTTGCCGCATCATCTCCGTGCCCTGCTCGACGAATGCCTGCTGCCCGGACTCGTCGGGGAAGTTCCCGGAGACGAAGTCCTGCCACACCAGCAGCCCGAGCCGGTCCGCGTGGTAGAACCAGCGCGGTGACTCCACCTTGATGTGCTTGCGTACGGCGTTGAAGCCCAGCTTCTTGTGGGCCTCGAGGTCGAAGGCGAGCGCGTCGTCGCTCGGTGCCGTGTACAGACCGTCCGGCCAGAAGCCCTGGTCGAGGGTGGCGAGAGAGAAGACGGGCTTCCCGTTCAGCACCAGCTTCGGGAACCCGCCGACCTTCTCGACGCTGATCTTCCGCATGCCGAAGTAGCCGCCGACGCGGTCGGTCGACCTGCCGTCGACGAGCTTCACGTCGAGGTCGTAGAGGTACGGGTCGTCGGGGCTCCACAGGTGCTGCTTCGCGACGGGCAGCCGCAGCTTCTCGTTGGCCGGCCCGCTGACCCTGCCGACCACCTTGCCTCGCTTGTCACGTGCGACGGCCTCGACCCGTGCCTTGCCGGAGGCGTCACCGGACTCGACGGTCACCGCGAGGCTGCCGGTGTCGATGTCCGGAGTCGTGACTACGTTGTCAACGGACGCGCGCGCGACGGGTTCCATCCACACCGTCTGCCAGATGCCGGACGACTGGGTGTAGAAGATGCCGCCGGGGTTCCGGGACTGCTTGCCCATCGGCTGGTTGGCGCCGCCGGTGTCGGTCACCGCGACGACGACCTCCTGCGGCCCCTTGCCCTTCAGCGCGTCGGTGATGTCGGCACTGAAGGCGTTGTACCCGCCGGTGTGCTCCGCGACCTTCTTGCCGTTGACGAAGACGCGTGCCTGGTAGTCGACGGCGCCGAAGTTGAGCTTCAGGCGGTTGCCCGCCTTCTCGCTCCCGCCGACCTTCCAGCTCTTCGGCACCTCGACGAGCTTGCGGTAGAACATGTGGTCCTCGTGCCGCTCGAGGCCGGAGAGCTGCGACTCGACCGGGAACGGCACGATGATCTTCTCGTCGAGGTTCTTGCCGAAGACCGGCTGCTCCCCGGCCTCGGCGGCGCTGAACTGCCACGGCCCGTTGAGGTTCTTCCACTTCGACCGTACCTGCTGGGGGCGCGGGTACTCGGGCAGCGGGTTCTTCTCGTCGAGCCGGTCGCCCCACGGCGTGGTGAGCCGTTGGGTGGACTCGTTCTCCGCGTAGCGGACGACCTGGGGCACCGTCCCGCCGCCGTCGGTGAGGCCGCCCTCACCGTCGTAGGAGAACTTGACCTGCTGGTTCTTCTGGATGGGCTCCGCGAGCGTGATGAGGAGCGCGTTGCGGTCGCCGGGCGCCACCCGCACCGACTTGATCGGCATCGGGGTCGTGTCGGCCTCGAGCCTCAGGTGCTCCGCCAGCCCCTTGACCTCGCCGACCCTGCCCTCGAAGCGGGCCCGCACCTGCCGGCCGTCCTCGCCGACGTTCAGCTCCAGCGGGTAGACCTCGAAGTCGTCCGGCGGGGTGAACGCCGACATCGGCACGAGCTGCTTGTCCATCGTCGGCGTCGACCAGCGCAGGAACATGTTGGCGCCGCCGGTGTCCTGGAACATCTCCAGGCGGAAGTCGTGCTTCTCACCCGCCTTCAGGTGGACCGCCGCGCTGGTCTGCTCGTTGTCCCAGTCCGGCTGCCAGTGGTCGATGACCGGCTCGCCGTCGACGAAGAGCCGGAAGCCGTTGTCGCCGATGGCGTGGAAGGTGTAGTCGCCGGTGGCCGGCGCCGCGATCTGCCCGGTCCAGCGGGCGGTCGTGTGCTCCGTCTTGCCGGTCAGCTCCTGGAAGGTGCTGGTCAGGCCGGAGAAGTTGACCTGCGGGTCGAGCACGGTACCGCCGAGTTCGGCGAAGTCCCTCGCCCCCGGCGCGGACATGCTGAAGTACTCGCCCTTCAGGCCCTGCACCTGGACGGCGGCCGGGCCGTCCTGCTCGGCCCGCACCGCGGAGGTGCCGGTGGCCGCCTCCGCGGCCGTGGCGGAGGCCGTGAGGCCGCTCGTGGGCAGCACCAGGGCCGCCGCTGTCAGGATTGCCCACACTCTGGCTCGTGGGCGGGTGGGTGGTCTCGTCATCGGACCCTTCCTCGGAAGCCATCTTTGCAACGTTGGAAAGCTTGTGTCAGCGGAATGACAACACGCCCTTCGGCGCCTGTCCAGACCTCGCGCACCACTTCACTGATCCGCCGTCAACCCAGTCGCGGCAAAAGCTCACTCCCGTCGCGTCACACGAACTTCCAGAGGTGGTCGGCGGTCCCGTTGTCGTCGAACTGGACGACCTGCGCGCTGTTGCCGGTCGACATGCCGTCGACACCCAGGACCTTGCCGCTGTGCCGGTTCCGGATGCGGTACCAGCCGTCCCCGTCGTCCACCAGGGTCCAGAGGTGGTCGGCGGTGCCGTTGTCCTCGTACTGGACGACGCGGGCGCTGTCGGCGGTGGACATCCCGTCGACGCCGAGGACCTTGCCGCTGTTGCCGTTGCGGATCAGGTACCAGCCCTCACCGCGGTCCACGAGCTGCCAGGCGTGGTCGCTGGTACCGGAGTTGTCGAACTGCACGACGCGCGCGCTGTTCTCCAGCGACATGCCGTCCACGGCGAGGACCTTGCCGCTGTGCTTGTTCTGGACGCGCCGGAACGGGGGTTCGGGCGTCCAGGCCCTGCCGTCCGGCGTGGCCGTGGGGAACGAGGTGATGCGCAGCCTCGCGGCACCCATGGGGACGAGCGTGACCGTCTCGACGCGGGAGTCGCTGCGCGCCGGCCCCGCCTGCAGGGGCGCGACCACATTCTCGTCGTCCGCGATCCACTCCTCGACGCGGCGGGCCTCGGCGCTGATGCGGACCGGGACCGTCTCGTGGGTGAAGGGATTGTCGGGAACGGGACCGCGCGCCGGGGCGAATTCCAGGCGGGGCGACGCGACGAGACCGTAGTTCCACGGCGAGGTGGCGTGCACCGCGTACTCGGGGAAGGTGTCGTCGCCCCCGTACCGCTCGTACCGCTCGCCGATCCGGAGGGAGTAGGTGAGGGGCCCGTGCTGGACGCTGACGGCGTCGTGCTGGTCGGGCCAGTGGCGCAGCGTGGTCCGCTGGGGGAGACGCAGGGACACCTGGTCGCCGCTGCGCCAGGTCCGCCGCACGGTGACCCAGCCGGGCCCCGCCGCCGCGGCGACGGAGCGGCCGTTGACGCGGATCTCCGGACCGTCGCACCAGCCCGGCACCCGCAGGCGCAGCGGGAAGGAGACCGGGCGCGGCGTGGACACGGTCAGCGCGACGGTCTCGGTGAAGGGATAGCCGGTGTCCTCGGTGACGGTGACCGTCGTACCCCCGGCGACCTGCGCGCGGACCTCGCTCGGGGCGTACATCGCCGCGGCCAGTCCGCCGTCCGGGGTGGCCAGCCACAGCTCCTCGGTGAAGTAGGGCCAGCCCATGCCGTAGTTGTGCGGACAGCAGCGGTACTGGTCGACGCCGGGCTGGAAGGACTGCATGGCGAAGCCGTTCTGGAACTGCCCCTGTGTCTTCGGCCGGTTGTCCAGGTCGACGCCGTTGGCGCTGGTGACGTAGTGGACGGCCCTGCCCTGCGGGTCGAGGGAGGCGGGCAGCATGTTGAAGGCCAGGTCCTCGCACCGGTCGGCCCAGACCGGGTCGCCGGTGATCCTGGTGAGCAGTTCGTGGCTGGCCATGAACTCGACGATTCCGCAGGTCTCGAAGCCCTGCCGGGGGTCGGTGAACCCGGGCCGGTAGTTCTCGTCGCCCGCCATGCCGCCGCCGGGGAACCGCCCGTAGACGTCCATGACCCGGTCGTAGGCCCGGTAGGTGGCCCGGATCAGCTCCGGATCGCCGGTGACCTGCGCGTACTGCGCGGGCTCACGGAAGCCCTGCGCGATGTTGACGTTGTGCCGGGAGGGTGTGGGCCCCGTCCAGTCGGCGCCCAGGGTGTGCATCTTGGTGGCCAGGTCGAGCAGGAACGCCTCGCCGGTGCGGCGGTGCAGCCACAGGGCGACGTCGAGGCCGTCGCCCCAACGGTAGGAGACCCAGCTGGTGTTGAAGGCGCCGGGGCCCTGGGCGTTCATGAAGCGCAGGAACCGGGTCATGAAGGGGACGACGCGCTCGTCCCCCGTGTACTCCTCGTGCGTGCGCAGGGCCTGGAGGAGCGGCAGGAACGGCCAGAAGTCCGGACCGCCGTTCAGTGACGTGCGCAGCGCGCGCGGCCCGAAGAAGCCGTCGCTCTGCTGGGTGGCCAGGATCGCCTCGATCCAGGTGTGCGAGCGCGCGAGCGCGTCCCGGTCCCCGGTGGCGACCGCCATGGGCACGTATCCGCGCAGCCAGTACGGCACTTCCTCCCAGGCTCCGCGTTCCGGGTGCACCCAGCCGGTCGCGGAGAAGTCGAGGAAGTGCGACTTGCTCTCGAACCGGCCGCAGAGGCCGTCGAGCTGGAGTCCGAGCTGACCGGCGAGCCAGCCCCGCGCGGTGACGCTGCCGGCGGGCAGCTTGCGGAGGGCGTCCGGCGCGAGCGAGCCGGACGCCCTCGATGTGGCGGCGGCCGCGGAGGTGGCGAGCGGGGCGCCCAGCGCCGCCGTGCCGAGGGCCAGGGCGCCGGTGCCGAGGAGGGCGCGTCTGCTGACGGACATGCGGGTCTCCTGACTGTGGACTCGGATCCTTCAGGGCCGCCGGTCCCGTGAAGGGCCGCGCGGGGGCAGGGCTCCGTGTCGACGGGCGTACGAGGTGGGGGAGTTGTACATCGTTGGAAGACGGGAGCGCACTGAGGATCAGAGCACACCCCCGTGACGACCGTCCAGGGGTGTGACCCGCCCCGTCCGGCCGGACGCGCGCTTTTGGCCAGGGGCCGGCGGCAGCGGCTCAGGACCGCCCGGGACGGCCGGAGTCGGGCACGGCAACGGGCCGGAGCACCGTCAGGGGGCCTTCCTGACGGGCCGCCATGGCGAAGGGGAACCTGTCGACTTCCAGGCAGAGGCCGACGTCACCGGGGTGGTAGCCGCTCCGCAGCCCTGCGGCGAGTTCCGCCGCGGCGCGCGAGCTGCGCGCACGGTGGACATACGGGGCGGCGTCGACACCGTCACCGTCCACGCGACGGCCGATGTACTCGGCACAGGCCAGGTCCTCGTCGGCCCTGCCGTCCTCCCCGGTGACGACGAACGTGACCGGACCGGCCTCCTGGCTCCGCAGGAACCGCGCGGTGGGTCCGGCCACCACGAAGCTCGCGCACAGGACCAGCGGTGCGTCCGCGACGGCCAGCGCGCCCACGGTTCCCGCCGTCGTCTTCTGCACCAGCGTGCGGCCGGCGAATTCGGCGGACCTGAGCAGGCCCGGCGAGTTCACCGCGTCGAACCCGGCCGCCGGAGCACCGTCCTTCAGGGCGAGCCAACCCGGCCGGCTCTCCTTCAACTCGAGCGCCTCACGCTCCGTGGAGGCCAGGACGATCTTCTCCACGCCACGCGAGAAGGCCCAGGCGGCCACGGTGAAGGCCCGCATGACGTCGATGACGACCGCGACTCGGGGGACGTCGGTCAACTCCGGTATGCCAACGAAGTGATGATCCATCGTGCCATTGTGCCGCCCGGTCGGTCGTCGACTGCCTCGGCCACCGGGTGGCGGCCGACGTCGGACGGGCCGTGCCGGTTCTTGCCGTAACCGCAAGAGGGAGTGCCAGGTCGGGGGCGGCTGGCGAGACTGCGACCCATGATCCCAGCACCACGGCCGATGCCGCACACCTTCCGCCGTTCCGCGCGAACGGTGACAAGCGTTCTCGTCACCCTCCTGCTCACCATCGCCACCGCGGCCTGTTCCACACCGGCAGCGGAGGACGACGTCCCCGCGTACACCGCCGTCACCCGGGACGATCCCCGGTTCGAGAAGAGCTTCCGGCACGAGTTCGCCGACGTCGACGGTGTCCGTATGCACTACGTGAGGGGCGGCAGCGGCTCGCCGGTCGTGCTGATCCACGGGTGGCCGCAGACCTGGTACGGCTGGTGGCCGATCATGCCGGAACTCGCCGAGCACCACACCGTCTACGCCGTCGACCTGCCCGGACTGGGCGACAGCACCGGCTCCCCCTCCGGCTACGACAAGGCCACGCTGGCGCGGTACGTGCACAAGCTGATCGCCGACCGGCTCGGGCTGGACGACGCCCGTGTCATCGGGCACGACCTCGGTGCCGCGGTGGCATTCCAGTACGCGAGCCAGTTCCCCGGCGACACCGCGCGCCTGGGCTACCTCGACCTGCCGCTGCCCGGGCCCGCGATCGACGCGCCCACCTACCGCTCACTGAGCTGGCACATCGCCTTTCACGCCCAGCGGCGAGTCCCCGAGGCGGTCGTGGGCGACGACGTCAGGGAGTACTTGGCGCTCTTCTACCCCCAGGTCTCGTACCGTGGCTCGGCGTTCGGCGGCACGTCCGACGACTCCCCGTTCACCCGGGCCGAGATCAACGAGTACGCACGCACCTACAGCCGGCCGAAAGCCCTCTCGGGCGGCTTCGAGCTGTACCGCGCCCTCGACCGGGACGTCCGTGACACCGTGGCCGCGGCGCCGGTACGCGTACCGGCCCTGCTCATGACCGCGGAAGGACAACTCGACGCGATCCGGGGCACAGTGGCCCCTCGGATGACCAACATCGAGCGGGCTGTGGACGTTCCGCGAGCCGGACACTGGCTCGTCGAGGAGAACCCCCGCTTCGTCACCGCCGAACTCCTGAAGTTCCTCGACGGGTGAACCGGTCGGCTGCGCGAGCCGGCCGCCGTGGTCCGTGGCGGACGGCCTGGGCGCGACACGGTCGGCCGGCCTCGACCTCTGTGCCTCGATCCGCCGTAGCGGGGTAGTCGTGGCAGAGGACGGGAACCGGAGCAGGAGGTGCCGACGTGAGCGGATCATCACTACGGGCAGTGGGCTGGGCAAAGTCGTTGCCGCTCACCAGCGATGTGCGAACGGCTCGGGACTGGGCCCGCGGCCACCTGCGGAAGATGCGGTGGACCGCCACGGCTCCGGAGACGGTGGACGCCGTGCTGCTGACCGTCTCGGAGCTTGTCACCAACGCGCAGGTACACGCCCGCAGCAGCGCACAGTTGATGATGATGTGGGACGAGCACTGCTTGCACATCGCCGTGCACGACTCCTCCGGTGAGCTCCCCCTGGCCCGGGCGGCGAGCCCCGACCGCCTGGGCGGGCGCGGCATGTTCCTCGTCGACGCACTGGCCGATGAGTGGGAGGCCCGGCCCTGTCCCGACGGCAAGACCGTCATCGCCTGTTTCCGTCCGCCCGCCTCGGTCTCGTAACTCCCTCCGGTCCCTGCACCGACTCACGTCTGATCGCCCGCCCGCGGAGAAACCTGCCGCTCGAAGAGCGTCTCCAGCACAACCGTCGCTTTGGTCCCGTTGACGCCCTCGATGGCGTAGATCCGGCGCAGCACGTCCTGCAGCTGCCCGGTGGTCGCGGTCCTGACCTTCACCAGCACCGAGGCGCTGCCGGCGATGATGTGCGCCTCCAGGATCTCGGGCAGCGCGGCGAAGCGCTGTGCGGAGTCGCCCATCCACGCCGTCGAGTCGACCATCACGTAGGCGAGGACACCGCACCCGACCGCCGCCGGGTCCACTTCGGCCGTGGTCCGTCGGATGACCCCCCGCTCCCGCAGCTTGCGCACCCGCTCGTGAGCCGCCCCGGCGGACAGGCCCGCGGCCCGGCCGAGTACGGCGTAGGACTGCGTGGCGTCCTGCTGGAGTCGCGTCAGCAGGACACGGTCAATGTGATCCACAATTCTCCATTCGGCATGGGGCACCGGGCGCCATACGGCATCCTAGGATATGCATTGTCTGCCGAAGATTGTTCGGCCTGTCTGTGGGAGGGGACCCATGACCGACGAACGCCCCGCGTTGTACGAGATGCTCGACGACCGGTTCCGTACCGGGCGGTGCATGAACGGCGACGACGGCCTGGAGGTGCTGTACAGCGGATGCCGATGGGCCGAGGGGCCCCTCTACCTGCCTGCCTGGCGGCAGGTGATCTGGAGCGACATCCCCAACGACCGGATGCTGCGCTGGGACGAGGAGACGGGCGCCGTCAGCGTCTTCCGCCGCGCCGCCGGGCACCCCAACGGCAACACGCTCGACAGGCAGGGCCGGCTGATCACCTGCGAGCAGGGCAACCGCCGGGTGACACGGACCGAGCACGACGGCACGCTCACGGTGCTGGCCGACCGCTGGCAGGGCAAGCGCCTGAACAGCCCGAACGACGCGGCCGTGAAGTCGGACGGCTCCATCTGGTTCTCCGATCCGGACTTCGGCATCACCAGCGACTACGAGGGCTACCGCGCCGAGAGCGAGATCGCGGCCAACAATGTGTACCGGATCGACCCGGACAGCGGTGCGGTGGATCTGGTCGCCGACTGCTTCGCGGCACCGAACGGGCTCGTCTTCTCGCCGGACGAGCGTCAGCTCTTCGTCTCCGACACCCGGGCCGGCTGCATCCGGGTCTTCGACGTACGGGACGACGGCACCCTCTCCGACGGCAAGATCTTCGCCGAGGCCGCCCGTCGCGAGAACGCGCGCTTCGACAACCTCCGGTTCGACGCCGACGGCCGGCTCTGGGCGGCCGCGATGGCCGACGGGGTGCACTGCTACGACCCCGACGGCACGCTGATCGGGCGGCTCGGCATCCCCGAGACGGTGGCCAACATCTCCTGGGGCGGTCCCAAGCGCAACCGCCTCTTCATCACCGCGGAGACCAGCCTCTACTCGGTCGTCATGGGCGTCACGGGCACGCACCCGACCGGCCCGGGACGGCGGCCCTGGCTGGACCCGGAGCCCAGGTGACCGATGGGGTCGGGCCGGGGCCCTGGTCGAGGGCGGTCCGGACTTGCGGGTCGTCGTGCGCGCGAGCACCGTGGAGACATGAGTGGCAAGGACGGTCCCACACTCATCTCGTCGGTGCAGCGAGCCTTCCGGCTGATGGAAGCGGTCGGCGCGCACGAGGGCGGCGTCCCGGCCAAGCAGCTGGCACGTGAGACGGGGCTGGCCCTGGCCACCACCTACCACCTCCTGCGCACGATGGTGCACGACGGCTACGTGCGCAAACTCGACGACGGCACGTTCGTCCTCGGAGAGAAGCTGGGCGCACTGCACGGCGGAAGCCGCGAACAGGCGGCACTCAGCAGGGTCCGTCCGACGCTCGCCGAGTTGCGCGACGGCCTGTCGGCCGCGGCCTACCTGACCTTCTACGAAGAGGGCGAGATCAGGGTCGCGGAGATCGTGGACGGCCCGAAGGCCCCCCGTGTCGATCTGTGGGTCGGTTTCGAGGACGCGGGACACGCCACGGCGCTCGGCAAGTGCGTGCTGCGGGAACTGGACGAGGGGGCGCGCGCCGACTACCTCTCCCGTCACACACTGCACGACCTCACCCCGCGCACCATCACCTACCGCCGTGAACTGCTACGACGCCTCGACGCCGCAGCTCAGAGACCCGCCGTGACCGACGTCGAGGAGTACGCCCTCGGCACCGCGTGCGTGGCGGTGCCCGTCCGCCAGGGCGACACCATCGGCGCGCTCGGGATCTCCGTGAACGTCAGCCGTTCCGCCTCGCTCGACCAGGCCGTGGCGCGGCTGCTCGGCACGGCGGAACGGGTCTCCCGGGCACTCTCGCTCACCATCTGAAATCCGGGCCCTTGTGAGGGGGTGACGGCATCCCGTTTCCTGGATGACACAGGGCAAATCGGACAGCGATGTGAGGGACGGATAAGTGACTGACCAGAGCCTGGCAGGACCGCACGAGTACGGATCGGTCGCCCATTACGTGACGAACGGCTGGACCGTCGTCGGTGCCAGTGGTGAGATCGACATCGCGTTCGCGCCGGTCGTGCGAGCAGCGGTGGTCCGGCTTCTGGACGAGGGCCACCTGCACTTCGTCCTGGACCTGTGCGGTACTCCGTTCCTGGACTCGGCGGGCCTCGGCATGATCGTCGCGGTCACCAAGCGCATCCAGGCACACCACGGCTCCCTGCGGATCGCCTGCGACGACGAGCGGCTGCTCCGCGTCTTCACCCTCGGCGGGCTGCGTCCCGTCTACTCCTTCCACGACACCGTGGACCAGGCCGTCGCGCAGCCCGCGGGCGCCGAGGAACTCGCCGACTGGCCATACATGCGGCACTGACGTACGAGCCGAGCGATCGGGGACCCTAGACTCGCCGCCATGAACCGATGGGAACAGCTGACCGGCGGCACGTCCGGTGAGCAGTACGCCGCTCGTTTCGCGGAGCTGGCGGAACAAGGACAGGACGTACACGGTGAGGCACGACTGTGCGCCACGCTGGTGCCCCGCGGGGCACGCGTGCTGGACGCCGGCTGCGGTACCGGCCGAGTCCTGATCCAGCTCTCCCGACTCGGGTACGACGGCGTCGGCGTCGACCGTGACGCCTCCATGCTGGCCGTGGCCCGCAGAAGCGCGCCCCGGCTGACCTGGCTGGAAGCCGACCTGTCGGACTTCGACCCGGCCGCCGCCGGTGTCACCCCCGGCTTCGACCTCGTCGTCGCCGCGGGCAACGTCTTTCCGCTCCTCGCTCCGGGCACCGAGGCGGACGTCGCGGCCGCGCTCGCCCGCGCGCTGCGCCCGGGCGGCCTGCTCGTCGCGGGCTTCGGCCTCGACCGGGACCATCTGCCCGTGGCGCCCGGCCTCACCCTGGCGCAGTACGACGCCCACTGCACCGGAGCCGGTCTCACCCTCACCGACCGCTTCGCCACCTGGGACGCCGACCCGTATGACGGCGGCGGCTACGCGGTGAGCGTCCACCGCCGCTGACACCGCCCCGCCGCACCTTCACACAGTGCCGGCCCGCTCTCGATACCGCCGAAACTCGATCCGGTCGGGTCCGTCGGACTCCAGCTGCCCCGACACCGACCAACCGCACGCCTCGTAGAACGCGACGGCCGTGACATTGCCGGCAAAGGTCTCCAGGCGGATCTCCTGGTACTCGGCGAAGAGCAACCGCTCGGCCTGCGCCAGCAGCAGCCTCCCGAGCCCTTGGCGTTGACGGTCCGCGTCGATCATCAGCAGGTCGACGGTGGACTCCTCCGTGATCAGCAGTCCCACGAGGTCCCGGCCCGCCTCCAGGCAGTGGAGGTGCCCCTGGCGAAAGTGCGACTCGATGTGATCGTCGGAGGCCCCGCTGCCGATGAACCAGTCGACGCCCTCGTCCCCCAGGAATGGACGGTAACGTGCGTCGATGGTGCGCCGGGCAAGCTCCTGAAGGACCACGACGTCCTCCCCGAGAGCAGGACGGAGGACCGGGACCGGCCGGGGAAGCGGCATTGCGCAGAGCTCCAGACGGAAACGAGCCAAGACGAACCACGTCAGTCTGCCGGGCGACTCCTCGGGGTCAGAACGGCATGTGGCCACGGGCCCGGCGACCGGCCGAACCGCTGCGACCGACGGCCTTGGAGCTGCTGCGGAACGGCTTGCTGAGTGCGCGGCCCAGGACGCCGGGTGCCTTGCCGCCGGCCCGGGAGCCGGCGCCCAGCGTTCGCTGGGTGCCGCGCTGCGGACGATGGGACAGGCGCGGTACGAGGAACGCGAGCACGGCGAGAACGACGCACACGGCGACGATTCCGACGATCATCATGACGGGACTTCCTAACGTGAGGGACGTAGCTGTCGGTTGCCCTGTCGACGGGGGCCCATGCGTGCCGGGCGCCACAGGTCGTAGGGTGCCCAGGAAGGAGGATGAGCCGCGTGGCCATGGTGAAGGACATCGATGCCCGGCCTGCCGAGCACTGCGAGACGGCGGCGCTGGGCGTCCTGCTGCGGCATGGGGGACTCGACCTGTCCGAGCCCATGCTCTTCGGGCTCGGCTCCGGCTTGTCCTTCGTCTACTGGGCGAGTAAGAACATGGACTTTCCCTTCCTGGGCGGACGGGTCAAGCCGTTCGAACTCACCAGAAATCTGGCCGGCACACTCGGACTTGAGCTGCGGGTCGAGGAGACCACCTCCCCGCGCAAGGCATGGCACAACGTCGCGGCACCCATCGACGCCGGCCGGCCGGTGGGTCTGCAACTCGACAGCTACCACCTGGACTACTTCAGCACCAAGGTGCACTTCGGCGGGCACATCGTCGCCATGTACGGCTACGACGACCACGACGCCTACCTGGTGGACACCTCCCAGCAGGGCGGATCCGTCTCCACGAGCCTCGCGGCCCTGGCCGGTGCCAGGGCCGCGCGCGGCCCGATGACAGCACGGCACCGCTCCTTCACCCTCACGGTGCCCAGCGGCCTGACGCCGGCGCAGGACCGGATCATCCCCGCGATCAAGAGCTGCGCCGACGCCTTCCTCAACCCGCCCATCGCGAATCTGGGCCACCGGGGCATCGAGAAGGCCGCCGCACAAGTGCCGAAGTGGCTGGAACGAACCGGCAATCCGCAGGAGGACCTGCCGAGGGCCGCCGCCCTCATGGAGAGCGCCGGCACCGGCGGCGCCCTGTTCCGCAACCTCTACCGGGACTTCCTCGCCGAGTGCGCCCGGCAGATCGACGACGACCACCTGCGCACCGGACACAGCCTGTATGCCGAGGCGGCCACCCTCTGGACGCAGGTGGCCGCACTCGTCGCGGCGGCAGGCGGTTCCGGTGACGCGAGGAACCTCACGGAGGCCGGCTCGGTCCTCCACGACATCTCACGCGTCGAACGCGACGCGATGCGGGCACTCAGCCTGCTCCGGTGAAGCGGTCGGCCCAGTGGGCGGTGCGGTCGAGATATGCCGTCTGGGCTGCCGCGCCCGTGAGTCCGTAGGCGCCGTCGTAGGTCCGGTACCCGGGGTTCTCCGGCGGAACGGCGGCTGCCGGTTCGATCTGGCTGCCTTCGTGCCACTCGTTGAAGGACGTGACGGACACCCAGGTCGGGGAGCCGCCGATGGCGGGATCGAGGGCGTTGTTCCACTGCCGGTCGTACGCCGCGCCGTTGTTCCGCTCCACGGTGGGCGTCGTGTTGCCGGGCACGGCGCGGTCGTCGAGGTAGCCGGGTGCGACGGAGGGAGCCCAGATCAGGTCGTGGGCCCGGGCGTAGTCACCGGCCTGCTTCCAGCCCGGGGCCGTGGCGCCCGCGATCCCGTCGTAGGTGTACATCCCGGAGAAGTGCGCGATCTTGGTGGTGTCGGTGGTCTGGGCGAGCACGCTGCTGGTGCCGGTGACCTGGTCGAGCGGGGACCAGTCGGTGATGTCGAGGCTCTGGAAGACGTAGAAGGCGTTCCTGCCGCCGTGCTCGGGGGAGCGGTAGAAGGCCGGGTGGCTGCCGTAGGTGTCGTTGATGTACTGGACGTCGGCCACGGTCGACGCGGCGGTTCGGCCCGCGTACGGCTCCAGGTGCCAGGCCACCTTGATGCCCTTCTTCTGGGCGGCGTCGAGGACACCCCGGGCGAGCCGGTCCTCGTAGCTGCCCCGGCCCCACCAGCTGTAGACGAGCACGCCGGCGCCGGATCGGGCGATCCATTCCATGTGCTGGGCCACGGCGCCGGTGAAGTCGCCGGAGTCGTAGGGGCCGAGAGCCGGGTAGAAGTCGGCTCCGACGGCGTCCGGCGGGGTCTGGCCGCCCTGTTGCCAGTGCCGCCAGCTGCCGTTCGTCGCCGGGCTGCCGTACCAGGGGTAGTAGAAGAGGTGCACGTCCGGGTTGAGCGCTTCGGCGGCGGGTTCGGTGCTGACGCTCAGGGTGTCGATGTCGAACAGCGCGCCGCTGCCGCCGGTGAACCGCAGGAACAGCGGACCGGACCCGGTGGCGCCGAGCGTGGTCGAGACGTCTGTGAAGGTCTCCCAGCCGCCGGTCACCGGTACCCGTACGGAGCCGAGCAGCGTGCCGGTGGCCGAGCCGGACCGGACCTCGATCGTGCCGCCCGCACCCGCCGACGACACCCTTGCCGAGAAGGAGCGGGCGCCCTCGGTGGAGACGGCGGCGTAGCCCACCCAGTCGTCGTTGTCGATGTAGCCCAGTGTCCGCCCGCCGCTGGCAGCGGCGTGCGGGGCCGCCTGTACACCGGAGCCTGACGTGTACGACTCCGCCTCGATCCGGTCGGAGCCGCCGGGCGCGGAACAGTCGGCCGGAGCCTGCCCGGCCGCATAGCGGACGGCCCCCAGCAGCAGGGAGCGGAAGGCCGGATCGCCGTAAGACTGCGCGGTGTGACCGAGTCCCGTGTAGAAGGAGCGGCCGTCGCCCTGGCTGTGACACCAGGTGATGGGATGGTCGCCACCCATGCTGCCGCCGCTGTAGGTGGTCTCGTCCAGGGTCTGGAGCACGTGGACGCCGGGACGGGGATTGGCGCGGTAGTTGTACCACTCGTCGGTGCGTGTCCACGTCGCCCCCAGGTGGGCGGTCGCGGGATGGGTGCGGTCCTCGGTCGCCAGCGTTGCCTGCTGGATCGCGGGGTGGCTGTCGAAGTAGGCGCCGACGAGACGGCCGTAGTACGGCCAGTCGTACTCGGTGTCGGCGGCGGCGTGCACCCCGACGAATCCGCCGCCGGAGTCGACGTACGTCTCGAAGGCGGCCTGCTGGGAGCCGTTCAGTACGTCTCCGGTGGTGTTGAGGAACACCACCGCCTCGTAACCGGACAGGCCGGAGGGCGTGAAGGCGGCCGCGTCCTCGGTGGCGGTGACGGTGAAGCCGCCCTGGCCGCCCAGCTCGCGCAGGGCGTCGATGCCGGCCGGGATGGCGTCGTGCCGGAAGCCGGCCGTCTTGGAGAACACCAGGACGTCGAAGTCCGCCGCCCTTCGCAGTGGGTCGGCCTGTGTCGCCGGGGCCGGTGCGGCGAGGGCGCACGCGACGGCCGTGGCGAGGATCGCCGCTCCGTGACGCAGGCGTCTCGTGAGAGTGGACACGGTTCATCACCCCTTTCGCGTCGACGCGGAGAGCGTCAGGGTGTCGATGTCGAACAGGGATCCGCTGCCGCCGGTGAACGTCAGGAAGAGAGGGCCGGTCCCCGTCGTGTTCAGCGCCGTGCTGACGGTGGTGAACGTCTCCCAGTCGCCCGTCACCGGGACCGGCACCGAGCCGAGCAGCGGGCCGTTCTGCGACCCGGAGCGGAATTGCAGCGTTCCTCCCGCCCCGGCCGACGAGACCCTCGCGGAGACCGAGGTGGCGCCCGCCGTGGGCACGGAGTCGTATCCGGCCCAGTCCCCGCTGTCGATGTATCCGAGGGTCTGCCCGCCGCTCGCCGCGGCGTGCGCGGCCGGCTGCACTCCTGATGACGAGGTGTAGGACTCCGCCTCCCAGGTCCTGGTGGCGGGTCCGCCCGTGGTGAAGGTGAAGGCGTCGACGTCGAAGAGGTTGCCCTGGCCGGTGGGTCCGCGGAAGACGAGGTACAGCTCGGTGCTGTCCGGCGGCACTTGGGACAGTGGTGCCGAGACGTCCGTGAAGGTCTCCCACCCTCCGGTCACCGGCACGTTCGCGCGGCCCAGCAGCGTTCCGGTCGCGGACCCCGCACGGACCTCCAGCGTGCCGCCCGCTCCACCGGAGGAGACCCGGGCGGAGAAGCCGGAGGCGCCCGCGAGCGCGTACGGCTTGAAGGAGATCCAGTCGCCGTCGTCGGTGAAGCCGACCGTGTTGCCGCCCTCCGCGTTGCCATGGGCGGCGGCCTGGACGCCCGACTGGGCGGAGAAGTGCTCGGCCTGACGGTGACGGGGCTGCAGGGTGCGCAGCGAGTGGGTGGTCAGGCCCGCGGAGTCGGTGTACTCCGCGTCCAGGACGCCGTACAGGTTGGCGGCGCTGTCGTGCTCGCCGTCGACCGGGATCGTGAGGGAACCACTGCACCCGTTCGTGGACGTGATGGCGTGGGTGTGGCTGTCGTGCCCGAGCAGATAGGTGACCTTGACCTTGGAGCAGTCGATGCCGCCGTCCTCCGGATCACTGACCTGCGTCCGGAAGGGAATGGTGTCCCCGAACGAGAACAACTGCCCGTCGAGGGGCTGCTGGAGTGTGACGGACGGGGCGGTGTTGCCGGCCGTCACGACCAGGCTGGCGGTGCCGGTGAGGCCCTCGGCGTCCTTGACGGTGAGGGTGGGACGGTAGGTGCCCTTGGTGGTGTAGGTGTGGCTGGGATCGGCCTGAGTGGACGTCGAGCCGTCGCCGAAGTCCCACGAGTAGGTGAGCGGCTTGCCTTCGGGGTCGGAGCTGCCCTGGGAGGAGAACTTCACGGTGAGGGGCAGGCCGCCCGAGGTCCGGTCGGCGGAGGCCTTGGCCACCGGGTTGCGGTTGCTGCCGGCCAGGTACTCGATGCGGTACAGCGCCTGGTTGTTGCTGCCCGTGCCGTAGTCCAGGACGTACAGCGCGCCGTCGGGGCCGAAGTCGGAGTCCATGACCTGCGTCCCGCTCCACGGGAAGTCCTCGATCGCACCGTAGCCGCCGCTCCCGGTGACCTCGACGGCCTTGATCCACCGACGTCCGAACTCCGTCGCGAAGTAGCGGCCGTCCAGGGTCTGCGGGAACTTCACGGAGGAGTCCAGGGCGGGGTCGTAGCGGTAGATCTCGCCGCCCATGGGGGACTCGGAGCCGCCACCGAACTCGGGCGGGGAGCCTTCCAGCCCGTACTTGATCCAGCTCGGCTTCGCGGCGGGCAGCTTGGCCTGACCGGTGTTGCGGAAGGAGTTGTTGGCGGGTCCACCGCCGCAGTCGTACTTGGTGCCGGAGGGGCCGCTCGGGAAGGTGTACTCGTTGTACGTCTCGGCCGCCGTGTTCGTGCCCGTGCAGTAGGGCCAGCCGTAGTTGCCCGGTCCGGTGATGCGGTTGAACTCCACCTGGCCGCCGGGGCCGCGGTCCGAGGCGGTGCCGCCGGCGTCGGGCCCGTAGTCGCCCAGATAGACGATTCCCGTGGGACGGTCGACGGACATCCGGAAGGGGTTGCGGAAGCCCATGGCGTAGATCTCGGGCCGTGTCCTCGCGGTGCCGGGTGCGAAGAGATTCCCGGCGGGCACGGTGTAGCCGCCGTCGGCGGTCGGCTTGATCCGCAGCAGCTTGCCGCGCAGGTCGTTGGTGGAGCCGGAGCTGCGCTGTGCGTCGAACTGGGGGTTGCGGTCGGTGCGTTCGTCGATCGGGGCGTATCCGGCCGAGTCGAACGGGTTGGTGTCGTCCCCCGTGGTCAGGTAGAGGTTGCCGGCCGCGTCGAAGTCGATGTCGCCGCCGACGTGGCAGCATTGGCCGCGGTCGTTGGGGACTTCCAGGATCACCTTCTCGGCAGTGGTGTCGAGGGTGCCGTCGGCCTTGAGCGTGAACCGCGAGAGATTGAGGTGCCCCTTCCACGCCTCGAAGTCGGCGGCGCTGCCGGTGACGGGGGCGTCGCCCGCGGGGGTGTTGAGCTTGGGGGAGTAGTACACGTAGACGTAGCGGTTCACGGAGAAGTCCGGGTCCACGGCGATGCCCTGCAGACCCTCCTCGTCGTGCGTGTAGACGTCCAGTTTCCCCGCCTGCTTCGTGTTGCCGGCGGCGTCGGTGCGGCGGATGGTGCCGTCGCGGGAGGTGTGCAGGACGGACCGGTCGGGCAGCACGGTGAGCGACATGGGCTCGCCCAACTCCGCGGCGCCGGTCGCCATTTGTACCTGCTGGTAGTCGGACGCGGGGATGTCGGCGGCCTGGGCCGCGGAAGCGGGCGGAGGGCCCACCGCGGCCGCGGCGGCCACCAGGAGGGCGAGGGCGGTGATCGTTCCGCGTCTCGGGCGAGGACGCTGGGACATGCTGGTGGTTCCTTCCTGACGTCATGGGGGTTGTCAGGCAAGGCGCGCGCCGGATGCGCGTATTGCCGTCCGAGCACTGCGTGCAATGTGCAGTGATTGCGGGTGGCACGTGGAAAGTTGCGAGGAATTGCGATTCTTATGCAGGCTGGCAATGTGCGACACATTTGTCAAGCGCCTGTCAAAAAGGGCCTCGGCCGTCCCGTCGGTCCACTGGGCCGGCCGAGGCCCGGCGTCCGATGCCTCAGGGGTAGTTCACCAGATTGGCCACGTTGGTGGACGAGTTGGAGGGCCCGCCCCGGTCGTTGATGACATGCCGGATCGTTCCGGTGCCGCCGAGGGAGACGGTCACCATGTTCCGGAAGCGTACGTTCGGGTTGTTGGGGACCTCGAAGGCGTGCTCCGCGGTGACCTGCGGATTGACGTTGAAGAAGCAGTAGCTGCCGAGGCCGTAGGCCTGGTGGCTGGTGACGGAGTCGGCGACCTTGTAGGCGGCGTAGCCCTGGGTCGAGCCGTTCATCCAGGCGGCCTGGTTCGGCGGGTCGTAGGGCATCTCGTTCTGGTAGAAGTACGTCCGCCCGCCGTTTCCGTTCCAGATGGTCTGGTGCTTCTGGTAGTGCTCGACGAACAGGCCGTACATGGTCACGTCGTCACCGTTGACGACGAGTCCGGTGTCGGCGGTGTTCGTGTTCCAGCCGATGCCGCTGCCGTGGTCGCCGCGCCAGATCCACATGTGGTCGCCGATGACGTCGTCGCTGTTGACGACGAGGCTGGTGGTCGCCTTGCCGACGGCCGCGCCGCCGACCCGGAAGTACACGTCGTGCAGGGAGGTGGGGTTCGCCGAGTGGTCGGCGGCGGCACCGGCCGGACCGACCTCCATCAGCGTGCGCGAGTTGGTGGTGCCGGCGTCGAAGAGCACGCCCGCGATCTTCACGCCGTCGACGTCGGCGACGGTCATGGCGGTGACGCCGTTGTCCGGAATGAACGTGGCGAGTCCGAGGCCGAGGACCACGGTGTCGGGCCGGGTCACCCGCAGGGTCTGGTTCAGGTGGTAGACGCCGGGGGTGACCAGGAGGTTCTTCCCCTCGGCCAGGGCCGCGTTGATCTGGGCCGCGGTCGCGCCCGGCTTGACGACGTAGAACTGGTCGATGCCGAGTGAGCTGCCCGCGGCGTTGCCGTTGGCCCAGGTGGTGGCCGTGGAGTCGGCCCGCAGCGCGGGCACGAACACCCGGTACCCGCCCGCGTCGTCCACGTACAGGAACGGCTTCTCGCGCACGGTCGGGGTCTGGCCGACCGTGGTGTACGGCGGGTTGGGGAAGGTGTTGCCGGGGACGCCCTGGCTGCCGACGAAGACCATGTTCCAGTTGGACCCCGTCCAGCTGCCGAGCTGGGAGTTGCGGGTCAGCCACTGCTGCTGGGTGCCGGAGCGCACCTGGC
Organism: Streptomyces sp. NPDC048171; assembly: GCF_043202655.1. Taxonomy (NCBI): domain Bacteria; kingdom Bacillati; phylum Actinomycetota; class Actinomycetes; order Kitasatosporales; family Streptomycetaceae; genus Streptomyces; species Streptomyces sp. NPDC048171. The sequence continues at coordinate 251,611 of NZ_JBIDAU010000012.1, forward strand.
CGTCGATCCTGCTGTCGGCCATGAAGCCGCCGCTCGACCAGCCGCCGTCACTCAGCTCCAGATTGCCGCGGACGTGCATCCGCCGGTACCCGGAAGCCTGTGACACCGCCCACCGGTCGGTGCCGCCGGGCGGGTTCACGGACAGGTTCTCGGCGCCGCGCCAGAAGTTGTGCGTGGCGTTCTGCGGCGGGAACCAGTCGGCTTCCACATGCACGCCGCCGTTGATCGTGACGGAGTCCGGCGACTGGCCGAGGCCCAGGACCTGGGTGTAGAAGCCGACGTTGACGTCATTGCCGTACGTACCCGGCTTGAACATCACCGCGTAGCGCTGGGAGCCGAACTGGTTCGTCTCCTGCTGCTCGAAGATGGTGTCCAGTCTGCTCTGAATCGTGGACGACGGCATCGAAGGGTCGAAGACGACCACGTTGGGACCGAGGTCCACGTCACCCGGTGCCGTGTTCACCGGCGTGACCTGGAACCGCTGGGCGGCCGAACCGTTGCAGGTGTACTGCACCAGCTGGACGCCGTCGGCCGTCGAGGCGGACGGAACGTCGAGGCACTTGCCGCTGTGCCGGTTGACGAAGTGGTACGCGCCGCCACCCTCGTCGACGGGCTGCCACTGCTGGTTGGCGCCACCGCCGTAGGTCCACAGGTGGACCGGGGCGTTGTCGGCCGTGGACACGTTGCTCACGTCCACGACCTGGTTGGCGTCGTTGCGGTTGTCGATCCGCACGTAGCCGTCGCCGGAGGGTGTGAAGTTCCACTGCTGGGCCGTGGTGCCGTTGCAGGCGTACTGCTGCACCACCGTGCCGTTCACGGTCCCGGCCGCCCGGGCGTCGAGACACTTTCCGCTGTTGGTGTTCACCACCCTGGACCAGCCGGTGGGCAGGGCGGCCGCCGCCGCGGGGGCGGCCTGGGCGGGGTGGACGGCGGTGAGGACCGAGGCGGCCGTGGCGGCGGCCACGAAGAACGCGGTCCACGGTCTGCGGGTACGTCGTGGGGATCGGAGCATGTCGTCTCCTGTGCCGGCGAGGCGGCGTGAGTGGGGGGTGGGCACGGCGGACCGGTCAGCCGTTGTACTGGGCGAAGACGCGAGTGAAGTCCCAGGGCTGCTGGGAGACGCCCGAGCAGGTGTCGGCCCCGCCGCCGGTGCAGGGCCGGTCGCGGTTGACCGACCAGAAGGTCAGTCGCGCGAGGTGCCGCTGCTGCGCGTAGGCGAGGATGGTGCGGAAGTCGGCGACGGTCACCGTCTCGGAGTTGTCGGTGATGCCGTTCATCGAGGAGATGCCGGTGTGCCGGTATGCCTGGTCGTCCGTGTACCCGTAGGCGTTCTTGACCGCCGTCTTGAGGCCCTCCGCCGCACGCACGGTGAGCTGCCCCATGTTCTGTCCGGCGCCGCCGAAGTTGAACGGCATGATCGTCCAGCTGTCCACGGTGAGGCCGGCGGCGGCGGCCTTGCCGATGAGGCTGCTGTCGGGGCCGTTCTGGCCGGTGCCGAAGGTGACGTACACCTTGATGCCGGGGTTGTTGGCCTTGACGGTCTTCAGTGCGTCGACCGTGCGCTGCTGCACGGTCGGGCTGTCGTACGCCGCGGCCTCGATGTCGATGTCGATCGCCTTGAGTCCGTAGGCGTTGATCACCTTCTGGTACGCGGCGGCCAGTTCGCCGGCGCTGCCGCACGAGCTCTCGAGCTTGTTGCCGCTCCAGCCGCCGAAGGACGGGATGACATCGCCCCCGGCCGCACGGACGGTGTTGACGGTCTGCTGGTCGACGCCCCCGGTCAGTGGGCGGCCGCCGTCCCACTGCGGGTTGCAGTACCCGTTGCTGAGTACGAACGCGAGCGTGAACCACTTGACTCCGGTCGCGTTCATCACGGTGGTGGGGTTCGGCGGGCTGCCCCAGCCGTTGTAGAGGTACGGCGCGACGGCCATGGCCCCCGGGCCCGGACCCGGGTCACCGCCGGTCGGCGCCGACCACTTCTGGTTGGCCGCCCCGGTACACGTCCAGATCTGCAGCGGGGTGCCGTTGGCGGAGTTGTTGCCGGCCACGTCCAGGCACTTGTCGGCCTGTGGGTTGACGATGTCGCGGGCGGCGGTGACGGTCCACTGCTGGGCCGCGCTGCCGTTGCAGTCCCACAGCTGGGTCCGTGTGCCGTTGGCCGTTCCGCCCGAGGCGACGTCCAGGCACTTGCCGAGCGCGCGGACGGTGCCGTCACCACCGACGGTCCACTGCTGCGCGGCGGTGCCGTTGCAGTCGTAGAGCTGTACGGCCGTGCCGTTGGCCGTGGCGGCGCCGGCGACGTCGACGCACTTGCCGCCGAGCCCAGTGATCTGCCCGGTGGCCGCCGCGGCGCCGTTCGCGGGTCCGCCGGTGAGGCCGGGGAGAAGGGCGGCGGCGGTCACCGTGCCCAGTGCACCGCGTAAGGCGGGTTGACGCAGGAGCGTCGTGGTCATGGTCATGGGGATGCCTCTCATATGGACGTCAGACATGTCATGAATCTGTCAATCAGGATCGCGACGCCTCCCGTCGGCCGGTTAGTTCACAACGTGAGTTAAGAAGTGAGAGATGTAGCTGTCAAGGGTTTGGTACAGACCAACTCAGGAGCCGGAGGGCCCCGCACACTCGAGGCTCGCGAGGTCGACCGCGTCGGCCATGGCCTGCATGCCCTTGTCGTTGGGGTGCAGGTGGTCGCCGTTGTCGAGGAAGGGCAGCAGCCGCTCGGGATCGTGGGGACTGCGCAGGACCCGGTCGAAGTCGGCCAAGCCGTCGAACTCGCCGCTGTCCCGGACGAACGCGTTGACCTCCTGCCGTACGGCCTCTCCCGCCGCGTCCCACTCGGACCAGCCCTTGTACGGGCCGACGGTGGCGCCGACCACGCACAGGCCGGCGTCATGGGACCGCTCGATGATCTCCCGGTAGCCGGCGATCACGTCCTCCGCCGTCACCCCGGTGTGGGCCTTGATGTCGTTGATGCCCTCGAAGAGGAACACGGTCCGGACCCCCGGGTGGGACAGGACGTCTCGCTCCAGCCGGCCGAGCGCGCTCTGCCCGGCACCGTCGGCGAGCACCTTGTTGCCCGAGATGCCCTCGTTGGCGACGCCCTCGACAGTGGTCGCGGTGGACCCGCGCAGCCGGCGTGCCAGATAGTCGGGCCAGCGGCGGTTCAGATCGGTCGAGGACTGCCAGCCATCCGTGATGGAGTCGCCCAGCGCGGCCACGGCACCGATGGAAGCGGGGGTCCGTACGGTGACGGCGTCGAGGTAGTACCAGGAGCCGGTGCGGTCCCCCCAGTCGGTGGCGCTCTCGTCGGCGGTGTGATCGCCCTGCGTGACGTACGACGTCGCCATGGCCATCCCGTGGCCGGTCGCGGGCCCCGCGGCGTTCGGGCTGTGCACGCTGACGACCAGGTCCGACCCGGCGGCGAACCGGCCGGGGAGCGGATCGCTGTAGACGGTCTGTCCGGCGGGGACGGTGACCGGGCGGGCACCGTCGAACGTCAGCCGCCTGTTGCTTCCGCGCACCAGCTCGGCCCCCGACTTCTGGAGGCCCGCGTAGACACTGTCGAAGGTCACCGGCCGGTCCCCGAAGGCGTTCGACAGCCGGATCCGAAGGTGGTCGCCGCCGACGCTGGTGCGCACGACGAGCCGGTAGCCGCGCCCCGCGACCCCCTCGCCAAGGCGGTCAGCACTGGAACCCCAGGTGATGGTGGAGTGCCGGCGAGTCGCTTGACCCGCATCCGCGGCGAGGGCGTGTCCGGAGGGCACGGCCAGGGTGAGCACCATCGCCAGTGCTCCTCCCACGGACGCGATCCGCCGGGTCACCGGTCGAACCCCTTCAGCGTGACGGACGCACCGGGTTTGAGCACGACATCGCGGGAGCGGCCCGCGAACATGACCGTCGTCGTGCGCCCGCCGACGCTGCGGAGCCGCAGCGACGTGGGCCTTGCGTTCCGCCACTCGAGGTCCACGACGAATCCGCCGCGCGCCGGAAGGCCGGTGACGTGGCCGGAGGCGGCCCAGGCGTCCGGCAGGGCCGGGAGCAGTTCGAGATGGCCGGGCCGCGAGTACAGCAGCATCTCGGTCATCGCGGCCGGGGTACCGAAGTTGGCGTCTATCTGGAAGATGCCGCGGCCCTTCTCCACCTCATAGATGTCGAAGAGGTTGAAGGCGGTGCCGTTGCTGCCGCCGCTCGACGGCCGGAGGTTGTTGATCACCAACTGGTACGCCTTCTCGCCGTCCTTGAGCCGGGCCCAGCACAGGCTGCGCCAGGCGTTGGCCCAGCCGAAACTGTTCATGCCGCGCGCGGTCAGCTGAGCGGTGGCTCCGTCGACGATCTCCCCGGGAGTGGTGCCGTCGGGGCGGATGCGGTCGCCGGGGAAGAGGCCGACCAGCCCGGACAGGTGCCGGTGCGTGGTTTCGCCGAGGTCGTCGGGCGACATCCATTCCTCCAGCCACCCCGTCTTCGGACTGACCCGAGGCAGGTACAGCCGCTTGCGCATCCCGGCGACGGTGTCGGCGTAGTTGGCGTCCCTCTTCAGCAGGGCGGAGGCGGCCGCGAAGTTGCCGAACAGCGTCCGGACCAGTTCCTGCGCGTACGTGATGCCCTTGGCGTCGAGCGGTCCGTGCTCGGGGGACCAGTCGCTGTCGGCGATCAGCACCTCCTCGGTGGTGCCGGGGAGGGTGTGGGTCAGCAGCCGTGCCTCCCAGAACTCGCAGGCGCCCTTGAGGAGCGGGTAGATCTTCGCGAGGTAGGCGGAGGACTGGGTGTATTCGTAGTGCTCGTACAGGCTGTTGCACAGCCACGCGTTGCCCGCCGGGTGCCACCACCAGCCGCCACCGCCATGGGGGTTGGTGGAGATGGCCACGGTCCACCCGGCTGTGCGGCCGCTGGAGTTGCGGTAGCGGTTGCGCGGGTCGTTGAAAAGCTCCTCGGTGAGCCTGGTCCAGGCGGGGAGCTGGGCGAGGCAGTAGGCGGTGAAGGCGTCGAAGCACCGGGACAGACCGGTCCGGTCGGCCATCCAGTAGTTCATCTGGACGTTGATGTCCGTGTGATAGTCGCCCATCCAGTCCGGGTCGTTGCCGTCCAGCCACAGGCCCTGGAGGTTCAGGGGCAGGCTGTCTCGCGAGCCGGAGATCATGAGGTAGCGGCCGAACTGCAGGTAGGCCGCCTCCAGGTCCGGATCTGGCACGCGATCACGGGTGCGCGCGTGGAGGCGTTCCCAGGTGTCCAGCTCGCGTTGTCCGGCTGTGGATTCACCGAGCGAGAGGTCGAACCGGCCGTAGAGCGCGCGGTAGTCGGCGACGTGGGTGCGTCGCAGGACGTCCGCCGATTCCGACATGGCGTTGCGGACCTTCGTACGGGCCAGCCGCTCCGGGTGCAGGGAGGGGTCGCGGAAGCCGGTGGTGGCGTCGGGCGCGTAGTTGGTGCCGGCGCTGACCACGACGGTGAGTTCCTCGCAGCCCGAGAAGTCGATCCGCGTGTCACCGACGGTGACCCTGCCGCCCCTGCCGCGGGCCTTGACGGCGGCGCCGTAGCGCAGGCCGTTCGCGAGCGTCGCGCCGAACGACTCGGCGCCTGTGGGCTGCTCGCCGTGCGTGCCGGTCAGGGTGATAGCGCCGGTGTAGCGTCCGCCGCCGCTCTGGGTGAAGTGCAGGACGATGACGTCGTCGGGGTGGCTGGCGTACATCTCGCGCCGGTAGGTGACGTCGGAGCGCACGTAGGAGCTGGTGACCACGCCCTGGGAGAGGTCGAGGTCGCGGCGGTAGCCGTGGACGGCGCCGAGGTCGTGGTCGGGGATGTCGACGGTGAGCCGGGCGAGCAGCGTGAAGGAGCCGAAGTCGGCCCGCCCGTAGGGGAACTGGCCGTCCTTGTCCAGGGTGTCGTTGAGTCCGCCGGTCCACATGGTGGCGTCGGTGATCAGCAGCAGTTCGCGCCCGGGGTCGTTGCCGGCGAGCGCGCCGATGCGGCCGTTGCCGACGGGCAGGCCCTGTTCGATGAGCGAGCCCTCGTCTCCGGGGGCCCGCCACCACAGCCGGTGACGGGAGGAGCCGGCGGCCGGCGCGTCCTCGGCGGGGCGGACGGGAGCGGCGGAGGCGGTGAAGGCGGGCAGCGTGCCGAGGGCGGCGGCGAGTCCCGCGGTGGTGGCGAAGGAGAGGAGGGTGCGTCTGCTCGGTTCGTTCGGGCAGGCGTTCATGGCGGCTCCGGATGCGTCTGGTGCGGGGGCCCGGCGCGGTCCGGACCCCCGCCGGGGAGGGCGAAGGGAGACCGGGCCCCTGCCAGGGAGGACGAAAGGAGATCGGAGGGCTACTTCTGCACGTCGATCCGGTCGATGTCCGGCGCGTATCCGTCGCCTCCGCTGTCGATGGTGATCGTGTTGGCCCCGGCCCTCAGCCTCACCGGTACATGGACGCTGTTCACCGTGGACCAGTCACCTGTGGAGGCGAACTTGTGCCGGGTGGCGCCGCCTCCGTTGGCGGAGATGAGCGCCGACCGGGCGTCGCCGGTGATGTAGGAGACCTTGATCTGGTAGGTGCCGGCCCGGCGCACGACGACGTCGTTGACGGTGACCTTGCCGCCGCCGTAGAGGTTGCCGACCTTGCGGCCGTCGGAGCAGGCGGAGCAGTCGGCCACGGAGGCGTTGCCGTCGAGGCTGCCCGCCTCGGCCTCGTAGCCGGTCCACTTGAGGCCGGTGCCGAGCGGTGTGACCGTGAACAGCCGGGAGCCGTGCGCGGGCAGAGCCTCGGTGATCTCGCCCCGGTAGGTGCCGAGCCGTTCGCCGTTCCACACGTCACGCACCGAGGCCCTGCCCTGGAAGCCGAGCGTCGACCAGTCGGCCATCACCGGGGCGGGCGCGTCGGAGAGGTTGAACAGCGCCACGGTGTAGGTGCCGTTCGGGTTCTTCGCGGCCCACACCTGCTGGGGGTCGGACGTGGTGACCGGTTCGGCGGGCGGCGCGCTGCTCTGGTTGATCGCGATGACCTCGCGGTTGGTCAGCAGCGACAGACCGTAGGAGTCGAGCCGGGTGAGATCGTCGCCGGTGTAGAGCGGGGACTTGGCGATCGCCCACAGGGTGGCGTAGCTCTGCCGCTCCGCCTTGGTGAGGCCGTCCATCTCACCGTTGCCGACGTTGAGGGAGTCGAGGTCGTTCCAGCCGCCGGGACCGGCGTGGTCGGTCCAGGCGGGTGCGTCGTCCCACCGGTCGTCGACCGAGTTCTCCCAGCTCACCAGAGTGTTGCAGTAGCACTCGACGTCGGTGTCGATGCGCCAGCCGTTGGAGTACTTCCTCCAGTCGGCGACGTGTCCGTAATCCAGCGACCAGGACAGCTCCAGGTGGATCGGACGGCCGGCGGTGTCGATCGCCTTCTGCCAGGCGGCGACGTCGGCGACGTTGTCGTAGTTGTCGCCGCTCTTGAAGGAACCGGGGCCGACGCCGTCGAGCTTGAGGAAGTCGTAGCCCCAGTCGGCGAACATCTGCGCCTGGGAGTCGATGTACTTCTGCGCGCAGGGCCGAGAGAAGTCGATCTTGTACGAGCTGTCCCAGCCATTCGTGGTGCGCAGGTCGTCGTGGACGATGTCGGCGGTGGTGCATCCCTCGGCGTTCCAGATCGGCGTCCTGCCGTCGCCGTACGCCTCCTTCTGCAGGCCGACCGGGAGGTAGATACCGGCCTTCAGCCCTTTGCCGTGGATGCGGTCCGCGACGGCCTTCATGCCGCTCGGGAAGCGCTCGGGATCGGCCTTCTGCCGGCCGTACTCGTCGAACCGAGGCTTCCAGGACCAGTCCATCCACCATCCGGCGTCGATGTTGACGTATTCGTAGCCGTACTTCTTGAGTTTGGCCGCCATGGCGTCGGTCTGCTTGGTGACGTTCGCCTCGGTGAGGTAGCTGTAGTCGCCCTTCGGGTTGAGGCCCGGGTACTTGGACGACTGCATGGTCCAGCTGGTCCAGCCCATGAAGGGCTTGGCGGCCGGCGTCGTGGTCGTGGAGGCAGGGGCCGCGGGCGTTCCCGGCTCGGCTCGTGCGTCGGGGACGGCCGTCATGAGCCCGGCGGTGAGGGCCAGGACGACGACGGCTCGCAGCCGCCTTCCGGGCAGGGCGGAGTACGAGGATGACCGCACGGGGCGTACCTCCTGGTGATCGGGGTGGTGAGGACGGGAAGGCGGCTCAGCCCTTGCTGCAGCCGATGGCGCGGTGCCTCAGAGAGTCGCGGCAGCGCCGTTGGCGCGCGGCCGGGCGGTGTCGGATCGGATGAAGCTCTGGATCGCGGTGGCGGCCGCACCGCGTGCCCATTCCTCGAAGGGCAAGGGGCGGGTCTGTACGTCGCACCGCGCGGCGGAGCCGAACGCGTAGGCGGCGAAGGTGTCGCGGATCTGGTCGGCGAACAGGTCGTAGGCGGCCAGGCCCTCGCCGGAGATGATCACTCGCTCGGGCCCGAGCAGGTTGGCCATGGTGGCGATGCCGCGGCCGATGGCCTCTCCGGCGGCGGCGTAGACCTCCCGCACCCCCGGGATCCCCCGCCGTGCCAGGTCCACGGCTTCGGCCGGGTCGGAGACCGCTTCTCCCGTCCTCTCGCTGATACGGCCGAGGATGGCCCCGTCAGCAGCGATCGCCTCCACACAGCCCCGGTTGCCGCAGCGGCACATGGGGCCGGCCGGGTCGATGGCGACGTGCCCGATCTCACCGGCCACCCCGTGCGCCCCGGCGACCACCTCCCCGTGCACGACGAGTCCGCAGCCGATGCCCGCGCCGACGGTGACCAGCGCGAAGTCGGACAGCCCGACGCCCGCACCGAACCATTGCTCGGCGACGGTCAGCGCGCGCACGTCGTTCTCCACGGTGACCGGCAAGCCGGTTGCGGTGCCGGCGAGTTCGCCGAGCGCCACCTCGCGCCACTCCAGGAACGGCGAGTAGCGCACGATTCCCTCGGCGCGGTCCACGTCGCCGGAGACGGCGAGTCCGAGTCCGAGTACCGGGACACCGAAGCCCTCTGCCTCGGTGAGCAGTTCCCGCACGAGCTCCGAGATCGCGGCGAGTACCGCGGCCGGGGCGGGATCCGTGAGCGGTATGTGCCGGGCCACGCGGATCCGGCAGCACAGGTCGGTGAGGACGCCGATGAGTTCGTCGCCGGTCGCCTTGATCCCGACGAACAGCGCTCGGCCTGCGTCGACCCGCACCGGGTTGGCCGGCCGCCCCAGCGCCCGGCGGGCGTCGTCGACGTCCTCCACCACATACCCGGCCCCGATCAGCGGCCGTACCGCCTTGGTCACCGCCGCGGCCGACAGGCCGGTCCGCTCGGCCACCTCGGAACGGGTGAGAGGACCGTGCGAGAGCACCGTGGTGAAGATCTGCGCGACCGCGGGCGTCTGGGCCGGGAAGACCTCGGGAGGGGGCGTCGGAGGCGAAGTCGACTGCATGGGCGGGAACTTAGGGCCGTTATTTTCCGGTGTCAATGAAAGAAGCAGGAACGCTTGAAGTCATGACTGAGCAACCTGAAAACTTTCAAACAGACTGCAAAACCTGCCTGTTGGCTCCCCATCGAAGGCAAGGCGTGTCGTTCTCGCCCATCCAAGACGGCCTGGGAGGCGAAGGCGGCCGGCATGCACACCACCGCATGTGGCGGTACCGCGGGTAACCAAAGCCCTTTTCAAGGACGACTGGCCCCTCGTGACGACGAGCTGCTCGCTCTCACTTCTCTCGCGCAACAGCTATTGACGCTTGTTTGTGAGAGTTTTACTTTCCTTCGTGTGAGAGCGCTCTCAAGACGTCGCTTACGTCAAGACTTTGAGGTTTCCTCCATGCCAGTCTCCCGCTCGCGATCCGCCTCTCGAAGCAGACCCGTCGCCGCTCTGATGCTGGTCACCGCGCTGGCCGCCGTGGGGCTCGGCCCCGCCGCGACTCCCGCGGCCGCGGCCGAAGTGCCGGTGGGCTCCGGCAGTTACTCCGACACCCGTCCCGCCGGAACCTCCGGGCCGACCACCAACACCGGTGCTCCGGTGACCCCCAAGGTCACTCCGGGTGCCAAGGGCAAACCGGTCCCGACCAACGACTGGTGGTCGTCCCTCGCCTTCCAGAGGTACGGCGACAATCCCTACTCCACCCCGATGTACGGGCACCCGCTCACCTACCAGGCAACCGCCGGCGGGCTGGAGGTCGGCTACCCCACCACCCCTGCGGTCGTCGGCGAGGGCCGCCAGTACGAGTATGCGCACAAGCGCGACCTGACCCTCGGCCTGACCGGCCTGAACTCCCCGGACACGAAGGCCGACGCCTGGTCCGACTGGACCGTCACGCCCTACTGGTCCGACGGCACCCGCACCCTGCGCACCACCATCGGCCACGGTCTTCCCTTCGTGTACGCCAAGGGAACCGGTGGCAACGCCCAGATCGCCACCGCGTCCACGCCCACGGTCTTCGCCGACCAGGGCAACGTCCTCGGGATCACAGTCGGCGGCCACCACTACGCCCTCTTCGCCCCCAGCGGCAGCGACTGGAACCTCTCGGGCTCCACGGTCACCGCGGCGCTGGGCGCCAAGGACTACTTCTCGCTGGCCGTGCTGCCGTCGGCCGACGCGCTGGCCACCTACAAGAAGTACGCATACAGCTTCGTCACCGGCTCCAAGGCGAACTGGTCCTACTCGGCGGGCTCGGTCCGGACCGGCTACACCCTCACCACTCAGGCGCAGGAGGGCAGCGAGACGGGGACCCTCCAGGCGCTCTACCGCCACCAGTGGCTGCACACGACGGATCCGCTGACCTCCTACACGTACGTGTCGTCGCGCGGCACGATGAAGGTGCGCGAGGGGAAGACGTTCACGACCGCTCAGAAGTCGTCGCCCGTCCTGCCCGCACTCCCGAAGTCGTCGGGCGTCGACCGGGCGCGCCTGAAGACCCACCTCGACGAAGTGGCCAACGCGGCCGACCCCTTCTCCGGGGCGACCGACACGTACTGGACGGGCAAGGCGCTCGGCAGACTGGCCCAACTGGTCCCCGTGGCCGACCAGATCGGGGAGACCGCCACCCGTGACAAGCTCCTGGGCCTGCTCAAGGGCCGGCTCCAGGAGTGGTTCACCGCCGGTGGCGCGAGCGAGTTCTCCTACGACAGGGACTGGAAGACCCTGACCGGCTACCCCGCGTCGTACGGCAGCGACACGGAGCTCAACGACCACCACTTCCACTACAGCTACTACGTCTACGCGGCCGCGATCATCGCCCAGTACGACCGGGCCTGGGCAGCCGACTCGGCGTGGGGCGGCATGGTGAAGACCCTCATCAAGGACGCGGCCAACCCCGCCCGCGACGACACGGCCTTCCCCTTCCTCCGCGGATTCGACGTCTACGCCGGCCACAGCTGGGCCTCGGGTCACCAGGGCTTCGCCGCGGGCAACAACCAGGAATCGTCGTCCGAGTCGACGAACCTCAGCGCGGCCCTCGTGCTCTGGGGATCGGCCACCGACGACAACGAACTCCGCGACCTGGGGACCTATTTGCTCACCACCGAATCGGAGGCGATCGCGCAGTACTGGTTCGACGCCGACGAGCAGGTGTTCCCCTCCGGTTTCGGTCACGACACCGCCGGGATGGTGTGGGGGAGCGGAGCGGCGTACGCGACGTGGTGGACGGCGAACCCCGAGGAGATCCACGGCATCAACGTCCTCCCCGTCACCGGGGGATCACTGCACCTGGCCGGACACAAGGCCGCGATCCGGCGCAACCTCGCCGAACTGGCGCGGGAGAACGGCGGCCCAGCGGTCGAGTGGCGTGACATCCTCTGGGAATTCGAGTCGCTCGCCGACCCGGCCGCGGCCAAGGCCAAGTGGGACGCGGGCCAGGCCGGCTACACCCCCGAGCAGGGCGAATCCAAGGCGCACACCTATCACTGGATCAGCACCCTGGACACGATCGGGGCCCCGGACACCGCGGTGACGGGCGACATCCCGACATCGGCCGTCTTCAGCAAGGGGACCACGCGCACCTACGCGGCGCACAACTTCGGCGCGTCCCCTCGCACGGTCACGTTCTCCGACGGCGCGACCCTGACGGTCCCGGCCCGCTCCACGGCGACGGGCACCGGAACGGGCGGCGGCGACCCGGATCCGGATCCGGATCCGCCCACGGGGAACGTCCTCCAGCTCCGTACAGGAGGCGCACTGACCACGGCGAACGGGACGACAGCCGGCAGCGACACCATCCCGTCCGCGGGCGGCGCGAATCACGACGGCACGCCGTACCAGCCGCTGGTCTACGAGGCCAAGAAGGTCAACGGCACTTACGCGGCCGGGGCGTCCACGGCCTTCCGCCTCCAGCTCGACGCGGGGAACGCGGTCGGACTCGGCCAGCAGGCGAGGATCAGCTACGACCTCACGGGCGACGGCTCCTTCGAACGGACGGAGACCTACCGGTACTTCGCGACTGATCCTGTGACCGGCTGGGAGACCTACGGCGAGAGCAGCGGCCTCAAGTCGGCGACGGGCACGCTGGGGAACCTGACGGGCGGCACGGTCCGCCTGGAGGTCTGGTCGGCGATCGGCAACGCCCCGGCGAAGCTGCGCACCGGGACGGCCGATTCGACACTGACGATCCCGTTCGGCTAGAAACCGGCCCCGCCGGAAGTGGGCATGCGGGCCCGTCGCCGCAGCCCCGTGCCCGTAGCCGCCCGGTTCCGGCGGCTACGGGCACGGTGGAACCGATCGACAGGCAGTGCGGACGCGAGCAGACCCGGTCGGATCCGACAGGGCACAGCTGGGCAGGACCGGGTGGCCGCGACGACGGCGGTGACCTCGCCGCACCGTTCCGGGCGGGACCCCGATGCACAGTCCGGGCGTCTCGGCCGCCCGAGCGCGTCCTGTCGGGTGAGCCGTCCCCGCGCCGGTTTTGCCCTCCCGGGAGCCGGGGCACTGGGCACGCCATGGGTGACTACGACAACGCGATCACGGTGAACGTTCCTCCCGGCAGGCTCTTCGCCTACCTCTCCGACGTGGAGAACCTGCCCGCCTACATGCCGCGCCTGACGGCCGCGCATCCCCACGACGGCGACCGGGTCACCGTCACCGCCCACATCGACCCGCCGGACGCCCCTGAACAGGACGTGACCAGCGAGGCCTGGATCCACGTCCTGGAGGACGGGAAGACCCTGGAGTGGGGCGCACCCGGGCCGCACGACTACCACGGCCGCCTCCACATCAGCGAAGGTCCCAGCGACGCCTCGTCCCGCCTCAAGGTCGAGCTGCACACGCAGCGGGCCGAGGGCGGACACATCAACGAAGGGCTCCAGGAAGCCCTGCAGGGCATCAGGGACGCGGTCGAGTCCGCCGAGCACTGACCCGGCACCGGGGCCGCCCTCCGGTGCGAGTGCCCGGCGGCACCGGGGGGCTAAGCCGACACTGCTCCACGCGCGAGGGGGTGAAGTTGGTCAGCACCCCCATCACCTCGGCAGGCGTCATCGACGAGTCCATGTGGAAGTGCAGGGATGGCATGACCCGCTCCTTGGTTCGGGAAGGCGGAACCGTCAGGGCTCACCTCCCAGGATGCGCCCCGGGCGGCACGAACGCACGGCCACCGTCCGGGCCCGGTATCCGTTTCATGTGAAACGGTCACGAACGGTTCGGTAGCTGTACGATGCCCCCCATGGCCTCCCAAGCTTCCCGCCGCGCCTCCGAGACCCGTGCCAGCGACCGCCCCGGCGACGCCTCTCCGTTCGCGCTCGGGCTGCTGCTGCGGCGTGCGCACTGGCGGGCGGCCGGCCTGATGTCGGAGGCACTGCGCCCGCTCGGCATCGAGCTGCGGCACTTCGCCGTGCTGATCGTGCTGGTCGACCGCGGCCCCACGGTGCAACGTGACCTCGCCGAGGCGACGGGGACGGACAAGGCGGGGATCATGCGGGTCGTCGACGACCTGGAGCGCCGCAACCTCGCCGAGCGCAAGGCCGTGCCCGGGGACCGCCGGGCACGGTCGGTGGAGATCACGCCCGAGGGGCTGGCGCTCTTCGACGCCGCGCACGTCGCGGCCGAGCCGCTGGCCGAGCGGCTGGTCGCCGACCTGGGGTCCGACGGCTCGGAGCAGCTCACACGGCTGCTGACCGTGCTGGCCCACCCCGGCGACCGGAAGCCGGTCCCGCCGGCTCACGCCGGATGAACCGAGGTCGCGCCATGCTCACGTGTCGGCATCCGCGGTGTGGCGGTCGGCCAGCGCCTTGGCCTTCGTGACCGCTTCGCTGTGCGCGCGCTCCCTTGAGGCCTGGAAGAGGGGGACCAGTTCCGCCATGGCGGGGTTGCGCGGAGCCATGGTGAGTTCCGGGACGATGAAATCGACGTCCAGGCCGAGAGTGCGCCCGAGGACGGCCTCCAGGTAGTTCTGCACGAACTCGAAGCCTTCGCGTGGCGTCCCGGGCGCGTAGGAGCCGCCGCGGCTCGCGACCACCACGGCCGGAGTCCCCTGTGCCGAGGGCGCCTCACCGGCCGTGCGACCGAGCAGCAGCACGCTGTCCAGCCACGCCTTCAGGGTCGACGGCACCGTGTAGTTGTACATGGGAGCGCCGATGACTACGGCGTCCGCCAGCTCCAGTTCCTCGATGAGCTCCAGGCGGGCGGCGAAGGCGGCGGACTGGCCGGGCGTGTGCTCCGACGCATCGGCGTAACCGGCCGACCAGGCGTCGTGGGTGATGTGCGGGACGGGTTCGGCGGCGAGGTCGCGGTAGACCACCGTGCCGCCCGGGTGCTGCTCCTCCCAGCCCCGGCGGAAGGCGGCCGTGACCGACCGGGACGCGGACGCCCCGGAGGGGAAGACGGACGAATCGATGTGCAGAAGTGTGGCCATGAAGCGTCTCCGTGCAGAGGTATCGGGGCCCGGACGGCGGCCGGGCTGCTCACGCAATGAAGTTATACACGAGATGGTCGCGAATGATACTGTCGCGCTCGAGACCATGATCATGAGCAACTAGGGAGATGCGTCTTCATGGACGTCTACGAGGCGGTCGCGAGTCGACGGTCCGTACGCCGATTCACCGACCGGCCCGTCCCTCGCCAAGTCCTCCAGCGTGTGCTGTCCGCCGCCGCGTGGGCACCCTCCGGATCGAACCTCCAGCCCTGGCACGCCTTCGTCCTCACGGGTGGACCGCTGGACTCGGTCAAGAAGCGGGCGGGTGCCCGGCTGGCCGCAGGCGGCCCCTGGGACGAACCCGAGTACGAGCAGTACCCGCCCGACCTCAAGTCCCCCTACCAGGAGCGCCGGAACGCCTTCGGGGAGCAGCGCTACGGGGCCCTCGGGATCCCGCGGGCCGACGTCGAGGCACGGCAGCGGGCCGCCTCGGCGAACTGGGACTGCTTCGGGGCGCCGGCCGCGATGTTCTGCTACATCGACCGCGATCTGGGCCGCCCGCAGTGGAGCGACGTGGGCATGTTCCTCCAGACGGTGATGCTGCTCCTGCGCGCCGAGGGGCTGCACAGCTGCACGCAGATGGCGTGGGCCAAGTTCCACCGGACCGTCGCCGAAACCGTGCGGCCACCGCGGGACCTGACCCTCTTCTGCGGTATGTCGATCGGATACGAGAGCCCGGATGCCCGCACCACCCGCACCGGCAGGGCTCCGGTGCGCGAGACGGTCACGTTCGTCGACGTCTGAGACTCATTCCTTCGGGCGCCTGAAGGAGCCTTTGCCCCCGGTCCCCCACACAGTGGTCCGTGAGCCACACATTCATGAGGAGAGGATTGCCATGAAGATCGCGGTCATCGGCGGTACGGGGCTGATCGGATCACAGGTCGTGGAGAAGCTGAACGCGGCCGGACACGAGGGGGTGCCGCACTCGCTGTCCACCGGCGTGGACGTCATCAGCGGGCAGGGCGTGGCTCAGGCCGTCGCCGGAGCGGACGTCGTCGTCAACCTGACGAACAGCCCGACCTTCGACGACGCCTCGCCGGCCTTCTTCCGGACCTCCATGGACAACCTGCTGACCGCGGCCCGCGAGGGCGGGGTCGGTCACTTCGTCGTCCTCTCCATCGTCGGCGTCGACAAGGTGCCGGAGCTGGACTACTACCGTGCGAAGGTTCTCCAGGAGGAGCTCCTGCGGTCCGGGCCGGTGCCCTACTCCATCGTGCGCGCCACCCAGTTCATGGAGTTCATGGACGCGGCGCTGACCTGGACGGCCGACGACGACACCGTCCGTCTCCCGGCCACGCCCATCCAGCCGATCGCGGCCAAGGACGTGGCCGAGGCGGTCGCACAGGTCGCGCTCGGCGCCCCGCTGAACGGCGTCCGCGACATCGGCGGACCCGAGGTCTTCGCCCTCGACGAACTGGGCCGGCTGACCCTCTCCCACAGGGGCGACGCCCGCTCGGTCGTCACCGACCCCACCGCCGGCATGTTCGCGGCCGTCAAGGGTGACGTGCTCACCGACATGAACGCCCACCTGGCACCGACCCGGTACGCCGACTGGCTCTCCTGATGTGCGGGGGGTGGGGGGCCGGGCAGCCTGCTGCCTGGCCCCCCACCCACACAGCCCTCAGCGGCGCATCAGCGCGAAGACGCCCCAGCCGAGGTACTCACGCTGGTAGCGCGTGTAGCGGACCGGTTCGGCGGAGAGCTCGGCCCGGATCTCGGCCGCCTGCTCGTCATCCGGATGGCGGTCGAGCCACCGCCGCATGTTGAGCCACTGCGCGGCCTGGTACCGGTCCCAGCTGTCCTGATCGGCCAGACCATCTCCACGACGTCGTACCCGAGGGAACCGAACCGCTCGATCAGCTCCGGCAACAGCAGAAAATCCTCCTTGCCGCCGGCATGGCAGGCTCGGGCGGTCTCCTGGTCCGGCACTTCCCGGCGCCAGTACGGTTCGCCGATCAGCATCAGCCCGCCCGGGGCCAGACTGGCGGAGAGCAGTTCGACCGTGCCGGTCACGCCGCCTCCGATCCAGGTCGCGCCGACGCACGCCGCGAGCCCGACCGGTTCGTCCGCGACGTGTCCCGACGCGTCGCCGTGTACGAACTCGACCTGGTCCGCGACACCCAGTTCGGCCGCGCGGGCACGCGCCCGCCCGGTGAACACCGTGCTGATGTCCACCCCGGTGCCGGCGATGCCGTGGTCACGGGCCCAGGTGCACAGCAACTCGCCGGAACCACTGGCGAGGTCGAGCACACGCGTCCCGGAGGCCAACCGCAGGGCACGGCCCAGCGCCGCGAGCTTGCCGGCGGTGAGCGGGTTGTGAATGCGGTGGCTACTTTCGCGAATGGTGAAGATGCGTGGAAGATCCACGAGAGGTGTTCCTTCGGTTCGATGCGGTCATGGCCTTCGAGGGGGACAGCCGGCCGAAGTCGGCCGCCGGAACTCGGACCGTCATCAAGAACACCTCGCGCAGTACGTACGGATCCTGGACGCCGTCAACGTAGACGGCCGTGGCCGACCCTTCCACCCATTAACCGGGAGCGGGCCACGGGGGAGACGCGGCACCGCCGCGAAGCGCACGCCGCCGGGGTCAGGGACGCTCGCCGGCCACGTCGTCCTCGCTCGGTGCCGGCCCCGTGTGGGGACGGTCCTGGGCCCACAGCCGCCGCAGCCGGTCCAGGCGGGAGATCGCGGGCGTGGCCGTGACTCCGTGCAGGACGACGGAGGCGAGGACGGTGAAGGCGACGACCGCCCACAACTCACCGGAGGGCACGTGAAACCCTTCCGTTCCGAGCGCGTGCGCGAGGTAGAACAGCGACCCGATACCGCGGACTCCGAAGAAGGCGGTGACCAGACGTTCCCGGGGTCCTGCCGCCGTGCCGAGCTGCGCGACCCAGCCGGTCAGGGGCCGGGTGACCAGCAGCAGGAGCAGACCGACGACGGCGCCCCGCCATGTCAGGTCCTCCAGGGCGCCCTGCGCCACACAGACACCCAGCAGGAACAGGAGCCCGGCGGTGAGCAGCCGCTCGACCTGCTCCACGAAGTCGTGCAGCACCGTGTGGTATCCGTGGTCGCGCTCGGCGGCGCGGATGCGGCAGGCGGTGACGAAGACGGCGAGGAAGCCGTAGCCGTGGGCGAGTTCGGTGACGCCGTAGGAGAGGAACGTGGCACCCAGGGCGACGAAGCCCTCCCGGTGCTCGGACAGCCGCACGGCCTGCCGGGCGGCACGGAAGAAGAGCCAGCCGAGCAGCTTGCCCACGGCCAGGCCGGCCAGCACGCCGACCACACAGGCGTACACCACGTCGACCAGCAGCCAGTGACCCACCCAGCCGCCGGACAGGCCGGTGCCCGCCGCCGCGGTCAGCGCGATCGCCGCCATGACGACGGGAAACGCCAGACCGTCGTTGAGGCCCGCCTCGCTGGTGAGGGCGAATCGGACCTCGTCCTCGTCGTGCTCGGAGTCGGTGGGCGCGCCCACCCGCACCTCGGAGGCGAGCACCGGGTCGGTGGGCGCGAGCACGGCCGCGAGCAACAGCGCCGCGGCCGGCGGCCAGTCCAGCAGCCACCAGGCCAGGAGCCCCGTCGCCGCGATCGTGAGCGGCATGGTGATGCCGAGCAGTCGCCAGGTGGCACGCCACCGGCGCGCACCGAAGGGGCGGTTGAGCGCGAGGCCCGCGCCCATCAGGGACACGATGACGCAGATCTCGGTCAGGTGCTCCACCCACACCCGGTCGCGCGCCAAATCGATCTCCGGCAACGGGGTGGGCAGCAGCTGCAGCAGGATCCCGCAGGCCAGGAAGACCAGCGGCATGGACAGCGGCCGCCGGGCCACCAGCCGGGGGAGCACCGCCGCCGCCAGAGCACCCGCCCCGAGCACGGTGAAGAGGAAATCAGCCAAGGTCACCGCTGACGTGTGCCCGCCGACCCGAGACCGTACGCGCACCGCTCGCCCAGGGTGTCCCCGGAGGCGCCAGGATTCACAGCTCGGCGTCCGCGTCGCGGCGGGTGCGCCGCCGGTCCGGGGCGGTCGGATTACCGAAGTCTGACGTCGTCCCGGTGCCCCTGGCCCAGTGACCCCCGGGGTGCTCCAATGACAACGTGAACCCTGAACCACCCGAGAGGAACGGCGCTCCCGTGGGCCGGCGCATCTTCCTCGGCACCCTCGGCCTCGGAGCGCTCGGGGTCGTCGCCGCACCCACATTGCAACGCGGTATGGAGGCGTTCCTGGGCGGCGCCGCCCAACGGGACCCCACCGGCCTGACGGACCTCCTGCCCAACGGCGGCGGCTTCCGCTACTACTCGGTCACCTCCTCCGTACCGCACAAGGACGCCGGGAGCTACCGGCTCACTGTGGACGGCCTGGTCGATCGACCGGCGACGTACTCCCTGGCCGACCTCCGCGCCCTGCCCCAGACCCGCATGGTGCGCGACGTCCAGTGCGTCACCGGGTGGCGGGTGCCGAGCACCGCCTTCGAGGGGGTGCGTCTGTCCGCGCTGCTGGAGGCCGCGGGGGTCCGCGGGACGGCGGGCGCGGTTCGCTTCACCTGTTTCGACGGTGCGTACTCGGAGAGCCTCACCCTGGAACAGGCCCGCCGAGCGGACGTCCTGGTCGCTCTGCGCATGCGGGACGAGGACCTCGGCCATGCGCACGGCGGCCCGGTGCGGCTGTACGTGGCCCCCATGTACTTCTACAAGTCCGCAAAGTGGCTCTCCGGAATCACGCTCACGAAGAGCGTCCGGCCGGGCTACTGGGAGGAGCGCGGCTACGACGTGGACGCCTGGGTGGGCCGTTCGAACGGACGGGACGATGAGCCGACGACCTGACTTCCCTGCCGCCTCCGCCCGCGTGCCGCGGTTCAGCCCCACCGAACGCTGGGCCCACCGGGTGACGGCCGGGCTGATGGGCGTGTGCGTGCTGACCGCGGCCTGCCTGTACGTGCCACAGCTGGCCCAACTCGTGGGCCGCAGAGCCCTCTTGGTCACCGTGCACCAGTGGGCCGGTGTGGCGCTGCCGGTTCCGGTCCTGGCCGCGCTGGGTTCGCGCGCCCTGCGCACGGACCTCGGTCTGCTGAACCGCTTCGGCCCGCACGACCGGCGCTGGCTGCTCGCCGTCCTGCGCAGGGACGGACGGCGGGCCTCCCGTCCAGCGCACAAGTTCAACGCGGGTCAGAAGATCTACGCGGCCTGGGTGGCGGGCGCGACGCTGGTGATGCTGGGCACCGGGCTGATGATGTGGTTCACCCACCTCACGCCCCTGGTGTGGCGCACCAGTGCCACGTTCGTCCACGACTGGCTGGCCCTGACCCTCGGCATCGTCCTGGCGGGCCACGTCGGGATGGCCCTCGCCGACCCCGAGGCCCGGCGGGGCATGCGAACGGGTTCGGTCACGCGGGCGTGGGCCGAGCGGGAGCATCCGCTGTGGGCCGACCAGCTCTCGGGCGGACCCGGGCCCTCCGGGAGGCGGCCCGCGCCGACGGGACCGCGACCGACCACCACGGACCCGGCACCCTAGCGCGATGCCGCCCGGGGCCGACGCTTCCGGGCGCTCGGCTCAGCCGCGGTCGTGGAGGGTCACCTGATAGCCGTCGGGGTCGGCGAAGGTGAAGGTGCGGCCGAACGGCCCGTCGACGGGGTCCGAGACGATCGTCGTCCCGGCGGCGGCGAGGGCGTCGTGGATGTCCTGCGCGTCGGGGGCGTGCAGCCACAGGGCCATTCCCCGGCCGGGCTGCGCGATCGCGTCCAGGTCGACGCCGGCGACGACGTCGCGTACGGCGAACGCGATGGGCTTGGTATCGAACACGACGGCGTGCGGCGGCCCCGCGTCGGAGCGCTTCAGTCCGAGGTACCGCTCGTAGAAGGCTGCGGAGCGCTCCAGGTCGCGCACCTGCAGCGAGATGAAGTCCGGTCCGGTGACGGCCATGATCTGTGCCTTTCCTTGCATGTCAGTCTTCTGACATGCGCCACCGTATGTCAGACTGCTGACATGAGTCAAGGTGAGCCCGGGATCGAGCTGGACACGTCGTTGGGGTACATGCTGAAAGCGGCTTCGAGCGCCCTGCACTCCGCCATGGAGGCCGTGCTGAAGCCGATGGGCATGACGATCACCCACTACTCCTGCCTGGAACTGCTCGCCCAGCGGCCGGGCCTGTCCAACTCCGAGCTGGCCCGCGGCACCTTCGTCACCCGGCAGTCGATGAACGTGCTCCTGCAAGCCCTCGAACGCCAGGGGCTGGTCGTGCGCGCCGCACAGGCGCCCGTGGGCAGGGCCCTGCCCACGGAGCTGACCGCCGCCGGGCGTCGCCAGCTCCAGGCGGCCAGCGCCGCGGTCCGCCGCGTCGAGCAGGACATGCTGGCCCGTCTGAACGCGGCCGATCAGGATCAGATGCGGCGCCTGCTCGGGGAATGCATCGCCTCGCTCGGTACACCGCCGGCCCCGGCGGACTGAAGGCGGGTGGGCCTTGCCGGCCGACGGGGCGTGCGTTCGTGCTACAAATGCCTTCTCGGCTCCCGTGGCCGGTGAGCAGGTCCGGCTGTTGGGAACGAGCAGCTCTCCTTCTGTGTGATCAAAGGGGCGGCCGTGTCCGACCGTACTTACCAGGACGAAGCGGGCTTCACGGCGCCCGCTTCCTTGCCCGTCCTGGAGCGGCTGACGCTGCTCGCCGACACCACGGCCCAGCTGATCTCCAACATCGATGTCGACGAAGCGCTTCATCGCGTGGTCGCCCTGATCGTGCCGCGTCTCGCGGACTGGGCCGTCATCGACCTGGTCACAGCGGCCGAAGAGGTCTCGCGGCACATGGTGGTCCATGCGGAGAAGGGGAACCTCGTCAGACGAGAGGACCTTCAAGGTCCCATGCCGCCGGTCTCCGAGCACTCACCCATGCCGTTGTCCCGGGCCCTGCGCGGTGTCGCCTCGAATCTGGCCGGGCCGGAAACCTACCAAGGGCCTCCCGACAGCGGCATCGCGGTGGAACAGCGCAGACTGTTCGAGGCCACGGGGATCAGGACCGCGGCCATCGCTCCCATCCGCGGTCCCCGGGAGGTCGTCGGTGCCCTCACGCTGGGGCGCTCGGACGCAAGCGACCAGGACTTCACCGCGGACGACCTCGCCCTGCTCGAGGACATCGCCCGACGCGTCGGCCTGGCTCTGGAGAACGGACGTCACTACCAGCGCCAGGCCCAGGTCGCCGAGACCATGCAGCGATACCTGCTGCCCCAGCTCCCGCAGCTGCCGGGTATCGCGATGACCGCTCGCTACCTGGCCGCGCCGGATGCCTCTCATATCGGCGGAGACTGGTACGACGCCTTCCCGCTGCCCTGCCGCGACACGGCACTGGTCATCGGAGACGTGGTCGGACACGACCTCGAGGCCGCGGCCGGGATGGCACAGCTGCGCAACATGCTGAGAGCGTTCGCCTGGTCCGAGGACCGGCCGCCGCAGGGCATCGTCGAGGAACTCGACCAGGCCCTGGCGCACATCACCGATGTCCGCATGGCCACCATGATCATGGCCCGCCTGCAGCCGGACCCCACCGGGGTGTGGCATCTCCGGTGGACCAACGCCGGACACCCGCCGCCTCTCCTCGTCGACCACAACGGCCTGAGCCGGTATCTGGACGAAGCCCGCGGTCTGCTCCTGGGCACCGCGATGAAGCAGCCCCGGACCGACGCCCACATCGTCCTGCCTCCCGACTCCACCCTCGTCCTCTACACCGACGGTCTGATCGAGTCCCGCACGCACTCCCTGGACACCGGGATGGAGAACCTGCGCCGGCATGCGGCCTCCTTGGCCCACCGTCCGCTGGACGGCTTCGCCGACGAGCTACTGCGACGTGCCCGTCCCGCCGACAACGACGACGACGTGGCGCTGCTGGTCCTTCGCATCCCGTCGCCCTGACGGGCCTGCCTCCCTAACGCCGCACCGGTGCGGTCCGCCGCTCGTGCTCCGGGACCAGCCGAATCTCGCGACCGCGCCAGCGCCGGCGCAGCCAGCGGTCGTGGCCGGCGACCACGATGGCACCCGGGCCAGTGGCCAGCGCGTCCTCCAGCTCGTCGCACAGCCCGGGGGAGAGGTGGTTGGTCGGCTCGTCCAGCAAGAGCAACTGGGGCGGACGGGCGACCAGCAGTGCCAGCGCCAGCCGACGACGCTGACCCACCGAGAGCCGGCCGACCGGTTTGTCCAGATCGGCCTCGTGCAGCAGGCCCAGCGACACCAGTGGCACCCTCTCCGCCCGAGCGGCGCCCAGCGCCGTCTCGTACGTGTCACGGACCGTACGCCCGGGACGGTCGAAGACACTGTCCTGGTCGAGCACCGCCACCGACAGGCCCCGCCGCCTGCGCACCTCGCCCTCGGTGACCGTCATCCGCCCCGAGAGCACGGCCAGCAGCGTCGACTTTCCCGCTCCGTTGCCGCCCGTGACCAGCAGCCGGTCGGTGGCGGCCACCTCCAGCCCGTCCAGCGCCAGCCGCCCCGGCACTCGCACGCCGCGCAGAGCGACCAGTGGCTGTGTGCCCTCGTCCACCGGGGCTGCCAGATCGCCGGCCGCGAACCGCAGGGGCCGCGGCGGCTCGCCGACCTGGGCGCGCTCCAGTTCCTCCAGCCGCCGGGTGGCGTTGCGCACCCGGCGGGAGATCGACGCCTGGACCCGGCCGCCCCGGTGGCCGTAGCCCATCTTCTCGTTGTCGGTGCGACCCCGGTCCGGCGCCACCCGGTGCGCGGTCACCCGCGCCGACGTGCGGAGCTCCTCCAGTTCCTCCTGCTCCTCGGCGTACCGCCGCTCCCAGCGTTCCCGCTCCGCGCGCCGCTGGGACAGGTAGGCGCTGTAGTCGCCGCCGTAGCGGACCGGGCCGTCCACGGCCGGGTCGAGATCGATCAGGTCGGTGCAGACGGCGTCGAGGAACGCCCGGTCGTGGCTGGCGAACACGACGGCGCCGGGCATCGAGCGGACCTGTTCCTCCAGGAAGGCGGCGGCACCGTCGTCCAGGTGGTTGGTCGGCTCGTCCAGGAGCAGCGCCGAGGGCCGCCGGACGAGCAGCGCGGCCAGGGCGAGCCGGCCGCGCTGCCCGCCCGAGAGTGAGCCGAGCGTACGGGCATGGTCCACGGCGCCGAGACCCAGCCCGTCCAGGACCAGGGCGGCGCGGCGGTCGGCGTCCCACGACTCCCGGTCCTGGACCTGCTCCAGGCGCTTGCCGTAGGCGTCGAGGACGTCCCGGTGGCCGGGGTCGTCCTCGGAGACCCGGGCGAGTTCCCCGCCCAGGCGGTCCAGTTCGGCGAGGTCCTCCCGGGCCTCGCGCAGCGCCTCGTCCAGGACGGCTGCGACGGTCGTACCGGCGTCGAACGGCAACTCCTGGTGGAGGAAGCCGAGGTCGGCGGGGCGGGTGACGCTGCCCGCGTCGGGTGCGTCCACCCCGGCGAGGACCCGCAGCAGGGTCGATTTGCCGGCACCGTTCTCACCGATCAAACCGATGCGGTGGCCGGGGGAGGCGGTCAGTGAGACACCGTCGAGGACACGGCGTCCACCAAGGTTGCGGATCAGGTCGTGGGCGAGAAGTGCGGGCTGTGGCATGAATCGGTCGTCCTTCGTGATCGGTGGTCGGCCCGCCGGGCACAGGGCCTCGGACGCGGGCCGCGTCACACGTGACGGCTCACATCGCCGGAGCCTCGGCCTCCTCCAGCGTCCCGCCGGCCAGCCGCAGCCGCCGGGTGATCCCGATCCCGGCGAGGAACCGCTCGTCGTGGCTGACCACCATGAAGGCGCCCCGGTAGGAGTTGAGCGCGCTCTCCAACTGGCCCACGCTGACGAGGTCGAGGTTGTTCGTCGGCTCGTCGAGCAGCAGCAGATGCGGCGCCGGCTCCGCACACAGGACGCACGCCAGGGTGGCGCGCAGCCGCTCACCGCCGGAGAGCACACCGACCGGCAGATGCGCACGCGGGCCACGGAAGAGGAACCGGGCGAGCAGATTCAGCCGCTCCCCCTCGGGCCGCTCCGGGGCGAACCCGGCGAAGTTCTCCGCCACCGTTCGGCCCAGGTCCAGCAGGTCCAGCCGCTGCGAGAGGTAGGCGATCCGTCCGTCGTTGCGCTTGATCTCTCCGCTGTCCGGGAGCAGGTCGCCGGTGATCAGCCGCATCAGGGTGGTCTTTCCGGCGCCGTTGGGGCCGGTCAGCGCGATGCGCTCCGGGCCCCGGACGGTGAGGTCGACGCCGTTCGCGGCGAACACGTCCGCGTCACCGAGCCGCACCCGCACGCCCTCGGCGAGGAACAGGTTGCGTCCGGCGGGGACCTGGGTGTCGGGCAGTTCCAGGCTGAGCCTGACCTCTTCGCGCAGGGCGCGGCCGGCCTCGTCGAGGCGGGCCTTGGCCTCGCTGACCCGGGCGGCGTGCATCGTGCCGGACTTGCCCGCGGCCTCCTGCGCACCACGCTTCATGTTCCCCGCGAAGATCCGCGGCAGCCCCGCGTTCTTCAGGTTCCTCTGCGCGTTGCCGGCACGGCGCTCGGCGCGTTCACGGGCCTGCCGCATCTCCCGCTTCTCGCGCTTGAGTTCCTGCTCGGCGCTGCGGACGTTCTTCTCGGCGACCTCCTGCTCGGCGAGCACCGCCGCTTCGTACTCGGTGAAGTTGCCGCCGTGGAGCCGCAGCTCGTCGCTGCCGAGTTCCGCAATGCGCTCCATGCGGTCCAGGAGCGCCCGGTCGTGGCTGACCAGGAGCAGGCAGCCGGTGAAGTCCGACAGGACGTCGTACAGCTTGTGCCGGGCTTCCGCGTCGAGGTTGTTGGTGGGCTCGTCGAGGAGGAGGACGTCGGGCCGCTTGAGCAGTTGGGCGGCGAGGCCGAGGGATACGACCTGGCCGCCGCTGAGCGTGGCGAGGCTTCGGTCCAGTGCGAGGCCGGTGAGGCCGAGACGGTCGAGCTGCGCGCGGGTGCGCTCCTCGACGTCCCAGTCGTCGCCGATGGTGGCGAAGTGCCTCTCGTCGACGTCCCCGGACTCCACGGCGTCCAGCGCGCGGATCACTTCGGCGACGCCGAGCACCTCGGCGACCGTGAGATCCACCGTCAGCGGCAGGCTCTGCGGGAGGTGTCCGAGGGTGCCGCTGACCGACACCGAGCCGGTGAGCGGCCGTAGTTCACCGGCGATCAGCTTGAGCAGGGTGGACTTGCCGGAACCGTTGGGGGCGACGAGACCGGTGCGGCCCGGCGGCACGGTGAAGGACAGGCCGTCGAAGACCCGCGTGTCGTCGGGCCAGGCGAAGGAGAGGTTCGAACAGACGATGGCGGCGTCGGACATGAAGAGGAGACCCCTGAGGAAACGAGGGCAGAGAGCTGTCCCCTGCCCTGGGCAGACGTGGGAAAAGAGGTACGACAGGACGGGCCACCTCGGCAGCGCTCCCGAGCGCCGGCCGGTGGCCGTCAAATCCGGATCTCACCCGGAGATGTCGTCGTCACCCACCACGTCTGAAACTCCTCGATAGACGGTCTACACGGCTGCCGAGAATAGCAGGAACGGTCCGCACTCCAGGGGGCGCCGGCGCAGGCAGGTCGATCCTGCCGACCCGGGGGCCTCACCGCTCGTGCCGGTACGTCGGGTCGGCGGGCCCCGGACGGTCCGTGCCGGTCGCGGTGGCGAGATCCGCGGCGAGGGCGTGCAGCCACACCTCCAGGTCGACCAGGATGGACCGCGCCCCGGGCGACGTCCCGGACCGGACGACGGGGGACAGCGGTGCGATCCGCAACGTGACCCCCCGCGACGGAAGATCGGCCGCCCGCATTGCGGCAGCCGCGACCTGCCGCCCCGCCGTCTCCACCCACTGCCGTGCGCCCGGCGGAAGGCCGGGCACACCCTGCGCGGGCGGCAGCCAGTAGGCGCCGCTGAGCACGCGCGAACCGTAGTTGAGGGCGGCGAGCCAGTCCGGGCCGTCGTCGTCCGACCGGAGCGCGGGCTCCGTGCGGAACTGCGCGTACGCCGCCTCCGCGATGCGCAGCCGATGCAGGGCGGGCCACAGGGAGCCGGCCGTGGGCCGCTCCGCGATCTCGCCACTCGGCTCGGTGCGGCGGCCGGTCAGGGAATCGGCGGTGTCCCGCACCACGGGCGCGGTGGCACGCAGCAATGCCGCCACACTGCGCCGCATCTCCGTGCGCGCCCCTGCCGGCCACGCGAGGAGCCCGCACACCAGCCCGATGCCGCTGCCGGTCAGCACGTCCACCAGGCGCGCCTCCTCCAGCCGCCACGTCACCGGGGCGATCTGGGCGAACGCCGTCGACACCACCATCGTGAACAGGCCCTGCGCCCACGCGGGTCCGCCGACGGGTCCCACCGAGAAGGCGATCACCATCATCGGCACCAGCAGACCGGCGTAGAACGCGGTCGCGTCACCCGCCCCGATGATGAGCGCCCCCGCGACGACGGCACCGATCAGCGTGCCCGCGGCGGCCGACCGCACGGCCGACCAGGTGCCGACCGCCGTCGTCCGCGCCAGGGTGAGCACGCTCAGCAGAACCCAGAAGCCGTGCGACAGATCGAGCGACCCGGCCACGAGACGGGCGAGGGCGAGCCCCAGCGCCGTACGGACCGCGTTCTGGAACACGACGGAGCGCGGCGTGAGATTGCCGCGGATCCGCACGAGCCAGAGGGGCACCACCGGCACCCTCGCGTACCAGAACTGCTCGTGGGGGAGACCGGGCAGAGCCGGGCCGCCGCCCGTCGCCAGGTCGGCGGCGGAGCGCACCGTCACCGCCGAGGCCGCCACCGTCAGCAGCGTCGACCTGCGCCGCAGGAGCGCATAGGGAGGATCGCCGCGGCCCTCCGGCTCGCCGGCCCGCTCGTCCAGAAACCGCGCCGTCATCTCCTCGATGAACTCGGCGCCGCGGACCGAACGGCCGCCGCGCAGGACGCCCGCGGCGTCGGAGCAGGTCGCCGCGACACCGTGCAGCAGGGTCTGCGAGGCCGTGTCGGCGGGAGCAGGCGGCAGTTCCCCGAGGGCGGCCAGCTGGTCCAGCAACCGGCGGGCCGACGATCCGGCCTGGGCCAGCGCCCGGTCCCTCCGGCCTGCACCGGTCGGCCGGCACTCGTGGGGTTGCCGGGAGAACCGCAGCTCCCGCCCGGTCGTCCGCAGCCGGCGAGCCGTCCCGTCGTCGACGGATTCGGCCCGGAGCAGGAGCCTGGTGGTGTGGGCCGCCAGGTCAAGGGTGTCCGCGACCCGCTCGGCGTAAGAGGGTCGCCGCGGCGACGGGAACAGCAGCAGCTCGCCCACCAGCAGCGCCGTGGCGCCGAGGAACAGGCCCAGCAGCCGCTCGGGCAGGGTGTCGGGGGCGTAGGGCGGGAAGCAGGCCAGGATGTAGCAGAGCTGCAGTCCGGGTACGACGCTCGCCAGCCGTGGGGTGCAGGCCGCGCCGAACGTCAGGGCGAGGGCGACGAGGAGCATTCCCACGGCCGCCGCCCATGTCGTCACCGCGAGGGCGGTACCGAGCGCGACCAGCGCCGCCGCTGCGGGCGCGGCCCGCAGCACACTGCTCGCGCGGTGGCGCCCCGAGCCCGCCGGCGAGGACAGGGCGCCGAACGCGATGGGGGTGAAGAGGGCGTACAGGGCGACGACCGGCCGGTCCATGAGGTACGCCGCAGGGTAGAAGCCGGCGGCCGCGGCGAGCGCGACCCGCACCGCGCGCCCGCTTCCGCCGAACGACTGGGTGAGTGACGGCAGTCTCGGCATCCTCACCCTCCCCGACGGCTCACCGGCACGGACTCCCCGACCACGGAGTCCCGCGGACGCCACATCATGCCGAGCGCACGCGGCCGGCGACGGCCGCCGCACCCCGGAGGTCCGGCAGGCTCGCCCGACCGGCGCATCGGAGACGGGCGAGCGGCGCGGAGCTGCCGGGTACGGCTCGTTTCAGCCGTCGGCGGTGGTCTTGAGGACGTCGCAGGTGTTCTGGAACTCCTCCATCAGCCGGGTGGCCTCGACGACGAGGACCCCGTAGGGGCGGGAGGCGTCCGACAGGGGAAGCGAGTCGTCGTGGGCCGCCGTGAGCACGTCCTGCAGGGCGTCCTGGGCGAGCGTGGCCAGGTGGCACATCTCCTCGGCCTGTCCGGAGAGACTGTCGGCCTCGAGTGACGCCATGATGTGGGCGATGTCGCGCAGGCTGCGCGTGAAGTTCGCGTACGCACGCAGGGTGGGCTTGTAGGTGTAGGTGTTCTCCGTCTCGCGCCAACGCCCCAGGCTGCGCGTCAGGGAGCCCAGCTGGTAGACGGCGCGCTCCAGGGCGTCGACGCTCTGCCGATATCGCCCGAACGTCAGGTAGCTGCGGTGGGCGGGCAGCAGGCGGCGCGGGTTGAACGGGAGGCTGTTCTCCGCGGTGGCCAGCCCCGCCCGCGCCTGCCCCACCGCCCGCTGCGCGCTTTCGCCGGCGGCACGCCACTGCTTGGCCCGTTCGGCGTCCACGTCGCCCGTGCACAGGCCGTCGGTCATGTCGTCCAGCAGGCTCTCGATCTCGGCGGCCAGGACCTGGAGACCGTGCTCGGCGCCGCGGTACCGCAAGGGCGGCGCGATGGCCAGGTTCACGAGGAGGCCGAGACCGCATCCGACGAGCACCAGCAGGACGATCTGCCCGAGCTCGGTCACCCGCTCGCCGGTGCTGGTCGCGGCGGCGTAGGTGGAGAAGGCGAAGAAGGCCGCGGTGGCGACCTGCGAGCGCTGCTCGCCCAGGGCCGGCCACTGTCCGATGGCCAGGGCGATCACGGCGACGATGACGAACGCGACGAGATCCGGGCCGGCGACGAACCCGACGGCCGCCTGCACGGCCACCCCCACGGTGACCGCTGCGGTGTAACGCAGCGCCTGCCACACCGACTGGTAGATCGTCGCATTCATGATCAGTACGGCGGAGAACGGTGCGAACGCCGGCGAGGCCGCGTGCAGGAGGTCCTGCGCCGTCCACCACGCCAGTGTCGCCGCCAATGCGCTCTTACCGATCAGGAGCGCCGTGTTCCGCTCGTGTCCGGGAGCATCCCACGCCCTTCGCAGCCATGCCCCGCAGCCTCGCACCCATTCCACTTTCGTGCCCCGAACTCCCACTCGCTGATCTCTTACGGCGGGGCAGGTACCCACCCCGGGCCAGATATGTAAAGGACGACAATTCGGTTCGGAGGCGTCCACGCCGAGAAGGCAGTGTGTCACCGCGGGACAGGGCATCGGCCCCCGACATTCCGGACCTGCTGCCACCGGGCCCTTGTCCTGGGCATCGTGATCGCCGAGTAGTGATGCTGTGGGGGCGTTGTAAAGAACCGCCCACTCGGTATATTTTCTGGTCGCGCCCGTCGGTCTTATGCGGGTTTGTGGCGCCGTTGCTCTTCGCTGCGCAAGAGAGGCGTGGAGTGCGCGGGTGCTTGTGACCGGGTCGGCGGCCGGGGCGTTCCTGCTGCCGGCTGTGCGTAATGCCTGAGGACTAGGGGAGGTCCTGCGGTGGAGAGTCTTCTGCGTGCACAGGTCGTAATCGTTGGTGGTGGGCCGGTCGGTATGCTGCTGGCGGCCGAGCTCGGCGGCCGGGGAGTCCGCACCGTTGTCCTGGAGGCGCGGGACTCGGTCTGCGACCGGCCCAAGGCGAGGGTGCTCCATGCGAGGGCTCTGCAGGGCCTGGCCAGGCGGGGATACTTCACGGAGCTCGTGCCGCGGGGGATGTCGGGCGCTGCCGAAGCCGAAGTGCCCTTCCGCTTCGGTGGAGTTCCCGGACTGACGATCACCGCCTCGGCCTCGGAGCCGGGGCCCGTGCTGAAACGGCCGCAGGCCGACCTCGAGCGGCTGTTTGAGCAGCGGGCGCGGGCGGCCGGGGTGCGGGTGTTGCGCGAACACCGCGTCACGCAGCTGGTCCAGGACCTGGACGGTGTGCGGGTCCTGGCGGAGGGGCCGCTCGGGTCTGTCGAGTGCACGGCCCTGTACCTCGTGGGGGCGGACGGCGGGCGTGGGGTGGTGCGGGAACTGGCGGGCTTCGCGGCCCGTACCTTCGAGGCCACGACGTCCGGACTGTCCGGACTGGTCAGGCTGGACGACGCGGATGTTCCGGGCCTGGGGTGGCACCACACTCCGCGTGGCTGGATCGTCGCGCACGACATCCCCGGGGCTGGGACCCATGTCAGGACTCTCGACTGCTCAGGTGCGCATGCCGGGCGCGATGTGCCGCCTACGGAGGGGGAGTTGCGTAGTGAGGTGGCGCGGATCGCGGGTCGGGAGGTGGGGTTCGGGGAGGTGCGCTGGCTGAGCCGCTTCAGTGACTTCTCGCGGCTGGCGGAGTGTTTTGGACGGGGCCGGATCTTCCTTGCGGGGGATGCGGCGCATCTGCATTTCCCGGTGGGGGCACAGGGGTTGAGCCTGGGGGTGCAGGATGCGCTGAACCTGGGGTGGAAGCTCGCGCTGGCGGTGCGGGGGCGGGCGGGGGCGGGGCTGTTGGACACGTATGACCAGGAGCGTCGTCCGGCTGCTTCGCGGGTGATCGAGGTGACGCTGGCGCAGTTGGCATTGATGCGTGCGCGGCCGGAGGCGGAGGCGCTGCGGTCGGTGTTCGCGGGGGTGGTGGCCTGCGGGGGTGGGGGGAGCCGGTATCTGAGCGATCTGATCAGCGGACAGGATGCGGTGCTTCCGCCCGAGGCGGGGGCCGTGGGGCGCGTCCTGGGGAGTGACGGGGCGTGGGAGGGGAGGTTCTTGCCGAATGTGGCGCTGCGTACGGCGCAGGGGCCGTCAGATGTGGTGGCTCTGCTGCGTGGGGGTGGGTGGCTGCTGCTGCTCTTCGGCGAGCGCGGTGGGGAGTACGGACGGCGGGCGGGGGCGTGGGGAGATCTGGTGCGGCGGGTGCGGGCGGAGCCCGTGGGGGAGGTGGCGTGTGACGCGCTGCTGCTGCGCCCGGACGGGTACGTGGCGTGGTCGGGCGGTGATGCCGGGGCCCGGTCCGGGCAAGGGGGCGACGGTGAACGGCTCGAGGAGGTGCTGGTGCGGTATCTCGGGTGCGGGTCGCCGGGGGTGCCGGCCGGGCGGGTGGCCGGCTCGGACGCGGTTGCCGGGGTCGTCGGTTGACGGTGTGTGGGTGGGGGCAGCGGGTCGAGGTCAGTGGGTGGCGGTGGGTTGGGGGTGGTGGTTGCGGGTTTCGTTGTGGATGTGGTGGCCGCGTTGTTCGGTGAGGTCGAGGGTGGCGAGGATGGAGGGGTGGGTGATGCTGGGGAGGAGGTGTTGGAGGAGGGCGGTGGTGCGCTGGGTGAGGTCGCGGTAGTCGGTGAGGGTTTGGGACATCGACTGGATGCCGGCGAACGTGCCGACGATGACGTCGGCGGTGATGGTGGGGTTGACGTGGGGGAGGAGTTCGCCTTGGCTTCGGGCGGTTTCGAGGAGGTGGCGGCAGATGCGGCTCCAGTGGAGGAAGGGGCCGGTGCGGTCGAGGCCTTGGGCGTGCTGGTCCATGGTGAGGCGGACGGCGGCGCGGACCATGGGGTCGTGCTGGAGGCGGTAGGCGTGGAGGAGGACTTCGTCGGCGAGTTCTTGGAGTTTGCAGGTGCGGGCGGGGATGGGGGTCTGCTGGTCCTGTTCGTGCAGGACGCCTTGGGCGAGTTGTTCCTTTGATTCGAAGTGGAAGTAGAGAGCGCCTTTGGTGACGCCCGCGGTGTTGAGGATTTCGGCGATGGTGGCGGCTTGGTAGCCGCGTTCCTCGAAGACTTTGGCGGCTGCGGTGAGGATGGTCTGGCGGGTGCGGATGGCGCGGTCCTGTTTCGCCATGGCGGGGCCTCCCGGTCGTCGAGGTTCGCTGTTGTGCGGTTTCGGGACGGGCCCACAAAAAAACCGCCCAGTATGTATCTTACAGGCAGTGTTCGGGGGCGTCTCAAGAGGCGGGGCGACGGCAGTCCGGCCGGGGGCTGGGGTGCGTCATGCCGACGAGCCCTCGGTGAGTACCTCCCCGAGGGCTCGGGCCGTCAGGTCCGCGGCCCCTCGGCGGAATGGCTCCGGCAGTGGTCGCGGATCAGCTCCACCACCGTGTCGGCGGTGCGGGCCAGATATGTGCGGCCGTCGGGCAGCAGAGCGCTCCGGCTGATGTAGCTGCGCGGTCCCACGTGGGTGGCCGGGTCGAACCTGTGCACCGTGACCTTGCCCGCGCGGGCGGCCCGGTTCCAGCCGCTGCCCCGGAACAGGGGCCAGCGCTGCGGGAACATCCAGGTACCCACCCGCTCGATCCGGTCACCGGAGCTGGTGAGGCGGTGCACGTGTTCCGCGCGCGTGAGGTTGTTGGCGCCGTTGTGGAAGCCGCCGAACATGATGAGCAGCAGGGGGCAGCCGAGTCGCTCGTGCAGTTCGTCGACGGCGCCCGTGGCCACCTGGGCACCGCCGCTGTAGCTCAGCAGAACGACCGGCACGCCGCTTTCGGGCCGGTAGCCGGCCAGGAGCAGCTGGGTGGCGATCTGCGAACCGACGGCCCGGTTGTACAGCGGCCGGTAGCGGCGGTCGGCGGCCACGAAGATCTGCATCACGTTGTGCAGGAAGAGCACCAGCCCGACGCGGCGGCGCAGCCACGACCACACCGGCCGGTCGGCGAGCGGGTCGGCCAGCGGCGAGTAGGGCTGCACCTGGCCCAGCACCCGCAGCTCCGGCGCACCGGCCAGAACGGCCCTGACCAACTCGCCGCCGTCCCGGCTGTCCCGGACGCGGCGCTTGCCGATGCCGTCCAGGTAGACCAGGTAGGCGGCCGGAGGGCGGTCCGGGTCGGCGCCCCGCGCGTACGGCACGCCCTCCGGCAGCTCGGTGGTCGGGGCCCGCCAGCCGGCGCCGTAGGCCAGCACCTCGTAGCGTGCCAGCAGGCCCTCGGCCAGCAGGGCGGGTCCGAGGGCGACGGCCCAGAGCAGGAAGTCGTTCATCGGGTCTCCGCCGTGTCGGTGGCGCTGATCCGCACGACCAGCCGCCGGACGCCCTCGACCGCGACACCGAGCACCACACCCGCCACGGCCACGCAACCGGCCGCGGCCCACCAGCCGAGACCGGTCTCCGCGGACAGCGGACCGGTCAGACCCGCTCCGACCCCCACGAAGAGCAGAAGGTGGAGCAGGGGCCCGAGCAGGGGGAACGCCAGCACGGCCGAGAGCAGCAGGGGTATGACGAGGCCGGGTGTCCACTCGAGCCCGCCCCCGGGCGGCGGCGAGCCCAGCACGAGCTCGGCCAGGGTCCAGGCGGTCAGCGGCCAGAGCGCGAACACGGCGCCCTCGACGACCGCGCCGGCCAGGACCAGCGGGACGATCCGGCTGCGGGGCACTCCCCGTCGCCGCACCGCGACGGGAGTGACGCGTCCGAGCGCCTCGGACAGCCCGGCGAGCAGCAGCAGGGCGACGACGGCCGGTGTCATCGTCAGCCTTCCCGCGGATCGGCGGGAGCCGGGTGCGCGGCACCGGCGCGGCGCAGGTACCGCTCCAGTTCGTCGGCGGCACGCCGGTAGCCGCCCGCCTCACGCTGGGTGGCCCGCAGCCCGGACGTGGCGGCCAGGTAGCGGGAGTCCTCCAGGAGGCGTCGCGCGACCGCGCGCACGGAGCCCTCGGTGACGTTCTCGGTACGGATCGACAGTCCGGCCCCCAGCTCCACGACACGCCCGGCGACCATGGGCTGGTCGGCGCCCTGCGGGACGACCAGGAGCGGGACGCCCGCGAACATGGCCTCGTTGACGCTGTTCATGCCACCGTGGGTGACGAACAGCGCCGCGCGGTCCAGCACCTCCAACTGCGGCACGGAACGCCGGGCGAGCACGTTGTCGGGCAGGGCGCCCAGCGCGGCGGGGTCGGTCTGCCCGGTGGAGACCACCACGGTCCCGGCCAACGGGGACAGCGCGGTGGCGAACGTACGGAGCAGCCGCGGGTCGGCGTTGAAGACCGTGCCCAGTGAGGCGTAGAGCACCGGGTCCCGGAGGCGGTCGGACGGGAACGACGGGTCGTCCGGCCGGGCACCGATGCTCGGGCCCACGAACCGGTAGGACCGGTCGAACTCCTCCACGGCGGGCTGGAAGGCGCGGGAGGTGTACACGAGATTCAGCGGCTGCCGGATGTCCGCCAGGTCGAGCAGCGGCACGCCCGCCGAGGCGAAGCGGCGCCGCAGCGCCAGCCGCGCCCCCACGTAGCCCGCCAGGTTCCGCGGGCGGGCCGCGGCCCCGGCCAGCAGCTCCCGCGAGGCGCGCGTGGGGCTGGGCACATGACGGTTGTAGGCGAACGTGGTGAACGACGAGGCCGCCGGGACGCCGAGCGCATGCGCGGCGAGCGCACCCCACAGGCAGGCGCTGTCGTGGACGATCAGGTCGGGCCGGTCGTCGCGCAGGTCGGCGAGGACGGCGGGCAGCAGGTCCAGGGCGGCGCGCGCCAGCGACTCCATCAGCGTGATGGGCGACGGAGGGTCGGGAAGCGGCTGCTCCCCCGGGTAGGGACGCACGGTCGCGCCGGTCGCGGCGATCTCCTCCCGGAAGGCGGGGGAGGTGTGGTAGGTGACGGTGTGGCCGCGACGGACCAGTTCGGCCGCGACCGGCAGCGTCGGGTTGATGTGACCGTGCATGCCGATGTTGAGGAACGCGATGCTGCTCACAGGCCGGCTCCTTCGGGCGTGCGACGCGGTGCACACCGTGTCGTCGCGGACGCGGCGGCGTGATGCCCGGCCGCCGCGGCGGCCGGGGTGTCCTCGGCGCGGTACAGGCCCGGTCCGCCGACGCGGAGGTCGTCGAGAAAGCGGCCGGCCGTCGCAGAGGCCGCTTCGATGAGCCGCCTGCTGTGACGGAAGTCCCAGGGCGCGGGCCAGACTTCCGTCCCGGTGGGCACGACAACCGTCGGCAGCAGGCGGGACACCTCCGCCAGGTCCCGTTCGATCTGACGGTGTATCAGCAGCAGACCGGCCCGCGATGCGATGGCTACGGCCCGACGGGGCGGCGGGGTCGGCGGCGGCGGTGAACTCTCCGGGCCGGTCGGCACCACGACCACGCTGGCCGCACCGGCCCGCAGGGCGGCCAG
Organism: Streptomyces sp. NPDC048171; assembly: GCF_043202655.1. Classification (NCBI taxonomy): domain Bacteria; kingdom Bacillati; phylum Actinomycetota; class Actinomycetes; order Kitasatosporales; family Streptomycetaceae; genus Streptomyces; species Streptomyces sp. NPDC048171. The sequence continues at coordinate 287,468 of NZ_JBIDAU010000012.1, forward strand.
GACCGGGACGTAGGCGATCACCCCGCCGTCCACGAGGGTGCGGCCCTCGCGCTCGACCGGGGGCAGGAGGCCGGGGACGGCCGCGGTCGCGAGAAGCGCGGTCGCGAGGTCACCGCGGTCGAGCAGCGCCGGAGCGCCGGAGACCAGGTCCATGGCGACCGCGGTGAACGGCACCGCCAGCTCCTCGATCCGCTCCGGCAGCCCGGCCCGGGCGATCAGGCGGCGCAGTCCCCGATCCGTGAAGATGCCGGACCGCGAGGCAGGGAAGCCCAGCTGGTACACGTCACGGCGGCGCAGTTGGGTCCACACGTGCTCCAGCCACGGCGCGGCCCGGTCGGGATGCGCCGCCGCGATGGCACCGTTCAGCGCGCCCACCGAGGTGCCGATGATCATGTCTGGACGGAATCCGCGTTGCTCCAGGGCGTGCCCGACGCCCACGTGAGCCGCTCCGAGCACGCCACCCGCGCCCACCACCACGGCCACGGGCCGGGGGAGGGCCGCCAGGCCGACCGGGCCCGAGCTTCTCGGGTCCCCCTCTCCGGAGCCGGTGCACGGAGATGGGGCCGACGGCCTCCGGCGGCGGGTCAGCATCATGGTCTACCTCTCTCACCCGTGGTGGCGTGGTATCGCTTCGCTGAGAACAGGACCGGACAGCAGGACGATCTGTGACAGCGGATGTCTCGCCGGACCCCGAGCGGTCCGGTGCTGAGGGTGATCCGGGCGTTCCGGCCGACCCCGAGAGAGCGCCGTCCGCGACCCCCTGACCGGCCCCTGACCGCCCCGGCTCCGCGCGGCGTCAGCACTGTGCCGGGCGTAGCATGGCCCGTAGCCCGGTCGAAGGGGGCACCATGCACGCAGGCCACGACCTCGGCTCGCTCGAGGAGGCGACGAGGCAGTTCATGGAGGCCCGTCCGAAGCTCTTCGGCATCGCGTACCGCGTGCTCGGCAGCGTCGTCGAGGCCGAGGACGTGGTGCAGGAAGCGTGGCTGAGGTGGCAGAAGGCCGACCACGCGGACGTTCTCGAACCGGCCGCCTTCCTGGCCACCGTGACCACCCGGCTCGCCATCAACACGGCACAGTCGGCCCGGGTGCGGCGTGAGGCCTATGTCGGTCCCTGGCTCCCCGAACCGGTCGACACCAGCGCGGACCCGCAGATGGGGGCGGAACGGGCGGAGGCCGTCGAGATGGCGGTGCTCCTCCTGCTGGAGCGGCTCAACCCGGTGGAGCGGGCCGCCTACGTTCTCAGGGAGGCCTTCGACTACCCCTACCGACAGGTCGCCTCGATCCTTGAGACGAGCGAGGGCAACGCGCGCCAGCTGGTGAGCCGGGCCCGCAAGCACCTCGCCACCGAACGCCGGGAGCAGGTGAGCCGCGGCGAACACCAGCGGTTGCTGGAGGTGTTCCTGACCGCGGCACAGTCCGGGGACCTGCGGACCCTGGAGCAGGTCCTCGCGGCGGACGTCGTCAGCTACGCCGACGGCGGAGGCATCCGGGGAGCGTCCAAAATCCCGGTGGTCGGGCGCCCGCACGTCTCCAAGTACCTCACCGCCTTCGCACCGCGTTTCTGGCCGGGGGCGCAGGTGGAGTGGGTCGAGGCGAACGACCGCCCGGCCGTGCTGGTCCACTCCGACGGGAGGGCGGTGGCCCTGCTGAGCATCGACGCGTCGGCCCAGGGCATCGACCGGCTGATGTGGGTGATGAGCCCGGACAAGTTGTCGTCCTACGCGGCGTCGTCGAGCGGCTGAACCGTCCCAGCGACGCGCACGCCGCGTTCGCCCATGGTGTCACGTCCCGTTCGCCACGGTGTCACGGACGGCCGCTCGGCCGGTTGTACGGGGAGACGGAGTACCTACCGGCCTGGAGATCCGGCGCACGCCGACCGTCGTCCCCTGTCACAGAGCCGGCCGCCGTTCGGTCCTTCCTGTTGAGGGATGCCGCCGGGGCGGGGCGACCTCCTTCCCGCCCCGCCCGCACCCGTACGAGAACAAGCCCTGAGACACCTTGAGAACAAGACCCGAGAGGACAGAAATCATGAAGGTCGTAGTCATCGGAGGCACCGGCCTCATCGGCTCCAAACTCGTCGCCAAGCTCCAGGAGCACGGCCACGAAGCCGTCCCCGCCGCGCCCAACACGGGCGTCAACACCCTGACGGGCGAGGGACTGCCCGAGGTGCTCCAGGGCGCCGACGTCGTGGTCGACGTCTCGAACTCCCCGTCCTTCGAGAAGGACGCCGTCATGGAGTTCTTCCGCACCTCGACCACCAATCTGCTGAAGGCCGAGGCGAACGCCGGAGTGACACACCATGTCGCCCTGTCCGTGGTGGGTACCGAGCGGCTGCCCGAAAGCGACTACTTCCGCGCCAAGGTGGCGCAGGAGGAGCTGATCAAGGACTCCGGCATCCCCTACTCCATCGTGCACGCGACGCAGTTCTTCGAGTTCATGAACGGCATCGCGGCGTCCTCGACGGACGGCGACACCGTGCGCCTCGCCCCGGTGATGGTCCAGCCCATCCTTGCCGACGAGGTGGCCGCCGCCGTGGGCCGCGCGGCCACCGGGCAGCCGCTCAACGGTGTGGCCGAGGTGGCGGGCCCCGAGGCCTTCCGGCTGGACGAGCTCCTGCGCGACACCCTCGCCGCCCAGAACGACCCTCGTACGGTGGTGACGGACCCGCACGCCCCGTACTTCGGCGCCGAACTCCAGGACACCACCCTCCTGCCCGGCCCCGACGCCCACATCGCCGAGACCCGGTACGCCGACTGGCTCGCCCGGCAGCAGTGACCCTTCCTCGCGGCGGGGTGGCCACCCTGGGGGAACAGGGAGGGCCACCCCGTTCGTGCTGTCTCCGGCCGCACAGGTCGGGGTCCTCTCTCGACGCCCGTCAGGGAAAACGTGGCCTCCGGCCGCAGCCTATGATGGCCGGGGAAAGTCGAGGATGAGAGGAACACATGGTCTCGGCAACCGGCGCCGCGCACAACATCGAGGTCACCGCTGAGAGCCTTCAGGAAGACCTCGCACGCCTCGAGCTGCAGAAGCAGTCCCTGGAGCGGGAGCTGGCGGCGGTCGTCGCCCATCTCGGCTCCGTCCAGCGGGCACTGAGCGCGCTGGACGTCCTGATGAGCGCCCCGTCGGCCCCCCTGCTCCCGTCCGGTGGGAGCGAGCCGGAACCTGCCGGGCGGGCCGCCGTCCAGAGCCCCGCCGAGCCCGCGCCGAAGGCTGCCGCGGACGCGGCACGAGCCCCGGGCGGCCGACGTCCCCAGGGACAGGTCACGAAGAGGAGGAGCCGGGCCTCCGGGACCGGATCCCAGCCCGACCAGCGGAGTTACGGCAGGCTGACCGAGCAGATCCTCGAGTACTTCGCCGGCGTCGGCGACAAGGACGTACGCGCCCGGGACGTCGCGGCCGCACTCGGCCGGGACACTGACAGCGGCAGCATCAACGCGGTCCGCAGCACACTCGACCGCCTCGTGGGCGCATCCCGCGTCCGCCGGTCCGGCCGGGGCCTGTACCGGGCCGAGCGGCCCTGAGACAGGTCGGCCGTGCCGGTCCGCGGAGACGGTGTCACACGGTCCACGCAACGATGTGAACATTGTGAAGGATGACGAGCCGGGACCGCACGCGTCCGCGCGGCGGCAGTCGCACGCCTGGCAGACGTTCAGCGTTCCGCGCCGGCCTCCGGACCCGCCGGACGGAGCACCGGGTCCCGTTCGACGGCACCGGTCGACGGCAGCAGTGCCACGGCGAGGGCGACGACGGGCAGCATGATCACGGCGGCCCGGGCTCTCCGCCCGAGTCCGTCGCCCGCCCGGCCCGGCCCACCGCCCCTGTCCCCGCTCCCCGCCCTTCCGCCACCCCACAGCCGCGACCAGCGCGGCACGAGCAGCGGCCAGAGGACGGCAAGCCCCACCAGGGCGGACCACAACGGGACCGTGAGGACATCCCGGTGAGCCAGGTCCAGGCTGCTGGCCGCGGCGGACGACCAGGGATCGCCCGCGAGCACCAGGGCCACCGTGGTGAAGCAGACGACCACCGCCGCGTGCACGAGCAGGGCCACCGGGCCGGCGAGGGCCAGCAGGGCGGGAATCAGTGACCCGTCGGCCCGCACGGCGCACCACCGGCGCAGACGGGACGGCGGATGGGTCAGGCCTCCCCGGGCCCGACCGCCGGCCGAGCCGATCTCGGCCAGCGCGTGCTCGACGGCACGGCGGCCGCAGACCGCCGCCGCGTGCCGGTCCGCCGCCAGCTCCGCGCACCACAGCGCGGCCACGGGCACCATGACCACGCTCGCCCGGGACAGAACGACCACGACCTGCGCCCACATCAGCGACGCCGTCGGCTCGTGCCGCCAGGCGAGCCACACCAGCGGGGCGGCCCCGAAGGCCAGAAAGACCACGGGCCAGGCCTGCACGGCCCGCGTGAACGGGCTGCCGAGACCCGCGATGAGGTGCTCGCCCGACCCCAGGTGTCCCGCTTCGTGCAGCAGCAGGGCCCTGGCCCGCGCGGGGTCCCGGCGCCACAGGGCGAGGAACCCCAGTGACACGGCGATCCGTCTCTCCCGCCAGCCCGCCGCGTAGACGCGCGCGGGAGGACCGCTGCCCCACAGGGAGACCATGACCGTGGCGCCCGGGGCGACGGCGGCGGCGAAGTCCCGCAGACCGCCCACCCCTTGGGGTGCTGCCGCGTCCGTGGAGCCGAGCGCCGTGAGCGGCACCAGGCGGTACCGCAGGCGCGTGTACCACCCCCGCAGGTGGGGGAGGGCCACGGCCACCAGTCCGGCGACCAGCACGAGGGACGGCATGAGCTGGCTGACCGTGGAGGCACGGAGCGCGGCGAACCCGGGGCTCGCGACGACCTCCGGGCCGTAGGCGCCCCCGTCCGTCCACAGGTCGCGGATCTGCTCCCGCCACCACACCACCCCCGAGGGCAGCTCCCACAGGTACATGCAGACCAGCAGCCACAGCCACGGGGGCGGCGGGAGGCGGGCGCCCCCGTGAGCCGTGGGTGCCGTCATCGTGAACGGCCCCGGGCGCCGGCGGAGCGCCGCAACCCGGGCACCCGGGCTGCCAGCCGGCGCAGACCGGTGCGTGGGACATCCGACGACCCCTCACCGGACGCGTCGTCCCGGCCCTCGCCCGCCAGGAGGTCCAAGAAGGCCCCGGCTCCCTCGTCCCGCCCCGCGTGGAGTGCCGCCACTGCCGAGGCGGCCGCCTGGTCCGCCACCGCGGGACCCATCCCGTGGGCCTGGAGGCGCCGGGACACCTCGGCCACCGCGCGGGCCAGCACCAGCAGTTCGTCGCCACCGGTCGCCGGCTCCGCCGGTGCCGCCCCGCCGGTCCCCTCCGCAGGAAGGGCGCCGTCGTGTCGCCGGCGAACGGCGAGCAGCAGGGTGGCCGTGGAGACGCCGTTGGCGACCACGGGCGAGCCCAGCGCGGACTTCAGCAGCTCGCACGAGGCCGCCAGCGCGTCCCACAGGGCGGGCAGGACGGCCGTGACCAGTTCGCCACCGCTGCCCGCCGTGACCGACGGGGCCCGACGCACGAGCGCCCGGCGCCCGCGGCCGCCCCGCGTGCAGGTGAGCGCCGTGTGCACGGCGAAGTCGGTCTCGTACGGTGCGGACGCCGAGGCGATGGCCGTGGCCCACGCCTCCAGCAGGGCGGGTGCGCCGTCATGACCATTCGACACGGAAGCTCCTCGTACCGTCGACCGTGGTGCCGCTGAGCGTGACGGACGCGGAGTCGTCGGTGATGCTGCCCTCGATCGTGGTGTCGGTGTTCATGCCGTACGGGAAGCTGGTGTAGGTGCCGCACTGGAACAGGGGCTTGGGCACGAAGAGCAGGTTCAGCGAGGCTCCCGCGGCCGCGGCCGTGTCGGTCAGCTGCCCGGAGAAGGAGCCGTCCCCGTCGTCGGACAGCGACCAGTAGGCGATCTCGACGGACTCCCCGTCGACGGTGTCGGTGCCGCTGTGCGCCGAGGTGACGCCGAAGGCACCGTCCGCGGTCTGGTCGTCGCTGGCCCAGGAGAGGTGGAAGGAGTTGCCCTCCGTGCCCACCGGGTCGTCGATGATCAGTGTGGCGGGCAGCGCGTAGGACCGGGAGTCGGCGGCGCAGCCCGGGTCGGCGAAGTCGACGGTGACCTGCGCGGTACCCGTCCATTCGCCGTGCGGCACGCCGGAGGAGTCTTCGAGGACGTCGTCGCCCTCGTCGTAGCCCTCCGTCCCGGGACCCGTCGCGGACGGATACTCGTCGGGTTCGCTCTCCTCCGTGTACGTCGGCTCGGCGGGTGTCGTATCGGACTCCAGCGGTGTGTCGGTGGCCGGCTCGGGGCTGGTCACGACGGTCGTGGGCGTACTGGTCGTGTCCGTCGCGGACTCGGCTCGGCCCGAGCCGTCACCGTCGCCGCACGCGGTGACCGCCGCGACCCCGACGAGGCAGCAGCTCAGTGCCGCGACGAAGCGCCGCGTCAGTGGACGTGGTCGGCCGGAGCCGTGCGTACGCGGCTCATCCCGGAGTTGTGTCATGTCGTCGTCCCCCCGGCGGTGCCCCCCGGCAGCCGCCTGCTCACCCGAACGGGCCCTTGCCAGCGGCGGATCCGTGCGCCCTGATCGACCGGCACATATGGCCGGAAAAGGGGGTGGACGTCCGCCGTAGTCCAGGACCATACGGGACGGGAACGTAGATCATGGAGAAAACGTGAAAATCGTGCGAACCGGCGAGTGGGGCGGGTCACTGGTACGGCCTCGCTCCCGGCGAGCACCACGTGCATCCCTCCCGGTACTCCCACCAACACCCGGGCTGTACGCCGACGTCGACCTGGTGTGACCCGGTCTGGGCTATCGTTCTGATCGCCCTGGAGATCACGTCCGTCGCGCGGACAGGAAGCGGCAACACGCTCCTGTACAGGCGGGATTCACAGTTCCTGAACGGAGTCCAGGGCCTCCGCCCGATCACACGTAGAGAGAATCGGATGCGCATCAGAAACACGAGCCTCGCGCTCGTAGGTTCCGCGATGGTGGCCGCCCTGGTCACCGCCTCGCCGGCCGTCGCGGACTCGACCCCCACTCTTCCCCAGCCCTCGCTCACCGGTGTCCTCGCCGTGCAGAAGCAGGCGATGGCCGCGGGGGCGCCCGGCGCCCTCACCCGGATCGACTCCGGCTCCGCGGTCTACCGGCTCTCCATGGGCAAGGCGGACCGGGCCGCCGGTACGCCCATGGACGCCGACCGCAGGTTCCGCGTCGGCAGCGTCAGCAAGAGCTTCACCACCGTCGTGCTGATGCAGCTCGTCGCCGAGGGCCGCATCGACCTGGACGCCCCGGCCAACGACTACCTGCCGCAGGCCCTGCCGGACGACCGCATCACCGTGCGGCATCTGCTGAGCCACCGCAGCGGGCTGTGGGACTACACGAACGACATGTTCTACCACACCGTTCCCGGCTTCGAAGCCGTACGGAACAAGGTGTTCACGTACCAGGAACTCATCGACCTCTCGACGGCGCACGCCCCCACCGGCGAGCCCGGGGCCGCCTACGGTTACTCCAACACCAACTTCGTGGTGCTGGGCCTGATGATCGAGCACACCACGGGTGTGCCGATGGCGACGCAGTACCAGCAGCGGATCTTCGAGCCGCTCGGCCTGAAGAACACCTCGTACGTCCACCCGCGGGCCACCCTCACCGGCTCCTACGCGCGCGGGTACGTACGCGACGACGACACCACGCTGCCGCTGGTGGACTCGACCGAGCAGACCGCCTCGTGGGCGCAGTCCGCCGGTGCCGTCATCTCGAACTCCTCGGATCTGAACCGCTTCTTCGCCGCGGTCGTCTCCGGCAAGCTGGTCGCTCCCGCGCAGCTGCGCGAGATGATGAGCATGGTCCCGGTCAACGCGGACCAGACCCAGTCCTACGGCCTCGGCCTGCGTGGGCGGAAGCTCACCTGCGGTGTCACCGTCTACGGTCACACCGGCACCGTCCAGGGCTACTACACCTACGCGTTCACGACGGCCGACGGCCGCCGCAGCATGTCGTCGATGGCGAACACCTCCAACAACGGCACGGTGAACACCATCCTCGGCGGCACCCTCGAGGCCGCCTTCTGCGGCACCGACCCGACGCGGACGACCGCCCTCAGCCGCTCCGCCTCCGCCGGCGGCGGCCACACCGAGGACATCGCTCCGCAGGTCGTACGTCGCTGACCCGACCCGGCGCGTGACCTCCGGGTCACGCGCCGGTACCTCCGCGGCGGGAGCAGGACGCCCGGGGCGCGCGCCATCGCCGCCGTAGCCGCCATCGCCGGATGAGCGGGCCGGGCGGTGTCACATCCGGTGCCGCTCCCCGGTCCAACTCACATACCGGGAGGACCGGAGGACACCGTGTGGTTCCACCATGGAAGCAGGGCGCGGCGTCCCCGTCGGCCGAAGGCTCATCGGGGGAGGAGGCACTGTGGAACAGGCTGGTGAGTCGGTGCCGATCGCGGAGCTGCTGGACGAGCGGCGGCATCTGCTGGAGGTGGCACGCTGCATGCTCGGCAGCCGGATCGAGGCCGAGGGAGTCGTCGACGAGGCGTACCGCCGCTGGTTCGGCCTGTCTGACCGGCAGCGGTCCCGGGTGGTGCCGAGGGTCTGGCTGACGCGGGCGGTGGGAGCCATCTGCCTGGGCCGGCCGGCCCAGCCCGGCAGGGACCCGGAGCCGCCGGACACGGTCGCGGGCATCGTCGGCCGCTCGGAGCCGGAGTGCACCGAGCCGGCCGACCGGGCCTGGCGCAGCCTGATGGCACAGGGCTCCCGGCCGACCTTGCCACACCGGCACGAGCAGATCGTGCGCTCGGTGCGGGGGGCGTGCGCCGAGGGCGACAGGGGCCGGCTGATGTCGCTCTTGGCCCCTGACGTCACGGCCTTCTTCGACGGAGGAGGCAAGGTACGCGCGCTGACGCGGCCGGTGGACGGCGCCGAACGGGTCGCCCGGAGCCTGCTGACGCTGTTCGCCAGGCACCCCCGCACCACCTTGCACACCCACTCCGTGAACGGGAGCACCGGCGTGGTCGCCCGCTACGACGACGAGGTGGCGGCCGTCATCACTTTCGACGTGACCGGAGCGCGCGTCGTCCTGGTGTGGGCCGTCCTCAATCCCGACAAGCTGCGGACCTGGAACCACCCCCGTCCCTCGGGCGCCTGAGACGTCTCACGGTGGGGCTCCCTTCTCCCGCGGCGCGTGGTGCGACGAGAAGCCGTCACCGTGGCGCCCTCCCGCCTCGGCCCGGCGGGGCGGGAGGACGCGCTGGATCAGTCGGCCAGGGACGCCACGTAAGGTGTCAGCTTGGCCGGGTTCATCACCCACATGATCCGGTCGATGCCCTCGGCGCAGACGTCGACGGACAGCAGCGCCGCGGGAGTTCCGGCCGCGAGCACCAGCACCGCGGGACGTCCGTTGGCCTCCACCCAGCGGGTCTCGGCCTGCGGCCAGAAACGGGGCGCGAAGGCTGCGAGGTACCGGGATACGTGCAGCCGCCCGACCACGGGGATCTTGGAGGCGCCCCTGATGCCGCCGCCGTCCGAGTAGCTGACGACGTCCGCGGTCAGAACGTCCTCGAGCACGGCCAGGTCACCGGTCCGCGCCGCGGAGAGGAACACCTCCAGCAGGCGCCGGTGGGTCGCGGGGTCGACACGTTCCCGGCGCTCGTCGGCCAGGTGCCGGCGTGCGCGGCTCACCAGCTGACGGGCGTTGGCCGTGCTCGTCTCCAGGATCTCGGCCACCCGGCCGTAGGGGTAGTCGAACGCCTCCCGCAGCACGTAGGCGGTCCGCTCCACGGCGTTCAGCTTCTCCAGGACGAGCAGGACGGCCATCTCGACGGCTTCGGCCCGTTCCGCGCCCAACTGCGGGTCCGCTGCGGTGTCCACGGGCTCGGGCAGCCACGGCCCGACGTAGGTCTCACGTCGCACCCGGGCGGACTGGGCGAGGTTGATCGCCAGCCTGGTGGTGACGGTGGTCAGGAAGGCACCTGGTTCGTGCACGGCGTCGCGGTCGGTGCTCTGCCACCGTACCCAGGTCTCCTGAAGGACGTCCTCGGCCTCGGCGGCACTGCCGAGGATGCGGTACGCGATACCGAAGAGTCGGGGCCGCAGACGGAGAAAGTCCTCCGTCGCCTGGCCGAGAGGGTCGGGGTGGGCGCCGGCGTGCATGGATCGTCCCTTCTCGCGTGGCACCGGCGATGTTACAAGTGGCCCTGAACGAACGTTGCAGCGGGCACACCATGTGGCAAGGCAGTGGCGCTCGGCTCCGCCGGCGGACCACAACAGTGTGACACTGTGCTACGTTCGGCGCAGTGCTCCGGAGACTCGGTGGACGGTACCCGAGGAGGATTCCGGAGCGCGTACGCACCCGCCCTCAGAGCCGAGCGGGTGAGCGCCCCGGGTGCCCTCGATCCCCCGTGAGCCGGCACCCGGGGCCGCGTACGTCCGCCACCCGGCCGGAGGCGCGAGTCGCGGCGCGTCGTCGGTGTCCTGCTGGCGCAGCCGGCCGAGTCTCGCGGAGGTCTCCCGGATCTGTGCGTCGACAGCGTCGAGCGCTTCGCGCAGGATGTGGGCACGTGTCTCCAGCAGAGCCGCCTGGGCGGCAAGGGACACGCCGACGGCGGCGGTGTCCGGGGCCTCGGGCGGACGGTGGGTCGTACGGGCACTGGACTGCACGAGCGTCACTTCCTTCTGGGCGGCGAGGACCCGAGCGGCGTCACTGGGCCCGTCACGGTATTGACCGGGCACCCGGGGGAGCTGTGACAGTGCCCGCCACGCCCGAATCGGTCGGTGTCTTCCTCGGCTTCCTCTTCCATCGCGTCCGCCCGCGTCGCGTCGCGGCCCCGCCACGATGTGACCGACCGGACGTCGACTCGCCTCGCACGTCGACGGCACACCGCTGCCGAAGCCAGCCGGCCCCGCCCAGCGGCGGCCCGCCGGGCAGCCGATTCCATGCCCGGTCGCCTGCACGCGTCACACATCGGCGCCATATGCGGTCATATCGGGTTAAGAACCGCAAAAACGCCACATGATCGGGAGGAAGCACTGTATGAGTGACGTCGATATCGAGCCCGCCGCGCGGGCGTTCGCGGAGGCGACGGCCGGCCCGCCCCTGCTGTACGTCCCGCCCCAGAGTCTTGGCACCGACTGATCCGTCGGCGCCCCGATACCCCGCACCCCCATGCTCCGTGCGCACGCACGAGGGGGCACCCTGCTCCACCTCTCCCCACTCCTATGAAGAAGAAGGTCATACCCATGCACGCACAGAAGCCGACCGTCGTTCTCGTCCACGGTGCCTTCGCGGACTCCTCCAGCTGGAACGGTGTCGTGGAGGAACTGCGGTCCGACGACCACACCGTGGTGGCGGCCGCCAACCCTCTGCGCGGGCTGACCGCGGACGCGGACTACGTCCGCCAGCTCGTGGCGTCCATCGACGGCCCGGTGGTCCTGGCCGGCCACTCCTACGGCGGCGCGGTCATCACCAACGCCGCCCGGGGACTCGACCATGTCAAGGCGCTCGTCTACGTCGCGGCCTTCATGCCGGATGAGGGCGAGAGCGCGCTCGAGCTGGCCGGCATGTTCCCGGGCAGCACCCTCGGTGAGGCGCTCCGCCCGGTCCCGGTCACGCTGCCGGACGGCAGCCGGGTCACGGACCTCTACATCCAGGCGGACAGGTTCCACCAGCAGTTCGCCGCCGACGTCCCCGAGGGTACGGCCGCGACGATGGCCGCCACCCAGAGGCCCGTCACCGACGCCGCGCTCGGTGAGAAGTCCGGCGCCCCGGCGTGGCGGGACGTTCCGTCGTGGGTCCTGGTGGCGACCGAGGACCGGAACATCCCGCCGCAGACGCAGGCCTTCATGGCCGAACGCGCGGAGGCCACCCTGGTCAGCGCGGCGGCCTCCCACGCGGTCGGCGTCTCGCGACCCGGCGACGTGGCACGGCTGATCGGCGAGGCCGCCCGGGCGACCGCGTGAGCGGTGGCCCCCGACGAGCCCGTCGGACGGCACGACCGGACGGCGGGCGAGTGGGACGGCGCGGGTGGCAGGGCAGGCCACCGGCCGGACAAGGGCCGTCGCAAGGGAAGAGAGCCCGCTTACGGGCACGTAGCCAATGTGCGCTACGTCGCATCCGGATCTTGTTATGCCTGCTGTCCGGCCGGTGTCTCCAGGGCGAGTGCACAACACGAGGGAGACATGATGAACGACAACGTAGACGTGGTCGTGGTCGGCGGTGGGTACGCAGGCGTGACGGCCGCCAATCGGCTGGCTCGGCATGACGGCGTCTCGGTGACCCTGGTCAATCCGCGGCCCGACTTCGTCTCGCGGATCCGCCTGCACCAATTGGTTGCAGGCTCCGATGACGCGATCGAGGACTTCGGTGATGTTCTTGGCCGGAACGTTCGCCTGATGGTTGACTCCGTGACCCGGATCGAGGCTGCCGAACGCCGGGTATCGCTCGCAGGAGGCGGCTCGGTCTCCTACGACTACCTGGTCTACGCGGTCGGCAGTGGTGCCGCCGATCCTGGTGTCGCCGGAGCGATGGAGTTCGCCCACTGGGTATCGGACCTGGAGGGCGCGCAACGGCTGAGGTCCACGCTGGCCGCGACCCCTCTCTCAGCGCCGGTGACGGTGGTCGGGTCCGGTCCGACCGGTCTGGAGACGGCCGCCGAGCTGGCAGAAGCGGGCCGTGACGTGACGATCGTTTGCGGCAACGTGCTCGGCCCGTCCCTGCACCCCCGAGTGCGCCGCCCGGTCGCCCGACGGCTCGCCAGGCTGGGGATCACCGTCCTCGAAGGCCCTCGGACGCAGGTGACGGAAGTGTCAGGCGATGGTGTGCGGCTCGACGACGGCCGAACTCTGCCCAGCGCGGTTACGGTCTGGACCGCGGGATTTCAGTTCCCGGATCTGGCTGCCCGCAGCGGGCTGCACACCGATGCTGAGGGCCGCTTGGTCACCGATGTCACGCTGACGAGTGTCGACGACGGGCGCATCGTCGCCGCCGGGGACGCAGGAGTGATGCCGGACCACCCCTTCCGGATGAGCTGCCAGGCTGCCGTGCAACTGGGCCCGGCGGCTGCCGAGACGATTCTGCGCCGCATCATGGGGAGGAAGCCCACACCCGTCCGCATGTTCTTCGCCGGGCAGTGCCTCAGTCTCGGTCGGGGCGAGGGCGTCACGCAGTTCTCCTACCCCAACGACAGGGTGAACGCGCTCAGCATCGGCGGCGGACCCGGCGCCGGCGTCAAGGAGATCGCCTGCCGCTTCACCCTCAACAAGTTGGTGTCCGGGGCGCGGAAGGCCAGTTCCCGCGCGCCACGTGCGGAGAACGTCGCGCGCGTCCAAGGACAGTAGCCGAATCAAGTGCGGGCCGGCGTCGTGCCATGAGCGCGCGACGCATCTGCCCGTGAGATCCAAGAAAGCGCAGCTCAGATGAACGATCCCGTCCACGATCACGCGACGGAAATCTTCGTCGCCCACCGCGACCTGCTGTTCACCGTCGCCTACGAAATGCTGGGTTCCGCGGCGGACGCCGAGGACGTTCTCCAGGAAGCCTGGCTGCGCTGGGTGAGGGTGGATCTGGGGCAGGTGCGTGACACGCGTGCCTACTTGGTACGCATCACGACACGGCAGGCACTCAACCGGCTGCGCACCCTCAAACGGCGCAAGGAGACCTACGTCGGCCCGTGGCTGCCGGAGCCTCTTCTGACCTCCCCCGATGTAGCTGAGAACACCGAGCTCTCCGAGCACCTGTCGCTGGCGCTCATGCTCGTCCTCGAAACGCTCTCACCCACCGAACGCGCCGTCTTCGTGCTGCACGAGGTTTTCGACTTCGGCTACGACGACATCGCGGCCGCGATCGGCAAGACTCCCACCGCAGCCCGTCAGATCGCCTACCGGGCCCGCCTGCACGTCGACGCTCGGCGTCCCCGGGCCACGGCATCCCCGAGGCAGGCGGAAGCGGCCCTCGACTCGTTCCGGACCGCGCTCGAGACGGGGGACCTTCAGGCGCTGCTCGACGTACTCGCTCCGGACGTCGTCTTCGTCAGCGATGGCGGCGGCCTTCGCCTGGCAGCCCTGCGACCGGTTGAGGGAGTCGACAACGTACTGCGCTACATGGCCGGCAGCCTTACCAAGGCCGGGGGCACATTCACCAGCGTGCCCACGACGGTCAACGGGAACCCCGGCCTCGTCCTGCGCCTGGACGGTGCGATCGACGGAGTACTCGCCCTTGCTGTGGAAGACGCCCGTGTGACCGGCCTCTACTACGTGCGCAATCCCGAGAAACTCACCCGCGTCGAGTCCGAGACGCCCCTCGCCTCCCGCTGACCGCCGCCCATCGTCTCTGCGGGTGTGGGTGCTTACGCTCCCAACGCCCGCGGACCCGTTCAACCAGGGCCTCGTCCGGGGCGTTGCTCATGCCCAGTTCGGCTGCTGCCCCGGGCGGTTTTGGCGTGAACGCCGCGGCTTCTACGATTCGCCGGTGGAACGTCGTGACCGTACGGGGCGCCGACCGGGATCGCCGGCGCCTTGGTGCGCGTGAACGAACGCGAGGTCGGAGTGCGCCATCTGCCGGCAGTCGAGGATGGCCGCGGACACCAACTCCTCACCCAGAGCGAACACCTCCTGCCCGCCACCCGCGACAGAACCCGCGGCATCTTCCTCACCCACCAGGCCGCCGGCCACCTCACCCACCACGACATCTAGCCCGCCGCCCACGCCCTCGAACTCACTCGCCGCACCCACGCGCGGATGGCCGGCTACCGGTAGAGCGACCGCCCCGAACCCTCCCAGGCTCGTGCCACGCGGGCCCCGCCGGGAGCACCCAGCAGGCCAGCGAATCACGGCGTGCGATACGCGCCGACGCGCGAGGGACACCCGCGCCCGTCCCTCTACCGCCACCTCGTGACGCCCAGCCTGACCTACGTGGCCAGGAAGGGACCTGGGCATCTTGGGAGCTGAATTCCCGCAGTCCCGCAGCCCGTGGGTGATCAACCGGCCGCCGATGTCCTTCGAGCCGCTACGCGCGTGTGCGAGTGCGAGTGCAGAGGCTTACGTTTGAGGTATGGCGGGTGAGAGCTACGACGTGATCGTGATCGGGACAAGCCAAGGCGGCCGATTCCTCCCGATCGATCTGGCGAAGGCGGGCAAGAGCGTGGCCCTCGTCGAGCGGGACCACGTCGGTGGGGTCTGTGTGAACACCGGGTGCACTCCGACCAAGACGATGGTGGCCAGTGCGCGTGTTGCTCATCTGGCGCGCCGCGCCTCGGAGTACGGCGTGCGGACCGGTCCGGTGTCGGTGGACCTCGCGGCTGTGCGGGAGCGTAAGCGCGGAATGGTCGCCGGCGCGCGGGAGAACTACGTCAGCCGCCTGGCGCAGGACGGACTTGAGCTGATCGAAGGGGAAGCCAAGTTCACCGGCCCCAAGACGGTCGAGGTCGCCATGAAGGACGGCGGGACGCGGACGCTTGGCGCGCCCGTGATCATTGTCGACGCAGGCGCCAGGTCCAGGCCGCTGGCACTGGACGGTGCACGAGACGTACCCGTTCTGGACTCCACGTCGATCATGGAACTCGATGAGTGCCCCGAGCATCTCATTGTCCTCGGCGGGGGCTACATCGGCTTGGAGTTCGGACAGATGTTCCGGAGGTTCGGCAGCGAGGTCACGATCGTCCAGGCCCGCTCCCGCCTGATGATGCCAGAGGACGACGACGTCTCCGACACGGTTGCCGGCATCCTGCGCGATGAGGGGATCACCATCCTGACCTCGGCCACGCCGGAGCGGGTCGAAGACGCCGGCGAGGGGAGGCTGCGCCTGTTGCTTCGCACGGCGGAGGGCGAGCGATGGATCGAGGGGTCCCACCTGCTGTCGGCCATCGGGCGCGTCCCCAACACGGAGGCACTCGCGCCTGCCGCCGCCGGTATCCGCCTGGACGACAGGGGCTTCATCGAAGTCGACGAGTACCTGGAAACCTCCGTACCGGGCGTCTACGCCATGGGCGACATCAAAGGCGGACCAGCCTTCACCCACCTTTCGTACGACGACTACCGCATCCTCCACACCAACCTGCTCACCCATAAGAAGGCGAGCACTCGGGACAGGATCGTCCCTTACACCGTGTTCATCGACCCGCAGTTCGGCCGCGTCGGCATGTCCGAGCGCCAGGCCAGGGAACAGAACCGCGCAGTGCGCATCGCCAAACTGCCCATGAGTGCGGTCATCCGGGCCATCGAGGCCGGGGAGACCCGCGGCTTCATGAAAGCCGTCGTCGACGCCGACACCCACCAGATCCTCGGCGCCGCCGTACTGGGCGCGGAAGGCGGCGAGATCATGTCCATCATCCAGGTCGCCATGTTGGGCAAGCTCTCGTCCAGCGACATGGCGAACACCATCTTCACCCACCCGCTGCTCGCGGAGGGCCTCAACAGTCTCTTCAGCACGCTCAACGACTAAGAGGTCGCTTCAGAAGGGCGGGTCGTCCGCGCAGCCTTGGGCGTGCACCTGCCTGTCCGTGTCGTACTGGAAGAAAGCACTGCGTGCACGCAGCCCCCGTCCGACGGAAGTCCCGCGTGTTGCGGGGCTTTGACGGTGGCCACCAGTGCGTACTGAGCGAAAAGGTCGCTCTGCCGGATGTCTCTGGCAGACATTTTCAAGGGGATCGAGCGGGACAGCGACGTGGCCTGACGCCCCACGTCGCTTCAGCCGGCCGGGCACTCGATCAGGCGTTGATCACCCGCTGAAAGATCTCGGAGAACTCGCCGTTCTCGATCAGTCCGGCGATCACGGTGGTCATGTTGTCGATGCCGGGATCCCTGACGATCAGACCGTCCGAAACCCAGAAGTACCGGCCCCCGAGGGCCTCGTCGGTCCCTGCCCAGAGCCTCATCAGACGCTCGACTTCCACGACGGTGAACACAGTCGCAGTCCAACGAGACCCATTCTTCAGAGTCACGAAGACGTCGACGTTGCAGACCTCGTCCAAGTCCTCGCCGTCACTTGGCAGGAACGACGCGTCGAAGTCCTCCATGCGGATCCGATACCAGGGCTTGTCCCACCCTCGCTCGATCGCTTCAAATGAAGTGCTACAGCTCACCGCGCGAGTGTCCCTGGTCGGAGCATCCATCTCAACCGAGATCCTCTGTCGCACTGCTGACCGCGGTCAATGCTGGGGATATTCGTCTGCACGCGGCCGGGGAGAAATGTCCGTACGCCGACAGCGTGTGGATCTTGGTCGTCGGTAACCGCAGGCCGCGTCCTGCGGTCAGCCGGCCCTTGCTCCGGTCTCAGGCAGCAGGTCCAAGTCCGACCAGGGCCCGGCGACGTGGCTGACGTCGGCCGCCGAGGTGCAATGCCGCTATATCGCCGAGTCGGTGGGTACCAAGCTGCGCTGGAGTCTGTCGGCGGATGAGGCCGAAGCGGCGGTTGTCCGCGAGGTCGCGGCAGGATGCCCCGGACAGTTCCGTGCCCGGGGCACCGCCAAGCCGTTCGCCCCAGCCTGGGTCGATCTTCGGGTCGGCAGTGGTGTGGGTGGCGACTGGCGGGATGGTGTGGTGCCGCAGCGCCAGCACGGCTTTGACCGCCCCGATGGCACCGGTGGGCCCCGAGTGAATGACTGAAAGTCTCCTGGGGTGCCGTGACCGGTGGCGGATGAACCGATCCGGCGCGTGAACTGTCCGGCGGTGCGGTGCTCAGGTGCTCTGGGTGGAGCGGCGCGCACGCAGGAGGAGGGTGGTGCCCCCGGCGAGGGTCAGCAGGGAGACACCTGCAAGGGCGAGCGCCGGGGTCGAGGCGCCGGTCTTGGCGAGGCTGGGGCGGGCGTCGTCGGCGGCCTGGAGGATCAGTCGGGTGACGTCGCCGGGGTTGGTCTCCATGACGGCGTGCGGGGCGTCCACCTCAACC
This sequence comes from Streptomyces sp. NPDC048171, assembly GCF_043202655.1. Taxonomy (NCBI): domain Bacteria; kingdom Bacillati; phylum Actinomycetota; class Actinomycetes; order Kitasatosporales; family Streptomycetaceae; genus Streptomyces; species Streptomyces sp. NPDC048171. Next base: position 305,364 of record NZ_JBIDAU010000012.1, read on the forward strand.
GTGGTGGAACCAGCGCGCTTTGCCATGAAGCGCAGGTTGTCGGTCCCGATGGTGCGGTCGTCCGTTGCCACCAGGTACCAGGAGGGAATTGTCTTCCAGGCGGCGGCCTTGGAGGGCTCCGCGCCGGTGACGGGGGTCGCAGGGCGCTGGGAGGCGGCCAGGGCGTTGGCACGGCTCTCATCGAGCCGGTTGCTCAGGAAGACGTCGCTGTACTTTTCGGGCTTGATGTACAGGTCCACGTCGGTGGGGCCGCTGCCGATCGGGACGGCATTGAGTGCGGTGGGCACAGGGGCCTTGGGGTCGTCCGTGAGGCGGCTGCCGGGGTATTTGGCGGCCAGTTGCAGCGTGCCTTCTCCCTTGTCAGGGGCGAACGCTGCGATGTAGACGAGGGACTTGACGTTGGGATTGCCGGCTGCGGCGTTGGTGATCACCGCGCCGCCGTATGAGTGGCCGACCAGGACGATGGGGCCCTTGATGGTCTTGATCCGGGCGGCAAGGTAGTCCGAGTCGCCCGACAGGCTCCGCAGCGGGTTGGCGGTGGCGACGACCGGGTACCCCTGGGCCTGCAGGCTTTCGGTGACCTCGTTCCAGCCCGAGGCGTCTGCCCAGGCTCCGTGTACCAGCACAACCGTCGGCATTCCGCTCTTGTGCGACGCCGTGGTGTCGCCGCCGCTCTCGGAGGCCCCTGAGGGGCCGGCGGCTATAAGGGCGGTCGCGGGAAGAATCACCGCGAGCGGAAGGATGCGTCGGGGACGGGCGTGCGCTATTCGCTTCATGTCCACTCTTCCCGGGGAACGGAGTCTGATTGCTGATGACACTGCCTTTCGGGGCGTTGTCCAGCACCGCCGAGCGGTCCGGACGGGTGACGGGGGTGTGGCGGGCGAGTGGATCACACGTGCAAAGGGTGGATGTCACCGCGAGCGGGTGGACGGCTCCGGGGCGAGTGTGATCTGCGGGGCCCGATGGACGACGGCCGGCGGACGTCGAGCCGGCCGATGGCTGAGCGGTTGCCGGATAGGAGCATGCAGGCCCTGCAGCAGTTCGAGTGGACTGCGGTCGGCGTGTGGCCCCGGCCGCACGAGGTCCTCCTCGCGAAGCTGCGCGGCGCGAACGTCGTGGGCTTCTCCCGAGCGGTGGTCGACGGTCCCGTGTCCGGGCATTGAGCGGGGATTCGAGACGGGACGAAGTTCTGTCTCAGAGGGTCGTAGGAGTGCACCACAGCGGGCGGGTGCCGAGGCCGGTGACGTCCAGGGCGAGTTCGGCGTACATCGCGTTCGCCCACGAGAACCAGGGGCGGGTGAAGCGGCGGGGGTCGTCCTTGTGGAACGACTCGTGCATCTGGCCCGTGCCCGCGTCGGTCGTCACGAGCGTGCGCAGAGCCGTCAGGCGCTCGTGCTCGCCGCCGGTCAGGCCCTGCACGGCAATGGCGATCGGCCAGATGTGCTCGTCGGGTGTGTGCGGGCTGCCGATGCCCTCGGCGGCGGTGCCCCGGTGCCAGGTGGGGTTGGCCGGGGAGAGTAGGAACCGTCGTGTGGCGAGGTAGAGCGGGTCCGTGACGGGAACGTTCGCGATCAGGGGCAGCGAGAGCAGTCCGGGCATGTTGGCGTCGTCCATCAGCAGCGCGTTGCCGTGGCCGTCCACCTCGTACGCGTAGATCGTGCCGAACTCGGAGTGCTCCACGGTGCCGTGCCGCGAGGTGGCTTCCCGCAGCTCCGCTGCGAGGTGGGCTGCGTTCTCGGCCAGCTCCATGTCACGGGCGGGGCGGGCCAGTTCGGCGACGGCGTCGAGGGCGGCGGCGGCGCACAGGTTCGCGGGGACGTTGTACCCGTAGGCGCAGGCGTCGTCACTGGGCCGGAAGCCGCTCCACGTCATGCCGGTCCGGGCGACGGGCGTGCCCTGGCCCGCGTTCGGCAGTGTGTCGCTCGGTGAGCCGCCCTCGCGGCGGAAGCGGTACGTGGAGAGGCGTTCGTGGTCCTGCTCCGTGCGCCACAGCGCGATGACCGTGCGCGCGGTCCGCAGGGTGTCCGGGACGTGGTCCGTCCGCCCCGTCGCCACCGAGAAGCGGTGGGCCAGCAGGAGGGGGAGCGCGAGAGAGTCGACCTCGTACTTCTCCTCCCACACCCAGGGGTCCTCGCACAGGTCCGCCGGGTCGTGGGCCTGGCCGGACGGTCCGGCGTTGAAGGCGTTGGCGTACGGATCGCGGGCGATCTGGGCGAACTGGCGGCGCAGCACGGCGAGTACCAGTTCCTGAAGGCCGTCGTCGTCGCGCAGCAGGGCCAGGTAAGGCATCAGCTGCGTGGTGGAGTCGCGCAACCACATGGCGGGGATGTCGCCGGTCACGACGAACGCTGTGCCATCGGGCATCGGCCGGACCGTGCGGGCCAGGGTGTCGTCCAGGCAGCGCGTCAGCATCCGGCCGAAGCGCGGATCACCGAGGTCGTCGAGTCGTCGGACCGCCTCCCGCACGGTGGGGTGGTCCTTGACGCTGGTGGGGAAGCTGAGGGAGCCCATGGGTCGGCCTTTCGGCGATCGGCTGGAGGTGCGTCTCGCATCGGCTGCGGGTGCGTCCCGCAACGTGGGAGTGGGTCCGGCGCCGGCGGGTGCGTGGTGGGGACGCGGGTGTCAGGTGCCGGCCGACGGGCGGTCGGGCCCGTTCCCGGTGGCGGCTCCGTGGCGGACCACGTGGGTGGGGACGGTGACGCGGCGGGAGGCCCGCGGCGCCGCGTCATCCTGTTCCAGGCGGTCGATCAGCAGACGTGCGGCCTGGCGGCCGATCTCGTCGGCGTCGTAGGAGACGAGGGTCAGTGGCAGCCCGAGGACGTCGGACAGGTCGAAGTCGTCGAAGCCGGCGACGGGCAGGGTGGTCCCGGCCTTGTACAGGGCCCGGATGGCGCCCTGACTGATGCGGTTGTTGGTGCAGAAGAGCGCGGTGGGGCCATCGACCCGCTCGAGCAGGTCCAGGGTGGCCCGCTCCGCGGCCGCGGAGTCGACCAGGCCCTGGCAGATCAGGGAGTGGTCCGGCTCGGTGCCGACCTCCTCGTGCGCCGCCCAGAACCCGCGCAGGCGCTCGGCACCGGTGTAGAGCGCCGGCGGGTTGCCGAGGAAGGCGACGCGGGTGTGTCCGTCGGCCAGGAGGCAGGCGGTGGCCTCGCGCGCGCCGTGGAAGTCCTCGACCAGCACGCAGTCCGTGTCCAGACCGGCGGGCGGCCGGGCGGCGAAGACGACCGGGACGTGCCGCATGGCCGCGGCCAGGTGCTGCTGCCGGCTGCCCGCCGGTACGACGATCAGCCCTTCGACCTGGTGGTCGACGAGTCCGTCGATGAGTTCGGGTTCCCGGTCGGCCTCCTCGCCCGAGTTGCTGAGCAGCATGCGGAAGCCGTACTCCGTCGCCACCTCCTGGACGCCGAGCGCGAGGCGCGAGTAGAAGGGGTTGGCGAGGTTGGTGACGACGAGACCGATCATGCCGCTGCCGCCGAGGCGGAGACTCCGGGCGGTCTGATTGCGGCGGTAGCCGAGCCGGTCGACCGCCGCGAAGACCCGCTGGCGGGTCGCTTCCGACACGCCCGGGTCGTTCTTGAGTACGCGTGAGACGGTCATGGCGCTGACCTGCGCGAGCTTGCCGACGTCGTGCATCGTCGGCCCGCTGCCCCGGCGAGCGGTCATGCTCCTGCCCCCTTCTCTGCCCGTCTGCGTCTCGGCCCCGGCCCTCATGGGGCGTCCCCTGCCTCACGCGCCCAGTGGGCGGCGCCGAGCAAGGGGGCCTCCTCGGGCCGCCGGGCCGGCAGCACGGGTACGCGCCGTCCACCGGCCGAGGCCAGCCCCGCGGTGAGCGAGGGGTGGATCAGATCCCACGACCGGGCCACGGAGCCACCGATGATCACCGCGGTCGCCTCGAAGCGGTCGGTCCAGGGAGCCAGGGCCCTGCCGAGTGCGTCGAAAGCGTAGCGGAAGGCTTCGCCGGCGGCGGCCTCCCCCTTCCCGGCGCGTGCGGCTATCTCCCGGACGTCGGGCAGGAGTACGTCGTCCGCGCCGGAACCGGTGGCGAGGCGGGTGGGCACCTCCGCGCCGCCCTCCGCGAACACCCCCACGCCCCCTTCCCCGACCGCGGCCGTCCCGCGGAGCGCGGCGTAGTGGGCGCGGAGGCCGCTGCGCGACACCGTGTCCTCCAGGGGCCGGCCGTGCACGGTCAGTCGGTGCACGTGGCCGCTCGGCGGCACCACGGGGCCGGAGTGGACGGGACGGCCGCAGGACAGGAACGAGGACCCCACCCCCGTGCCCAGAGTCAGGCAGACGACGCGATCGTGGCCCGCGGCGGCACCGGAACGGTACTCGCCGATGGCGAACGCGTCGGCGTCATTGAGGAAGCACAGGCGCTCCGCCCGGCCGGCCAGGCGTGCGCGCAGTCCGGCGCCGACGTCGACGCCGGACAGGGACTCGAACTTGCCCATCCCCGCGAAGCGGCCGACGCCGGTGGCGTAGTCGAAGGGACCCGGCATCGCCACACCCCAGCGTGGGCCGTGCCCGGCGGGCAGCGCCAGGGCCGCCGCGGCGACGGCGTCGAGGACCACGTCGGCCTCCGCGTCCGAGCGCAGGGGCGTGCGGACCATCGACGAGGGGAGCACGCGGCTCGCGGCGAGGTCCACCAGCGCGGCGGTGACGTGCGTACCGCCGATGTCGAGCACCGGGACCGGCAGCGGGGCCCGGCCGGTGGGGGACCCGGTCACGGCTCCACCACCAGCGCCTTGACGATCCGCACCTCGGTGTCGCCCAGGGCGCGGACGCGGTAAGGGCCGACCGCGGCGGGGACGGTGAGCGTCTCGGCGAAGGCGAGCGGGTGCGTACGGCCGTCCGCCGTCTCGACGACGGCGCCCTCGCCCGCGGCCAGGTTGAGGATGTGGAAGCGGCCCGCGGTGTCGTCGGGGATCGCGGAACCCGGTTCCACGACGAGCCGGTGCACCGCGTAGAACATCTCGGGCAGGGCGCCGACGACCTCCTCGCGCCAGCCGTCCCCGGCGCGCAGCGTGCGCGGCTGCTGGACGAGATCCTTGACGACGTCCTCCCCGCGCCGGCCCGTGTCCAGGTTGGCGAACCCGTGATCGTAGGGCAGTGGACGGGACGCACCCGCGGCGTCCTTGCGCAGCCAGTCGTAGAGCCGCAGGGAGTAGAGGTACGGGGTGGCGCTCACCTCCAGGACCAGGTTGCCCGCGCCGGAGGCATGCGGTGTGCCCGCCGGGATCATGAAGAGCTGGCCCACCGTCGCAGGGTGGGACTGGACGTGGTCCTCGACGGGCACCGGGCCGCCGTTCTCGACGGAGTCCTCCACCTGGCGCCGCAGGGTGTCGACGTCGGCCCCCTCGGTGAGGCCGAGGAGCACCCGGGCGCCGTCCTCGCTCGCGGTGACGTAGTACGTCTCGTGCTGGGTGTACGGCCAGCCGAACACGTCCCGCATGTACTGCTCGCGCGGGTGGAGGTGCAGGGACAGGCTGCCCCCGCCCACCGTGTCCAGGTAGTCGAACCGGATCGGGAAGGAGGTGCCGAACCGGCGGTGCACGTCCGCGCCGAGCAGGTCCACGGGGTGGGTGACGCACAGAAGCTGGAAGGGGACCTCGACCTGCGGTCCGCCCCGCTCGCCGACCAGTACGCCCGCCTCGGGCGCGATCAGCTCGTAACCGAGGGCCGTGTTGCCGGCCTGCGGGGTGAAGCCGAGTTCGCTTGCCGCCCACCGGCCGCCCCACGGGGTGGAGTTGAAGTACGGGCGGGTGCGCACCGGGCCCCGGGCCAGGTGGGCAAGGGTGGCGCGCAGGGCCGCACCGTCCAGTGCGGCCGGGGCGGCCGGATCCTGGACGTCGATCCATCGGTCGATCCGTTCGGCGATCGCGTCGCGGTGCCGGTCCAGCACGGGCCAGTCGGTGTAGAACAGGCGCACCAGGTCACCGGGTGCGGCGGGGCGGCCCAGATTGACGCCGACCGGCAGCTCGCCCTTCGACACCGCCGCCTCGGCGTACCGCTTGGGCAGGTCCGCGTACCAGAGCAGGTCCGGCTCGCACAGCGAGGCGCCCGGCCCGTACGCCACGACCACCGTGTCTTCGCCGGGGCGCTCGGGCCGCGGAGGGGAGTCGAAAAGGTCCTGGACCCGGGCCTGGGACAGCGGGGTGAAGAACGGGTCGTCGTCGGGAACGGGCCGGGCCGCCAGCCGCTCGGCGGCGGCCGGCCCGTAGTGGGCGCGCACGTCGACCAGGTCCGCCTCGCGGCCCGCGGCGCGAACCGCCTCGGCGAGGCCGTCGGCCAGCGCGGCCCAGTCCAGGGCCGCGGGACCGTCGACGGCCAGGACGAGCGGGCCCGGCGGCAGGCCGACGGCCAGGGCGGGCCAGCCGGTGACGACCTCGCCGGCGACCGGCTCGTAGCTGGGGAGGGGGTCGTACGAACGAGACGCGGGCACAGCTGCTCCTTACTCGGCTCCACGATGCTCGTTAACGATAACAGTGCATGGCTGAAGGAGTCCATGCCCGTTCCGCGGGCTCTCGGCTACACCTTCATGCGCTTGAACTGCATGTTTGCTCCGTCCCGCGATGAAGCTGGATTTTCTTCGAGTCGAAGCCTTGCTGTGGCCGGAATGGTGTCGTTAACCTCCAGGCAACACGCACCGGGCAACTCCGGGCCTCAACGGGTCCCGCGTGCCCCGTGATTCACATCCGGCCATGCAGGTGGCCCGATTCCGTGAAGGTGATCCATGTCAGCATCGGGCAGGACCAGCAGCGCGACCGCGCCGCTTGCCCGGCGCCGCCTCCTCGTCGGGGCGGCCGCCGGTGCGGCCGCCCTCACGGCGGGGGGCTGCGCACGGGGAGCGAGCACATCCGCGCAGCCGGGGACCACGAGCATTTCCAACGACAACGCCACCTGGGACGACGGCTACCGCGCGGCCGGCCGGGAACTGAAGAAGATCACCGGTTTCGCGCTGCGGCCGCTGTCGAATCCGTCGGTCACCTCGTACCAGCAGGTCGTACAGATGACCCTGCAGACCTCCAAGGCCTCGGACCTCGTCAAGTGGGCGTCTGGCTACCAGCTCAAACGCCTGGCGCGGGCCGGTGGGCTCACCGACCTGACGCACGTCTGGGAGGGATACGCGGCCAAGGGGTGGGTGCGCGGCACGTCCCGGGAGGCGGTCTCCTACCGCGGCAAAGCGTTCGGTATCCCGCTGTACGAGTCGTACTACGTGCTCTTCTACAGCAAGCCCGTGTTCCGGAAGCTCGGCCTGTCCGCCCCGGGCAGCTGGGACCAATTGCTGCACTGCGCGGAAGTCCTCAAGCGCAACGGGATCACCCCGTTCCTCGCCAGCCAGGTGGGCGGCTGGCCCGCGATCGAGTGGTTCCAGGAACTGGTCAGCAAGGTCGACCCCGGCTTCTACGGGCGCCTGGTGGCCGGCGAGGCCTCCTACACCGACGAACCGGCCCGCCAAGCGATGGACATCTGGCACGACTTCATGCGCAGGGGCTGGATGACGCCCCCCGACTTCGACCAGGCCCGCGGCCCCGGCGCGCTGAAGGAGGGCACGGTGGGCATGTTCCTGCACGGCACCTGGCAGGCCTCCGGCATGTCGGCCGCGGGCATGAAACCCGGCACCGACTACGGCGCCTTCATCCTGCCGACGGTGCGGCCCTCCACGCCCAAGAGCGTGATCGCCGAGTCGGGGGTCTTCGTGGTGCCCGGCCGCGCCTCCTCGCACGAGGCGGCGACGGCCAACGTCGGCGCGTGGCTCACGCCCTCCGTCCAGCGAGTGTGGAGCGACTTCCTCCAGGACAGCTCCGCCAACCCCACGGTGCGCGCCGGCAACCCGGTGGTGGCCGAGCTCCAGCGGGACATCGCCCGCAACCGCCGGACGGCCCTGGTCCGCTACTGGGAGGCCAGCCCGCCCAGCCTCATTCAGGGCAACACCAACGACCTCGGCGGATTCATGGCCGGGCAGACCTCCCCGGCCACCACCCTGCGCCGGATGCAGGAGCGCGCGAACGGCGAATGGGCGGCCTGGAAGCGAGACGAAGCATGAGCACTCCTGTGACCGACCGACGCCCTCCGACCGCCGCCGGACCCAAGGCCCCCCGGCGCACCCCGCCCACCCCCCGGACCCACCGGTGGGTCGCCGTGCGGGAACGGGCGGCGGCCGCCGGCTTCATGGCCCCGGCGGTCCTGCTCGTCACACTGTTCCTGCTGGCGCCGTTCGTGTGGACCATCCACCGCGGCTTCTTCAGCGACACCCGGACCTCGCCGTTCAGCTGGTTCGACAACTACGCGCTCTTCGCGTCCGACCCGGCCCTGGCCCGCTCCATCCAGAACACGCTGATGTGGGTGGTGGGCACGGTCGCCCTCCCCTTCGTGCTCGGGCTCGCGATCGCCTGCATGACCAACGCCGGCCGCTTCTCGCGCCTCGCGCGGCTGTGCGTCGTCCTGCCCTACGCGCTCTCCGGGTCCGCGGTCGCGGTGGTGTGGAACTTCATGCTCACCACCGACGGTGCCGTCAACCAGGTCCTGACCGGCATGGGACTCGACTCGCTGGCCCAGGGCTGGCTGCTGACCTGGCCCGGCAACACCGTAGTGATGATCCTCGCCAACGCCTGGCAGGCCACCGGCGTCGCCGTCATCCTCTTCCTCGTCGGACTCCAGTCCATCCCGCCCGAGACCCTGGAGGCCGGCGCCCTGGACGGCGCCGACGGGCGGCAGCAGTTCTGGCACATCGTCCTGCCCCAGCTCCGTCCGGTCTCGATCATCGTGATCGGCATGAGCCTGGTCAACGGCCTCAAGTCCTTCGACCTGATCTGGGTGCTCACCCAGGGCGGCCCCGGACGGGCCACCGAGACGCTCGCCGTCTCCATGTACAACGAAACCTTCCTTGAGCTGCGGCCCGGCGCGGGAGCGGCCATCGCGGTCGTCCTCACCGTGATCGTGCTGGCGGCCTCCTGGCTCTACCTGCGCCGCCAGCTCGACGTGAAAGGTGAATGACGATGCCCCTCGGCCGACTTCTGCGCAACGCCGTCATCGGGGTGCTCGCCCTGCTGTGGCTGATCCCCACCTGGCTCCTGGTCGTCAACGCGCTCGTACCCGCCGGGAGTTACACGGGCAGCCCGCACTGGCTGCCCCGGGAGTTCGGGCTGTTCGACAACATGTCCCAGGCCTGGGAGAAGGCCGACCTGGGCCCCGCGCTCGGCAACAGCCTCCTGTACTCCGTGGTCAGCGCCGTGGCCGCCGCGGTGATCGCCGGCTTCGCCGCCTTCGCCACGATCGTCATGCCGGTCAGGAGGCAGGCCCTGTGGTTCTGGGTGATCTACTCCGGCACCCTCCTGCCCCTCCAGGTCTTCCTCAGGCCGCTGTTCCTGTCCTACGCACACACCTCGCTCTACGACACCCAGATCGGCCTGGTGCTGATCTACACGGCCATCGCGGTCCCGTTCGCCTTCTTCGTCATGCGCAACTACGCCCTGACACTGCCGCGTGAGGTGGTGGAGGCCGCGCGCATGGACGGCGCCTCGTGGTGGCGGGTGTTCTGGCAGATTCACGTCCCACTGACCCGGTCCGCCATGATCGCCGTGTTCGTGTTCCAGTTCGTGGCCGTCTGGAACGACCTGATGTTCGGCATCACCATGGTCACGAGCCGCAACATCCGCCCCGTCATGGCCGCGCTCGCCGACCTCCAGGGCAACTACTCCAACGTCGGCCCGCCCATCGTCCTGGCCGGCGCCCTGCTGGTCTCGCTGCCGACGCTGCTGCTGTTCTTCTCCGCCCAGCGCTTCTTCGTCAGCAGCCTCAAGATCCACCGCTGAGCCCGCACTCCTGCCCGTCGCCTCTCCCGCAACGCCCTCATCATCGCGAAGGGACACCGTCATGCCGAGATCGCTGCTCACCCGCGCCGTAGCCCCCGTCCTCTGCGCCGGACTGCTCTGGGCCGCCGCCCCCGCACAGGCCCGGACCCCCGCGGACGCCCAGAGCCCCACACACCCCCGCCCGCTCTCCTCCGCCCAGTGGGCCGACCGCGCCACCGGCGCCTACCGTGCCCTGCAGAAGCACTTGTACGAGGGCCCCGGCCGCCACGGGCTGTACCTGGAGCACACCCCCCGCCAGGCCTCCGACCCCGAGCACTCCTACCTGTGGCCGTTCCGCGAGGCCGCCCAGGCGGCCGTCGACATGCAGCACCTCCCGCGCACCGGGGCCGCCTACCGCCGCGACGCCACCGAGCGCCTCGAGACGGCCGAGCTCTACTACACCCCCGGTGAGCGACCGGGCTACGAGTCGTACCTGCCCGCCCCCCTGGGCACCGGCGGCGACGTGTACTACGACGACAACGCCGTCGTCGCCCTGTCCCAGCTGGACCAGTACGAGGCGACCGGCGACAAGCGGTACCTGGAGCGGGCCGAAGCGGTCGTGCCGGTCGTCTCCCGGGCCTGGGACGACGACACCACCAAGGCGTGCCCCGGCGGCATGGACTGGTACGACGGTCCCGGCAACACCATCCGGGCCACCAACGTCACCGCCCTTTCCGCCCAGCTCGCCGCCCGGCTCTACCAGCACACCCGCGACCCCGCCCACCTCGCCAAGGCCGAGCAGTGGTACGGCTGGGTGTACTCGTGCATGCGCACCGCACCCGGCCTGTACGCCAACGACCGCGGCGACGACGGCAGCACCAACGGGACGCTGTGGACGTACAACTCGGGCGCCATGATCGGCACCGCCACCGCCCTCCACCGCGCCACCGGTGACGCCGGCTACCTGCGCAAGGCAGTCGAGGACGCCCGCGGCTCCCTGGCGTACTGGACCGAGGGCAGCCGACTGCACGACCAGCCGGCCGTCTTCAACGCCTTCTACTTCAAGGACCTGCTCGACCTGGACGCCGTCCGACCCGACGGGGCCTACCTCAAGACCATGAGCGCGTACGCGGACAGCACCTACCGGACCAACCGCGACGCCACGAACGGCCTGTTCCGCTTCCAGCCCTCCAACGGCGGCGACTACGACCCCGCCGCGCCGGCCGCGACGCTCAACCAGTCGGCCATGGTCCAGATCTTCGCCACCCTCGCCGACGCCACCCACCAGCGCCACCGGTCCTGACGCCACCCACTTGCGCCACCCGCTCCTCCTGACGCGGCCGGCCGCGCCGCACCCTCGACGCAAAGGACACCCACGCACATGCCCAAGCCACCGCTGACCCGGCCGTCCTGGTGGGACTCCGACATCGCGCGCGACCTCCTCAAGGAGCGCGTGGCCACCACCGTCGGCCTCGGCGGCCTGCGGGTGCGGCTGTCGGGGGAGCCCCTGCTGCGCCACGACACCAGGGGCGGACTGCTGCAGTCCGTACGGCTGCGGGTGGAAGGCCCCGACGGCGACCGCCCGCGACCGCCCCTCACCAGGGCCCGCGTCACCACCAGCGGGGGCACCCCGGTCCACAGCGAGCTCGTGCCGGGACCAGGGGGAGACACCCGCCTCCTGGTTCCGGAGGTGGACGCCCCCACCCCGCTGCTGATCGAGCTGCCCGAGCTGGAGGAGGGCACCCTGCTCGCTTTCGAGGCCCACCCGCAGCGCCACTGGACGCTCCACCTGGTGCAGCACTCCCACCTCGACATCGGCTACACCGACCCGCAGGGCAGGGTGATGGCCGAGAGCCGCGCCTATCTCGACTCGCTGCTGGAGCTGTGTCGCGACACCGACGACTGGCCTGAACCCGCCCGGTTCCGCTGGGCCGTCGAGGGGTTTCACTCCTTCCAGGACTGGCGGGCGAACCGCCCCCGGCGCCAGGTGGAGGATTTCCTGGACCGGGTGCGCGAGGGACGCGTCGAACTCACGGCCATGCCGTTCAACCTGCACACCGAGACCTGCTCCACCGACGAACTCCACGAACTGCTGCGTCCGGTGGCGGAACTGCGCGACCGGCACGGCATCGACATCACCACGGCCATGCAGACGGACGTGCCCGGCCAGGTGGTGGGCCTGCCCGACGTCCTCGCGGACCACGGCATCCGCCACCTGTCCGTGGCGCACAACTGGGCGGGCCGCGCCGCACCCCACCTGGTCGGCGGGGAACACCTGCCCCGCCTGTTCCGCTGGCAGGCGCCGAGCGGCAACAGCGTCCTGGTCTGGCGCACGGACACCCCGCACGGGCTCGCCTACATGGAGGGGTCCATCCTCGGCTTCGACGAGTCCTACGACCACGTCGACGACCTGCTGCCCGCCTACCTCAGCGCCCTGGCCCGCTTCCCCTACCCCCACCAGGGACGCGGCATCCCCGGCTTCCCCGCACTCGGCCTGCCGGACACCGCCGACCCCTACCCGTGGGACGTGCTGCACCTGCGCGTACTGGGCAAGTTCGCCGACAACGGGCCCCCGCGCCGCATCATCTCCGACACCGTGCGCCGCTGGAACGACCAGTGGGCCTACCCGCAACTGCGTGCCTCCCGCAACCAGGACTTCTTCGAGGACGCCGAGAAGCGCGTCGGGGACCGGCTGGAGACCTACCGGGGCGACTGGAGCGACTGGTGGGTCGACGGCGTCGGCGCGGGAGCCGTCCCGCTCGCCGCCACCCGGCGCGGCCAGGCGGCCCTCGCCGAGGCGCAGACCGTGGCCGGCTACGCCCACCTGATGGGCGTCCCCGGCAGCACGGCCGTCACCACGGGCGCGCCGGCCGTCTACCGGTCCGCCTCGCTGTTCAACGAGCACACCTGGGGCGCGGGCGACCCCTGGACCCACGGGGAGCACGGCCACGGGTCCGGCGAGAAGCAGTGGCACTGGAAGTACGCCCAGGCCATGCGCGCCCACGACGACGCCGAGACGCTCCTGGACTCCGCGTCCGCCCTGCTCGGCGAGGCCTTCGCCCCCGCCGCCGGCGCGGTGGCGTCCTTCTACACCGTGAACACGTGCAGTTGGCCCCGGAGCGAAACCGCCCGGCTCTTCCTCCCGGAGAGCACGGTCGCGCTCGACGAGCCGGTCCGGGTCCTTGACGCCCGCACCGGCGAACCGCTGCCCTACGCACCAGAGGCCCAGAGCAACGAACGCCACCGCGCGGCCGGCCGCTTCCTGAACGTCCCCGTCTCGGACGTTCCGGCGTGCGGAGCCGTGCGCCTGGACATCCTCACCGGCGCACCGTCCCCGGCGGCTCAGGACGCCGAGGCGGCGGCGCTCGGGACCGCCGACGCCACCGTCCTGATGAACGACCACCTGCGCGTGACGGTCGACCTGCGCGAGGCGTGCGTCTCCTCGATAGTCGACAGGGCCACCGGCCGCGAGCTGGTCCGCCAGGACGCCGTCGTCGGCTTCAACGGCTACGTCTACGACGAGTACGCCACCGCAGGCGCGTTCAACCACCAGTCCAGCAAGACCGTGGCCGACGACTCGATGCACCTGCTCGCCTCGCGCAGCACCGCCCCGCCCGCGGCGCTCGTCGACCGCACGACGGACGCCACCGGGCAGACCCTCGTCTACGAGTGCGCCCCGGCCGGCACCCGCCGGCTGCGGGTGCGGGTACACCTCCCGCACGGAGCGGCCCGCGTCGACATCGAGAACCGCATCGACAAGGACGCGACCCTCACCAAGGAAAGCGCCTACTTCGCCTTCCCCTTCGCCCTCGACCACCCCGTCGTGCACACGGAGGCCACCGGCGGCGTCCTCGGCACCGACCGGGAGACCGTACCGGGCTCGGCGGCCCACATGCGCGCCGTCCGGCGCTGGATCACCCTCAGCGACGGCACCCGCCACGCCGCACTGGCCACCACGGACGCCCCGCTCGTCCAGCTCGGCGGGATCGCCATCCCCTACGTCCCCTATCCCCAGTCGCTGCCCCAGGAGGAGCCGGCCACGGTCTTCTCCTGGGTGCACAACAACATCTGGGACACCAACTTCCCAGCACAGCAGGGCTTCGACCATGTCTTCCGCTACAGCGTCGGCTTCAGTACGGGCGAGGAGGACGCCGACGCCCTGGGCATGCGCGTCGCCGCCGTCACCGGCCACCCCCTCGTCCCGGTCCGTGCCCGCGCCTCGGCCGGGGCCGAGGGCCCGGCCGAGACCCGGTTCCTGACGGTGAACGACCCCCGGGTGCGGCTCGTCGGGGTGACAGTCCCCAACAACGGCCGCTTGCTGGTGCGTCTGCAGTCGGTGGCCGACACCCCGGTCACCTGTCGCCTGAGCACTCCCTTCAGCGTGGCACGTGCCTTCCGCACCACCTACCTGGGCCTGTCCCCGCGCGAGGCCGGGCCGGCCCCGGACGGCACCGTCCCGGTCGACGTACCGGCGCTAGGAACGGCCGCCGTCGTCCTGGAACTCGCCTCACCGACGCCTGGGGAGGACTGACCCGAACGCCCCCACGGGGCGTGCTCAGGGCAGCGCGACTCACCCTGGTGCAGGACGCGCGGGTGGAAGAAGGCTGTCTGTATCGCGCGGAGCCGATGTCACAGAAGATCGGCCCCAGCACCGCCCCCGGCCACGCCGCCCCGCGCCCCGCGGGAGTGGATCAGCGGCCGGTGCCCGCCGGCTGTCGGCGGACGCGGTAGCGCAGGTGGAGGACACGGCGGCCCTGGATCACGGTGTGCGGGTCCTCCAGCAGGTGCTGGGCGTCGACGGAGCCGAAGTACCGCTTGCCGGTGCCGAAGACCACCGGCACGACGTCCATCGCCACCTCGTCCACCAGGCCCAGGGCGAAGGCCTGGCCGCCGACGTCGCCGGCCGCGACCGCCACATTGCGCTCTCCGGCCAGCTCCGCGGCTCTGCGGACGGCGCCGGCCACGTCGCCGACGAAGTGGAAGGGCGCCTCCGGGTGCCAGCCGGCGGGCTTCGGCCGGTGTGACACGACGACGACGTGGTCGCCGGTCGGGGGCTTGCCCTCCCAGCCGTTGGTCATGTCGAAGACGTGCCGTCCGACCACCAGCGCGCCGACGCCGGCCATCATCGACGAGACGTAGTCGGCCGACTTCTCCGACACGGTGCTGGTGACGACGGTGTCGATCTCCTGGTCGCCGTTGGAGTACCAGTCGAAGAGGGGCCCGACCTGGTCGTCCGCGTCGGCGATGAAGCCGTCGAGGGACACGACGTTGTGCATCACTACGGTGCTCATCAGCTCTCCTGAGGTGGTGGAGGACATCCTCGGGTTTGAAGACCGGGCGGGCGCTCGAAACTCATCGGCCGGCCGAGAGCCGGCCGCCCCGCCGGATCCGGGCGGCACCGTCCACAGCGCTCGCTGGTCACGGCCGCCCCGGCGTACACGACCGTGGTTTCGGACACGTGGAGGCGCCGGCCGTCCAAGTGGCTCGGCCGGGGACCGGCTGCCTGCCACGGCAACGGCGACCTGGGCCCGGATGGCGAGGTCCGCCTGGTCGAGGTAGGTGAGGACGAGTTCTTCTTTGCCGGCGAAGTGCCGGTACGGCTTCCTCATCTCCGCCCTGCGCCTCGGCCGCGCCGCTGATGCAGGCTGACGACCCACACTCCTGAGGCGCCTTGTTCAGGCCCGGCCCCGGCCCGTGTACAGCTCCAGTTCTCCGTCGAGTTCGAGGGCGAGGACGCTGCCGTGGCGGGCGAGGTCCGCCGGGTCGGGCGCGTCGATCCAGAGGTCTCCGGGGACGTCGTGCAGACCACCGGTGCGACGGTGGGCGAGTTCGGTCCCGGTCCCGAGGACGCTGACCCGGCGCACCGCGTTGCGCAGGCCGCGGACCGCCACCGTTTCGCTCGGTGGGTCGAAGCAGACCAGGTAGAGCGTGCGGCGGTCGGCGGACAACGTGCTCGGTCCGTAGTGGTGCCCCGGCGGCAGGCCCGCGACGGTGCCGTGGACGGCTGCTGAGTGGCGCCGTATCCAGTCGCCCAGCCCTTCGAGCCGTCGGGCCTGTTCCGCGACGATCGTGCCGTCGGCCCGCGGCCCCACGTTCAGCAGGAGGTTGCCGCCCATGCCTATCGTCTCGGCGAAGTACCGCACGAGTTGTCCCACGCTCTTGTGGTTGTCGTCCCGGGGCCGGTAGCCCCAGGAGTCGTTGACGGTCAGGCACAGCTCCCATGGGGTCTCGGGTGCGGCCATGGGCAGCCCCTGTTCGGGCGTGGCGTAGTCGCCGTGGCCGAGCAGCCGGGCATTGCACACGGTGTCCGGTGCCGTCTGTCGGATCATCCCGGCCAGTTCGGACATCCGCCACTGCTGGGCCGAGCGTTCCCACTCGCCGTCGAACCAGAGCAGGTCCGGCCTGAACCGGGTGAGCAGTTCGTGCACCTGGCCGTCCCGGTAGTGGAGGTAGCGGTCCCAGGCGCGGGGGTCCTCGGCGCCCGGGGCGGGGGAGACGTAGCCGCTGTCGACCAGTTCGGGGTGGGGCGGCCGGGGGTGCCGTATCGAGGCGTAGTCGGGGTGGCTCCAGTCGGAGTGCGAGTAGTACAGACCGGCCCTGAGCCCTTCGGCTCGCATCGCGCTCACGTACTCGGCGACCAGGTCGCGGCTCGCGGGGGTGCGCCGGACCACGTTCAGGTCGCTCAACCGCGTGTCCCACAGAGCCACTCCGTCGTGGTGCCGTGCCGTGAGGACGGCGTACCCGGCCCCGGCGCGGGCGAAGAGCCGGGCCCAGGCGCCGGGGTCGTAGGCGGACGCGGTGAAACCGTCGAGTTGCCTCATGTACCGCTCGTGCGGCATGACGCCGTCGAAGAGGGCCCAGGACTCGGGCACGCCCTCGACCGAGTAGATGCCGTAGTGCACGAATATGCCGAGCTTGGCTTCGGTGAACCAGGATTGCATGGTCATGATGGACCGTCCTCGCAAGATCTCGCCGTAGGGCCGACCCCGTGATTGTCGTCGCGGATCGGTCCCGGCCGGGCTCGACGGCCACCATGTGGTCCGCCGGCATCTGCCCAGGACCAGGCCGGGCACGTGCCGTGCCGTAGCGCCGGCGGCCCGGTCCCTTTGACATCTGTCGGTCGCCGCGCCCTCGGAGCACTCACCAGAGTGGGCCCCATCAGGGCCAAGGTCGGGGAGAACCCGCGTCTGCCCACCCACGGTCGAAGGGGCCCTTGCTGAGCAGTGATGTCATGGTCGTCGGCGCCGGGATGGCCGGAGCGTCCGTGGCCGCGGAGCTGTCCGAGCGGCTGTCGGTCGTGGTGGTGGAAGCGGCCGCCTCGGGGGAGGAGCACAGCACGGGCCGCTCCGCCGCCGCGTTCCTGCCCTCCTACGGAAGCGCCGGGGTGCGCGCGCTCGACCGGAGGGCGAGGGCGCGGTTCGGAGTTGAATGTCGGCGTCGGTGTAGCCGGTGCCGCCGAGGACCGTCCATGTACGACAGCAGTTCGGCGAGGGTGTCGCGGTCGTAGCCGCCCTTTCTGCCGATTGGTTGTCCACCAGATTCACGCACCGTCGCACGGCACTGCGCAGCCGGTCAGTACAACAAACCCATCACCACCGCCTACATGAACGAGCACGCCGACGAGTTCGAGCGGCGCAGGCACACCCTCACACGCACCACTCCGACTCCCAACATTGATCTCGCGGCCGTCCCGCGCACGAGACGGCACGCCCGTGTGATCGCTGGCGGACCACCTCGGGTGCCGCCGGCGACGACCGGCCCCGGCTCATTGGGGTGATGAGCATGTGTCGTCAGCGCTGATGCGACGGTGGTGAGGGCCTTGCCGTCGGCGATGCTGCACACCGCGACGGCCTTGACGGACTCGTCAGGATCCGGCTGCGCCCGGCTGCCTGCTCCCTGACGGCGGCCACCGCGCAGCCCGACGAATCATGCAATCAGACAAGGCCGACGCGGTTGCAGCACGGACGTCTTCGTTGGCCCGTAGGACAGCGGAGCCGACGTCGGTGTGACGCGCGGTGCGGGTGCCGAAGGCCGGGAAGGTGTACTGCTGAGTCAGCGCGGAACTTCCACCTCGATGCCGCCGAGCCTGTAGTTCCAGCGCGCGTCGGACCGGGAGCCGCTCTTCCGGGCGCCCTTGAGGTTCTTCACGAACGCCCTGCGCTGGGCCGGGGTCGCCGAGCGCCAACGCAGTTCGAGGACCGGGCGCACCGGGGGGATGAGTGCGCGCATCCGCTGGTCGAACCTGGCGAGACGCGCCTCGTAGTCGAACGGCCGGTAGACCAGGTCGAGATCGATCGACGGTGCCGTGCCGCCTGTCTCGTGGTGACAGGAACCCAGCCAGCCGGCGAGGTAGTCCAGCCCGATCCGCACATCGAAGGAGATCTGGTCCTGCCACTTGCCGAGATAGGGCGCGTTCACCGCCTCCGCCGTCACCTCTTCCGGCATCACGATCAGACCGCGGACAGAGGTGCCCGACAGGGCGACGTGGATACGCGGCCAGTTTCCGCCGGCCTCGATCCGGAAAGAGGGGAAGTAGCCCGCCATGCCCATCCCTGTCCGCAGTTGGGCCCAGCCCATCGCGTCGGATGGGAGCCGTTCTGGCGAGTAGGGCCCGTGGGTGCGATGCCCGAGGTCGCCCTCTCGCATCATGAACACGGCCTCGAACACATCACCGCGCAGGGTCATGCTCACGGGGAAGTACGCCCCGACCTCCGCCATGAACGCTGTGCCGGTGATCAGGGCGCCGATACTGGACCGGTCCGCAGTCATCGCGGTCTCCTCCATCCCCTCCGTGTCGGCCTGGGCGGTACCGGCTCGGGCACGCTGTCCAATTCGGCTTGGACAGCGAGGGTGTCCGCGTGGTGCTCGCCCAGACGCAGCCGCCTTTTTGCCAGCACTTCGCGTAGTGCCTGCGCCGCGTCACTGTGCCGTCCGAGCCGACGGTGCACACGGGCCAGCCCCACCCGGGCCTCCAGGGTCTGAAGGTCATCGGGGCCGCGGCGCCTCACGAGCTGGGGTATCAGCGTGTCGTACAGCCGCTCGGCCTCGTTCAGTTCGCCCATGTCGGTGAGCAGGGACGCGAGTGCCGTGATCGCCTCCAGGGTGGCCGGATGGTCCGGTCCCAGGTCCCGTTCGCGGTCCGCGGTCACCGCCCGGATCAAGGCCAGGGCTTCCGTCTGCCGGCGCAGATCGATCAATACCGCGGCCCAGCCGAGCATCGCGCGCTGGGTCTCGACGTGCCCGGCGTCCCACAGGTGGGAGCGCACATCGACCACGAGCTGCCAGATCCGCTCGGCCGCGTCCGGATCGCCCTCGCTGTGCAGGAGGGGGGCGGCCTCGGCGAGCGTGACGAGGTCGTCCTGGAGCACGGCGGCGAAGTGGCCGGCCCAGAAGGACTCGGACCGGTTGAGTTCTGCCTCCGGTCTCAGCAGCAGCGTGAGCGCCTCAGCCGTGCCCGGTGTCCTGTCCGGCTCCCGGCTCGCCAGGTCCTCGGCCACGAAGTGCATGTAGAGGCGGTAGCCGGTGTCGTCGCGCGAGGGGACCTTGTCCAGTTCGGCGGCGAGTTCCAGGGTGCGGGTGACAGCGTTCCGCTGCCGCTCGCCGAGGCGGGCCATCGCCTCGATGAGCGCCGGGCGGCTGTCGTCACGGGAGGGCAGCTCGACGGCGACCTCGGCCCGCAGTTCCTCGATCACGGGCTCGGACTCCGCACGCAGCACCCCGGTCGCCGAGCCGAAGTCGTACTCCCAGTCCAGAGCCCAGGTCAGCAGGCGGCCGCGTTCGTCGCCGGCCAGGAGCAGGGCGCCGTCGGGGGCCAGCTCGACGTCGGTGACCGCGGTCGAGAAGCCGGTGAAGGTCCGCAGTTCCCGGCCGGTCGTCAGGTCCCACAGGCGTGCCCGGCAGTCCTCGCCGCCGGACGCCGCGAGGAGAAAGTCCGGCGTGACGGCGAGGCTGCGCACCGCGGCGGTGTGTCCGGTGAGCACCTGGACGCAGCGGGCGGCGGCCACGTCCCACAGCCGGACGGTGCCGTCGGCGGAGCAGGACAGCAGGTGCCGGCCATCAGCGCCGGGCAGGACGTCGACCACGGCGTCGGTGTGTCCGGTGAGCACCGCCTCGCACTGTCCGTCGGCGGTCCGCCAGACGCGTACGGTCGCGTCGGCGCCGCCGGTGACGACGTAGCGGCCGTCCTCGCTCAGCCGTGCGGCACCGATCCACGCCTCGTGCCCGCCCAGCACCCACCGCAGCTCGCCTGTGCGCAGGTCCCAGATCTTCACGGTGACGTCCTGGCCGCGGGAGAGTCCGTACCGGTGGTCGGAGCTGACGGCCACGTCGAGCACGGCTCCGGGATGGGCCTCCCAGCATCCGAGGGACCGGCCGCTGGGGATGTCCCAGGCGGCGACGACGCCGTCGGCGGTCCCGGCGAGGGCCACGTGGCCGTCCTCGCTGACCGCGACGTAGTACACGTGGTCGCGGGAGTTGGTGAAGAGCTGGACGATGCGCCGGTCGCGGGGCTGCCAGGCGACGACCCGGCCGTCCTCGCCCCCGGACACCGCGAGCCGGCCGTCCGCGGTCATCGCCAGGGCACTGAGGTGGCCGGTGTGCAGGCTGAGTGTGTGCAGCAGCTGCCCGGTCTCCACGTCGAAGACCCATGCTTCGGAGTTCCCCGCCCGGGCGAGGGCGGTGGGGCTGCGTCCGCTGAATTCCAGGGCCCAGGACCGGTCGTCGTCGGGGGCGATCCGGCCCGCGGACCAGACGTCGACGAGTGCGCTACGGCGGCCGCGGGCACCGAGTCGGCGCCACAGGCGTACCGGCTCGGTATGGCGCCGGTGGCCGGGCAGTGCGCGGGCGGCGCGGATCAGCTGTGCCGCCTCCTCCAGGCGTCCCGCTGCGCCGTGCGTGACCGCCTGGTCCAGCAGTTCGGCCGCTCGGGCGGCAGCGGCGCTGACGTCCCGGGCCTGGTGAGGGCGGACGTAGCTCCAGGGGGCCGGTGGTCCGGCAGGCGGCAGGTGCCATGCACGCACGGTCTTGCCCTCGGCGGTGAGCGCGCGGTGGCCGGTCGCGCTCAGCGCGACCTCCTTGGTGTCGGGTGTGGCGTCCAGGGAGAGGCGGCAGCGGCCCGTCGGGAGATCCCACACCCGTGACGGCTCGGCGCGTCCGCCGCTGGAGAAGCCGACCGTGCCGTCCGAGTTCAGAGCTGTGCGGCCGTATTCGGTCTTCAGTACCCGTGAGGTGTCACCGGAGGTGAGGGCGGTCAGTCGGACGTGGGCGCTCCCGTCGGTGACCGCGACGAGCCGGCCGTCGTCGGTGAACTGTACTTTCAGACAGGCGTGGTCGAAGCGGTGGAGCAGTGCGCCTGTGCGGACGTCGTACACGGAGCTGGTCCGGCGTGTGTGGTCGACGGCGCAGCACAGGGTGCCCCGGGCGCCCAGGAAGTCGGCCTTGCTCTCCAACTGCCGGACCTCCACGGGTTCGCCGCTCTCGAGGTCCCAGGTGACGACCTCTCCCTCGTACCCGCTGGTGACCGCGTGCCGCTGATCCTGCGTCAGCGCGACCGCGAGCACCCAGCCGGGGTGGCCGGAGAGTTCGAAGCCGGTGGCGGCCCCGAGGTCGAGCACCAGCGCGCGCCGGGCGCCCCCGCCGACGACCAGGACGCGTCCGTCGTCGCGGACCGCGAGCGCCGAGGCGCTGTAGTTCTCCAGGTGCAGTTCCTGGCGGCATTCCCCCGTGGCCAGGTCCCAGATCCGCAGTCCGCCGGAACGGTCCGCCGAGATGCCGGTCGTGCCGTCCGGCGTCAGGGCGAGAGCGCTGATCCAGTCGTCGTGTTCCCCGGGCAGCACGGACTGGGCCGGGGCGGGCGCCTCCCGCACCGAGGCGAGGGCGGCGGTGATCTGCGGGTCGTGGGGCATGCGTGCGGACGCGTCCCGCAGCAGTTCGGCCGCGGCCAGCGCGTCGCCCCGCTCGCGGTGCACCAGCGCGAGCAGGTACGTGCTGTCTTCGGGGTCGCCGAACCGCACGAATTCCAGCTCGTCCACCAGTTCGGCGTCGGTGATCACACCCGTTCGCCAGCGGTACAGTCCGCGGTTGTAGCGGGCGTGCGGGTGGTGGGGATCTGCCCGCAGGGCGCGGGTCCACAGCTCCTCGGCGCTGTCGTGGCGACCGAGGTCCAGCATCGACAGCGCGTGGTTGGAGAGGCTGTCGGCGAGCAGGGTGGCCGCGGACGGGGCACGGCGGGGATAGGGGCCGACCTCGCGCCGGTGCACCGCGGCCAGACGCTCTGCGAGCGGGCCGAGCCGGGAAGGGCGTGCGGCGGGATCCTCAGCGAAGCACTCGCGCAGTACGTCCAGCACCTCGACCGGCACCCGCTGGATCGCGCCCGGCGTCCGGGACCGGGCGTAGTCCTCGAAAGCGGCACCTGCGGTGGTCCCGTCCCGCACCGGCGGCCTGCCCAGGAGCATCTCGAACACCGTGACCGCCCAGGACCACACGTCCGTGGCCGAGGTGAGCCCGGACGGCGACCGTGCCTGCTCGG
Organism: Streptomyces sp. NPDC048171; assembly: GCF_043202655.1. Classification (NCBI taxonomy): domain Bacteria; kingdom Bacillati; phylum Actinomycetota; class Actinomycetes; order Kitasatosporales; family Streptomycetaceae; genus Streptomyces; species Streptomyces sp. NPDC048171. The sequence goes on from NZ_JBIDAU010000012.1 coordinate 327,681, forward strand.
GCGAGCAGTAGGCGGGGTCCAGGCCGCCCCGGCTGACGAACGGCTCCGCGTCCCCGGCCGTGCGGGCCCGCGCCAGACCGAAGTCGGTGACCTTGACCGTGCCGTCCCGGGTCAGCATCACGTTGGCGGGCTTGACGTCCTGATGGACGACGTCGTTCTCGTGCGCGTGGTCCAGACCCCAGGCCGACTGGATCGCGACGTCCAGCAGCGTAGCGAGGGGATCCTCGCCGTACAGGGTCCGGCTATGGACGGCTTCCGCGAGGCTGCCGCCGTCGGCCCACTCGGCGAACACCCTGGGCACGTCCTCCACGGTGCGCACGTAGACGCAGTTGGCGATGTGCGGGTGCAGACCCAGCCCCACCCACACCTCCGCCTCCCGCTCGAAGTCCCCGATTCCGTCCGGCGAGCGGACGACGGCCGGACGCGGGGTCTTCACCGCCAGGTCGATGTCCCAGCCACGGTGGTGGACCCGGTGCACCAGTCCGAGCCCGCCGGTGCGCACCACATCCAGGACCTCGTACAGATCCAGGATGACGTCGCCGCGGCGCCAGGTGGCCATCGGCGTCAGTCCACCACGGCGGCGTACAGAGGTGTTCCGAGCAGCACCGACGTGCCGGTGCCGTCCGGGCTTTCGCCATGCAGCAGCCGCTTCGCCACGAACTCGACGTTCTGCGCCGGCCAGCGCAATCGCGCAACGGCCCGCTCAACGCGGCCCAGCGCCGCGCGGTCGACGCGGTCGAGGTCGCCGTCCACCGCGTCGGCGACGTACTCGTCCTCCAGGTCGGAGGTGATCCCGAGGCCGTCGAGCATGGAGGACATCATCGAGCGCCCCACACCGTGGGCCTCCGCGTCCGGCACGTAGTCGTACACGTGCCGGTACGAGCCTCCCAGGGCGACGACGGTGTTCTCGCTGCGCCCGCCGAAGAACACCAGGGAAGCCGCGGGGTCGTCGCGGAACGAGCCCCAGCGCATCCGCAGCGAGCCCCAGAAGTACTGGCCCGGTGCGTCCACCGTGCCGAGGTCACCGTGGTCGCGGAGGTGCCGGACGACTGCCTCGAGACGAGTGATCCGGTCGTTCGGCGAGCCCTCGGTGGTGCGCTTCGCCGACAGCACGGAGAGATTCACGCCTACCTCCGTCTGACGCTTGGCCCCGAACCCGGGGTCGATCTGCGGCAACAGCATGTCGACCTTGCTGTCGGAGATGTACACGTAGTAGCTCAACGACACAGCCGGATCCTCCCAAGCTTCGACATCCCAGCCTATCGATCACGGCCCGTTGTGAGCCATGGGATGCGCGGCCGGAATGGTCGTCCGGCTCGCCCGCCGGGCCCCCTTTGACGAGCCCCGGCGGCGTGCTGTGCGCCCGACGATCGTGGAGTCGACCGAGACGATCCAGTCGACGTCGCCTACGGCGTCGGCCTGGGCGAGCAGAGCGGTGAAGACCTTCTCCCAGGCGCCGTCGGCATCCCACTTCCGCAGCCGATTGTGGGCTCCCTTCCACGAGCCGAAGTACTCAGGCAGGCCCGTCCACGGACAACAATCCTGCGGCCTGTTCGTAGCTGAACCGCTGGTCGGGAACCATCTCGACGATGCGCTCGCGACAGCACACTCGTCCAGGCGCGAACGGATGGTTCGGAGATCACCTACCCGCGCCGGCCGCTCGACCCCCGCGGGCAACTCCCACTCGACCTCGTTGTAGGAGGTCCACGACGGCCAGGTTTCTGCAAACAGGAGCGTGGCGTAGACGAGAGCAGCAGGTGCTGATGAGCACGGTGTAGCAGTACCAGAAAGGGACGACACCGTGCTTGGGCCGTCAGCCGATCAGGCGTAGCTTCGTGGGGCACAGGCCGAGGCGGATCGTCTGGCCCCAGGTGAGTTCGAGCGCGTCGCTCTCCATGCCGTCCCCGAAGGCGACGAGGCGCTCGGACTCCACGGTCACCGTGAGCCGCGCGTCCGCCGACAGTTCGCCCGCGTTCAGGTGTGTTCCCGTGGTGGGGGACGGCCACGCTTCGCGTACGAACCAGGCGAGCCGGGCCTCCGTGGGGTGCGGCAGCTCCCACTGGGTGGACCGGTCCTGCCATACGGACCGGAGCCAGCCGCTTGCCCCCGTTCCCGTGCCGATCAGTACCCCCGAGGAGGCCTGGGTCTCGACGGCACCCCTGTCGCCGTCGAGACCCAGGCGGTACCGGGCGGTGCGGTGACCGGCCGCACCGACGTAGATCTCGTTGAGCGCCACCAGGCGTTGCCTGTCGTCGGTGACGGCTTCGACCATGCTCAGCTCGTCCCCGCCCGCCGAGGCGGAGAAGGCGGCTGGCAGCAGCCGGGCGGCGTCCGCCGGCCGGTGCCGTACCAGGACACCCGGATTGCGGCCGGGATCGGCGTCGACGCCGACCACCGGCCGGTCACCGACGTACTGAGCGACGTTGGCCACGAGCCCGTCCTGCCCGACCGCCACCACGACGTCCTCGGGACCGAACAGGAAACGGTCCAGGTCCGCCCGCTCCACCTGCGCGCGCCGCCAGCTCAGCGGCACCGCGGCCGACACGAGCGCGAGCGCCCGCTCCGTCCGGTGATGCCGCTCGACGACCTCCTCGATGGACCGGCCCCGCGAGGACAGGAAGAACGCCGCCTGCCCATGCGTGCCGTGCCGGGCGACCAACTCCTCGTACTCGGTGGCGCGATGCACGAGGACGGCCCTGGGCGCCAGGCTCACGCCGCCGGCTCCTGGCCCGCACCGAGCCGTGCGAGCAGCCCGGTCAGTACGTCGGGGGAGACGGTGACGCTGTCGATGCGCGGCAGGTTCTCGGCGAGGCGGGTGCCGGTCAGGGCGTGCAGGACCGCCACGTCCACGTCGCCGTGCACCCGCAGCCAGGCCGCCTGCGCCTGGGCGCGGGCCTCGCCGACCGCACGGGCGCCCTCCGCCTCCGCCTGCGCGAGGCGCACCGCCCGCTCGGCCTCGGCGCCGACCCGGACCGCGTCGGCCGCCGCCTTCTCCTCCGCCTCCCGGCGACTGTTGGCACCGCGCTGCTCGACCAACTGCTCCTCACGCCGCGCGAGTTCGATCTGGCTGGCCAACTCGTTCTCGGCGATGGCGCGTTCACGCTCCACGGCGACCGCTCGCCGCTCGTACGTGGCCCGGTCGGCCTCCTGCTGGATCAGTTCCCGGGCGGGGGTGCGCAGGGCACGCTCCACTTCCGGCTCGGGCCGCACCGCCATCACGCGGACGGCGACGATCTCGATTCCCGTGGCGGGCAGCCGCGGCTCCTCGCCGAGTCCCTGGAGCACCCGCTCGCGTACCGCGGGCACGCCTTCGGCGAGAGCCGCCGCAAGGGGCGTGCGGGCCAGTACCTCGAGAGCGTGCTGCTGAGCGCTCTCGGTCAACAGCGTGGCCAGCTGCTCCAGCGGGGCGCCGCGCCACACCCCGGTGTCGGGATCGACGGAGAAGTCGAGCCGTTCGGCTGCGACAGCGGGGTCGGCGATGCGGTAGGTGACCGTCGCCTGCACGGCCACGTCCTGGAAGTCGACGGTTCGGGCGTGGAACGTCATCGCCAGCTCCCGGTCGTCGACCGGCACTTCGGACAGCGCGGCGGCCAGCGGCCGGAACCAGAAGCTCAGCCCGGGACCGTCGTGCGTGAGCCGCCCCGAACGGTGGTGCCGTATGTGAGCCGTGGGCGCCGCCCGCAGGTGACGCCAGCCGAAGCGCTTGGTGATGTCGGCCATGAACCCCTCTCTTCATTAGAGTCATAGTGACTATAAAGAAGGAGAGGGATTGCGTCAAGAGGACGAGAAGGGGCTCGCGCTCGACCGGAAGTGGACGCTTCTCGCCGCTCGGCAAAGGAGCCCGGGCCTCGTGACGGCGTCCGCCCGCGGGCTGGCTGCGTACGGCACGTCGAGCGGGCCGTCGGCGATGACCAGCGGCAGCGGGAGCTTGGGCTCGGAGCGTGGATGGGCAACCGGCACAGCGGGGCCGCGATGCCGGCTCCGGAGCGGGCGGAGCAGCCGGCTGCCATCGGGATGCGGTGGGCGAAGCGGACACTGCCTGAACTAGTAGGGCTTGGTCGGCGCGCTGGAAGAGGTCGTTGAGGACGATCAGCCCTTCGAGGTGGTTGCGGCCGAGGCGGTCGACTTCCTGGACGGTGAGCATGTCGCCGTCGCGGAGGTAGTCGAGGGCAGCGGTCAGGCCGGGCCGGTCTTCGACGGCGAGCTATCCGCTGATCTTCTCCTCGAAGACCTTGAGACAGATCGGGCCGAGGGCGTCGTGCTGGGGCCGGGCAGCGCACCATGAGGATTCGGAGGCAGGAGGGGATCTTAATCCGCCGTACGCCAGCTCTCGATGGAGTTCGCCGACGGCGGCGACAGCCGTTGGACCTCAGCGACGATGGCACCGGCGACGCTCTTGGGCATACCGGGCGGCCGTGGACGGTGCGGCCAAGGAGATCGGCTTGCCACCGCCGTTCGCCGGAGTGAACGGCGGCAGCGCCGGTGGGGCCGAGTTTCCTCGAAGTGTGCGGGAACTTAATCGACCGTCAGGCTCGTAGACCTGGGCGCCGCGCATACCTATGGCGACCGTCCTGTGACAGTGAGTTCCCGCGAACACCTTTGCACACAGACGGTGTTCGAGAAACCGCGGCCCGACTGTGCGCCCCCGACTCGTCGGCACGGGCCACGGCCACCACCCGTCGTGCCGACTGCTTTCACCGACGCACGTTGAGCCCGAAGTTGATCAGAGGTCCGGGAGGGGGAACAGTGCCAGCGGCACGTGGTGCTGTCCTGCGTGGACGTCGCGGTCGCGGAGGCTGCCCTGCGGGACCGGGCGCGGGAACGAGATCTTGACGACATTCAGCGCCGGGATGCGGAAGATCTGTACGGTGTCCGCGTCGACGCCGTACAGCCGGGCGATCGCGGACGCGTTGACGTAGCCGGGGTCGGCGACGATGCTGTAGCCGACCGTGTCGCGCATGAACAGTTCCATCGTCACCCAGAACGGGCCGGCATTCTTGGACCGGACCTCGAGGGCCAGATCGGCGATGGTACGGGTCTCAGGCATCGTCGTCCTCCGGCAGGTTGATGCGGAACATGCTGGTCGGGGAGTCCACCTCGACCACGTGGTGCAGCGTGAACTCGTAGACGGCGCCACGCTCGGTCTCGGCCGGCGAGGTCGCGAACGCGAGGCTCGGCAGATAGTTCATGTCCGGCGTCGGAAGGTGCAGCATGAGCGGGTTCGCGACCTTGGCGATCGCCGTGGCGGTCTCCTGGTCGGTGGCCCGCACGAGCAGCATGACACCGACCTCGCGGGGTGGCCGCCGGTCCAACTCGATGCCGTCGAGGATCGCGTCGTGGCCGTACAGCCGCAGGTCGAAGGCGTAGTCGTCGCCTCCCAGGCCGAGGGTGCGGCTCACCCACTCGCCGATCATCTTGCGCATCAGGGCCGCCCACGTGTCGATCTGCCCGAGGATGTGCGGGTCCCGGATCGCGGTGAACGACATGGTCTCGTACCCGGTGATCCGTGCCCCTTCGAGTTTGATCGTGTGTTGGTCGGCGGGCAGGAATCGGGAGTTCTCCACCCGCACCCGACGCGGGTCGAGGGCCTCGTAGACGGCCTCCGACACGTCGATGGTGCCGGCTGGCTCAGACATGGTGAACGGATTGACTGTCTCGTAGAGCATGTGCGCGGCGACCGACGCCGGTGTGCACGCGTTGTCCGCGCTGAGCGGCTCGATCGTGAAGCCGGTCGCGTCGATGGTGGCCAGCACTCCGCCGGCGCGCGGGTTCGTGGTGCACTGCCCGCCGCACTCGACAATCTTCGCCGCGTGCCAGACGGGCCCGGCCGGCATGCCTTTCATCAGTGGGAACGCGGCCGCGATGGCGGTGTCGGTGGCGCGCCCGGCGAGCACCACGTCGGCGCCGGCCTCGAGGGCCGCCGCGATCGGCTCGTGGCCCATCATGCCGACGATGTGCCGACAGCTGTCGAGCGTTGTGGCGTCGAGTGGACCGGTCGGCGGCAGCGGGTGGATCCGGTCGAGCCGCGCGCTGAGATCGGCGGCCCGCTGCTCGCTGTAGATGGTTGCGACCTTCAGGTCGAGGCCCTCCTCGGCGAGGATGCCGTGGGTGATGTCGGCGACCCAGTCGACGCCCGAGTCGGTGCCACTGGTTCCGCAGGAGCCGATGATCAGCGGGATTCCCGAGCCGGCGGCAGCACGCAGGAGCAGCCGCATGTCCTGGGCGACGGCCGCGGCGGCGGTCTTGGCGATGCCGGCGCCCAGGTAGTAGGGGCCGGAGTCGGTCGAGCCGCCGTCCACGGCGATCACGTCGGCGCCCAGTTCCAGGCCGCGGGTCAGGGTCTCGGGCGGGAATCCCGCGCCGAGCATGCCGACCGGCGTGAGGACACGTACTTCGTTCACCGGCTTGCTCCTTGTGTCTTGACGTAGCTGATGGCGTGGGCCGACTGGTGGCCGGAGACTGTCCGCCCGCCGAGGTTCTGCTGGGCTGCCTGGTCGGGGAGGATCACCGGCCGGCCCGGGTGACTGCGGCGGTGGCGACGATCCTCGGCCGGTCCGGTACCGGCGGTGTTGACGTCGGTGCTGATCACGGTGGTCCTCCTACGGCGTGCGCGGGGTGCCCGGCGAGGGCGGCGACCAGTTCGTGGGCGCCCTCGATACCGGCGGCGCGGCGGGCCTCGGCCGTCTGCCCGGCCATGTGCGAGAAGACGGTGATCCCGTCGACGCCGCGCAGCACACTGCCGGACGGCAGCGGCTCGGTCTCTGTGACGTCCAGGGCCGCGCCGGCGATCCGGCCGGTGAGGACGGCGTCGGCCAGGGCGTTCTCGTCGACTATGCCGCCGCGTGCGGTGTTGATCAGGTGCGCGGTCGGTTTCATGGTCGCCAGGGCCTCGGCGTCGATCAGGTGCCAGGTCCGGTCGGTAAGTGCTGTGTGGATCGACACGAAGTCCGAGACGCGCAGCAGTTCTTCGAGGGGGAGACCCTCGGGCACGTTCAGGCCGAACGCCTCGGCGAGTGGCCGTACCCGCTGGGCTACCGCTCCGCGCCCGATGATGCCGAGCGTCTTGCCGCGCAGCTCGAAGCCGTCGCGACGGGGCCAACGGCCCGCGGCGACCCCGGCGGCCGTGGCGGCCAGATTGCGGGCCTGCACGAGCAGCAGCCCGATGGTGTACTCCGCGACGGCGTTGGCGTTGATACCCGGAAGGTTGCTGACGCTGATGCCGTGCCGCGACGCGGCGGCGACGTCGACGGAGTCATATCCGACGCCGGTACGTACGACGGCCCGCAACTGCGATGCCCGGCCGAGCACTTCGGCGGTCAGCGGTTCGTTGGCGACCAACGCGCCCGTCACGCCGTCCAGGGCGGTGACCAGTTGCTCGGCGGTGCGCATGCCGCGCATCGGATCGTGGCGGGTGATGAAGCCGAGCCCGGTGAGGTAGGCGTCGACCTCGTCGCCCGGGGTCAGATAGTCGGTGGTGATCAAAATGGTTGGCATCGGGCTCTACTTCAGGATCGGGGTGACGGCCAGGGACTGGAGGCGGCCGAGTCGGAGCAGGGCGAGAAGGGGGAGGACGGCGAGTACCGCGATGTGAAGCATCAGCAGGTTCCAGCCCGTCAGGTCGACAGCGCCGCCGATCAGGGCGGGGCCACCGAAGCCGCCGAGATACCAGGAGACCGCGTACAGGCCGGTGTAGGTGCCGAGCACCCGGCTGGACGGGGCCAGGTTCCACAGTGCGACGGCGGCGTTGATCAGGAAGGCGGCGGCGCCGACCGCGGCGACACAGAAGACGACGACCGTCGCCGTGGTGGTCCGGAACAGGGCACCGGCGACCATCGCGCCGGCGAACAGGGCCATCCCGGCGCCCATGATCCTCAAGCGGCCCAAACGTTCGGCCAGCAGCGCGGCCGGGTAGGCGGCGATCACGTAGGCGATGCCGCTGGGCAGCGTGAGGCCGCCGGCTTCGCCGCGGGAAAGCCCCAGGGTCTCCATGCCGTACGGGGTAACGAGCGACCGTGAGGCGAACCAGGCGCCGCCGAACAGCATGATGGTGAGCAGCAGCAGGAGCCGACGCCGGTCGTGGTCGGTGATCAACTCGGTGATGACCTGCCGAAACGGTATGCGTGCCGCCTCCGGTCCGGCGGTCGCGTCCTCGGCTTCGGCGGCCTGGTAGGCGGCCGAACGGTTGTCGCGCACCTTGACGACAACCACTGCGGTGACCAGCAGCAGGATCGCCGACGGGATGGCGAACGCCGCCCGGGGGTGTTCGTCGATGACGAAGATACTGATCAGCGACGCGACGATGATGGTCAACGCGGTGGCGATCTTGACGATGGCGTTGGCGCGGCTGCGCCGCTCCGGCGCGATGAAGTCCGGCACCAGCGACTCGGAGAGCGGGCGCATGGTGTTGGCGACCAGTGCATACCCGACCATGACCGCGATGAGCATGGCAGCCGAGTTGGTCCACGGCAGAAAGCTGAACAGCAGCGCCGCCAGGGGCATGCCGACCGCCAGGTACGGCACGCGCCGTCCCCACCGGGTGCGGGTGTTGTCCGACCGATTGCCGATCCACGGCTGGACGAAGATGCCGAGGAGGTTGTCCATGCCCATGAGCGCACCGACCAGTGCGGCGCTGGCGACGTGCTCGCGCAGCAGCACGGGGACCTGATTGTCGTAGAAGTTCCAGGCCGCTTCCTGGGCGAACAGGGTGAGAGCGATGAAGAGCGTGATCCTTCGAGGGGCTTCAGTCATGTGACCTCCACGTGTTCGATGGCACGCTATTTTGATGTAGCAAAAGAATCAATAGTTGCAATGAAGGTTCGCCATGGCATGCGATATGGTGCCGACATGAACTCCGCTGAGACCCTCGCCGACCAGGCGTACCGACATGTCCGCACCGCGATCGCCAGCGGCGAGCTCGCGGCGGGGGAGAGGGTGACCGAGCGAGGGATGGCCGACCGGCTCGCCATCAGCCCCACCCCGGTCCGTGAGGCGCTGCGCCGTCTGGAGATCGACGGTCTCATCGAGCGGATCGGACCGCGTACGGTGCTGGTCGCCGCGATCCGCGGCGCCGCCATCGACGATCTCGCGGAGGTCGAGGTCGGGCTGCGGGGCCTGGTCGCCCGGTTCGCCGCCCGGCACGCCACCGCAGAGCAACTCGACGCCCTCGACGCCCTCCTCGACCGCGCCGACGACCTGCTCATCCTGCTCAAGGAGCGCCGCCGCCAGGACCAACCCACTGACCGGCATCTCGCCGAACTGCTCGACACCATGCAGGAGTTCAACGACACGGTCAGCGCCTGCGCCCACAACCCGGTGCTGGTCCGCATGCTCGAGCAGAGCCGTGTGTTCAGCCGCACCCACCGCCGTGAGCTGCTGCTGAGCCGTGTCGCCGAGGACGAGACGTTCGGCCTGGACCGGTACACGAGCCACCGCGCCCTGGTCCGCGCCCTGCGCGCCCGCGACGAGGTCACTGCCGAGCACCTCGCCCTGTCCGACGCCCAGGGTGGGCTCAGCGCGCTGCGGGAGGGCCGGTGAGCGGGCACCGCATCGCCGTGATTCCCGGCGACGGCATCGGCAGGGAGGTCGTGCCCGCCGGCCTCGAAGCGCTGCACGCCACCGCGAGCCGCTTCGGGATCAGCCTGGAATTCGACGAGTTCGGGTTCGCCAGCGCCGACTACTGGCAGCGGCACGGCACGATGATGCCGGCGGACTGGGAGGAAACCCTGCGCGGCTACGACGCCATCTTCTTCGGCGCGGTCGGATGGCCCGAGGTCCTGCCCGACCACGTTTCGCTCTGG
>NZ_JBIDAU010000013.1:0-310739 GCF_043202655.1 Streptomyces sp. NPDC048171
GGCGGGTGTTGTTCAATTCGTATGGGCCGACGGAGACGACGGTGGATGCCACGTTGTGGCGGTGTGATCCGGGTGCGGGTGAGGTGTTGATTGGTAGGCCGGTGTTCAGTACGCGGGTGTTTGTGCTGGATGGTTCGTTGGAGCCGGTGCCGCCGGGGGTGGTGGGTGAGTTGTATGTGGCGGGTGATGGTCTGGCGCGTGGGTATGTGGGGCGGCCGGGGTTGACGGGGGAGCGGTTTGTGGCGTGTCCGTTTGGTGGGGTGGGTGAGCGGATGTATCGGACGGGGGATCTGGCGCGGTGGACGGCGGAGGGCCGGCTGGTGTTCGCGGGGCGGGCGGATGATCAGGTGAAGGTGCGGGGGCATCGGATCGAGCCGGGTGAGGTCGCCGCGGTGCTGACCGGGCATCCCGGGGTGGCGCAGGCGGCTGTCGTCGCCCGTGAGGACACTCCCGGGGACACCCGCCTGATCGCCTACATCGTCCCCGTCACGGACACCACCAACACCAACACCAACACCAACACCAACACCACAACTGACCCGGACGCCGCCCTGACCGCCGATCTGCGAGCCCGTACCGCCGCACACCTGCCCGCCTACATGATCCCCGCAGCCTTCGTGCCCCTGCCCGAACTCCCCCTGACCATCAACGGCAAACTCAACCGAGCCGCACTCCCCACCCCCGAATACGCCGCAGCCGACACCGGACGCGCCCCGGCGACGGCGGCGGAGGATGCCATGTGCGAGGCGTTCGCCGAAGTCCTCGGTGCCGAACGTGTCAACGTCGACGACAACTTCTTCGATCTCGGCGGACACTCACTCCTGGCCGTGGCGCTGGTCCAACGACTGCGCCTCCGCGGCTTCAACCTCTCGGTCCGCGCCGTGTTCGAGGCCCCTACCCCCGCCGGCCTCGTCACCCGCCTCGACCTGCCCTACGCGGGCAACGAACTGGACGTACTCCTCCCCATCCGGCCCGGCGGAAGCAAGCCGCCGTTCTTCTGCGTACACCCGGCCGGCGGACTCAGCTGGTGCTACATGCCGCTGTCCCAGTACGTACCGGAGGAGTATCCGCTCTATGGGCTCCAGGCCCGGGGTGTCCGGGAAACCGGTGACCCGGCGGGCTCGGTCAAGGAGATGGCGGCGGACTACATCCGGTACATGCGGTCGGTCCAGGCGACCGGCCCGTACCACCTGCTGGGATGGTCGTTCGGTGGCATCATCGCCCACGAGATCGCGGTGCAGCTGCGAGCGGCCGGCCAGGAAGTCGGGGCGCTGGTCTCCCTGGACGCGGTGCCACCGAGGCAGAGCGAACAGAGGTCCGACGACGAAGCGCGGCAAGACGCGCCCGGCCCGGATCGCGGCCAGGCGGAGATCGAGGGGGAGATCGAGGCGGAGTACGAGTCGAAGTTCGAGGGCGAGGAGAGGCATCGCAGGCCTGGCAACCTGCGCATGTTCCAGAACGCCGCCAGGCTCCTGCGGCACCACGAGTTGGATGTCTTCGACGGCGACCTGCTTCTTCTGTCCGCCGGTGAAGGAAAGCCGGAGGGCGCCGCGCCCGGTGCGGCGGCCTGGGAGGAGAACGTGTCCGGCCGGGTGACGGAGGTCCATCTCCCCTGCAAGCACACGGAGATGGCCCGCCCGGAGGTGCTGGCGCAGGTCTGGCGCGGTATCTCCGACTGGCTGGGTCTGGAGAACGCCGCCGATCCGGAAGACCTCGGCCACTAGAGGGACGTCAGAGAACCCCACGGCCCAGAGAACCCACGAACCAGAGAACCCACGAACCCACGACCCAGAGAACCCACGAAAGCGAACGACAGACGGAGGCGACGGCATGGCAACACGCTCGGCCGACTGGGAGTCGATATACCGGGCGGCGGAACTCGCGCCGTGGGAGGTCGGCCGTCCGCAAGCGGCGGTGGTGCGTCTCGCCGAGGCCGGCCTGCTGTCGGCCGGGCGGGTGCTCGACGCGGGCTGCGGCACCGGGGACCACACACTGCTGGCGGCTCTCCAGGGCGCTGACGCCACGGGCGTGGACTGCTCGGCGACCGCCATCGGCAGAGCGCGGCGGAAGGCCGAGGAGCGCGGGGTGTCCGCGCGCTTCGAGGTAGGCGACGTGCTCGACCTGGCCCGACTCGGGACGTCCTTCGACACGGTCGTCGACGTCGGGATGTTCCACGTCCTCGACGACGAGGAGCGCCGACGCTACGTGAAGAGTCTGGCGTCGGTGACGGAGCCGGGAGGCACCTGCTATCTGATGTGCTTCAGTGATCGCCAGACCGGTGCGCTCGGCCCGCGCCGGGTACGGCGGGAGGAGCTGGCCGACGCCTTCGCGGAGGGATGGACGGTGGCCGACATCGCGGGGACGACCTTCGCGATCGCCCCGCGGTTCGGCGGCGAGGCCCACGCCTGGCTGGCGACCATCCACCGGGCGAACTCTTGATCAACCCGTGCGATGGTCGGGCCATCCGACGACGAAGACCCGCCCCCTCCTCGCAGCCCGAAGTCCGATGCGTCAAGGCTCAGTTCACGCCTGTTTGCGTGTCCTGGTCTGTGTCCGCTCGTCCAGTTCCCGGGCGAAGTCGTACCAGGCGTCGGCATACTGCCGGGCCAGCTTCACGACGAGTTCCCGGCAGTGGGCCGGTACGGCGACGCTCAGTTCGGAGGACATGGTCATCGCGTTCTGCTGCAACAGGCGCAGCAGGTTCCGGCCGTCCTCGTTGTGGCGTAGGGAAGGATCCCGCAGCAGCTTTCTGAGGACCGGTGCGGGATCCACCTGTTCCAGCCGCCGCAGCTTCCGCCCGGCGTCGTGACCGAGGTCCTGCTCCGCGCCGGCGTCCGCTCCCGAGCCCGCTTCCGTTCCGTCCTCCCGGCGGCCGGGCGTGCCGGATCCGTCGGTCACGGGCAGTTCGCCGACCGCCAGGCGCTTGCGTACGTCGCTCACGGTCGCCGGTGAGATTCCGGCGATCCGCGCCACCTCCCGCAGCGAGGCGTCCGGCCGCCGGGCCAGTACCTCCGCGGCCCTGAGGCGCCCCTCGGCCCGGTTGAGCGGGCGTGTCCTGCCGTCGCTGCCGACCCGGGCGCTCACCTGGGTCAACGGGTCGGCGGAATCGCGCCGGATGGCCGCGACCGTCTTCGTCCCCAGGCCGGAGGCCCGCGCGATGGCGCGGTCGGACATGTGGGGGTGTGAGGCGATGATGCGTGCCGCCGCCACTTTGCGGTCGGCGTGCGACAAGGGGAGACCGTGTGTCACATTGGCGGTGACGGCACGGAGGAAGGCGTCCTCGGGAGTCCCGTCGAAGAACTCGACCTCGATCCGCTCCTGCCCCCGTAACAGCGTGGCGAGCAGCCTGTGCATGCCGTCGATCACCCGCATGCTGTGGCGGTCGACCAGGATGGGAGGCAGCGGCTCGTCCAACTCCGCCAGCCGGGTGATGTGTTCCTCGCTCTGGCCCGTCGAACGCGGTGAGTCGCCGGGCAGTAACGAGGAGATGTGAATCGTCTGAACTCCCGGTGCGTACGGCCCCACCCCGTTGGTGGCCCGAATCGGGTCATCGGCCGTTCCGCTGTCCGCTTCGTCTAGTAATCCGGTACGTGCCTGGTTCAAGTTTCTTCACTCCCGCGGAGGAATCACTCAGGACACAGCTCTGTCTTGACGCTTGGAGGGCGTCTTGACCCTTGAAAGGCGTGGAGAGAGTCAGCGACGTTCGGCTCTCGACAGGACGGAGTCTCTGTCGGTGCCGGCGGCGCGAAGCCGTAACTGCCGGGACGGTCGCGGTGGTCTGACAGCAGAACTGAGCCACGGGTGAACCATGAGCGCCTTCCCACCGCCGGGGGCACGGTGCCGTCTCGTTACGACGAACGGGGGTACGGACCATTGTTGAGACCTGTTGGCTTTCGTGTCTAGAGTGTGTCGCCCATGCGTTGGAGCATGACGTAGTACTCCAGTTGCGCCTCGGCGGCTGTTCGCGGCTCGTCTCCGCCCCGCCCGCTCCCCTCCCACCCTCCGCTCTCCTCCCGCTCCCCGTCCGGGGCTTCGGAACAGCATCGCCGAGTGTCGGCCTCCTTCGGGTTGGTTTGACGCCTCTTTGTATAACCGCTATCTATTGGTGGTCGCTGAGGAGGGCGGTCTGGTGCAGGACGTGGTGCTGGCGCTACTGGTCAAGGAGCCGTCGCACGGCTACGACCTGCGCAGGCGGCTGGCGGCAGCGCTCGGACCGTTGGGAGAGACACTGAACGCGGGGCAGATCTACGTCACGCTCACCCGGTTGGAGAAAGCCGGACTGGTCGTCCAGGAACGTGAGGACGTGCCGGTGCGCGGCCCGCGACGCAAGGTGTACGCCCTGACCGCGGCCGGGCAGGAGCGGGCGGCCGCGTGGATGACCGAGGGCGGCGGGCCCCGAGCGGACGTGGCGGAGTTCCATCTGAAGCTGGTGGCCGCCGGCGTCTCTGGTCTGGCCGACCCGGTCGCGCTCGTCGAGGCACGGCGGCAGGAGTTGCTGCGCAGCCTCGCCGAGGCCCAGCACGCCGCTCTCCTGGAGGACACGGATTCAGAGGCCGGGCTGCTTCTGGAGGGCATCGCGCTCCGGTTGCAGGCCGATCTGCGCTGGCTGGAGGCGTGCGAGCGGACCTGGTCCACCCGCGCCCCGCGTGGGAAAGGCGGAGCATTCGGATGACGAACGACGGTCGGCGGGCCAGGGGCCGGTCACGGCGCGGGAACCCGGACGACGGTCCGGGCCCGGCACCGGTGGGGCACGGGTCCGACGTCGGAGGCGGCGACGTGCGCGCACCGGTGCTGCGGGCCATCGGTCTGACGCGGGTCTACGGTGAGGACGAGAGCGCGGTGTGGGCGGTCGACGGCGTCGACCTCGACGTTCCCGCCGGGCAGACGCTCGCCGTGACCGGACCCAGCGGCTGCGGCAAGTCGACGCTGCTCCAACTCCTCGGCGGGCTCGACCGGCCCAGTGACGGCGAGGTCTGGCTCGGTGGCCGGCGCATCGACGAGCTGGGCGAGCGGGCGCTGGCCAGGCTGCGGCGCCGCGCCGTCGGCTTCGTCTTCCAGGACTTCCACCTGATGGACGAGTTGACCGCGGCGGAGAACATCGAGCTGCCCGCTCTGCTGGCCGGTGCCTCGCCGCGTGCCGCCCGGAACCGCGCCGTCGGACTCCTGGACCGGGTCGGGCTCACGGACCGGGCCCGGCATCTGCCCTCGGAGCTGTCCGGTGGCCAGCGGCAGCGGGTCGCCATCGCCCGCGCCCTGGTCAACGAGCCGCTGGTGGTCCTCGCGGACGAACCCACCGGCAACCTGGACAGCGCCGCGACCCACGACATCCTGCGGCTCTTCGACGAACTGCGCGCCGGCGGCCAGACCCTGATCACGGTCACCCACGACGAGCGGGTGGCCGCCACGGCGGACCGCGTCGTCTCCCTGCGCGACGGCACACTGGCCGGCGACACCCGCCTGGGCGGCGGCGGTGGCAGCGGCAACGAGTTCGGCGCGCTGCTGAGCTGGGAGGGCTGACCGTGGGCCGCCTGCTGCTGATCTGGCGTCTGGCCGTGCGCGACATGCGCCGCCGTCCCGGTGAGTCCGTGATGTTCGTGGTCGCCGTCACCGCCGCCATCGCCTCGCTGACCCTCGGGCTCTCCACCAACGACGCCGTCACCACGGCGTACCTGAAGACGCGCGAGGCCACCGACGGACCCGACATCGTCGCCATCACGACGGCCAAGGACCCCTCCGGCCTGGCCGGACGGCTGGAGCGGACACCCGGAGTGGCCGAGCAGGCCGATCCGGTCTTCGCCTTCGAGACAAAGATCCGGACGAACGGACACACCGTGCGCTCCGCGATCGAGGGACGCGGTGACGAACCGGCCAAGGTCGACCAGCCGCTGGTGACGTCCGGTTCGTGGGTGCGTTCCGGCGGCGCGGTGGTCGAGCGGGGCTTCGCGCAGACGCTCGACCTGCACGTCGGCGACCGCGTCACGATCAGCGGGCGCGACTACCCCGTCGTGGGCCTCGCGATCAGCGCGGCCACCCCGGTGTATCCGTGGAACGACTGGGCCCAGGGGCCCGGGACGTCCGACTACGGCGGCGGCAGGATCTGGCTCACCGCCGCCGACACCCGTGCCGCCGCGGGCGACACGTCGGGCGTCCACCTGTTCCATCTGAAGCTGAAGGACCCGGCCGCGACCCTGACATGGCGGGAAACCGTCTTCACGGACGAGCGCAGGGGCCCGGAATGGGTCAACACCCACCACTGGCAGGGCATCCTCCGGACCGACGCGAGCATGATCAAATTCGCTCAGCCCGCCCTGGTCGTCGGCGGCTGGCTGCTCGCCTCGGCCGCCCTCGTCACCCTCGCCGCGCTCGCCGCCGTACGGGCCACCCGTGACAACCGTCGTGCCGGGCTGCTCAAGGCGGTCGGCGCGGGCCCCGGCGACGTCGCCGCCGTCCTGCTGGCGCAGTACCTGCTGCTGACCGTGGTGGCCACCGCCCTCGGGCTGACCGCCGGGACCCTGGCCGCACCCGAACTGGCCGATCCCGGCGCCGGGTTGCTCAACACCGTCAGCGGCCCGACCACCGACACCGTCGTGGCCGCCGTGTTCCTCGCCGTCCTGGTCTCCCTGGCCGGGACACTCGGCCCCGTGGTCCGCGCCGCCCGCTCCAGCACCGTCCACTCCCTGGCCGACTCGGCTCATGTGTCCACCCACCACCCACGGCTGAACGCCATGACGGCGTACCTGCCCACCGCGCTCCTGGTCGGCATCCGGCTGCTCGCCCGCCGACCCGGCCGCGCCGCCCTCACCGCCATCGGTACGGCGACCACCACCCTCCTGATCACCGCGGTGCTCGCCTTCCACGCGGCACCCGACACCAGTACCGCCTACGCGCCGGACAACCCCCTCGCGGCACGCAACCTCGTGACCAGCCAGGCACTGCACGGCGTCACCCTCGTCCTGGTGGGGCTGTCCGCGCTCAACACGATCTTCCTCGGCTGGAGCACCGCCGTGCAGGCCCGGCGCGCCCTGGCCATCACCCGCACCCTCGGCGCCACCCCCCGCCAGGTGGTCACGGCCCTGTGCGCCGCCCAACTCCTGCCCGCACTGCCCGGGCTGGTGGTGGGCATGCCGAGCGGGCTGCTCGTGTACTGGCTGGTCAGCCCCGAGATGGCCATGCCCCCGACGACCTGGCTGCTCGCCGCCGCACTCGGCGTCCTCCTGGCCGTCGGATCCCTGACCGCCCTGCCCGCCTGGACCCACACCCGCACCCCGGCCGGCCGCGCCCTCAACGCCGAACCGGCCTGAGAAACGGGTTCGGCCCCCGCACCGGGGTCGAACCCGGAGCTGAGCGAGGCGGAGCCGCGCCAACCGGACGACCCCTCTCTCTTCAGCACCGCGGGAACTCACCGCCTCCTCCGTCCGACTCCTGTGAGGAGGCGGGGAGGTGGCATGAAAGGGCTGGACGTACGCCTGTCAGGCGTCGCGTGCCGGCACGGCCGGGTCGAGGCCGTGCGCGAAGTCGATCTCGACATCGCACCGGGGCAGCGCGTCGCTCTGACGGGCACCAACGGTTCGGGCAAGACCACGCTGGTGCGCGCCGTTCTGGGGCTGCACAGGCAGGTCGCCGGACGGATCCTGGTCGGCGGGCGGGACACCGGGAGCGCCGCCGAATGGGCCTGGCGGAGGCGGGCGTGCGCGTGGATCCCGCAGAAGCCGGCGGTCGGCCGCTTCCCCCTGCTGGGAAACGAGTTGCTGACCAGCGGAGGCGCCCCCGCCGAGGCGCGTGAGGCGGCCGACAAGCTGGGGGTCGGACACCTTGCCGACAGGCCGCTGCACACCCTCTCCGGTGGCCAGCTCCAGCGCATGTACCTGGCCCGAGCGGTCGGCTGCGTCGAGGCCGGCGCGGGTGTACTGCTCGCCGACGAGCCCACCGCCGCCCTCGACTTCTCCGGTCAGGAGGAGGCCGCCGACGTGCTGCTCTCCCTGCCGGCGACCGTCGTGGTCGTCACCCATGACCGGGCCCTGGCCGACCGCTGCGACCGGGTGCTGGAGATGGCCGCCGGGCGGATGCGGGAGGTCCGGTGAGCGCCCTGGCCGCGGCCGACGTCGGTCAGCTCCTGCAACTCGTGCCCGTCCAACGGGCCGGTGCCGCACTGCTGGTCGCAGCGATCGGGCTGCCGGTGATCGGCGTCGTCATCGTGGGTCTCGACATCATGCCGGTGCGGTTCGCGATGATGCACGTCGCGCTCCTGGGCATCGCCGTCGGGCTGCTGACCGGGCTCGATCCCATGCTGTGCGCGCTGGTGGCCTGTGCTCTCGCCGGCGCCGGAGTCGCTCCGCTGGCCCGGACTCCGGACGGTTTGTCGGGCGCCATGGGCCTGCTGATGAGCCTGGCGATCGCCGCCGCGCTGCTCCTGCTGGCCGTCTCCGGCGTCAACGCGGCGGGTGCCTTCGCGCTGCTCTGGGGGTCCATACTCTCGGTCGGCACCGCCGACCTGTGGCTGCTCGTCGCGCTGGCCGTCGTCGTACCGGCTCTCTTCTGGTGGCGCCGCAGGGACATCGCACTCCTGCTCTACGACCGTGAACTCGCCCTGTCCTCGGGCGTGCGGGCCGACCGGCTCACCCTCGTGCTGCTGGTCCTGGTCGCGGTGTCCGTGGCCGGAGCCATCAAGCTCACCGGTGCTCTCCTCGTCGACGCGCTGACGCTTCTGCCCGCCCTCGCCGCCCGGCGGCTGGGGCGCTCCCTGCTGTCCATCACCGTGTGGGCGGTCGTCATCGGTGTCGTCGTCAACCTGACCGGGTTCCTGGTCGCGCTGCGTTTCGACTGGCCGCCCGGCCCCGTCCTCGTCCTCACCGCCGGCGTGGTCGTCCTCGCCGTCCACCTCGTACCCGAACGGAGAATCAGCTCATGGCGCGCACCCGCGTCCGTAACACTCCCCTCTTCGCACTGAGTTTCAGCGCGATCCTCCTGCTGACGGCCACCGGCTGCGGCGGGGAAAGCGGCACGTCGTCCTCGGCCGCCCCGTCCGGCGCGGACGGGGCGGGCAAGGACACCGGTCCGGTCGTGGTCGCCACGACCAGTTGGGAAGGGGCGTTCGCGAAGGCCGCGGGCGCCGAGGACGTCAAGGTCATCGTGCCGGAGTCGGTGCAGCACGCCCCCGACTACGACCCGAAGCCCTCCGACCTCGCGGCTGTCGCGGATGCCGACTTCGTGCTGTACGCGCCCTTCGAGCCGTACGCGGAGAAGTTCAAGGAGGCCGCCGGAGGCGACGCCGAACTCGTCGAGGTCAACCTCGACAACGACGCGGACAAGGCCAGGGCCGAGGTGACGCGGCTGGGCGAGATGTTCGGCACCGAGGCAGCCGCCGCCAAGTGGATCACCTCGTTCGACACCGAGTACGGCACGCTGCGGAAGAACCTCAAGAAGGCCTGGCCGAACGGCGAGGCACCCACTGTCGTCGCCCAGGTGTTCTCCGCCTGGTCGGCGAAACTGGCCGGAGCCGAGGTGGTCGGCACGTACGGACCCGAGGCGGTGACGGCCGAGCAGTTGTCCGACCTGTCCGGGACGAAGCCGCAACTGGTCCTCGACAACGCTCACATGTCCACCGGCACCGTGCTGCCCGATTCGGGCGCGCGCCAGGTGTCGATCATCAACTATCCGGGCGAGGACCTGGATCTGCTGACCGTCTACAAGAACGCGGCGACGACGGTGGAGAAGGCGATGAACGCCTCCTGAGTCACCGCGCGGCACCGGCCGCGGGTTTCACGACGCCCGGCGACCTTGTCCGTGCGCCGGTGACGAAAGGGCCGCCCGGGGAAGATCCCCGGGCGGCCCTCGTCGTTCAGCAGGTCAGCCGGCCGAGGCCAGGGGCTGCTGGGGCTCCGCGTCGGGCGCACACCGTTCCCGCAGCACCGCCCGGTCCGGCTTGCCGGCCGGAGTCAGGGGCAGTTCACTCAGCACCAGCAGGCGCTCGGGGTGCTTGCGCCGCTCCAGGCCCCTCAGGTCCAGATGTGCGCACAGCTCTTCCAGTGTGGGCGCGGCCGCGTCCCTGGGCACGACACAGGCAGCGAGCCGCTCGCCCATCAGCGGGTCGGGCACACCGATGCACACCACGTCCCGGACCGCCGGGTGCGCGGCCAGTTCGACCTCGACCTCGGCCGGGCTGATGTTCGCCCCGCCGCGGATGACCACGTCCTTCAGCCGTCCCACGACCCGCAGCGTGCCGTCCTCGTCCATGAGACCGAGGTCCCCGGTGCGCACCCAGCCGTCCCGGGTGCGGTAACGGGAGTCGAGGTCGGGCGCGGCGACGTAGCACAGGGGGGTCATCGGGCCGCGGGCGACGATCTCTCCCACCGTGCCCCCGCCGACCTCCCGCAGCTCACGGGTTCCGGGGACCGCGATCCGTATGTCGGCGACCCGGGGGTCGGGCTGTCCGGCCACGATGCCGGGACGTCCGTCGCCGCCGGGGGAACCGTGCCCCAGCCCGGTGTGGCAGTTGACGCCGTCGGCGGAGCCGTAGAGATTGACGACCGGGCAGCCGAAGGCGGAGCGGGCCTCGGCCGCGGTGGACTCGTCCAGTGGCGAGCCGCCGACGATCAGGGCCGTCGGAGGCGTGAACGTCCGCCGTCCGCCCTCCGCGAGCCGGTCCAGCATCATACGGATCATGGTCGGTACGCCCAGGACATGGGTCGGCTCGTGCTCCGCGAGCGCCTCCAGTGCGGCGTCCGGAGTGAAGTGGTCGAGCAGGACCAGGGTTCCGCCGTGCCGGGCGAGGGTGACCGGCGTGCCGTTGCTGCCGAAGGCGGAGGCCAGCGGCACCAGGAAGAGGCACCGCGGCGGGCGCCCGTCCGGGATGAGGGAGCCGAGGAAGTTGCCCCGGCCGCCGGCCAGGGCGTTGTGCGAGTAGGCCACCATCTTCGGCTCGGACTCCGACCCGGAGGACACCAGGATGCGGGCGGCCGAGTCGGGGTCGGGACGGGCCGGTGCGAAGGTCTTCGGGTCCGTGCGCATCAGGGACGACAGCGGGACGGCTCCCTCGGGTACGGTGCCCGCCGGCCCGGTGGCGATCACCGTGCGCAGGGCGGGCAGTTCACCCCTGCGTGCCAGCAGGTCGGCCGCGTGGTTCCCGCCTCGGTGCTCGGCCACCGCGATCACCGCGACCGCCTCCGATCTCCCCAGCAGCGAGGCCGCCTCGCGTCCGCCCCGCCCGACCGGGAAGGGCAGGGCCACCGCCCCCAGGGCGGCGAGAGCGAGGTCCGCGACGACGGCTTCGCGGCCGTTGGGTATCTGCACGCCGACCACGTCACCGGCCCGTATCCCGAGACCGGAGAGTCCGGCGGCCAGACATCGGGCCTTGCGGTCCAGCGCGGTGTAACAGAGCTTCCCCTTGGCGTCGAGGACTGCCGTGCGGTGCGGGTCGGCGATCTGGCGGGCGCGGTAGAGGCTGTAGAGGTCCAGGTCGGGGCAGGTCCCCTCGACGGCCCAGGTACGGCGCAGCGCGGCGGGCAGCAGGTCGTGCAGGGCGACGGTCATGCGAACCTCCAGGGAGCGGGGACGGCGGGGGAGCCGTGGGCGTCGCGGGTGAGCGAGGCGGAGGAGAGCAGGTCGGCGAGGTCGGTGACGACCGGGACGCCGGCCGTGCCGCGCTCGCGCAGCCACCGAAGCGCCTGGGCCGTGGACAGGCGGCGCCCGTCGTGAGGGAGAGCGGCGTGGTCGGGGAGAGCGATCCAGCCGTCGGCCGTGGGCACGGGGCGGCGGAACCCGGCGGGCCGGCGCGGGTCGAGGCCCTGGACGGCACGGCTTCGGGCCGGCGCGGTCAGCACGTCGGCCGCTCCGAGCAGGGACGAGTCCACGCGCACGCCGGCTCCCGTGCGCCGGCGCAACAGCAGACCGGCGAGGACGGCCTCGGTCCCCAGGAGTCCTCCGAGTACGTCGAGCAGGGTCATCAGGGACGGCGCGGGCGGCTCGTCCTCGGGCCGGACCGCCTCACCGACGCCCGTGCGCGCCTGCACCATGAAGTCGGTGCCCATGGGTGCCCCGGGCAGCCGGTCGGCCCAGCCGCTTGTGTAGGCGTAGACGAGGGCGGGGTTGTCGGCCGACAGGTCCTCGTGGTCCAGACCGAGCGCGGCGGCCTTGCCGGGTGCCCAGTTGTGCAGGAACACGTCGGCGTCCGCCGCCATCGCGCGCAGCCGCTTCCGGTCCGCGGCGGACTTGATGTCCACCTCGACGGCCTTCTTGCCCCGGTTGAGCGCCAGCCAGCGAGCCGACACGCCCGAGCAGGCCGGCGGCATGCCGCGCAGCGGATCACCGCCCGGCGGCTCGATCCGCACCACATCGGCGCCGAGCAGCCCCAGCAGATGCGCGGCGAGCGGCGCCTGGATCCGGCGGCCGGCCTCCAGCACGGTCAGCCCGGCCAACGGGGCGTCGACGGGCGGCGGTCCGCCGGACCCGACGTACGCAGCCTCGTGCGCCGTCAGTCTCCAGGGCGGGGCGCCGTCGTACTCGGCGGCCCGCTCGGTGAGAGTGTGCAGGGCGCACACCTCGGTGCCGGCGGACAGGGCCGCTTCCCGTACGCGCTCCCACCGATGACCTCGGGCCGAGTCGTGCAGCGCCTGCGGAAAGGGCGCGCAGGCGGTGGCGTACCGGAACTGGAAGGGGCGCCAGCCGCGCCGTACCGCGTCCGTCGGTGCGCCGAGAGCGCGCCAGAACGCGGCCCACGCGCCCGCGTCGAGTGTTTCCAGCTCGAACACGATCCCGTCGGCGGAGGTGAACGGTGGGCCACCCGGTGCGACCTGTGCGGCCTCGGCCTCCTCCGCGCCGGCGGCGGCGAGATACTGCGATACGGCGAGCAGACCGGCCCGCTCGACGCTGACCTCGACGCTCCCCACCTGTGAGCCGTTTGCCCGGGCCAGGAGCCCGGCCAGCAGCCCCTGTACGGTCAGTACGCCCGCGGCGGTGGTGGCGTAGTCGGCGGCGAGCCCGCGGGGTGATCCCTCCCGGCGGCCGTGCACGGCCATGATGCCCGTCGCCGCCTGGACGGTCGCCTCGTCGACGGCCTGCTCGCCCCACGTCACCTGGGCGGTGATGCCGCCGCCCCCGGGGCCGGCGAGTGACATGTGCTCGCCGGAGGGCCCGCTTTCCTCCGCGCCGAGCAGCCGTAGGTGGTCCGTGACGACCGCGTCCGCCGGTCCCGGGAGGGCCGGGGCTTCCAGACGCAGGCCGTCGAGGGGCCGGGACGTCTGCCCGATGGCGGGTGTGGCTGGTGGTGCCATGCCTCTCCTTTCCTGACGCGCGGGAACCCGGGGGCGATCACCCCCGACCGATTCCACGAACAGACAGTCGGGCCGGTGCGAGCCGGAGTTCCCTGAAAGGTGGGACAGACATGCCGGACGAGATGCTCGGTGACCCGCAGTGCCCCTCGGAGGCAGAGGAGTTGAAGGAGCGGGTGACGGACTTCGTCGGCTCCCGGATCGTGCCCTGCGAACGAGTCCTGGACGGCGGCGGCCCCGACGCGGCCCGGACGTTGCGCCGCCTGCGGCGGGAGGCGAAGGAGCACGGCCTGTGGGCGCTGCCCCTGCCGGTCGAACTGGGCGGTCAGGGACTCGGGCTGCGGGCGTACGCCCATGTCGCGGAGGCGGAGGGCGCCAGCGATCACGGGCCGGAGGTGCTCGGATCGGCGTCCCTGCTGGATGCGCTCATGCTGATGCGGCACGGCAGTCCGCGGGTCCGTGAACGCTGTCTTGCGCCGTTGGTCGCGGGGGAGTTGCGAGCCGGTTACGCCATGACCGAGCCGGACGTTCCCGGCACCGACCCGTTCCTCACCGCCACCCGTGCCGTCGAGGTCGACGGCGGCTGGCGGCTGACGGGGGGCAAGTGGTTCGTCAGCGGGGGCGGAACCGCCGACTTCGTCACGGTGCTGGCGCGCACGGACGGGCGGCCTTCGGACCGGGACGGTCTGTCCCTGATCCTGGTGCCGACCGCCGCTCCGGGCTTTCGGGTGGTGCGCGACCTTCCCGTGCTCGGCGTCTCGGGGCAGGCGGAGATCGCACTCGACGCCGTCACGGTGGACGCCGACCACCTGATCGGCGAACGCGGCAAGGCGCTCGCCGTCGCCGCCGAACGGCTCCAGCTCGGCCGGACCCTGCGCTGCCTGCGCTGGCTCGGCCAGGCCGGCCGTGCCTTCGACCTCATGCGAGAACGCGCCGTCACCCGCTCCCGCTCCGGCGGACCGCTCGGTGACCTGCAACTCGTCCAGCGCCACGTCTTCGAGTCGCTTCTCGCCCTGCGGACGACCCGGCCCCTGGTCCACGAGGCCGTCTCCCGGATCGACCAGGGTGTCGACGCCCACGTGGAGGTGGGACTGGCCAAGGTCGCTGCGGCCCGCACCCTCCACCTGGTGGCCGACGCGGCGATCCAGGTCCACGGCGCCGCGGGGCTCGGCCCGGACACCGCGCTCCCCGCCCTCTTCCGCACGGGCCGTGCGGCCCGCATCCTCGACGGCCCCGACGAACTGCACATCACCTCCGTGGCACGGCGCGTGCTGCGGGCGGGACCGGTCTAGCCGGTGCCACCGGACACCCGGCCGGTGAGTTCCGCGAGCGCGTACGCCAGGAAGAAGTCTCCCCAGATCAGTTCGTGACGGACGGCTGTTCCGGCCGCGAGGTCGTAACAGCCGTCCAGAAGACGGCCGTCGGCGGTCAGATGCCGGTCGACCAGCACTTCGAGGATGCCGGCGGCCCGGTCCCTGCGCCCGAGCCGTATCAGTGCCAGTGCCGTGATGGCCGCGGCGGACGTGTCGAGCGGGCCGTCGGGGTGAGCGGTGTCGGCTAGTGGAACGGCGGAGGACGGTGTCAGGGCGTCGGCGAGCGCGACGAACGGGTCGCCGCCCGGCAGGCGGGCGCCTTCGGCCAGGGCGAGCAGGAGCCACGCCGGACCGCGGCTCCAACCCGGTGGTGGGCCGGCAGCGGGGGCCCACCCGGCCTCCGCGGTGTGCAGCCACGACCACGCGGGCGGCCGTGCCCTCGTGAACAGGGCGAGATGCCGGCTCAGATGCGAGCGGGCGGCCTCCGCGTCCACCGTGGCCAGCAGCGAAACCATGCCGGGCACGCCGTCCACGCGTGCCGTGCCGCGCGGCCCTCCGAACGCCGACCCCCACGGTACGAGACCCAGTTCCGCGTCGAACGCGTCAAGGCATGCCCGTGCGCCCCGGCTCCGGACGTGGTCCCCGTCGTCGGCGAGGACGGTGCCGTACCAGAGGATCAGTCCGCGGGTGGAGGTGTCCGCCCCGGCCCAGTCGGCCAGTCGGGCCGTGCACGCCCGCGCGGCCCGCACGTGCGAGGGGGCGCCGCTGTGCCGAGCCAGCAGCCACAGCAGCCCGGCCCAGAAGCCGCCGGTCCAGGAACCGCGGGCGGTGGTCTTCCACCTGCCGGAGTCCGGATCCGCGTAGAGGGGGAACCGTTCGCCGACTTCGGCGTGGGTGACGGCGGCCTTGGCGAGGACGGCGTCGAGCGCCGAGTCGGCCCAGCCGAGTGCGTTCTCCGGTCTCACGCGGCCCCCTTGCCGATCCCCGGGCCCCGGTGGTCCCGGGTCGTGCCGGCTCTCATGACCGCACGGCCGACCGGCGTTCCCGCGCGGACCAGAGCAGTGCCACCGTCGCCGCCCCCGCGAACTCGGCGGCCACGAGCAGCCACCCGCCGTTGTACCGGCCCGCCTCGGCCAGCAGCCCGAACAGTGGCGGACCCACCGCGAACCCGGCGAAGAAGCCCGCGGAGACCAGCGCGGAGTCCTGGCCGGCCCGGCCCGCTGCCGCGTGCTGCATGACGAGCACCATCGACACCGCGTTGGCCGCCACGGCGAACACCCCGATGGCAAGGGCGGCCACCCACACCAGCGGCCGGGCCGAGGACGAGGCGGCCAGCAGCAGAGCGGCCGCCACCGATCCCAAGGCGAGGAAGCCCGGCAGCCAGACCGCCCGGTCCGGCCGCCCCGCCACCTTCGACCAGCCCAGTCGCCCGGCGATTCCGCAGACGCCGAGGACGGCCACCAGCGCGCCCGCCGCGGTGGCACCCAGCCCCAGACGCTCGGTGCCGTACAGCGACAGATAGGTGTTGACCGAAGCGACGCCGCAGCCGAGCAGCAGCGAGAACACCATCAGCCAGGCGACCATCCCGCGAGGTACCCAGACCGCCGGGGTGGACTTCGGCGGCGGGTCGGCGGGCAAGGCGCGTGCCGCCCACACGGCGGCCACCACCGCGGCGCCCGCGGCCGCCCAGACAGCGCCCCGCCACCCGGTGAGACCGGCCAGCGCCGCGAGCGGCAACCCGGCCGCGAACGCCCCCAACTGCACCCCCGACTGCTTCATTCCGGTCACCGAGGCGCGCCGGTCGGGCGGTACGGCCGCGAGGATCGCCTTGTTCGTGGCCGGGTTGGCCAGCGCCTGCGGCAGTCCACCCAGCGCGACGGCGGCCAGCAGGAACCCGGGGCCGGGAGCCGCGCCGATCAGGGCCAGCGCGACCGCGGCCACGGCAAGCAGCGCCACCAGACAGCGCCGTGGCCCCACGCGGTCGACGACCCGGCCGCCGGCCGGGGACAGCACGGCCGCCGTGGCGAATCCGACGGTGGTGGTCAGCCCGAGCACCGTCTCGGACACCCCGAGATCCGCCACGAGCCGCGGCCCGAGCGCTCCCAGCAGGAACAACTGCATCATCGAGAAGGCCATGGCGCAGGTCAGCAACGTGGTCAGAGCCCTCGCCGCGCCTTTCCCGGTCGCCGAGCTCATCCCGTTCCGCCCACCCCACGCAGTCCGTTCCGTCGTCACAGACGCACCTCCTCGATGCAGGCAGTCGGGTACGACTCCCCTGGAGTTCCGGACGGGTGACGTGACCTGGATCACCGAGCGGGCATGCGCCCGCCGCCGCCGCCGTTCGGGTCGGCAGCGGCCTCCGGCACAATGCGGGCCGTACACATGAGCGACGGGAAGCAGAAGGCGACGCCGAACACAGCGGTGCCCGGCGAACAAGTTGGGTGACCTAATCTCGGGTGTGGCCGAACGGTGCCGGTCCTTGGGAGCCGCTCAGTCCGCGTCGGAACTGCGGGCGGTGAGGATGCGGACGGTGCGTTCCCCGGTGTGTCCGTCGCGGCCGTGCCAGCAGCGAAAATTGTCGAGGACCAGGATGTC
Source organism: Streptomyces sp. NPDC048171 (assembly GCF_043202655.1). Classification (NCBI taxonomy): domain Bacteria; kingdom Bacillati; phylum Actinomycetota; class Actinomycetes; order Kitasatosporales; family Streptomycetaceae; genus Streptomyces; species Streptomyces sp. NPDC048171. The sequence continues at coordinate 17,174 of NZ_JBIDAU010000013.1, forward strand.
GCCCGCGTCGAGCCGGAAGCGGGGGAGGGACGGTTCGACACCGAGTACGGCTTCGGTCAGGCGGGCGAGTTGCCGGGAGACGTGGTCGCCGTCGGGATCGCGGTGGACCGGCACCGCTCCATCGGTGCGGCGTACTACGCGCCGTCCGGTACGGGTGAACTCCACGTGGCGTCCGATCCTGGGGGTGGCGGGCAGCCCGCGCAGGTCCGCCCAGGCGCCGTACAGATCGACGTCGGTGCTGGTGAGGAAGGTGTGCAGCGCGGGGTCGGTGATGGCGAGGTCGTCGACGAACGCGTACGCGTCCAGCGCGAAGGAGTCGCCTCCCTCGGGTGCCGGGAGGGCGCACTGGACGAGGACGTGGTTCTCGTCGGGGTGGCGCCTGCGGTGGGGGACTCCGCCGATGTCGACGACGATGTCGAAGCTGTCCGCGTGCAGGTGGACGGGGTTCCCCGGGTGCGAGGTGCGGACCCGTTGCGGGTACAGCTCGCGGAGCCGGTCGCCGACGATCTGGGCGGCGGCGACCACCAGGGCGTCGGGTGTGTTCTCGTGGCCGGTGAGGATCACGGCCCCGTCGCGGGCGAGCAGTTCGCGTGCGGTCTGTACGTTCCCGTGCGGGACGCGACCGGGGGTGACGCCCGGACCGGCGGTGGAGTGCGGGCGGTGGGTCTGAGCGGGTGCGTGCATGGCTCCAGGCTGCCCCAGCAGGGGCCGTTCGTCGTGGTCGTCAGGGGGCGTCGTCGCGCGTGGGCGTTCGGGAGAAGGTCCGGGCGCTGGGGACGAGGGCGGCGGCGGCCGGGGCGGCGAAGCACACGATCGCGCAGCCCACGAGGACGGGCCGGGCCCCGAAGGCGTCGATGGCCGGAGCGATGAGCGCCAGTCCGAGCGGGGCGAGGCCGTACGAGAGGAGGAAGTCCAGGGAGGAGACCCGGGCCAGCTTGTCGGGGGCCACCTCGCGCTGGGCGGCGGTGAACCAGGGCACGTTGAAGAGTTCGATGCCGACGCCCGCGACGGCGTAGGCGGCCATCACGACGACCGGATGCACCGGGACGACGAGGCTCAGCGGTGCGAGTCCGTAGGCGGCGAGCCCGGCGAGTGCGGACCAGCCGGGAGAGCGGGGACGCCAGCGGGCGATGAGCAGGGCGCCGGCCAACGCGCCGGCCGTGTACGCGGTCATCGCGCCCGCGAGGACCACCTCGGTGCCGTACTCGTCCCTGCTGACCAGGGGGAGCGCCACACCGGTCGCCGAGTAGCCGGTGGCTATGACGGCCGTCAGCGCGCCCAGACCGGCGAGGAACCACGGGTGCCTGCGCGCCTCACGCACGCCCTCCGTGAACTCCGCCACGAAAGACGTCCTCCCTGCCCTGGCCGAGGACTCCGACCGGTCCGCTCCGGCCACCGGGGGCTTGCCGCGCCCCGGGACGCATGCGGCGACGAGCCAGAGCAGCCCGATGCCGACCAGCAGCGCCCCTGTGTCGAAGAAGACGGCGAGCAGTGCGGCCAGGGAGGGGCCCACGAGCGTCGTGACCCGGACCGACAGCGTCATGGCGGCGTTGGCCTGCTGCCTGCGGTCGGCGTCGACCACCTCGGCGGTCAGGGCCTGGTAGGCGGGCCGGCAGGCGCCCTGCCCGGCTCCCGCCACCGCGGCGGCCGTTGCCATCAGCAGCACCGAGCGGTCCAGTCCGGCCGCCAGCACCGGGGCCGCGGCTGCGGAGGCGAGCCCGGCCCACAAGACCACCCTCCGGCGGGAATGCCGGTCGGCCAGCACTCCCGCCACGGGCACGGCGGCGAGGAATCCGACGGTGCGCGCCGCGAGCAGCAGGCCGAGGTCGGTGGCGGTGAGGGTCCGGTCGAGGACGGCGAGGCCGAGCACGAAGGGCAGGGCCCAGGTCGCCAGCCCGGACGCCGTGGCGCCTGTCCACAGGCGGAGGAACGCCACGTCGAGCAAGACGGTGCGCTGCGTGTCCGGAGGCGACTCGGAGGAGGCGGAGAGGGTGGAAGGGCTCGGCACGAGGGAGCGCTCCTGTCGTGTGCGGGTCGTCGGGCAGGGTACGTGAGGCCCGCAACAGCGTGGCCACGTAGGCGAGTTGCTGCAGCTTGCGGGCCAATGACGTATGGCGGGCGGCACCGGCGCCGTCGCGTCGGCACCACACTATCGCAGTGACAATCATTTCCATTAGTGTGCTGTTTCGGCCCGCCGTCACATGACGTGAGCCATTGCCCAGTGCTGCCCTCCGGAGGATTCATGCGCCGTCCCGCACGCCTCGGTGCCTGTCTGTCCACCAGGGGCCTCGCCCTCGCCGGCTGCTCCTCGGCCCCGGACTCCACCGACGAGGCCGGTCGCGGTGGGACCGGCGAGGCGACGAAGACACTCCTGGTCGCCTCCTTCGCCGACCTGTACGCCAAGGACCGGGCCGGCACCCGCGAGGAACTCGCCGAGCTCGAACTGCCCGCCTACGCGAGCGCGGTGGACTGCCCGAAGCAGAACGACCCGGAGAAGACGGCGTTCGACCTCCTCTTCGACGACTACGCGAACTTCGGCCGGATCTTCGGGGTCGAGGAGCGTGCGGCGAAGCCGGCGGCGGAGCAGCGGGCGGTCGTACGGGAGGCGGAGGGCACCGCCAAGTCGCCGGGTGTCGACGTGACCGTGGTCCGCCGCCTGCTGCTGGTCACCGCGGTGCTGACCGCCGTCGCGGTCGCGTCCGCCGGCGCCATCGGCTTCGTCGGTCTGATCGTCCCGCACGGTGTGCGGTTCGTCGTCGGGCCGCTGCACCGCGCCCTCCTGCCGTTCTCCGCCCTCGTGGGAGCGATCTTCCTGGTCTGGACGGACGCGCTGGCCCGCGTGGCCTTCGCCCCCCAAGAGGTGCCCGTCGGTGTCTTCACCGCTCTGCTCGGCGTGCCCCTCTTCCTTCTGGTGCTGCGCAAGCGAGGAGAGTTGTGAGGATCGGCGCCGAACGGCTCACGTGGTCGGTGTCCGGCCGCGCCGTCGTCCACGACGTCACCCTGGAGGCCGGCCCGGGGGAGACGGTGGGTCTGATCGGGCCCAACGGCTCGGGCGAGTCCTCCCTGCTGCGCTGCCTGGCGGGACTGCGGACCCCCACCGCGGGCAGCGTCCGGTACGACGGCAGGCCGACCGCCGGCTGGAGCGCACGACGTGTCGCCGGGCTCGTCGCCTTCGTCGAGCAGGCGTCCGACCCGGACACCGACCTCCGGGTCGCCGACGTGGTCGGCCTCGGCCGCACCCCGTTCCGCGACCGGTGGCGCGGTCCCGATGCCACCGACCGGGCGGTCGTCGACGCCGCGCCGGCCCGCCTCGGCCTCACGGACCTCGCCGACCGGCACTGGAAGTCGCTCTCCGGCGGTGAACGCCGGCGCACCCACATCGCCCGGGCCCTGGCACAGCGGCCTTGGTGCCTCCTGCTGGACGAACCCACCAACCACCTGGACGTCAGTGACCAGTTGGAGCTGATGGAACTGCTGGTGGAGACGGAGCAGACGGTGCTGGTCGCCCTGCACGACCTGGGCCTCGCCGCCCGCTACTGCGACCGCCTCCTCCTCATGCACCGGGGCAGCCTGGTCGCCTCGGGCACACCGAAGGACGTGCTGACCCCGGCCCGGCCGGCCGAGGTCTTCGAGGTCGACGCGGAGGTCGGACACGACTCCTTCGGCAACCTGACCGTCACGTACCGGGCCACGTCGTCCCACGGTGCTCCCGGAGGTCCGCGCGTCACCGTCGACCAGCCGCGCTGAGATCCCGCACCGCCGACCCCGATGCCCCGATCCCCGAGGAGGAACTGGGCCGCAATCAGACACGCACCCGTCGCCCCACCCAAGTCTCCACGGAAGGACCCCCATGAACCCTGACGCGACCGGCTCCGCTCTGCTCGAGCAGCTGCCCCCACCCCTGCCCGCCGACCAGATCATCACGCTCAACCAGCCCAAGGCCGACCTGCACACCACCCGTTCCTACGAGTGGAACGACTGGACCTTCGACGTCCCGCCCGGCGTCTTCACACCCGGCTGGACCAGCCGCATGATCCACGAACGGCTGCTCGACGGCCGCATCGAGACCCGCGGACTCAGCTACGCGGCCATGGGCGCCGGTCTCGGCGTCGAGGCCGTGGCGGCAGGGCTGCGGGGTGCCAGGGAGATCCACGCACTCGACGTCCATCCGCAGAGCGTGGCCGCCACCGCCCGCCACTACCGGCGCCTGGTCGGCGAACGCGCGGGCACTTCGTTCCTCCCCGCGGTGAGTGACGTCTTCGACGCGCTCCCGGAGGGTGCGCGCCTCGACGTCGTCACCTTCAACCCACCGGCCGTCAGCCAGACCGTCAGCGACGACCCGGACGTCGTACGCAACGTCTGCGTGGGCGCGCCGCTCCTGGCGAAGTTCTTCGCGCAGATCGCGGAGAAGGACCTGCTCGCCCCCGCCGGCGAGATCTACGTCATCGCCTCCAACACCGCCGACCTGCGCGCCCTCGTCCAGTACGCCCTGGACCACGGACTCAGCCCCCGGATCGCCCACCTCCACGACTGGCAGGACGGCGTGCTCACCTTCCTCTTCCGCATCACCCACGAGACGCCCCGCACCGGAGGCCCGCGATGAAGAACACCGACGAACTCCTGGCCGGCGTACTGGCCGGCGACCACGGCCCCCGCCCCGCCGACCTGGTGGCCACCAGCGTCTTCTGGGTGCACCACGGGACGCGACTGGCTGGCGGGAACACCACCTACCTCAACCAGTACGTCCTGGTCCGCCTGGGCGGCTCCTTCGGCGCCTGCGCCTTCGAGGCCGGCGAGGTCGACGCCTCCATATGCCGGGACGCCTCCGGATCCCCCGTCGACACTCTGCTGCGCGAGGCCCCGAGGCCGTTGCGGATCGCCGCGCTGGACGCCTGCCTCAGCGCGGCACGCCCGCACCGGGAGGCGACGGAGGCCGAGCCCGTCACGCTGCCCGCCGGAACGCCCGAGACCCGCGCGCTGGCCCGGGACGCGGCGATCGCCGGGCTCCTGGACATCGGGGCCGGTGCGAAGGTCGGCCTGATCGGGGTGGTCAACCCGCTCGTCGCGGCCATCCGCGAGCGTGGCGGTGACCCCCTGCTCTGCGACTTCAACCTCCGCACCACCCAGTGGGGCGATCCGGTGACCGACGACATGCACGAGGTCCTCGACACCGCCGACGCCGTGGTGGCCACCGGCATGACCCTGAGCAACGGCAGCTTCGACACCGTCCTGTCGCGCTGCCGCGAGCGCGGGGTGCCCCTGGTGGTGTACGCCCAGACCGGCAGCGCGGTGGCACGCGCCTTCCTGGGGTCGGGTGTGACCGCCCTGTCCGCGGAACCGTTCCCCTTCTCCCAGTTCAGCGCGGAGCCCACGACCCTGTACCGCTACCGGGCGGCGGGCGCCGCGTGACGGACGCCACCCGTCCGACGGCACCCGGCGGGGACCCGCACCGCACCACCGGTGACGGGCGGGCCCCCTGCCACCACGGTGAGATCCTCCAGGGCTACTTCCACGACGGGAACCGCCACCTCTGCCACGGGCTCGTCACCCTCCCGATGGACAGACCGGGCAGCACGGCCCGCTTCGTCCGCAGGCCCGGCAGCCCGCCCGACGAGGTGACGGTGACGCCGGACAGCCGTACGAAGGCGCGCAAGGCCGCCGTCCTCGCGCTGCGCGAGTGCGCCGCCCTACGCGGTCAGGACCCGTGCGGCGGAGAACTGACGCTCACCGGCGACCTGCCGGTCGGGCTCGGCATGGGTTCGTCCACCAGCGACGTCATCGCCACGGTGCGGGCGGTCGCCGACTCCTGGGGACTGCGGCTGCGGCCGGAGACCGTCGCCCGGCTCGCGGTGCGCGCCGAGGAGGCCAGCGACCCGCTGATGTACGGCCCTCGTCCGCTGCTCTTCGCGCAGCGGGAGGGGCGGGTCCTGGAGGTCCTCGGCTCCGCCCTGCCGCCCGCGGTGGTCGTCGGCTGCGCGCTGGGCGGGAGCGAACCCGTCGACACGCTGTCCCTGACAGCGCTCGTCGAGGACGGGGACATCGCCGCCTACGCGCACCTGCGCCGCATGCTGCGCACGGCGGTGGCCGACGCCGACACCGCTTTGCTCGGCCGGGTGAGTACGGCGAGCGCGCGGCTGCGTCAACGGGTTCTCGGTCAGCGGGAGTTCCCGGCCCTCAAGGGCATCGCCGACAGCACCGGCGCCGTCGGCGTGCAGATCGCGCACAGCGGCAACGTCGCAGGCATCCTCTTCGATCCCCGTGCACCCGGCCTCGACGGCGGGCTGCGGCGCTGCCGCCGCGCCCTGGCCCGCGAAGGCGTCACGCCGACCCGCACCTTCACCACCTTCGCGTCCCCCGACCACCTTGGAGTTCCCCCGTGGACGACCACATCTCTGAAGCCGTCGGCCGCCCGGACCTGATACGTCTCGACGACGGACTCGTCTGCCTGCGGTTCGAGACGATGAAGGTCGTCTCCGCCCTGGCCGCCGTACGCCACCTGCTCGACACCGGAGCCGTACGGCGCGGCGACACCCTCATCGACAGCTCCAGCGGCATCTACGCCTACGCCCTCGCCCTCGCCTGCCACCGCTACGGCATGCGCTGTCACATCGTCGGCTCCACCACCGTCGACCACACCCTGCGCACCCAACTCGACGTACTCGGCGCCCACCTGGAGCAGATGCCGCCCAGCAGCGACCTCAAGCTCGACCAGAGCCGCCGGGTCGCCCGCGTCCAGGAGATCCTCCGCGCCCATCCGGACTACCACTGGATGCGCCAGTACCACGACGACATCCACTACCTCGGCTACGAAGCCGTCGCCGAACAGATACACGCCCAGACCGGTGGCGGCCCTCTCACCCTGGTCGGCGGCGTGGGTTCGGGCGCCTCCACCGGCGCCCTCGCCCACTACCTGGACAAGCACTCAGTGGACGTGCGGCTCGTCGGCGTCCAGCCCTACGGCAGCGTCACCTTCGGCAGCGAACACGTCGCCGACCCGGAGATCATCATCGCCGGCATCGGCAGCTCCATCCCCTTCGGCAACGTGCGGCACGATCTCTACGACACCCTGCACTGGCTCGCCTTCGACGGCGCCCTCGCAGGCAGCGTCGACCTGCTGCGGCGGCACGCCGTCTTCGCCGGCCTGTCCACCGGCGCCGCCTACCTCGCCGCCCGGTGGGAGCGGCGCGAAGAGCCCGGCCGCACCGCACTGTTCATCGCCGCCGACACCGGACACCGCTACGTCGACACCGTGTTCGCCAGACACGGGGAGGCGTCCCGGATCGAGGACCTGGCCCCACGACAGGTCCGCGGCACGGACGCACTGGCGCTCCCGTGGTCACGCATGGACTGGAACGGGTCGTCCGCACCGGTCGAAGCGGTCCTCGGGTAGGGCCTGCACACTCCACCCCGGCGGCGGGCCTCAACGCTCCTCGTAGGGGTCCGCCGGCTCGGCGATCGGCCGGGCGTCCGTGGCATCCAGCACCGGGGGCCAGGCGGCCGCCGAGCCGAGCCGGCCGCTGGGGTGCCAGACGCCGGTCACCGTCACCCAGGAGTCGGTCTCCGGTGCCCGTACGCCGCGGACCTGGAGGCGTGTAGAGGCCGAGCGCGAGCATCGGGCCGAGGACCCCGGCGACCGTGACGATCGTGAGGAGCGCGAAGCCGCCGAGCAGGACGTTCACGCCTGCCCGAGCGGTGAGGCGCAGGCGTCGGCGAGCCCGCCCCGACCGCCGGCGTACTTCTGATCGCTCACGTCACTCGCTTCACCGTTCGGCACCCTCCGCGCGGTGGCGGCCCGCCCAGCACAGTGAGGCCGCGGTGATCCGCACACGCCGACCGCCACGCGGCCAGGCCGGGGCTTCACGCCGGTTGCCAGATCCTGGAGAGCGCCTGAGGGGTGAGTACCTCCGCGGGCGGGCCGTCCGAGACCAGTCGTCCGTCGCTGAGGAGCAGGCAGGCGTCGGCGGAACGGGCGGCCTCGAGGTCGTGCGTGGCCTGGACGACGGTCGTGCCGTCGGCGACCAGAGCGGTCAGCAGGGCCGTGATCCTCTCCCGTGCCTCGGGGTCGAGGCCGGTGGTCGGCTCGTCCAGGAGCAGCAGGTCGGACTGCTGGGCGAGGCCCTGCGCGATCAGGACGCGCTGGCGCTGGCCGCCCGACAACTCGCCGAGCTGGCGGGCCCCGAGGCCGGTGACGCCGAGCCGTTCCATGGCGTGGTCGACCGCGGCCCGGTCCTGCCGGGTCAGCCGCCGCCACGGTCCCCGCTCGCCCCAGCGGCCCATCTCCACCGTCTGCCGCGCCGTGAGGGGGAGCGTGTCGCCGACGGCGCCGCGCTGCGGGACGAAGGCCGGTGGCGAGCCCTCCGCGTACCGGAGCTGTCCGGATGTGGCGGTGATCACTCCGGCCAGCACGCCCAGCAGCGTGGACTTCCCGCTTCCGTTCGGTCCGACGAGCGCGGTCATGGCCAAAGCCGGTATGCCCGCGCTGAGTTGATGGAGTACGGGACGGCCCGGATAGCCGGCGTTCAGCCCGTGGAACCGGACGCGCTCGTTCCTCGGTTCGTCGTCCGGCGCTGACGGAGGGTTGTTATTGAACATGGTTGTCATTGTAGGGTCATCGTATGGAGTGGTTGACGGCCCCCTTCGAGGTGGCCTTTGTGCAGCGGGCCCTGTGGGCCGGGATCCTGGTGTCGGCGATCTGCGCCCTCGCCGGGACGTGGGTGGTACTGAGGGGGATGGCCTTCCTCGGCGACGCCATGTCCCACGGACTGCTTCCCGGCGTCGCGGTCGCCTCGCTGCTCGGGGGCAACCTGCTGGTGGGGGCGGTGGTGAGCGCGGCCGTGATGACCGCGGGCGTCACAGCCCTCGGCCGTACTCCGAGGCTGTCCCAGGACACCGGCATCGGCCTGCTGTTCGTCGGGATGCTGTCGCTCGGCGTCATCATCGTGTCCCGCTCGCAGTCCTTCGCGGTGGACCTCACTGGTTTCCTCTTCGGTGACGTCCTGGCCGTGCGCGAGAGCGACCTGACCCTCCTCGGTGCGGCCCTGCTGCTGGCGCTGGGCGTCTCGGTGCTCGGGCACCGGGCCTTCCTGGCGCTGGCGTTCGACGAGCGCAAGGCCAGGACGCTGGGTCTGCGCCCGCGGCTCGCGCACGCCGTGCTGCTGGGGCTGCTGGCCCTGGCCATCGTCGCTTCCTTCCACATCGTGGGGACGCTGCTCGTCCTGGGCCTGCTCATCGCCCCACCGGCGGCTGCCCTGCCCTGGGCGCGCAGCGTGAGCGGGGTCATGGTCCTGGCCGCGGTCCTCGGCGCCGCCGCCACCTTCGGCGGCCTGCTCCTTTCCTGGCACTTGAGCACCGCGGCCGGGGCGACCGTCTCGGCCCTCGCGGTCGGCCTCTTCTTCCTGTCCCACCTGGCGTCCGGCCTCCGGCACCGCCGCCGTGCGCGCCCGGCCGGAGTCCCCGCCCGGGCGGCCGCCTCGGCCCCGGGCGCCACCACCCCCCGACCGAACGAAACCTGAGGCGATCTCGTTGTTCGTCCGAAGAAACGTCACATCGCTGGCCCCGGCGCTGGCGGCCGTGGCCCTCCTGACCGCCGGATGCGGAGGCCAGGACGATGCCGAGTCCGGCTCCGAGAACCCCGCTTCCTCCGCCACCCCGCACGGCTACGTGGAAGGCGCCACCGAGGCCGCCGAGCAGCAGTCCCGGCTCCTGCTCGGCGACCCCGGCAGTGGTGACACCCGGGTACTGGACCTGATCACCGGAAAGGTCCACGACACCGCCCGCAGAGCCGGCGTCACCGCCCTCACCACGGACGGCCGCTTCGGCTACTTCCACGGCACCGACGGCACCCAAGTCCTTGACAGCGGCGCGTGGATGGTCGACCACGGCGACCACGTGCACTACTACCGCGCGAAGATCCAGGAGGCCGGCGAGCTCCCGGGCGGCACCGGCACGGGCGTCCGCAGCGACGCGGGCGTCACCGTGGTCACCACGGCCGACGGGAAGGCGAGCGTGTACCGCCGCGCCGAGCTGGAGAAGGGCGCCCTCGGCACCCCCTCCCGGCTCCCGGACACCTACGCGGGCCCCGTCGTGCCGTACGCCGAACACCTCGTCGCCCTCACCGGCGGGAGCGACGGCCCTGCCGAGGTCACCGTGCTCGACCGGTCCGGCAAGCGTGTCGCCACCCCGGAGGCGGAGTGCGAGGAGCCGCGCGGCGACGCGGTCACCCGGCGCGGTATCGTCCTCGGCTGCGCCGACGGCGCCCTGCTCGTCCACGAGGACGACGGCGTCTTCACCGCCCGGAAGATCCCCTATGGCAAGGATGTGCCGAAGGCGGAGCGTGCCGCCGAGTTCCGGCACCGTCCGGGCAGCAGCACGCTCACGGCACCCGCCGGCAAGGACGCCGTCTGGGTCCTGGACGTCACCGAGGGTGCCTGGACCCGGGTGGAGACCGGTCCCGTGGTCGCCGCCAACACGGCCGGCGAGGGCGCGCCCCTGATGGTCCTGGAGACCGACGGTGCCCTGCACGGCTACGACATATCCGCCGGCAAGGAGACCACGGTCACCGAACCCCTGCTGAAGGACGTCCCCGAAGCGGAGTCCGAGGGCACCGCGACGCCGGTGATCGAGGTGGACCGCAGCCGCGCCTACCTCAACGACCCCGGGGGCAAGCGCGTGTACGAGATCGACTACAACGACGACCTCCGGGTGGCCCGCACGTTCGACCTGGACGTCCGGCCGTCCCTGATGGTGGAGACGGGCCGATGAGTGTGCGTGTGGGCGCGGCACGGATCCGTGCCGCGCTGGTGACGCTGATCAGCTTCTTCATCGTCGCCGGTACGGCCACCGGCTGCGCGGGCGGCGGCGACGAACGGCCCCGGGTCGTGGTGACCACCAACATCCTCGGCGACATCACCAGGGAGATCGTCGGGGACGAGGCGGACGTCAGCGTCCTGATGAAGCCCAACGCCGACCCGCACTCCTTCGGCCTGTCGGCCGTGCAGGCCGCCGAGCTGGAGAACGCGGACCTGGTCGTCTACAACGGGCTCGGCCTGGAGGAGAACGTACTGCGGCTCGTGGAGGCGGCACGTGAGTCCGGCGTGGCCACCTTCGCGGCGGGTGAGGCGGCCGACCCCCTCACCTTCCACACCGGGCAGGACGGCGGCCCCGAGGACGAGGCCGGCGAACCCGACCCGCACTTCTGGACCGACCCCGACCGAGTACGCAAGGCCGCCGGCCTGATCGCCGACCAGGTCACCGAACACGTCAAGGGTGTGGACGACAAGGCCGTCCGGAACAACGCGGCACGTTACGACGGACAACTCGCCGACCTCACCACCTGGATGGAGAAATCCTTCGCCGGCGTACCCGAGAGCCAGCGCGCCCTGGTCACCAATCACCACGTCTTCGGCTACCTCGCCGACCGCTTCGGCTTCCGCGTGATCGGCGCGGTCATCCCCAGCGGCACCACCCTCGCCTCACCCAGCTCCTCCGACCTGCGCTCCCTCACTCAGGCCATGGAGCGGGCCGGTGTGCGCACCGTCTTCGCCGACTCCTCCCAGCCCACCAAGCTCGCGGAGGTCCTGCGCCAGGAGATGGGCGGCGACGTGGACGTCGTCTCCCTCTACTCCGAGTCGCTGACCGAGAAGGGCAAGGGCGCCGGCACCTACCTGGAGATGATGCGCGCCAACACCTCGGCCATGGCCGAGGGCCTCACCGGCGCCTGATCAAGCCTCCCCGCGGCCCGGCGAACCGAACACGCCGGCCGTTCCACCACACGACCCCGCGCCCCGAGGGCCGGAGAGGAAAGACACACGATGAACAGGTCGACACGCGCCAGAAGGCTCACTGGCACGGCACTCGCCCTGGCGACGGCCATGGCGCTGAGCGCCTGCGGCGGAAACGGCGACGCCTCGTCCGACGCCGAGCCGAAGAAGCAGACGAAGAGCAGCGAGGCCGCTGCCGTCAAGAACCCGGTCGTCGCCTCCTACGACGGGGGGCTCTACATCCTCGACGGCGAGACCCTGAAGCTGGCGAAGACGATCGAGCTGCCCGGCTTCAACCGGGTCAACCCGGCGGGCGACGAGGACCACGTCGTCATCTCCACCGACACCGGCTTCCGCGTGTTCGACGCCGCCCGGCAGGAGTTCACCGACGCCGAGTTCAAGGGCGCCAAGCCGGGCCACGTCGTGCGGCACGGCGGCAAGACGGTGCTGTTCACCGACGGCACGGGCGAGGTGAACGTCCTCGACTCCGCCGACCTGGCCGGCGGGAAGCAGCCGAAGACCCGGAATTACACCTCCCCCGAGCCCCACCACGGCGTGGCCATCGAACTGGCCGACGGCGAACTCGTCACCACCCTCGGCACCGAGGAGAAGCGCACCGGCGCCCTCGTCCTGGACAAGGACGGCAAGGAGATCGCACGCTCCGAGGACTGCCCCGGCGTGCACGGCGAGGCCGCGGCCAAGGACGAGGTGGTCGGACTCGGCTGCGAGGACGGCGTCCTGCTCTACAAGGACGGCAAGTTCACCAAGGTCGACGCTCCGGGTGACTACGCCCGTACCGGCAACCAGGCCGGCAGCGACGCCTCCCCGATCCTCCTGGGCGACTACAAGACCGACCCCGACGCGGAGCTGGAGCGGCCGACCCGCATCTCCCTGATCGACACCCGCACCGCCAAGATGAAGCTGGTCGACCTCGGCACCAGCTACTCCTTCCGCTCCCTCGCCCGCGGCCCGCACGGTGAGGCCCTCGTGCTCGGCACCAACGGCGTTCTGCACGTCATCGACCCGGAGACCGGCAAGGTCGAGAAGAAGATCGACGCCGTCGGCGACTGGACGGAGCCCCTGGACTGGCAGCAGCCCAGGCCCACCCTGTTCGTCCGTGACCACACGGCGTACGTCTCCGACCCGGGCAAGCGCCAACTGCACTCCTTCGACCTGGACTCGGGCGAGAAGGTGACGTCCGTGACGCTGCCGAAGGGCACCAACGAACTGTCCGGGACGGTGGCCGGTCACTGACGCGTCCCGTTCCGGGGTTCCCTGAGGGGCCCGAGGGAGAACGCCCGCCGGACTGTGTTCCGGCGGGCGTTCTGTTCTGCCAACCTCCCGCCCTGACCCGGCCGACAGCCCCTGCAGGACGGAGCGACACGGGAGGCGGCCGAACGCGTCATCGCCGCGGGCACCGCGGCCTACGGCGGCGCGGTCGCCCGCACGATCGAGGACATCCGTGCCGGGCTCCTGGAGAGGGCCGTGTTCTCCCGGAAGGTCCCCCTGCCCGCCGCACCGGCTGTCGACTTCGCCGCGACCCATCTCGCGGGTCGCCGGTCCAACACCCCAGCCCGCTCCTACCTGCTGGACCTCGGCGGCTACCGGGCGGCCGGGTTCAGCCCGGAAAGCGTCCTGGAGGTCGCGGAGAACGGCCGGGTCAGCACCCAGCCCCTCGCCGGCACCCGCGCGCACGGCCTCGACCCGGCGGAGAACGACCGTCGCCGCGCGGAACTGGCCGTGTCCGTACGCCTGGCCTGGAAGGAGATGGCGGCGGTGTGCCGGCCCGGCTCGGTCGTGGCCGAGGAGTTCATGACGGTCCGGCCGAGCGGATCGGTGCCGCACCTGGCGTCACGGTTGGCGGGCCGGCTCCGCGAGAACGCCGGGCCCTGGGACGCCTTCGCCTCTCTCTTCCCCGCGATCACCGCCACCGGTGTCTCCAAGCGCGACGCCCTCCACGCCCTGGCTGCCACGAGGACGGACCCAGGGGCCTGTACGGCGGCGCGGTCTTCCGGGGCAGTACCGCCGGAGCCCTGGACGCGGTCCTCGTCCCGCGCACCCTCATCGGTGACGGCGACGAATCCTGGCTGCGCGCGGGCGCGGGAGTCACCGTCCAGTCCTGCCCGGACCGGGAGATCGAGGAGACCTGGCGACGGTGCCATGTGGACGCCCGTCGGCGGTCCGCGCGCCGATGCCGTTGTCGAATCGTTCGGAGAATTCCCTCTTGATTCGCAGTGAAAACCGTTACCGAATGCATGGGCGGAGTAGCCCGTTTGTCGGCGCGTGTCCTCCATGGCAGTCTTTCCGGTGGGGATGGAAATCGGAAGAGAATTCCGTACTGCCGTCTTCGGGGGGCGGCGCTCCGAAGCGTGGAGATGGGTAGCGTGACAACATCAGTGCAGCATCAGCCGCATCCCGGACACGAGGATGTGCACGGTGAGGGCTGCGGGCACGTGGCGCGTCCGCACGGCGACCACGTGGACTACGTGGACTACGTGCACGACGGTCATCGCCACGCGGCACACGACGGCCACTGGGACGACCACTGAGCCCTGTTCGATCCGATCCCGGACGAAAATGAATGCATCCCCGGTAGCGGGGGTGCATTTCATCTATCAGTTTCCTGCCGCCACGGACGCTCTTATCGGCTCGAGTAGGGAAGGAGGGCCATCTCCCGGGCGTTCTTGATCGCCCTGGCGATCTGCCGCTGCTGCTGGGCCGTGACTCGGGTGACGCGACGGCTGCGGATCTTTCCGCGGTCGGAGATGAACTTTCGCAGCAGGTCGGTGTCCTTGTAGTCGATGTAGGTGATCCCAGCCGCGTCGAGCGGGTTGGGGCGGGACTTCAGCGGCTTGCGGGGGCCTTGGCGGGAGGGCATGCGTGCTCCTTCGGTGCGGGGTGGACGGGCCGTGTCATACGGCGGGGTCGAGGAGGGGGGCGAAGGCTGCCGGGAGGTGCTTCCACCCCTCGGGTCCCGCGGCGTACTCGGCGTCGGTGAGCAGGCAGGACTCGAGGACGCGCTCGAGTCCGTCGTGGTCGAGCCCGGGTGAGGTGAAGACGAGGTGCTGGCAGCGGTCACCGTGCTCGGGGTGCCAGTCGAGAGCGGCTGCTGCCCGGTGGACGGGCGGCTCCAACTCCCAGGCGGCGTCGGGCAGAGAGGCGAGCCACGGTCCGGCGCTCTCGACGCACAGGGCTCCGCCGGCGGCGTCCCAGGCCAGCAGGGTGTCGGGGCGGTCGGCGAGCCAGAACCGTCCGCGGCTGCGGGCGGCGGCGCAGCAGAGATCCTCCAGCGCCTGGAAGAGGCGCTCGGGGTGGAACGGCCGGTGGCGCCGCCACACGAAGGTGGTGACGCCCGCTTCGTCGGTTTCCTGGGGAAGGAGGGCGCAGGCCGGGTGCTGGGCTGCCGCGGCGGCCTCGGCGTCGAAACGTGCGAAGGCCAGCTCCGCGAGTTCCGGGGAGTCCGCACGGACCTGGTGTGCGGTGGGGTGGAGCTGGGCGAGGAGGGCGCGATCCTCGTCGTCGGCGTCAGGGCTCTCCACGACGGCGAGCACGGGGGCGTACTCCAGTTGTCTGGCCCAGGTGTCACCGACGGTGCGCTGGTCGCCGGCGGCGGCCGCGAGACCCACCTCGGCCAGGTCGTCGCCGTTGCCGAGGCAGGGGAGAACGAGCGCCGGGTCCACCGCCGTGATCACGTTGGTGAGCCGCATCGCGTCGCCGCCGTGGTGGACGACGACCTCGGCCATCTCCCTGGGCTCGACGGAGTCCCACAACTCGACGACGGCCAGGCGGGTCAGACCGGCGTCGGCGAGCCGTTCCAGTTCGGGAGCCAGATCCTCGCGCAGCGCGCAACACGCGCAGTCGTTCGCCAACGGGGCCTCGCCGCGGGAGACCTCGCCCGAGGCGTCGCGCACATGGCGCAGGACGGTGCCGTGCTCCGCGGCCGTGGACAGGTCGTGGTGCAGGGCGACGCTTCCGGGGACGGAGCGCAGAAGGTGGTCCACGACCTGTCCGCGCGCCTCCGAGTGCAGCCCGCCGACCATGACGACGGGGAGTCGGGCATCGTCCCGCATCACTTGGCTCCGCGTCGTCCGAAGCGGCGCTCGAAGCGCTCGACCCGCCCGGCGGTGTCCAGTACGCGGGCGGTGCCCGTGTAGAAGGGGTGGCTGGCGTTCGAGATCTCGACGTCGACGACCGGGTAGGTGTTGCCGTCCTCCCAGTCGATGGTCTTCTCACTGGTCATGGTGGAACGGGTGAGGAACGCGTAGTTCGCGGCGCGGTCGCGGAAGACGACGGGGCCGTACGAGGGGTGGATTCCGGGCTTCATGGCGCTTCCTCGGTGTCTGGGGCGGAGGGGGGATGGCCAGCGGGTGGGACTCGGCCCGTGCCATGGAGGTAGTATATGGGAATGGTTTCCATTACCAAAAAGTAGCCGTCCGACGAGAGGAAGCAGCACCTTGTCCGCCCACTGCCAACTGACCGGCGCCAAGCCCGGCTTCGGCAACACCATCTCCCACTCGCACCGGCGCACCTCGCGCCGCTTCGACCCGAACATCCAGCGCAAGCGCTACTGGCTGCCCAGCGAGGGGCGGCACGTCCGGCTGACGCTCAGCGCCAAGGCGGTCAAGACCGTCGACAGCATCGGCATCGAGGCCGCCGTGGCCCGTATTCGCGCCCGAGGGGGGAAGGTCTGATGGCCAAGAAGAGCAAGATCGCGCAGAACGAGAAGCGCAAGGCGGTCGTCGAGCGGTACGCGGCCCGCCGTGAGGAGTTGAAGGACATCATCCGCCGGCCGTCGTCAACCGACGCCGAACGCGAGGCGGCCGTCGCCGAGCTCCGGCGCCAGCCCCGCGACGCGAGCGCGACGCGTGTGCGCAACCGCGACAGCGTGGACGGCAGGCCCCGCGGACACCTGCGGAAGTTCGGCCTGTCACGGGTCAATCTGCGCGAGCAGGCGCACGCCGGCTTCCTGCCGGGGGTCACCAAGTCCTCCTGGTGACGTCGCCGTCCGCAAGAGGAGCGTAGGCGCCGACCGTGACTCGGCGGGGTCACGGGCGGCGCCTACGGCACCGAAGACGGGTGCGCGGATCTCAGGGCAGGCGCACGAGGTCGAGCCGGTAGCCCTCGGCCTGGGGGAGCTTCGGCGCGGAGAGCGCGGCCACCATCTGCCGGTAGGGGAGCGGCAACTGTTCGAGCAGAGCGACGGGCAGGCTGGTGAGGGTGTGCGAAGCCACCATGTCGGCCTATGGGCGCTAGTCGGCCAGTCGGCCAGTCGGCCAGTCGGCCAGTTGGTCCGGCAGGTCGGGGCAGAACCAGTGCATTCGTGCCTCGACCCGGCTGAGCGCGTCGTGCTGCTCCTGGCTGTCGAAGAATCCCGGCCCCGCGGTGTCGAGGGCGAGCAGGGCGCCGGGGAAGCGGTCGGCGAGCAGATCGACGACCTGGTGGACATCGGCCTCGTCCAGGTAGGGAAGTACGGCCTCGGCGAGGAACAGGTAGGGCCCGTCCGTACTCGAGGTCACCTCGGCGGCCCACGCCTCGTCGGTAACGGAGGACGCGATCAGGGTCCGCAGGAGCGCGCCGGTGAGGCTCGGAAGACCGTCGAAGCGTCCGAAGTCGTAGTCGATGGACGCGACGATTTCTTCGGCGCGCGCGTTCCGTAGCGGCGCCTGCCCTGTGCGGGTCTCCACGGACCGGGCGTACAGCGGGATGAGGAGCGCCTCCTGCACCGTTCCCAGGAGTGGCTTTTCCCTGTCCATGAGCGGCCTCCCTGACACAGATGTGTACCGGGCCGGACGGTGCCGTGGCTGCGACCACCGTCCGGCCCGGAGTCTCAGAGCCCCGTCACGGTGGTGAGGGGGTCGTGCTCGTGTGCGCAGGTCTCGTCGAAACCGTAGGTGTCCCAGGCGGGGAACGGATCGGATTCGGGCCGCGGTTCGCCCTGCCGCATGAGGCAGCCGGTCAGGGCCGCGTCGAGCGCTTCCTTGTCCAGATGGGTTCCGATGAAGACGATTTCCTGGGCGTGGGGACTGTCGGTGTCACGCGCGGAGGAGGGTTCGAAGCGTGCCACCGAACCGGCCTGCGACCACAGTCCCGTCACGTGGGGCCGGCCGGCGAGAGTGAAGAAGCCCTTGGACCGGAGGACCTGACCGTAGGCCCCGCTGTCCAGCGCCTCCGTCACGAACGTCCACAGCCGGCCGGGATGGAAGAGCGTGGAGGAGCGGAAGACAGTGGAGGAGATGCCGTACTCCTCCGTCTCGGGGACGTGGTCGCCGTTGAGTTCCCTGACCCACCCGGGAGCCTGCTGGGCGCGCTCCAGGTCGAATCGGCTGGTGCCCAGGACTTCACGGACCGGTACGCGGCCCCGCACCGCCGGCACGACGTGGGCGGCCGGATTGAAGCGGGCCAGGGTGGCCCGGAGCCGGTCCGCCGACGCCGAGTCCACGAGGTCGAGTTTGTTGAGGACGATGACGTCGGCGAACTCGACCTGGTCCATCAGCAGGTCGCTGACCGTGCGTTCGTCGTCCTCGTACTGGTCCAGGCCACGCTCGGTCAGTTCGTCGCCGGTGGCCAGTTCGGGGAGGAAGTTGGCGGCGTCGACGACGGTGACCATCGTGTCGAGGCGGGCCAGGTCGCCGAGGGTGGCGCCGTCGTCGCGGGCGAAGGAGAAGGTGGCGGCCACCGGCATGGGTTCGGAGATGCCCGAGGACTCGATGAGCAGGTAGTCGAAGCGCCCCTCGCGCGCCAGCCGGTCCACCTCTTCCAGGAGGTCGTCGCGCAGGGTGCAGCAGATGCACCCGTTGGTCATCTCGACCAGGCGCTCCTCGGTGCGCGACAGGGCGGCCTCACCGCCACGCACGAGTGCGGCGTCGATGTTGACCTCGCTCATGTCGTTGACGATGACGGCGACGCGCAGGCCCTCGCGGTTGGTGAGGACGTGGTTGAGCAGGGTGGTCTTGCCGGCACCGAGGAATCCCGACAGGACGGTGACGGGAAGTGGCGGCGAGGGGGTGTGCGTCATCCGGGGATCAGCCCTCGGGGCGCAGGAGGCCGCGCTCGTACGCCTTGGCCAGGCGCTGGGGGACGAGGTACGGCACGCCGTCCACCGTGACCGTGACCAGCTGGGGCGTCGTGGCCTTCCACTGCGCGCGGCGGTGGCGGGTGTTGCTGCGTGACATCTTGCGCTTGGGCACGGCCATGAGGACCTCCGGGTCTGATCGGTGAGCGCGAGCGATACTACATGAAAATGGATGTCATTACCTCGCATGGCCCACACGTGTCCCTCAGGCTTCGCGGACAGCCCTGAGGACGAGCCGCTCGGCGTCCTCGTCGTAGGGGCGTCCGTCGAACCCGCCGAAGACCTCCACCCGGCCGAACCCCGCCTCCTCGGCCATCCGCCGCAGCTCCACCGCGCTGTACACGAACCACGTCAGGGTCGCCCGCGTCACCCGTTCGCCCCGGACCAGCACCCACTCGCTGCGCAGCCGCGCCCACTCGTCGAGCACGGTGTCGGTCTGCACCATCACGTCCTCGCCCCGCCGCACCACCTTGGGCGGGGTGACCCTGCGGGCCAGGAGTTCCTTACCGGCGAGGTCCAGGACGAGCATGCCTCCGGGTGCCAGACAGGTGTGCATGGTGCGCAGCACGCGCGCGTTGTCGGCGGGGTCCTCGAAGTACCCGAAGGAGGTGAACATGTTCAGGACCACATCGAAGCCGCCGGGTTCGCTGTACTCGCGTGCGTCGGCCCGCACGTACGTCACGTCGGCACCGGCCTCGGCCGACCGCTTGCGCGCCCGGTCCAGCATGGCCGGGCTCAGGTCGACTCCGGTCACCCGGTGACCCCGGCGGGCGAGCGGCACGGTGAACACCCCCGGCCCGCAGCACAGGTCCAGGACACGTGCCCCCTCGGCGAGGGCGAGCAGGGGAGAGGTGTCGAGCAGTTCCTCGGCCTGCTCGTAGCGCTGCTCGGAGAAGAGGAAGTCGTGGAACTCGGTCCAGAAGTCATCGTCCTGGAATCCGCCGGTGCGTGCCATCGTGCGTCAGCGCTCCTTCACGGTCGTCTTCATGGTCGTCGTCGGGGACAGGGCGGCGCGCCGCGCGGTGGCGCACCGTGAGCAGCAGAGGGGGAAGGAGCAGACACTGGGCGGCTGCCAGCAGCCAGAACCAGCCGGTGTGTCCCGCCCGTTCGCCGAAGCCGTACGCCTGCCCGCCCAGCACGCCGCTCGCGCAGGCGCCCAGGCCCGCCGCCAGCCGCTGTTGGCCGAAGACCACTGCGTCGGAGCGCGGACTGCGGCGCAGTGCCTCCAGGTCGTTCTTGAGGAACAGCACGATGTCCCCGAGGGTGATCAGCGCGCCGCCCGCCAGCAGCGCCGCCCGGGTGCCGGCCGCCAGCACGGCCATGCCCGCGGCCAGGCCCGTGAACCCGACAGCGAGGGCGAGGGCGTACGGCATGCGCCGGATCAGGTCCGACGCGAGCGGCTGGACGACGATGACCAGCGTGAAGCAGAGCAGCAGCACCATGCTGTAGAACGTGCCGGAGGCACGCTCGACGGCGTACACCGCCAGGAAGTGCTGGAAGTGGAAGTAGAGGTAGAAGGCCAGCGCGTTGGCGGCGAACGGCAGGAGTGCCAATCCGGCCAGGAGCCCCGGGGAAGCCGTCCCCCGCGACGCGGTTTGGCCCCCGCCGTCCGCGCCGTCGCTCCCCGGCAGCCGCGCGTGCCCCGCCGTGACCGCGAGGAACAGCGCCGTGACGGCCGCGAACAGCCAGCCGGGCGACGACAGGACGAACGGTCCGGCGATGAGCGGGCCGACCGCCATCCCGGCGTTGAGCGCCGCGTTGCCCGCCGCCAGGAAGGCCGGGCGGCGCTCGTCCTCGACACCGTGCACCAGGTACGCCTTGTTCGCGGGCAGGTACAGCGCGGCACCGCAGCACGTCAGCACCAGCGCCCAGATCGCGAGGGGCGGCCAGCGCAGGGCCGCCAGGAGCCCGGCGAAACCGGCGGTGCGTACGACGAGTGCCCACACCATCGTGCGGCGCAGCCCGATCCGGTCCGAGAGGGCTCCGCCGACGATGCCGCCGGAGAACTGTACGAGCGACGCCGCGGCCAGGACGAGGCCGACCGTGCCCAGCCCCATCCCGAGCCGCTCGTGGAGGAACACTGACATGAACGGCAGGACCATGAAGCTGCCGAGCGGAATGAGGAACGAGCTGAGCAAGAGGAACCGCAGCGGACCGGTGAGCGGGAACAGCGAGGCGCGCGGGCCGGGTCCCCGGGCGGTGCGCTCACCCACCGGGCGCGTCCCGGCCGGCCGGGACGGTGCGTACCCGCAGGGCGTTGGCGGCGGCCACGGCGCGGTGGGTGGCGAGTTCGGCGGTCTCCGCCTCCGCGTACACGATGCCCGCGTATCCCCGGCTGTCGCCCAGGTGCTCGATGAGGTCGCCGGCCTGCTTGGTCGGGTACCAGGCGGGATCCCCCGGCATGCCGGTGAGCCGGTCCAGCCCGGCGACACCGGTGAACACGCCGGGAACGGCCGGGTAGCCGAGGACGAAGGCGACGGCCGGACCGCCGGGAAGGTCCACGTCCATGAGACCGGGGCGGCGGCCGAGCGCTGCCTCGACCATCGCCTCGTACACGTTCACGCCGAGGCTCCGGCACAGGCCTTCTCCGACCAGCGCGCCTCCGATCCTGGGGTTGACCTCCACCACTTCCGGGCCGTCGGCGGTCAGCACGAACTCCACGTGTGCGAAGCGGTCGGTGTAGCCGATGGCTTCGAGGACCCGGTCGAGCCAACGCTCCAGAGACGCCGCCTGCGGCGCGGGAAAGGCGACCGGGAAGGCGGTGATCTCCTCCCGGAAGTGCGGCTCCGGCGACATCAGCCGGCTGGACACCCCCAGCAGCCGGGTCCGGCCCGCCCAGGTGAGCGTCTCGGCGCTGTACACGGGGCCGCTGAAATAGGGCTCCGCGAACAGGCGTCCCTTCAGCTCCCGCCCGGACGCCTGCGCCAGCGCCGCGTCGAGTTCGCCCTCGTCGCGCACCAGCCACACGTTCTGGCTCCCGGTGCCCGCGGTGTCCTTGAGGACGAGCGGCAGCCCCGCCTCCTTGAGCAGCAGCCCGCGAGCCTCGCGGTCCGGGTCGGCGCTCTCGACGGCCCTCGCCCGGGTGAGACCCGCATCGTGCAGCCTGTTGCGTACGGCGGCCTTGTCCCGGGTCAGCCGCAGTACGGCGGGGTCGAGACCGGGCAGAGCGAGGCGTTCGGCGAGAGCGGCGCCGCTCAGGGTCCAGGTGTCGGTCGAACTGATCAGACCGCCCAGCCGAGGGGTGCGGTGGAGCAGAGCGGCGACCCGCTCCACGTCGAAGGTGTCGGTCACGACGACTTCGAGGGCGCCGGCGGGCAGCCGGTCCAGTTCGTAGGCGTAGTAGGCGGGATCCCGGGTGAGGAGCACCAGGCGCTCACCGAGCCGGTCGGCGGCGCGGACCAGATGGCCGAGGCCGAAGGTCAGTGACTCCAGGCAGGCCACGGTCATGCGGCACGCTCCTTCCGGTCGGCCGGGCAGCCGGTGCGCTGCCACGTCATCCTCGACCAGGGCATGGCCATCTCCTCCGGACTGCGGACCTCGACGGGTTTCAGCGCAGCCGGTTCCAGAGCCTCGGAGTGCCTGGCGAAGACGCGCTCCACGTACCGGTGTCCGGTGTCGGCCCCGATCACCAGGTGCAGCCGGTCGGGATGACGGCGGCTCTCGTACGTCGCCGTGAGGTAGCCGGCACCGGTGGACAGCCCGGCGAACACCGCGTGCTCGCGCAGCAGGGCGACGGCACCGGACATGGCGTGGGTGAAGTCCAGCCAGTGCACGGTGTCGTAGAGATGGTGCCGGACGTTGTCGAAGGCGATGGACGAGCCGATGCCGGCGATGATCGCCTCGGGATCGTGATGGTCCTGGCTGCCGAAGGTGACGCTCCCGAAGGGCTGGACACCGACCAGACGCACCGAGGGGTTCGAGCCGCGCAGGCGCTCGACGATGCCGCCGGTCGAGGCTCCGGAGCCC
Organism: Streptomyces sp. NPDC048171; assembly: GCF_043202655.1. Classification (NCBI taxonomy): domain Bacteria; kingdom Bacillati; phylum Actinomycetota; class Actinomycetes; order Kitasatosporales; family Streptomycetaceae; genus Streptomyces; species Streptomyces sp. NPDC048171. The sequence goes on from NZ_JBIDAU010000013.1 coordinate 39,971, forward strand.
ACACCGCCGACCACGGTCAGCGGCGTGTCCGGGAACTCCGCCGCGATCCGGTCGGCGACCTCCTGGTAGCCGAGGTAGTGGACGTCGTCGTGGTACTGACGCATCCAGTGGTGACCTGGACGCTCGGCGAGGATCTCGCGCACCCGTCGCACCCTCAGTTCCTGGTCGAGCTTGAGGTTCCGCGACGGTCTGACCTGTTCCACGGTGCTGCCGAGGACCTCCAGTTGGGCGAGGGTGGTGGCGTCGACGGTGGTGGACGCGACGATGTGGCACCGCATGCCGTACCGGTGGCAGGCCAGGGCGAGGGCGTAGGCGTAGATGCCGCTGGAGCTGTCGATCAGGGTCTGCCCCGGGCGGACGGTGCCCCGCTCCAGCAGATGGCGGACGGCGGCCAGAGCCGAGTAGATCTTCATCGACTCGAACCGCAGCAGGACCAGCCCGTCGCTGAGCCGTACTAGGTCCGGGGCTTTCAGGGCGTCGGCGATGTGGGGGTGGATCACCCGTAGCCTCCTTGGGCGAAGGTGCACTGGTGGCCGATCGAGCGGAAGAACGCGGAGAGGTCGGACTTGACCTGGGCGCCTGGGCGCGAGGCGAAGAGATAGCCGGCCAGGCAGCCGGTGTGGGCGACGAAGACGCCGTCGGCGCCGAACCGCTCACGATGGGCTTGCAGGCTGCCGAAGGTGGCCTTGGGCAGCACCTCCTGGGACAACGCGGCGCTGACCGTCGCGGCACGGGCGACGGCGGCCGGGTCACCCGAGTCGAAGCCCTTCACCAGATCGGTCAGACACCGCTGGTACTCCTCGCCGCGGCGCCGGTAGTGGTCCAGTAGCAGAGGAGTGACGGCGGCGGTGTCCACCGTGCCGGGTTCCGTGACGTAGGCGGTGTGGAAGCCGACATCGGGTCCCAGCCGCCGCACCACCCGGTGCCGGCCGCTGAGGTACAGGGCGAACTCGTCGAGGAAGACGCTGTCGGAGCGCTCGATCCGCGCCAGGACGCCGCGGATCACCTCCGTGTCGTACGGCAGGGAGAAGACGCGGAACAGGCAGCGCAGGGTCGCCACGATGTCCGCCGTCGAACTGGCCATACCCACGCCCACCGGCAGTTCGGAGTGGGTGTGCCAGTCACCGGGGGGCAGAGTGAGGCCGTAGTGGTCCAGGAAGAGCCGGGCCGCTTCCGCCGACTTCTTCCCGAGCGGCGGTGCGTGCGGCGGGGGACCGGCCGCCGTCCGCGGAGTGAAATAGACCCACGAGTGGCGGTCCACGGGAAAGGACACCACCGCGATCCCGGGATCGGCGCCGACTCGCGACGGCCCTTGGTACAGCTCACCCAGAGTGCCCTGGCAGACACCGGACACCGTGCCGCCGTCCACGTCCGGCTCCCGGGGTCGGTACGGCAGACGCGAACCGGCTGGGTCCCGCACACCATCCTCCTCCGCACCGGGCCTTGAACGCCGACGGGGAAGGAGGCGCGGCCACCCGTACGACGCACGACGTACGACCGCCCATACCGCCGACCCAGTCCACGAGGTCACGTGCACAGCCCGCGCGGGACGCGGGCGCAGTGGCAGGTCTTCGGACTCGCGGGCACGTCCACCGGAAGGGCGGACACCTACCGGCCGTCTCTTCCCCGGCCCTGACGGGCCCAGTGACATCGACGGCTTCCGTTCCCACTCACCGCTGCGGGACAGCCCCGGATTCGCACCGGGTTCCCTCTTGCGTCGCGCCACCGGGCGCCCGAACGGGCGGGAGGCGCGAACCGACTGCGTTCATCAGCGTAGGGGCGCTCCTACGCCTGCGACAGTGCGGCTTCGACGGTTGTCTTGAATGTGGAGGGCGGGACGAAAAGTGTCCCCCTGTGCGGCTGTGGTGGCGGCTGTGGCCGGATAACGACTCCGGGGAGCGCTGCCCCAACAGCCAGACCCGTTGCCCCACGACACATGCACACCGCCGCCGTGGTGGCCCGTGCCCGGGAGTTCCTGCACGGGGTGAGGTTTGTGCGCCAGTACGCGACAACCAGCAGAATCCGTTCCTCCAGCGGCAGGCTCCTGCTCCTCGGCCGGCCCTTCGTACGGGATCCCCGCCTTCGCCCCACAGCGGTGATCAGCTTGCCGAACTGACGTGAGCTCAGCCCGGTGAACGTGGCTGTCCAGGGCGGCTGGGGCACCGTGATCACACAAACCGCAGCAAGATCGTCCCAGGGGGCGACCGCATGGCACGATGACCGCCATGTCAGGTCAGGTCTGGGTTTCACTCATATCGCTCGGCGGCGTCGCCCTCGGCGGCTCGCTGTCCTACCTCGTCCAGCACAGAACCCAACTCTCGGCGGAACGCGCTGAACAGCAACGGCAGAGGACCGCCCTGTCGGAGGCCCGGCGCGGGGAACGGCTGGCACTGCTGGAGCGGTTCATCGAGGTGGGGGCCGAAGCCGAACGCTTCGCCTTCAGCAGGCCCTCCGAGTGGGCGGACACCGACGACTGGTTCCTCGCGACCCAGGACGTCATGAACAGGCTCTGGGTCACGGAGCGTCTCATCCGCATCCAGTTCCCCCTACCCGTGCACGACGCGGCACGCGCGCACTTCCTCGACCTCAACCGGACGGTGTGGGAGGGCCTGCCCGACGGTGAAAGCGTGCGTGACTACTTGGAGGACAACCGGCTGGCATTTCTGGACGCGGCCCGCGCGGTCATGGGGTAGCACACCGCCGATGTCGGAGATCGTTTACGGGATGTCCCTCAACCGAGGCAGGTGTGGCGGCTGCATGACGAGCAGCTTGTGCCGTCGCTCAACCGAGGTGTCGAGATGGGTGGATGTGGGCCCCCGAATACACGTTCAGGTCGGAATCGCTTTGCCCGCTCTAGCCGTTTACACGCTGGCAGGCGTAGATTTCGGTACCAGTCGTGACGTGATTCTGGACGGGGGCAACGTTGAATCGGTCAAGGGCTTTCTACTGGTGCTCGTGGGCAACTATGTGGCCATTGTTGCCATCGTGGCCACGTTGTGCATTGTCTTCGCTCTGCTGATCCGACACCTATTCAAGCCCGGGGTCAAGCGGGCGACCATATCGATCAAGGGTGTCGACGTCGAGGCGCGAGGGCAGCACATTACCGCTCGGCAAATCATCGAAGAGCACCCCGATGGGATGCGACGGGCGGAGTGGTCCTACGACGGCCCCATTGAGGGGCTTTCCGCGGTACACGAGGTCATCGGTTTTCAGGGCGACCGTATTGGTGCACAGTCACGGGCGGCCATTGAAGGGGCAGTCGTTTGCGGTGTCTGTGGTGATGATTTAAGCACCATCAACGGCACGCTGCGGTGCGGCAGTTGCCCAGGCTACAGGTGACTGACTACTGACTCGACCTGCGCGCGGAAAGGCGGTACTGGCTGGGTGCCCGCCCCCTGCGGATCGTGAGGGGTGGTCAGGTAGTCAGGAGGGAAAACCCTGTACGAAGATAAGGCGCAAGCAAGCTGGAGATCTGCTTCACGTCGCATGCCGTGGTCCGGCAGGTCATCTCGCAGGAGCTCCATGGAGGTTTGCCCGAGCCGCGTTCGCGAACCCGCCCTTGGGAGCGACTTGCCGATGGTTTGCCCGGCCCAACCCAGTAAGTAGCGGTGCCCGGGTGCACTAGGGGGTGTCTGACAATTCCGGTCTGATCAGCGAGATTCGGCTGAGCTGGCAATCCGGAGTGCGCCGATCGGCTGGGGGGACTGGGCAGTGGCTACGAACGGCGGGCCAGTAGATGGGTGTCGAGGAAGCCCCGATCAGAGGATGGATCGTGGAGCAGCCGGGCGAAGGGATCGAGCCCAGCATCGCCCAGCAGTTCGGCGAGGCGATCCACCGGCCAGCTGTAGGCGGGCGCCACCTTGTGGTCGAACCGGACCGGTACTTGTCCGTCGGTCCCGAAGAAGGAGACCAGGAGCAGACCGTTCGGTGCCAGGACGCGTACCTGTTCGGCGAGCAGCTCCGGTAGTTCCCCCGGAGGGGTGTGAATCATTGAGTAGTGGGCCAGCACACCGCCGAGCGCGGCGTCCTCGATCGGCAGGGATTCCATCCGCGCCTCTTGGAAGCGCAGCGCCGGATGGGCCTGCCGGGCGTGGTCGACCATGCCGGGGGCAAGGTCTAGTCCGAAGGCGTCCAGGCCGAGTTCGTGCAGCATGGCTGTCAGATGTCCGGGCCCGCACCCGACGTCCGCTGTCCGCAGGTTGCCCGTCGCGCGCACCAGTTCGGCGAAGGTGCCGATCATGGCCCGGGAGAAAGGCTGTGTTTCCAGCCGGTTTGCGAACAGCGATGCGTACAGCTCGACGACACCGTCGTAGGCCGTCCTGGTCTCGTCCTGATGATTCGCCACGGGCAGGACTCTATAGCCGGGCTGATAATTGATCTTGTGGCAGGTCGAGGCGAGTTGACGGATGCGGCATGGAGGCGGATAGAGCCCCTATTGCCTCAGGTGGACGGACGGGGCCGTCCGTGGCGTGATCACCGGCAGGTGGTCAACGGGGTGCTGTGGCGGCTGCGGACCGCTCCGTGGCGGGATCTTCCCGACCGGTTCGGGCCGTGGCAGACCGTCCACGAGCGGTTCGCCCGTCGGCCCCGCCCCGGGCGGCTCTCCCTGCCCGAGGGCGTAGCGTTCCAGCGGCAGCTCCGCCCACTCCTCCAGCGGAAACCGGGCCAGCACCTGCTTCTGCTCGTCCTCGGCGGCCGACTCGGCCTCCGTTACGGAGCCCCTGTCGAACTTGGCCACGGCCGCGTGCACATCCAACCCACCCGTCATACGAGCCATCATGCCGGAACGGTCGGCAACGGCCATTTCACAAGCCGAGGTTGAGCACCCTTCTGACGACCCGGGCACGACGTGCACTCCACTTGGCATACGAGGGAGAGACTGAGCCACCTCTGGGCGCGCGGGTGTGGTCCGGTCCGGGGACCTGCCGCACGGATGACAAGGGCTGGAGGCGCCGGCATCGGCACACAGGTAGGGAGTCTTGCCGTCGGACTGAAGCGCCGTTCCTCACAGTCCTCAAGTCCAAGCGGATGTCCGCTGTAAAGTGAAGGCCGCCCTTGACCTGTATCAGACAGGCAGGGAGCAGATGATTCGGGAGCCACTCCATGTTCCGTACCATGTTCAAGTCCAAGATCTAGCATCTGGGCGTTTGTGCAGGTCAGAGGCATAGTAGGGCCGCTCAGGTCAGCAATTGGTCAGCATCGGGTGCGAGGGCGTCCTGGGTTGCTGACCTGGTGATGCCGCGGCCGGGGCCTGGGTGCAGAAGGTGCGTCGCGTGGCTCGTCAACTCGCCTGCGGTATGGAGTCGTTCTCCAAGGGCTGCGGCTGTGCCAGGCCGACGCGATGCCCGCACCCATACACGATCCGTTTCCGCAGCGGTCTGGGGAAGCAGGTCGAGGAGGGCGGGTTCGGCACGCAGGATGACGCCTTCGATGGCCTCACGCAGATCTATGCGGAGAAGAAGCGCGGCGCCGTCTGTCGCGGAAGCGCGCCGGGAGCTGGGGCAGAAGACGGTCGCGGAATTACCTGAAACAGGCTCTGGCTGGTGGGCCTGTGGTTCGCAAGCCGCTACCCGGACACCGACGTCGCCCACAAGAACCTGCGGCTGTACGTGGAACGGCTGCGGGACATCGTCACGGGCGTCGCCCGCGGTGACCTCCCGCAGTAGGGGGCCGGTTCAGAAACTGACCGACTGGAGGGCGCCCAGGCCCACGTCCGCGTACGAGTGCTTGCCGGAGACGAAGATGTTGACGCCGTAGTAGTTGAACAGCCAGCAGCCGAAGGCGATCAGGGCCAGAAAGGCGGCCTTGCGGCCCTTCCAGCCGGCGGTGGCGCGGGCGTGCAGGTAGCAGGCGTAGGCAACCCAGGTGATGAAGGACCAGGTCTCCTTGGGGTCCCAGCCCCAGTAGCGGCCCCAGGCGTCGCCCGCCCAGATCGCGCCCGCGATGATCGTGAACGTCCACAGCGGGAAGACGGCGGCGTTGACGCGGTAGGCGAACTTGTCGAGGGAGGCGGCGGAGGGCAGCCGGTCCAGGACCGAGTTGGCGAAGCGGCCGGGCGTGCCGCCGGCGGCGAGCTTGCTCTCGAAGTTGTCCTTGAATAGGTACAGGATCGTGCCGACAGCGCCGACGTAGAAGACCGCGCCGCAGAAGATGGCAGTCGAGACGTGGATGTACAGCCAGTACGAGTGGAGGGCGGGCACCAGCTGGTCGCTGGCCGTGTACAGGACCGTGACGGCGAGGCCGAGGCCGAGCAGGACGGTCGTGGCCAGCGGCAGGCCGAGCCAGCGGACGTTCTTTCGCAAGGCGAGCAGGACAAGGTACACGCCGACGGCGACCGTCGTGAGCGTGATGTTGAACTCGTACATGTTGCCCCACGGCGCCCGCTGCACCGACAGGGCGCGACAGACCACGCCACCCGCCTCGATGGCGAAGGCGAGGACGGTCAGTGAGATGGCGATGCGTCCGTAGAGGTCGCCCTTCTCGGTGCCGCCGTGCGCGCCGGGACCGTCGGGCACGTCACGGGAGCCGGAGGCGGAGCGCACCACGACCTGCGGCCGTTGCAGTACGGCGGTGCCCCCGGCCTTCTTCACGGTGACGGCCGGGCCGGACGCCGCCTTGGTGGCTGCGCCGGCGGTGAGTGCGGCGGCGGTACGGCCGACCTTGCTGCGGCTGCCGAAGAGCCACTCGGTGATGTACGCGAAGAAGGCCAGGGTGTAGACGGCCATCGCGGAGTAGATCAGCGTGTTGCTGACGTTCGCGAGATGCTCGTTGGTCGCGGCGGCGAGATTCACTTCTTCTCAGTCTCTTCGGCAGTGACGGCGTGGGTGTCGGGGGATTCGGGGATGGCGCGGTTCTCGGGGTTCTTCGGCGCGGCGGGCGCCCCCGGCCCGGTCCTGTTCCTGGAGGACGAGGAACCCGACTGCCCTGCCCCCCCGCAGCACTGGCGCGATGCCAGGAGCCGATTCGGCGGCGTTCTCGCCGGTCGACGCAGCTCTCTGCCACGCCTTCCCGTTCGGCCTGCCGAGATCGGCTCCCCGCAGCGCTGCCCTACTGGGCACCCTTGTCGGCGTGCCCTCCAAGCCGCTGTGCGACCCGCTCGGCTGTCTGCTGGCCCGTAAGCACGGCGCCGTTCATGGTTCCGGCCCACTCGCCGGCGGTTTCTACCCCGGCCCAGTGGATGCGCCCGTGAGGCTCTGTGAGGGCGCTGCCGTAACTGACGGATGCATAGGGGGCTACAGCAGGGTTCGGCCCTCCCGGGGCGAACGGTTCGGACGCCGGGCCCCAGCAGTGGTCCACGTAGTCGATGGGGGTGCTCGCCTGAGCGCCGTACAACCCGACGAGCTGGTCGATCACCCGGCGACGTCGATCCGCCGAGTTGAAACCGTCGAATACGCGAGGGTCGCAGAAGGCCATCAGGACGCCTGGTCCGCTGTCATCGGGCGAAACGTCGAAGGTGATGAAAACGGTCCCGGTGTCGGTCAGTGCCTCACCCGAAAGCCCGCTGCTCCGCCAGAAGGGCTTCTCGTAGGCGACGAACGCCTTGCTCAGTGTGCCCAGACGCCAGGTCTTCGCGAGCCCTTCCGCCTTGTCGGGCAGGGCAGGCTGGAAGTCGATGTCGGCGCGGTGCGAGGGGGCGGCGGTGACGATGGCGTACTTGGCGTTGATCACTTTCGAGTCGGTACTGACCGTGACGCCGCTGTCGTCCTGGGTGATTCGTCGAACAGGGGCACCGACGACAACCCTGTCGCCGAGTTGCTCGGCGAGCCTCACGGCGATCTCCTGAGTGGTTTCGGTGATTCGCTCCTCTTGCTGACCGCCCTCGACGCTGAGCATGTGCTCCACGCCCCCTGCAGCGCGAATGTAGCGCAACGCGTGCAGCAGAGAGACATCCCCCGGGCTGCAGCCCCACTGCACCTTGGTGAGGATGGTCATCAGCGCCCGCGTGCTCGTTGTCGCCTGCTGCTGGTCGAGCCATTCTCCGAACGAGACCGCGTCGAGCCGGCCGGCGTCCGGGGATTCCCATGCCGCATCGACGTTGATGGTCGAAGTCAGTTCCGCCACCGCCATCTGAATACGGGCCAAGTCTTCCAAGGCTTCAGGTGAGACCTCGGGAAAGGTGCCGGTGTAGGTGCTGCGCTGTCCGTCCATCCACAGGACGTTGTGGCCCTCGTCGAACTGACTGGTCGTGGTGCACCCCAACCGGCTCGCGAGGTCTCGGATCGCAGTGTGCCGCTGTGCGACCCACGTTGCCCCGAGGTCGACCTTGACCCCGGCCACTTCGCCTGAGAACGCTCGGCCTCCGACGCGGTCGCGACCTTCCACGACCAAGACCGACACCCCCATGTTCCCCAGCCGTTCTGCGGCGGTCAGGCCGGCGAAGCCGGCGCCGACGATCACGACGTCGACTGCTGTTTCCTCGGTTCCGCCCTTAAGAGAGTTCGACATGCTTTCCTCCTTCACTCACGCGGTCTGCGTATTGTGGGATGTATTGGGTGAACGGGTCGGTAAGAGATTTCTAGACTGCTGTATGCCGCGCCAGATATGGTGACGTGCCACGCCTGAATCCGCGGCGCCTATGCCAGTTTCCGACTCCTCCTTGGTCGCGGTTCCGACGTTTCCACCGTCCCAATTGTGGAGTCCGGCTGCAACAGAAAAGTGCACCTGTTTCGATCGGGGCGAGTGCACGATGCACCGATTCCCTCCTGAGTACGCAGCATCGCCGATTGACGGGCGATGTGGCACGTCATACCTCGCCACGCCCGAAGCCTGTGGCTTCATTCGAACAATTCGGCGATCGTGAAGTTGCTCGCCGTCCGGTCTCGTAATCGAACACCGGCTTCGGCTGATTTCTGATCCCTCGGAAAAGTCAAAACAGAATTGAGTGGCTGCCCTGTCGGCGCGGGGTGGCCGAATAATCCGGGTCGGCTGCGTCGTGCCTGGTGATCCGGACTCCACCCCGCCGTGCTCAGGGGGTGAGTACGAGGCGGATCGGGTCTCCGATCTTCTTCTCCAGCCGGGCGACGGCGTCCGCGGCTTCGGCCAGGGGGACGTGGGCGCTGACGGAGGGGCCGAGGTCGATCCGTCCGGCGGCGGCCAGCGCGACGAGCTGTTCCACGTGCTCAGGTTCGGAGCCGTAGTGTCCGCGGATCTGCCGGACGTTGAAACAGAAGTCGATGCTGTCGGCGACGCTGACCGGCTCCGGGGTGAGGCCGGCGAGGACCAGGACGCCGTTCGGGCCGAGCACGGTGCCGGCCTGGGCGCGGGCAGCTCCTACGCCGGCGAAGTCGAAGGCGACGTCGATGCCCCGCCCTGCCGTCGCCCTGCGCACCGACTCGGTGAAGTCTCCGGCCGTGGGGTCCAGCGCCTCGTCGGCTCCGAACAGGAGGGCGCGCTCTCGGGCCGAGGGCAGCGGGTCGACGGCGATGACTGGGGCGGCTCCGGCCAGGCGGGCGAGCCGGATGCCGTGGGCGCCGAGACCTCCGGCTCCCCAGATGCCGACTGCCTGCGCGGGGCGGACCGCGCCGGTGTCGACGATCGCGGCGTACGGGGTGGAGACGGCGTCGGGGATGATCGCGGCCTGGTCGAACGGCAGGTGGTCCGGGATGGGGAGCAGCGTGTCCTCCCGGGCGAGGGCGTACTGCGCCCAGCCGCCGTCGTAGTCCACTCCTCGGGTCAGAGGCCGGCGGCAGGTCATGTAGCGCAGGCAGTCGGCGCAGTCACCGCACGCCTGACCGGCCTGTAGTACGACGCGCAGGCCGGGGGTCCAGTCGCCCTTGACACCGGGGCCGACGGTGTGGACGACACCGGCCACCTCGTGGCCGGGGGTGAGGGCACCGGAGTCCTTGACGGTGTCCACGGGGTAGAAGGGGCTCAGGCTGCCGTCGATCAGATGGATGTCGGACAGGCAGACGCCGGCGGCCCGCACTTCGACGAGGACTTCGCCCGGGCCGGGAACCGGGATCGGGACCTCTTCGACGGCGAAGGTGCGGGTGTCCAGGCGAAGCCGCCCGGCCAGCATGGTGTTCATGCGCAAACCTCGATGTGCTCGGGAAGAAGCGCACGCCTGCAGCTCAGACGCACGACATGGTCACATGACCATGTCGATTAACCGTGTCTCTTGACGAGGTCGCCTGTCAAGCGGCTGCCGCCGGACGTTCGTATCGGATTCCGGGTTCCCCAGTCGCCTGTGTCCTTCGATACAGTCACCTGACATGTTCGACTGACAAAGTCGTGTGTAGATTGGTTGGTGACCGCTGGAGAGAAACGAAAGGCACGCTCATGACTCAGGTGTCCGTAGGTGCGGCGCGGGCGATCCCCGAGCGCCCCCCGCTGCCCCTCGTAGGCCACGCGCTGAACCTTCCTGCGGGCGCGGACTTCCTGGCCTACCTGCTGAAGGAGTTCAGGGAGTTCGGGCCTGTGTACCGGCTGCGGGTCTTCGGGAGGGACACCGTCATGATCGGCGGCCTGGACCTCGTGACCGAACTGTCGGACGAGACCCGCTTCCGCAAGCACGTTCACGCCGACCTGGTCGAGGTTCGGGCCCTGGCCGGGGACGGTCTGTTCACCGCGTACAACCACGAACCGAACTGGCGCAAGGCCCACGACGTCCTGATGCCCGCGTTCTCGCTCGGCGCGATGCGCAGCTACCACGCCCCCATGCTCAAGGTCGCCCGCTCACTGATCGGCAAGTGGGACCGGCTCGCCGGGGTGCAGTCGGTGGATGTCCCCGACGAGATGACCCGGCTGACCTTCGACACGATCGGTCTGTGCGGCTTCGGCTACGACTTCCAGTCCTTCCGGCGCAACGAGCTGCATCCGTTCGTCGACGCGATGGCCCGGGCTCTTGTCTTCGCCCAGGAGAAGGGCGAGTCCATGCCGGGCTCCGAGTTCTTCAAGAGGAAGAAGGTCGAGCAGTTCCGGAGGGACGTCGACCTGATGACGGACCTCGTCGACGAGGTGATCAAGGAGCGCCGTGCCTCCGGCGACACCAGCACGGACGACCTGATGGGGCTCATGCTGCACACCGAGGACCCCGCCACCGGCGAGCTGCTGGACGACGTCAACATCCGCCACCAGGTGATCACCTTCCTGATCGCCGGCCACGAGACCACCAGCAGCGCGCTCTCCTTCGCCCTCTACTACCTCACCAAGCATCCGGAGGTGCTCGCCCGGGCCCAGGCCGAGGTGGACGCCTTGTGGGGTGACGTCGACGACCCGGATCCCGGGTACGGCGACATCGGCAAGCTCACCTACATCCGTCAGGTGCTCAACGAGAGCCTGCGGCTGTGGCCGACGGCTCCCGCGTTCGCCGTCGAGCCGATCGAGGACACCGTCATCGGCGGCAAGTACCCCGTACGCAAGGGCGAGTCGCTGATGGTGATCACCTCGGCCCTCCACCGTGACGCGGCCTGGGGGGAGAACGTCGAGCTGTTCGATCCCGAGCGCTTCACCCCCGAGCGGGAGGCGGCCCGCTCGGTCCACGCCTTCAAGCCGTTCGGCAACGGCGAGCGGGCCTGCATCGGCCGCCAGTTCGCGCTGCACGAGGCCACCCTGCTGCTGGGCCTGCTGGTGCACCGCTACCGTCTGATCGACCACACCGACTACCAGCTGAAGATCAAGTCGACGCTGACCATCAAGCCCGACGGCTTCAGCCTCCGGCTCGCCCGCCGCACCAGCGACGAACGGCGCCTGCCCGCCGTGACGACGGTGGACGCCCTCGCAGGCCGGACCGCCACCGTGACGCGCCGTGCGAGCGGCACCGCGCTGACCCTGCTGCACGGATCCAACCTCGGCACCTGCGCCGGTATCGCCCGCGACCTCGGCGGTGACGGCGAGGAGCACGGCTTCGCCCCGTCCGTCGCCGCCCTCAACGAGTACACGGAAAGGCTGGCCGGTACCGAGGGCCCCGTCGTCATCGTCGCCGCTTCCTACAACGGCCGCCCCACCGACGACGCAGCCGAGTTCGTCGCCGCTCTGGAGAACCTCGCCCCCGGCTCGCTCACCGGCTTGCGGTACGCCGTCCTCGGTGTCGGCGACCGCAACTGGGCGGCGACCTACCAGCGCATCCCCACCCTGATCGACGAGCGTCTGGCCGCCGCCGGCGCCGTCCCGCTTCTGGAGCGCGGCGCCGCCGACGCATCAGGTGACTTCGGCGGAGTGGTCGACCAGTGGACGGCGGACCTGTGGACGGTCCTGCTGGACGAGTACGGCGCAGCGGTCGCCGGCGAAGCGGCAGGCACCGCACCGGAGCCGGAAGCGGAAGGGCTGTACGAGCTGGAGGACACCTCGGAGTCGGTCCTCGGCGGTCTCGCCGAGCGCCACGGCGTCCAGCCGATGGAGGTCATCGAAGCGTACGAACTCGTCGACACCGACCACGAACTCGGACGCTCCAAGCGGTTCCTGCGGCTCCGTCTGCCCGAGGGCGTCAGCTACCGCACCGCTGATCACCTGGCCGTACTGCCCAGCAACCCCGAGGCCCTCGTCCAGCGTGTCGCCGACCGCTTCGGCCTCGACCTGGACCGCACGGTCCGGCTGCGCGCCCGCCGTCGGAGTCGGGGCGCGCTGCCGGTCGACCGGCCGCTGACCCTGCGCCGCCTGCTCACCGACTTCGTCGAGCTGCAGGACCCGGCCACCCAGGAGCAGGTCGCCGTGCTCGCCGAGCACACCTCCTGCCCGCCCGAGAAGCAGCCGCTCACCGTCTTCGCCACCGCCGGTGCCGAGTCCTTCCAGGAGCACGTGACCGTCGCGGGGCTCAGCGTCCTGGACCTCGTGGAGCGCTACGGTGCGTGCGAACTGCCCTTCGAACGCTTCCTGGAGATGCTGCCGGTGCTGCGTCCCCGGCACTACTCGATCTCGTCGTCCGCCGCGGCCCGGCCGGGTGAGGCGGACCTGATGGTGTCGCTGCTCGCGGCGCCCCACCGGTTGGGGGAGGGCACCTTCCGGGGCATCGCCTCGCACTTCCTGCAGACGGTGAACGCGGGCGATGTGATCCAGGCCCGGGTCCTGCCGTGCAGCGAGTCCTTCCGCCTCCCCGAGGACACCTCCGTACCGGTGATCCTGATCAGCGCGGGTACCGGCCTCGCGCCCTTCCGCGGCGCGGTCCTCGATCGCCATCACGCCGGCTCGACCGGCACCCTGCTCTGCTACTTCGGCTGCGACCATCCCGACGTGGACTTCCTCCACCGGGAGGAGTTCGAGGCAGCCGAGGCGGCCGGCGCCGTCAGCATGCGCCCCACCTTCATGCACGCGCCCGAGAACGGCGCCCGCTTCGTCCAGGAGCGCATCGTCCGCGAGAGCGAGGAGGTGTGGTCGGTCCTGGAGTCCGACGGGCGCGTCTACATCTGCGGCGACGGCCGCCGTATGGCACCGGCCGTACGGGAAGCGTTCATGGCGCTCTATCGTGAACGGACCGGTGCGAGCGATGAGCAGGCCGTGGCGTGGCTCGCGGCGCTCGTCGAGTCCGGGCGCTACGTCGAAGACGTCTGGGCCGGCTGAGTCTCACGCGTGGGCAGAGACAGACGGTTGGGGGCGCACCTTCCAGGTGCGCCCCCAACCGTCTTCACGTCGTGTCAGGCCGTCGGCACGTCCGGGAGGTCGAGGCTCCCCTTGGCCAGCGCCACGGTCGCGGCGACGAGTGCCCTGAGGCCCGTCCGCTCCGTGGCCTCGTCCGGCACACACAGCAGGACCTGCATGGTGAGTCCGTCGAAGCCGGAGAGGAAGAACCGAGCCACTGTTTCGGGGGACTCGGCCAGTTTCTGTCCCGTCCTGTCCGCAGTTTCGGCGATCACCTGTGCGGTCACCTCGATGACCCGCTGGTAATGGCTCTGCCGGGCCTCGTTGAGCCCGGGCACACGCAGGGCGAACATGGTCAGTTCAGTGAGCAGCTGCTGGTGCGACGTCGGCTCGCGCACGGTGCCCCACAAGGCCCCCGCCAGGGCGCTGAAGGTCCTCTCGAAGCCCGCGTCCTCCGGCGCCGCCCGCTGCACCTGCGCGACCAGCTCGTCGGTGATCTGGTCCATCACCGCCCGGTAGAGATCCTCCTTCGTGCCGAAGGTGTAGTGGACGGTGGCCTGTGCGACGCCGAGCTCCGCGGCGATGGCACGGGTGCTTCCCGCGGCGACGCCCTCCCGGGTCATGAGGTCGATGGCCGCCTTGATCAACTGGGGGCGGCGCTCCGCCGCGGAAACATGAGCCATGCAGTCCAGTGTATCGACTTAGTCGATCGATCAAGTCGCTTCGATCGAGGGCTTCGTCACCGGCCACGCGAACGCCCTGGTCGCACGCGCCTCAGCCGTCAGGCCCGAGCGGTGTCTCGTTGGCTCGGTGGTCGGATCCGCTGTCCGCGGGGAGAGCCTGCTCGGCCCAGATGACCTTTCCCTCACGACTGTGTCGTGCGCCCCAGCGATCGGTTAGCTGGGCCACCAGCAGCAGGCCCCGGCCGCCTTCGTCGAAGATCCGGGCGCGGCGCAGATGCGGGGCCGTGCTGCTGGCGTCGGAGACCTCGCAGGTAAGCGTCGACTGGAGGATCAGGCGGAGCTGGATGGGGCTCTTGCCGTAGCGGATCGCGTTCGTCACCAGTTCGCTGACGGCCAGCTCGGTGGTGAACGACATCTCCTCCAGCCCCCAGGCTGCAAGTGCGTCGGACGTGAAGCGGCGGGCTTCGGATACGGCTGCTGGATCGGACGGCAGGTTGATCGCTGCGACATGGTCGGGATCGAGGGCGCGGGTCCGGGCAATCAGCAGAGCGACGTCATCGGCGGGTCGGCTGGGCAGCAGAGCGGCCAGCAGGTGGTCGCAGGTCTCCTCCAGCGACTCCGGCGCCGAGGTGAGGACATCGTGCAGCGTGGTGAGTGCGACGTCCACGTCACGCGTGCGGTCGGCGATCAGCCCATCGGTGTGCAGCACCAGCAGGCTGCTCTCCCGCAGTTCGAACTCGGTCGTCTCGAAGGGGAGTCCGCCCAGGCCGAGGGGCGGACCGACCGACACCTGGGGCAGCTCGACCACGCTGGAGGTCCGGGTGTCGTCGCCGGTGGTCGAGGGGGGCACCACGGTCGGCGGGACATGGCCGGCACTGGCGACGGAGCACAGACGGGAGACGGGGTCGTAGATCGCGTACAGGCAGGTGGCGCTGGTCTCACCCTCGTCCCGTGACTCCTCGCGCTGCATCCGGATGACCACGTCGTCCAGATGCGTGAGCAGCTCATCGGGCATGAGGTCGATGTCGGCGAAGGCGCGGACGGCTGTGCGGAGTCGACCCATGGTGGCGGCGGCGTGCAGGCCGCGTCCGACCACGTCGCCGACGACGAGCGCGACGCGGGCCCCGGACAGCGGAATCACGTCGTACCAGTCACCGCCCACACCCGCACGGGACCCGGCGGGCAGGTATCGCGAGGCCGCTTCGACGGCCGACTGTTTCGCCGTGTGTCGCGGCAGCAGGGTTCGCTGGAGAGCGAGCGCGGTGGAACGCTCACGGGTGTACCGGCGGGCGTTGTCGATGGACACCGCCGCCCTGGAGACGATCTCCTGCGCGAGCAGGAGGTCGTCGTTGTCGAAGGGGACCGAGGTGCGATGGCGTGAGAACTGGACCAGGCCCAGTGTCTCCCCGCGGGCGTGCAACGCTACGAGGAGAACCGAGTGGAGGCCGAGGGCGCGCAACGCCTGACTGTGCGACTCGGACGGGGCCATCCACACGGGCATCTCGGTCCTGCCGATGCGGTGCAGGACGGATCGTCCGGTGGCCAGGGTGCGAGCCGGTTCCGAGTCGTCGGGGTAGGAATGGGCCTCACCGATGCGGACCAGGGACTCCGGACAGCCGTCGAGGACGGAGCGCTGGGCGACTCGGCGCTGCATCAGAGCCTCCGGTGAACCCGTGCCCGTCTCGTCGAGGGCGGAGTCGAAGAGGTCGACGGTGACGAGGTCGGCGAATTCCTCGGTGCACACCTCCGTCAACTCCTGTGCGGTGCGGGTGACGTCGAGCGTGGTCCCGATCCGCTTGCTCGCCCTGTTGGTGAGGGCGAGTCGGCGCTGGAGGAGATGGTCGCGCTCCTCCTGGTAGGCGGCGAGGACCTCCTCCGAGGACCGGTCCACGTAGTCGAAGCCGATCGTGATCAGTTTCATCGCGGCCAGGTGGATCATGTGCCAGTCGCTGGTGAGGCGGGGAGCTTCGGCCTGGACCATTCCGAGCAGGCTGAGGTGGCCGAGCCGGTAGCCACGCAGGAGTCTGCTCACCGGGATCCCCCGCCGGGCGTAGAGGCGACCTACTTCCAAGGCGGCCGGAGGAACGTGCGCGGCGCCCGCGTCAGGGCGGGTCGCGATGAGGTCCAGAAAGGCGGTGATGTGCTGGACCGTCTCCTCCAGGTTCAGAGCCGCGATGTCCCTCTCCTCCGACAGCTCGGGGAGTTCGCCGGTCAGATGCTGGAGCAGCAGGCCGGCCAGCTCCTCCGCCTGCGGCCTGAGGTGGCGGGCCAGCTGGACAAGGAACGCATCGACGTCGGTCCCCATAGTGCGAATGTACGGGAAGCCCCCGGCGTACGCCCTTCGTGCAGCTGGGGCAGCCCTCACCTGCTTCGAGCCGGGAAGCGACGCGCTCGACCGACCGGCTCACCCGAACGCGCGTCCGGGACGCCTCGAACAGGGGCGCTACTCCAGGCTGGAGAGACAGAACGGATCGGCACCTCCTTCAGGAGATGGTCATAGACAGGACACGAACAACACGGTCGCGGGCCGGGTGGGCCGCCCGGCTGCTCGCGCGGTGCGCCGTGGTGGCGGCAATCACCGCCGTGGTAGTGCTGCTGTTTGCCCTGGGCGGGGGCGGACTGCTCGTGGTCGTAGCCGGGATTCTCGGGCTCGTGGTCTGCGCCGCAGGCATCTGGTGGCTCGTGGCCCGGCGCGGTCTCGCGCGGCTGCTCGGCGCGTTCGTGGCCGTCGCGGCGCCGGCCGGCGTGCTCGTGTTCTATGCACGGAGCGGTCTGTGGCTGATCGCGTTGGTCTCCAGCCTGTCCTGGGCGACGGCGGTGACCTGCGGCCGCACGGCGCTGCACCGAGCGCGGCCGCCCCGGTCGCAGCGGCCCGTACGCGCACGTCCGCCGAGGCGGGCGGTGCTGATCATGAATCCGAAGTCGGGCGGCGGCAAGGTCGGCCGCTTCGACCTCGTGAAGCGGGCGGAGCGACTGGGCGCGCGGGTGATCCTGCTGGACCCGTCAGCCCCGGCCGACGTGGGCGGACTGGCCCGAGAGGCCGTAGAAGACGGTGCCGATCTGCTCGGTGTCGCCGGTGGCGACGGTACTCAGGCACTGGTCGCGGCCGTCGCCGCCGAACACGGACTGCCGTTCCTCGTGATCTCCGCGGGTACCCGCAACCACTTCGCCATGGATCTCGGCCTCGACCGCGCCGACCCGGCCCGCTGCCTCGATGCCCTGACCGAAGGAGAGGAAATCCGGGTCGATCTCGGCGACGTATCCGGTCGTCCCTTCGTCAACACGGTGTCTTTCGGCGTGTACGCGGACATCGTGCAGAGCCCCGAGTACCGCGACGACAAGACGGGCACCGCACTGAAGCTCATGCCGGACCTCCTGGCCAAGGAGGGCGCGCGACGACTCGACGCGCGCGCGGACGGTACCCGGCTCGCGGACCAACAGGCGCTGTTGATCAGCAACAATCCGTACGCTTCGCCCGACGAACTGAGCGGCGGCAGGCGTCGGCCCGTGCTCGATGACGGGGAGCTGGGCGTGATCGGGATCAGGGTGGCGAACGCGGCCCAGGCGGCACAGCTGGCCCTGTGGGGCTCACAGGCGCCGGGGCTCACCGTGACGACCGCGCGGCGGGTCGAGGTTACGGCCGGGGGCCCGCAGTCCCCGCAGACGGGGGGCGGCCAGGAGGCGCAAATTCCGGTGGCGGTCGACGGGGAGGCGCTGTGGCTGCGCACACCGGTCGTGTGCTCGGTACGGCCCCGCGCGCTACGGGTCTTGCTGCCACGCGACCGCCCCGGCGCACCGCCACCAGCGCCCCCGGTCGACTGGCGGAAACTGCTCGCCCTCGCGTGCGGTCCCGTGCGCGGCCAGGGCCCGTGAGTTGCTCGGGTCGGTCCTCAGAGACCGAGGTAGTCGCCCAGGTCGGCGTAGTCGACCTGCCACAGGCCGGGCGAGCCCGTCGGGTACTGGGACCGGAACCCGAGGATGCGCTGGACACGCGGCGAGAGCGTCTTCGCGACCTCCATGCCGACCAGGAAGGGGTACGCCTCCTCGCCGGTGAGGAAGCCCGGATTGAGGGCGAAGGCCAGGGCCCGCCGGTACTCGTCGCCGGTCTGGTTCGCGCCGCCTCCGTGCGCGGTCTTGCCGCTGAACAGAAGGGCGTCTCCGGCGTTCATGATCGCGGGGACTGTCTGCTCAGGAGTTCCACGATCCTCGAAGTCGCTCCAGTGGTTGCTCCCGGGGATGACTCGGGTGGCTCCGTTCTCCTCCGTGAAGTCGGTCAGGGCGATCAGGAAGTTGAGGGTGACCTCTGGACCGTCGGGCCCCATCCCGATGAAAGGGAACCAGTTCTCCAAGTCCCGGTGCAGCATCTGCGCCTGGCTGCGGGGGCCGATCTCGATCACTTGCGCGGTGGTCATCCAGTACGTGCCCGACTCCGGGAGGAAGGTCCGGTCGCAGACCTCGTGGACCAGGGAGTGCTCGAGGATCTCGTTGCGGAACGTGGCGCTGTGCGTGACCAGGTTGGTGAGTCGCTTGGTGTTGCTGCCGTGGAACGCGGCCACCATTTCGTTCTCGTGGGTCGAGCCGGGGCGAAGAGACTGCAGCGGCGGCTCGATCTCGGCGTTGAAGCGGTTCATCTGCTCGTTCGTCAGGAAGTTCCTGACGACGACGCCTCCGTCGCGGGTCAGGAGCGTGAGGATCTCGTCCGTCGGCGTGTCGGTCTCCACCGACGTAAGGGTCTGACGCTGCTTCTGTGTGGTCATGTGCCTTCTCTCCCTCAATGTCCTTGCTGTTCCTGTGGTTGGTGGCGCTACTTTCGCCAGCCACGACCGCCGTCGAGAACGACAGCGAGCACCTGCCTTGCTCGGGCGCGGTGCACGATGCACACGCCGGCGCGGCGCCGCTCTCCCGCGGTTGTCGAGTCAGGAGCCGGCGCCTGTCACTGACTCCGTGCCTCCCTCAACGCCGTGCGCCGGGTTCGTGCGGCCCCCTCCCACGGCCGCGCGCTGCCGAGCCATCCGAGGAGGAAGGCTGCCGGGACGGAGATCAGCCCGGGGGTGTGAAGCGGGATCAGGTTGAAGTCCTGCTCCGGCAACAGCGCGTACTTCGTCCCGGACACCGCGGGGGAGGCGAGGGTCAGGAGTGCGCAGAGGGACAGCCCTCCGTAGACGAGCCACAGCAGCCCTCGGCGATTGAAGCCGGTCCACAGGAAGGAGTAGACGAGTGCGGGGAACACACAGGTGGCCGCGAGACTCAGCGAGAAGGCGAGGAGGAATTCAATGGGGTAGCGGTACAGGGCGGTGGCGAGGAGAAGGCTGACGACGCAGAGCGCGACAACGGACAGTCGCATGACGGCGGGCTCTCCGATGCCGATCCTGGAGCGGCCCTTCTGCCCGAACAGGTCGCGGGCCACGGAGACGGCGGCGGCGAAGGTCACGCTCGCCACGGCTGTGAGGACGGCGAGAAAGGCGACACAGGCCACGAGGACGATGACCACGACCCGGCCCGTGGAGTGGTGGGGGAGGACCTCCGATGCCAGGAGGATCGGGGCTCCCTGTCCCTTCCCGTCGACGACCCCGATCTGTCCGCTGCCCACCACCGCGGCGGCGGCGACACCGGCCGTGATCAGGAGCAGGTAGAAGAGGCCGGTCAGCCCTACGGCGACGCTCGATGAGCGTCGCGCGGCGGACGCGTCCCGACTGGCGCTGACCCGCAGGAGCAGGTGGGGCATCATCGCGGTGCCGAGGACGACGACGATGTGGTCGCTGATCGTGCCGAGCGGACCGAAGTCGGCGGTGTGCGCCCACAGCCCGGGGCTGAGGTAGTCATCCGGCGACATGCTCTTGTCCATGGCGGCCGACAGCAGCGATTCAGGACTCCAGTCGAACAGGCGGAGCGCCAGCAGGGTCAGTGCGGCGAGCGTCGCCAGGGCTATGGGCACCTTGGCGACCTGTATGAAACTGGTGCCGCGCAGATCCGCCACTCCCGCGAAGCATGTGATGAGGAATCCCATCAGTACCGTGCACACCACTTGGGCCGTCTCGGTCGGCATGCCGATCAGAAGAGCGGCGGTGATGCCGCCGGCCCGCAGCTGGACCATGAGCAGGGGTACGGCGATGCACAGCGTCACCACCGCACCGGCGATCCGCGTTCCCGGTCCCTCGGCACGCAGGGCGAACAGCTCACCGAGGGTGTAGCGGCGGGTCGCGCGAATCCTGGAGGCGAGGAGCAGGAAGACACCGAGTGCGAGGGCACTGTCGACGGCGGTCGAGACACCGTCGTACCCGAACAGGGCGATCGCTCCCGGCAACGAGACCAGGATGACGACCGTGATCTGTTCCCCGGCCATCGCGACGCCGTTGAAGACGGGCGGGAGAGACCGGCCGGCGACGTAGAGGTGTTCCGGATCGTCGTCCTGAGTGGCGAGGGTGAAGACCCACAGGAGGCAGAGGCCGATGAAGACGAAGAAGGCGGTGATGACCGCGCCCCTCGCGGCGGGGCCGATGAGGTCGGGCGAGCCGGCGCTCAGGAGGTACGTCGTCACCACGTGCCCCCGACCGAACGAGAGGCAGCGGTCGTCGCCGGGGCAGGCTCGCACGAGGACGCGGCCCGGCTCTCGTACCACCACGTCCCGCCGACGAGGACGAGGAGCTGCGTGAGCGCCCACGCCGTGCCGAGGGTGAGGCGTCCGTACACGGAGACCTCACCGAGGGTTGTGGAGCAGGAGAGCAGGACACCGACGGCGAGCGGCAGGGCGTTGACAGTGACCAGCACTCGTGTGTCACGGGATGAATGCCGGGAGGAAGCGGAGGGCACGAGATCTCTCTCTGAAGATAAGGGAAGACGGACACAGCGCGACGGGTCGTGGAGACGGTCGCAGCCGTTGAGGACGAGCGTTGGATTCGGGTGGCCGTACCGGGACGCGTGGGGTGTCAGCGGCGAGTGGTCGCCGTCAGGCCGGCGTATCGCCCCGCCTGCTCCAGCAGTCGGGGGACACCCGTTTCGAGCGACGGCCCGAAGGTCTTGTCGTGGGGACGCTCCCCACGCTGCCAGCGGGTGTAGATGGCCTCGCAGAAGATGGCTGCCTTCCACAGTGCGAGGGTCTGGTACCAGGGCAGCGGGGTCAGATCGAGGCCCGTGCGGGACTCGTAGCGCTCTGCCAGTTGGCGCCGGGTGAGGTAGCCGGGCGACCGTGTCACCCGGGTGAGTTCGAGCGGGGTGGCAGGGCTGCCGGCCTCGGAGTAGGTGGCGGTGAGGTAGCCCAGGTCCGCGAGCGGGTCACCGAGCGTGGCCATTTCCCAGTCCAGGATCGCGAGGACCCTGGCCGGCGCCTGGGGTGCGAACATGAGGTTGCCCATGCGGTAGTCGCCGTGCACCACCGATGCCGCCTGGCTCGTCGGGAGGTTACGGCCGAGCCAGTCCCCGATACGCTCCACCGCGGGCAGGCTGCGTGTGGTGTTGACCTCCCACAACCCGTGGAACCTGTCGACCTGGCGCCGGAGATAGCCCTCGGGGAAGCCCAGGGAGGCGAGTTCCGCTCCGGTCACGTCGATGCTGTGCAGGGCGACGAGGGTGTCGACGACCGCCTCGCCGGTGGCCCGGCGCTGTTCGGCGGGGGAGAGGCGGGATGGGATCGTGTCGGTGATGACGATCCCGTCGAGCCGGGACATGAGGTAGAACGGCACCCCCAGCAGCGACGCGTCCTCGCATACCGCGACGATCTCCGGCACCGGCACCCCGTGGCCGTCGAGGATCCTCTGGATGCGGGCCTCGCGCACCATGTCGTGCGTCGATTTGGGCAGCGGCGGGCGCGGTCCACGGCGTAGGACGACGCACTCGTTGCCTCGGTGGAGCAGGTAGGTGATGTTGGAGTGGCCGTCGCCGATGCGCTGCCACGCGAGCGGGCCGCTGCCGATGCCGTGTGCGTCGAGGAAGCCGGCGACCGCGTCGAGGACGAGGAGCGGCGCGCTGTCGAGGTGACGGGAACTCTCCCAGCTCGCGACGACCTCCACGCCGTCGGGGACGGTGTTCATCACGAGCCTCCGTTCCGGCCCACGACAGCGTCGCCCCGGTACCGCTCACCGGCCTGGACCGCTGCGCTGCGGCCGGCCGATGCCCGGCGGGCGATGGCCCACCGGTGGGTCTCGTTGGAGCCGTCGTAGATCCGGAACGGGCGGACCTCGTTGAGGTACTGCGCCAGTGGAAGCCCGTCGGAGACCCCGTCCCCTCCGCAGATCTGGACGGCACGGTCGACCACCCGGAAGACCGCCTCCGAACAGTGCACCTTCGCCACCGACGACATCGCCGAACCCGCCTTCGGGTCACTGTGCAGCAGAGCCGCGGTCTTGGCGATGACCGCGTCGGAGGTCTCGATGTCGATCACCGACTCGGCGATGAGGTGCTGTGCCAGGCCGAGCGAGTCGATCGGGCCGCCGAACAGCTCACGCCGCGCGGCCCGGTCCAGCGCGATGTCGTGCGCCCGCCGCGCCAGCCCCAGCCACCGCATGCAGTGTGTGAGACGTGCGGGTCCGAGCCGTACCTGCGCGTACCGGAATCCCAGCCCCACCTCGCCGAGCACCGCGTCGTCGGCGACGAAGCAGTCCTCCAGGTGGAGGTGCGGGTGACCGCCGTCGATGGAGCGGTCGACGGTGTGGATCGCCTCGCCGACCCGGATTCCAAGGTTCGTCATGTCGACGAGGAACATGGTGGCCCCCTCGGGGGAGCCGTCGACGGCCGGCGTCCGCGCCATCACGATGCAGAACCCGGCACCGACAGCCCCGCTGGTGAACCGCTTGTGGCCGTCGATGATCCAGCCGCCGTCGGCGCGCACGGCCGTGGTCCGCAGCGCCGCCGGGTCGGACCCCGCTCCGGGGTGGGGCTCGGTCATGCCGAAGCAGGACCGGACGTCCCCGGCCGCCAGGGGCGCGAGGTAGTGCTTCTTCTGCTCTTCGGTCGCGATGAGGTTGAGCATGTGCATGTTCCCCTCGTCGGGTGCCATGCAGTTGAGCGCCACGGGACCGATCGGCGAGTAGCCGGCCTCCTGGAGGATCGGTGACCAGTGCTGGATGGGCAGGCCCTGGCCGCCGTACTCCTTCGGCACGAGCGGCGCGAAGACGCCGGCCTCCTTCGCCGCGGCCTGCAGCCGGTCGCGGGTTGCCTGGTCGAGACGCCCGCCGGGCGCGGGCTCGGCGTCGACGACGACCTCGCGGACGAAACGGCGGGTGCGCCCAAGCAGGTTCGTGATCTCCGACGGAAGGTGAGGGATGGTCATGGATGTCCTTTGTGGGGTGGGCGAGGTCGTTACGCGGTTCCGCCGGCGACGGTGACGACGCTGCCCGCGGGAAGAGTGGCGGCGGCCTCCTCGAGGTCCGGTCTTGCGCGCCGTGACGCACACGCGCGCCCCTTCGGCGACGAGTCGTTCCGCGACGGCGAGACCGATGCCCCGGCTCGCTCCGGTCACGACGGCGACGCGGCCCGAGAAACGGCTTTGGTCGGTGTGGTTCTCGCTCATGGATCAGTTCTTCAGGGGGCAGCCGGCCCCGGTCCGTCGAGCCCGCGGAGCTCGGCGCGCCGGATCTTGCCGCTCTGGGTCTTGGGCAGGTCGGCGAGGAGACGGATCGTGCGCGGACACTTGTAGGCCGCAAGCCGCTCGCGGGCGAAGGCGATCAGCTCCTCCGCCGTGGCGGTCAGACCCGCCTTGAGCGAGACGTAGGCGACGACGGTCTCACCGCGGTACGCGTCCGGCTGGCCGACGACGGCCGCCTCCAGCACCGAGGGGTGTTCGTACAGAGCGTCCTCGACCTCACGCGGCCAGACTTTGTAACCGGACACGTTGATCTGGTCCTTGAGCCGGTCCACCAGGTAGACCCAGCCCTCCTCGTCGATGACGGCGACGTCGCCGGTACGGAGCCGGCCCTCCGGCATCGTCTGACGGGTGACCTCGGGCTTGTCCCAGTAACCGGGCACCACCTGCGGTCCGCTCAACTCCAGTTCGCCCTGTTCCCCGCTCGGCACCGGATCGCCGTGCGGGTCCACGACGCGCGCGGTGAGGTGCGGCAGGGGCCTGCCGATGGAGAGCGTGCCGCTCGGCGGATGCACGGGGGCCCTGTCCCCCGGAGGCACGGCGATGACGGCGGACGTCGTCTCGGTCATCCCGTAGCCGTTGTGGAGGTAGACGCCGAATCGCTCCTGGAACCGCTCGACTGTGGCCGGGGGGATCGGCGCGCCGCCGGAGTACAGGGCCTTCACCGACGCGAAGTGCTCCGGTCCGGCCTGCGGCAGCTCGTAGAGGGCGTTGTACGCGGTGATGGAGCCGATGGTGTAGGTCACCCCGTGCTCGGCGAAGGCGTCCAGGGCGACTGCGGGGTGGAACCGGCCCGTGAGGACGAGCGTGGTGTTGGTGAGCAGGGAGATCGTCGCGTTGACCACCGCGCCCGTGATGTGGAACAGCGGGGCCATGGCGAGCACGACGTCCCCGTCCCTCACACCCATCCACGACGCGCACGTCGCCACCACGCTCAGGACGTTGCCGTGGGTGTTCATGGCACCCTTCGGCGGCCCCGTAGTTCCCGAGGTGTACGTCAGGAACGCGACGTCGTCGCGGGTCAGCTCCACGGGTGAGGGGCTGCGGCCCTCGAACTGGCCGATCAGGGCCACCAGGTCGCCGTCCGGTGCCGGAGCGTGGCGCTCCGTCGTCATGAAGACCCGCGGATCGTCCCTCGACTGGTAGTCCAGTGCCGACGTGCTGACCAGCCATCGGACCGTGCTCCCCGCCAGCGTGCCGAGCGTCTCGTGGACGTCCGAGTCCGCACAGACGACCCCGACCGCCCCGGAGTCGTCGATGATCCGGCGCAGCTCCTGACGCCGGTACATCGGATTGAGCCCCAGTGCCGTGGCCCCCAGCTTCCACAGGGCCAGCAGCACCAGCGCGTACTGCGGAAGGTTCTGCAGGTACACGCCGACCCGATCACCCCGACCGGTTCCCCGGGCCTGGAACGCTGCGGCCAGGGCGTCAGACGCCGCGTCCACCTCCCGCGTGGACAGTGCACCGTCGAAGAATCGGAGCGCTGTGCCGTCCGGGTTCCTCGCCACGCGTGCCCTCCAGGCAGCCACGAGCGAGTCGGGGGCCGCGCCCGTCCCCGTACCGAACCCGCCGGGGAACGTGCCCCGCCACCGGCCCTCGTCCACTGTCATCTGCTGTCCTTCCCACCCATGTCCCTGCGCTTGGCGTGCCGGTCACTTGAGTTCGCGCTTGAGGATCTTTCCGGTGGACGTCATCGGCAGGGTCTGCACGATCTCCACGATGCGCGGGTACTTGTAGCCGGCCATCTGCTCCCTGCCCCAGGCGATCAGCTCGTCGGGCCTGGCCTCGACGCCGGGGGTGGGGATGACGAACGCCTTGATCTCCTCGCCGTGGCTCTCGTGCGGCACGCCGACGACCGCGGCCAGGCTGACCGCGGGATGCGTCATCAGGACCTCCTCGATCTCGCGCGGATACACGTTGAAGCCGCCGCGGATGATCAGGTCCTTCGCCCGGTCGACGATGTAGTAAAAGCCGTCCTTGTCCCTGCGGGCGAGGTCGCCGGTGCGGAACCAGCCGTCCCTGACTGCTTCGGCGGTGGCCTGGGGGCGGCCGTGGTAACCCTTCATCACGTTGTGGCCCTTGACCGCGATCTCCCCGATGGCGCTGCCCGTGCCGTCGTCCTCGACCTCCGACCAGTCCGAGTTGACGAGCTTGACCTCGACGCCCCAGATCGGCACGCCGATCGACCCGGGCCGTGGCTCTCGCGCCGGATCGCTGAAGGTCACCACCGGCGAGGTCTCGGAGAGGCCGTAGCCCTCCAGAACCTGGACCCCCAGACGCTCCCTGACCTGCTTGATGATCTCGGCGGGGAGAGAGGCTCCGCCGGAGACGCCTACTCGCAGGTTCTTCGCGATCCTCGCGACGTCGGCATCGTCGGTGAGCGCCTGCAACAGGCCCCACCACATGGTGGGAACGCCCGCGAAGAAGGTGATCTCCTCCCGCTGCATCAGAGAGACCGCCTGCCGGGCGTCGAACCGTGGCAACAACACCAGGGTGCTCGCCGTCGAGAACCCGGCGTTCATCTGCACGGTCGCGCCGAAGGAGTGGAACAGCGGCAGCACGACCAAGTGGGTGTCCAGGGCGGGACGGTTCTCCAACAGCCGGTTGCACGCCAGGGCGTTGAGAACCAGGTTGGCGTGGCTGAGTTCGGCACCCTTCGCCTGCCCTGTCGTACCACTCGTGTAGAGCAGCACAGCCGGGTCGTCCCCCGTGGTCCCCATGCTGTCGAACGTCGTCGCGCTGCCCTGCAGCGCGGCGCCCATGGTCTCGACACCATCGATCGGACTGTGCGCCTCGGGATCGGCGGTGACAAGGAAGAAGTGCTCGCAGCCCGCGGTCTCGGTGAACCCGGCGTGTCCCTCCGCATCCATCGGCAGGCCCGCGTCCCCCTCGAAGCAGAAGTACGCCTTCGCCTTCGAGTCGGCCAGGTGGTAGGCGATCTCCCGGCTCTTGAGCAGGATGTTGAGCGGTACGACGACGGCGCCGGCCTTGAGGATCCCGTAGTAGACGATGGGGAACCAGGGCACGTTCGGACAGCTGAGCGCGACCTTGTCGCCGGGCCAGATGCCGCGGTCGACCAGGAGGTTGGCGACCCGGTTGGCGGCTGCCTCGACCTGGGCGTAGGTGAGGCGTGTCGTGCCGAGGACGACGGCGTCCCGGTCCGGGTGTGTGCGGGCGGAGTCCTCGAGCAGGACCGAGAGGTTCAGCATGGTGTCTTCCGGGAGGGTGGACCGGGCCAGGCCGCGGGGAACAGAACACGCGGCCTGGCTCGGAGCGGGTGGGATTGCACGCGGCTGGACGAGGGCGTCACAACCGTCGCAGCAGCCGGTCGAGGGCCTCGGCCGTCGCCTCGATGTCGGCGGCGGTGTGTGCCGTGCTGATGAAGACCTTGCCGGACGGCATGAACAGGAAGCCTTGACGCAGCATCTCTTCGAGGATCACGGTCCAGAGCCCGCTGGTTCCGTGGAGCCCGGTGGTTCCACCGGCGGGGACGTACTGGAGGAGCGAGCCGACCCGGTGGAAGCGGCCGAAGTCGGCAGATGAACCGAGAGCGCCGCCGACGAGAGCTTCGAACCTGGACGAGGTCTCTTCGAGCAGCTCGTAGACCGAGGGATCTGCCAGGACGCGCATCGTCGCCTCGACGGCCGCCAGTGCGATCGGGTTGGCGTTGAAGGTTCCGGCGTGCACGACGCCGGTCGTCACCTGATCGACCAGGTCGGCTCGGCCGACGACGGCGCTCTGGGTGAAGCCGCCGGCCATTGCCTTCCCGAAGACGGACAGGTCGGGCAGCACACCGTACTTCTCGGCTGCCCCGCCCCGGGCGATCCGGAACCCGGCGATCACCTCGTCGAAGACGAGGACGACGCCGTGCCGGTCGCAGAGGGTTCGCAGCGTCGACAGGAACTGCGGTGAGGGCGCTTCGACACCCGCGTTGCTCATCACCGGGTCCACCAGCACGGCCGCGATGTCGCGCTCGGCGGACTCGCTCAGCAGGCGCTCGGCCAGCTGCACGTCGTTGAAGCGCGCCACCACCAGGTCGTCCAGCACACTGGCCGACTGTCCCGGTCCGCCAGGGGTGGCGGGGCGGTCGCAGTCGTCCTCGGACATTCCGGCGTACACGGTGTCGTGCCAGCCGTGGTAGCTCTTCGCGAACTTGAGGACGCGGCGCCGCCCGGTGGCGGCGCGCGCGAGGCGCAGCGCCACCTGCACCGCCTCGGTCCCCGTGTTGCTCCACAGCAGTCGCTCGCCGTGCGGCACGGCCTCGAGAACCGCTTCCGCCGCGAGGTACTCGAGCGGGTGGCCGGTGCCGACGACCTGCATCTTCGCCGCCACCTCGGTCACGGCGGACACCACGCGCGGGTCGCCGTGACCGAGGACGAGCGGGCCCCAGGCCATCACGTAGTCGACGTACCGGTCGCCGTCCAGGTCCCAGACGTACGCGCCCCGCGCCTCCCGCACGAAGAGCGGATGGGGAGGCATCGCGGCGCGCAGGCCCGAGCCCACACCCCCGCCGACGCTGCGGCGGGCTCGCTCGAAAGCCGAGCGTGATGATTCCAGGGCCATGGGATCGCCCCTGCCTTTCAGTACGTGATCACCGAGCGGATGCCGATGCCGCGCTTCATCTGGTCGAACGCCTCGTTGATGTCCTGGAGACCGATCTCGCTCGTCACGAGGGAGTCCAGGTCGATGCGGTTGTTCATGTAGTGGTCGATCAGCATGGGGAAGTCGGAATCCGGCTTGCTGGAGCCGTAGTTCGAGCCGATGAGCGACAGTTCCTGATCGGACATGACGAAGGGGTCGATGGAGATCCTCATGCCGTCCGCCACTTGCCCGGCGACTACCGCCGTGCCACCTCGGGCCAGGACCTCGTAGGCGGACTCGATGGTGCGGGGCAGCCCGATGGCCTCGATGGCGATCTCCACGCCGCGTCCGTCGGTGAGTTGCTGCACCCTGTCGGCGACATTCTCGCGGGCGCTGTTGATCAGGTCGGTCGCACCGAAGACGCGTGCCTGCTCGAGCTTCTCGTCGGAGATGTCCGCGGCGATGATCCTCCGGGCGCCTGCGAGCCGGGCCCCCTGGATCGCGTTCAGCCCGACGCCTCCGCAGCCGAGGACCAGCACGGTGTCGCTCGGCCGCACGCCGGCCGTGTTGACGGCAGCGCCGACGCCGGTGGTGACGGCGCATCCGACCAATGCCGACTGCGGGAACGGGGCGTCGTCCCGGATCGCGATCGCGGCGGACTCGGGCACGAGGGTGTACTGGCCGAACGTTCCGAGGCCCGCGAAGCTGTAGACGTCGCCCTCGTCCACGGACGTGATCCGGGTCCGGCCGTCGAACGAGAGGTGGTTCGCCGAGTGTTCGCTGACCATGTCACACAGGACGGGCCTGCCGCTGATGCAGTAGCGGCAGCGGCGACATGAAGGCGTCCAGGACAGCACGACGTGGTCGCCCTTGCTCAGGGTCGTGACACCTTCGCCGACGCTTTCGATGATCCCGGCCCCTTCGTGGCCGAGGATCATCGGCGAAGGGACCTCCCAGTCGCCCACGAGCACGTGCAGGTCGCTGTGGCACACTCCGCTCGCCTTGAGCCGCACCAGAACCTCGCCGGGCGGAGGCGTCGAGGGAAGATTCACTCGTTCGATGGTCAGTGGTTCGTTCGGCGTCCTGAAGACAGCGGCGTCGAATTCGATGGTCATGGCGGTCTTCCTTCTGCGCGGTGCGGCGATCACGTCCGGGCGGTGCGGATGAGCTTCTTGTTGGCGAACTCGTCGATTCCGGCCCGCCCCAGTTCGCGGCCAAAACCGGACTGCTTCACCCCGCCGAAAGGCAGTTCCGCGCCTTCCAGGCCGACGCCGTTGATGAAGACCATGCCGGCGTCGATCCTGTCGGCGACGCGCAGCGCCTGCTCGGTGTCCGTCGTGAACACGTAGGAGCCCAGCCCGTACGGGGTTCCGTTCGCCAGCTCGACGGCCTCGTCCTCGGAACCGACGCGGAAGACGGTCGCCACGGGGCCGAAGAGCTCCTCGGCGGCCGACGCCGACGTCGGCGAGACGCCCGTCAGAACGCCGGGCGGGAAGTACGCTCCCTCGCGCTGTCGTGCGGAGACGAAGGTCGCCCCGTCGGCGACGGCTCGCTCGACCTGCTCCTCGAGGTACTCGGCGGCGGCGACCGAGGAGAGCGGCGTCAGCCCGTCGGTCAGGGCGAGCACCTTCTCGGTGAACTTGTCGAGGAAGGCGTCGTAGAGGTCCTCGGCGACGATGAAGCGCTTCGCGGCGTTGCACGCCTGCCCGGTGTTCTCGAACCGCGTCTCGACCGCCGCCTGGACCGTGGCGTCGAGGTCGTCGGTCGACAGCACGATGAAGGGATCCGAGCCGCCCAGCTCGAGCACCACCTTCTTGAGGCTGCGCCCGGCCTTCTCGGCGACCTCCGCGCCGGCCCGCTCCGAACCGGTGAAGGAGACGCCCTGCACCCTGGGGTCCGCGATGGCCCGAGCGATCTGCTCGCTGGTGGCGTGGACGTTGACGTAGGCGCCCCGGGGGAAGCCCGCGTCCGTGAACAGCTGCTGGAGCGCCTCGGACGACTCCGGACACTGCGACGCGTGCTTGAGCACGATGGTGTTGCCCAGCACGAGGTTGGGCGCGGCGAACCGGGCCACCTGGTAGTACGGGTAGTTCCAGGGCATGATCCCCAGCAGCACGCCGACCGGCTGGCGACGGACGAGAGCGGTGCCCTCTCCTTCGAGGAGCTCGATCGGTTCGTCGGCGAGGAACTTCTCCGCGTTCTCGGCGTAGTACCTGTAGATCGAGGCGCTGAACTCGACCTCCGCGACGGCCTCGTCCACCGGCTTGCCCATCTCCCGGTGGATGATCTCGGCAAGCTGCGCGCCGCGCTCGTCGTGGAGGGCGGCGACGGTGTTCAGCAGCTGGGCGCGCTGTTCCACGGAAGTCCGCCTCGACCACTGCGCGTAGGTTTCCGCCGCCGCGTCGACGGCACCCGCCACGACCTCGTCCGCCGCGGTCGGGTACTCCTTGACCAGCGTTCCGCTGGCGGGGTCGACCACCGCGTACACGTGCCTCTTCGCCATGCTGACTCCTTCTTCGTTCTCGGGGTTCATGCGAGGGTTCCGGTCGTGCGGACCGGGTTCGCGTCAAGGGCCGCGTTGTGGTCGTGCAGCGCGCGGTAGGCACGGAAGTAGACGAATCCCTGGGTGCCCCACGTCGCCAGTGCGGCGGTGTAGAAGATCGTGCGGTCCGCGTCGTCGAAGGGCAGGGGGAAGAAGTCGTAGGTCAACGCGATGGTCGTTCCGGCGGCGGTGACCAGGCCGGTCCAGATCGCGAGCCGTTCTTCGCCCGCCTTCCAGAGCCGCTTGGCGAAGTACCCGAGGAAGACCGCCGTGAGGAGGTTGGCGACCACGTAGAACACGGCGATCCAGAACGCGATGCCGCCGGTGTGCAGGTCCGCGCCGTGGAACTGCCGGAGGAAGAGACCGGCCACGGTCGCGACTCCGAACACGGCGACGTCGACGCCGAGGCTCGGCTTGTAGCGGTGGGTGACCTTCATCAGGCCCATGATCAGAATGAGCGTGATGCCGATCGATCTGGAGAAGGCGTCGAAGAAGTACGCCACGTCGTACAGGACGCTGTCGCTCTTGGCGCCGAGCAGTGACCAGAGCAGGAAGTTGGTGCCCGACGTCGCGACGACCATCCATTCGAGGCCCAGGAGGTAGTTGCCGTAGCGGCGGATGAACTTCCAGCCGTAGAAGTAACCGGCGAAGATCATCCACAGGTCGGCCAGCAGGAACAGCGTCTCCCTCATCGGGACGCCCCCTCTCGGACGTCGCGGGCCAGGAGGGTGACGATGCTCTCCGCGGTGCGCTGGCCCGTCAGAACCGCGCCGTTCATGGTTCCGGCCCATTCCCCGGCGGTCTCGCTGCCGGCCCAGTGGACGCGCCCGTGAGGCTCGGACAGCGCCTTGCCGAAGCTCGTGGTCGCATAGGGGGCGACCGCGGGATTGGGGCCGCCCGGGGCGAAGGGCTCCGCTCCCCAGCGGTGATCCACGTAGTCGATCGGGGCGTGGGCCTGCGGACCGTAGAGGTCGGCGAGCTGCTGGACGACCCGGTCGCGCCGGGTCTCGGGGCCGAAGCCGTCGAAGACGCGCGGATCGCAGAAGGCCATCAGGACGCCCGGTCCGCCGGGGGCGGGGGACACGTCGAAGGTGAT
The DNA here is from genome assembly GCF_043202655.1 of Streptomyces sp. NPDC048171. Taxonomy (NCBI): domain Bacteria; kingdom Bacillati; phylum Actinomycetota; class Actinomycetes; order Kitasatosporales; family Streptomycetaceae; genus Streptomyces; species Streptomyces sp. NPDC048171. The sequence continues at coordinate 71,962 of NZ_JBIDAU010000013.1, forward strand.
GAACACGGTCCCGGTGTCGGTCACCGCCTCACCGGAGCAACCCTCGGCCCGCCAGAACGGCTTCTCGTAGGCCACGAACGCCTTGCTCAGCACGCCCATGCGCCAGGTTCGCGTGAGCCCTTCGCCCCGCTCGGGCAGTGAGGGGTCGAACTCGATGGCGGCGCGGTGCGCCGGCGAGGCCGTGACGATCGCGTACCGGGCGTGGATCTCGCCGGAATCGGTGCTGACGGTGACGCCGTCGTCGTCTTGCGTGATGCGTTGCACCGGTGTCTCCAGGCGCACGCGGTCGCCGAGCCGCTCCGCCACCCGCTTGGCGATCTCCTGGGTGGTCTCGACGATCCGGTCCTGCTGCTGTCCGCCCTCAACGTCCAGCATGTGGTCGAGTCCGCCCGCCGAGCGGATGTAGCGCAGCGCGTGCAGCAAGGAGACGTCGCCCGGGGTACACCCCCACTGCACCTTGCTGATGACGGTCATCAGCGCACGGGTGCCCGGCAGCGCGTTCTTCCGGTCGAGCCATTCGCCGAACGAGATGCCGTCGAGCCGGCCGGCCCCGGGCGTCTCCCAGGCGGCGTCGACGTCGATGGTCGCGACCAGCTTGTTCACCGCCGTCTGCATACGGGCCATGTCCACCAGGGCCAAGGGGGAGACCTTGGGAATGGTGCCGCTGTAGGTGCGACGCCGCCCCGTCATCCACAGCACGTTGCGGCCCTGGGCGAACTGGTCGGTCGTGGTACACCCCATCCGGCTCGCCAGGTCGCGGACAGCGGTGTGGCGCCGTGCCACCCACGTCGCTCCGAGGTCGACCTTCACGCCCGCCACCTCGCCGGACAGCGAACGCCCTCCGACCCGGTCGCGGCCTTCCACGACCACGACGGACCGTCCCGTGCTCACCAACCGCTCGGCAGCGCTCAGTCCTGCGAAACCGGCACCGACGACCACGACGTCCACCGTGGTGCCCTTGGTGCGGGGCTCACGAGATCCGGACATGGCTTCCTCCTTCACCCACGCGGTTCGCGTGCTGCGAGACGTAGGTCGTGATGGGGTCGACGAGGGCCTCGGGGATGTGGTGACCCATGCCGGGGATGACCACGTGCTGCGCTGAGCGGATCGCCCGGACTGTCGCGGCGCCACCACTCGGGTCGACCAGCGGGTCCCGATCGCCGTTGATGACCAGGGTCGGGGCCGTGATCCTGCTCAGATCGGCCGTCCGGTCTCCGGAACGCTGGATCGCCTGGATCTGACGCGCCGTGCCGGCTGCCGGCTCACCGGCGCTGCGATCCCACCCACGAGCCGCGATGACGGCCTCGGCCGCGTCGTCGATGGGATGGTCCGTTCCCGCGACATGCCGGGTGAGTCGCAGGTGAGCACGGACCGCCGCCGTTCTGTTCCTCGCAGGCGGGGCGGCGAGGAGCCGGATCGTCGACAGAGCCGGCCGGCCCACCTTCTTCGCCCCCGTGGTCGAGTAGAGCGAGGTCAGCGACATCACGCGCTCGGGCGCCGCGGCCGCCATCGTCTGCGCGATCATCCCGCCCATCGACCGCCCCACCAGGTGCACCCGCGAGATCCCGAGATGGTCGAGCACGCCGATGCCGTCCTCGGCCATGTCAGCCAGCGCGTACGCGTCGCCGCGCGGACGCGCCGCGATCTGACGCCACAGCCCGGGAGGGGGAGCGGCGACGAACGTCGACTGACCGACGTCCCGGTTGTCGATCGCGACGACCCGGAAACCCCGGGTGACGAGCGAGCCGACGAACGAGTCGGGCCAGAAGGTGAGGTCTTCGCCCAGCCCCGCGATGAGCAGCATCGCGGGGTCGTCCTTGGCGCCGTGGTCCCGGAAGCAGATCGTCATCCCGGACGGCAGAGTCGCGTACTGGTCGGGGCTCGTCTCAGGCATGGGTGGCTCGCCGCCCGTCGGACGACTGCGCGGCGGCCCTTCGACGGGTGCCGAACTCGAGGTGCTCGTCGGCCACCGGGCCGCGCAGGGCCTTGGCGTCCTCGGGGTAGGACATCGCCATCCGCCAGGGCTTCTCGGGGCCCTGCTTGGGCAGGAGCTTCTCGCCGCGCTTGGCGTACCCGGCCTGAAGGTCCATGACGGGCCTGCGGTTCGTTCCCGACGGCGCGACCGGAACCACCGTGTCGTATCCGCGGGAGTCCATGTGCCGGACCAGGTCGATGAAGTAGCGGCACATCAGGCTCACCTTGAGCGTCCAGGACGATGTGGTGTAGCCGATCGCCATCGCCCAGTTCGGGATCCCGCTCAGCAGCATGCCGCGGTAACAGAGCGCGTCCGCGATGTCGACCTGGCGCCCGTCCACCACGATGGGCATGCCGTCGAAGAGCCGCAGGTTGAGCCCCGTGGCGGTGATGATGACGTCGGCTTCCAGTTCCTCGCCCGACGCCAGGACGATTCCGCGCTTGCTGAAACGCGTCACGGCATCGGTGACGACGGAGGCCCTTCCTTCCTTGATCGCGTCGAAGAAGTCCCCGTCCGGTGCCACGCACAGCCGTTGGTCCCACGGGTTGTACGGCGGGTTGAAGTGCTTGTCGACGTCGAATCCCTTGGGAAGGCGCTTGACGTTCTCGCGCCGGATGAACGCCCGCCCGGCCTTGGGGAAGGCCCGTAGGCCCTTGACGACGGCGTGTTCGGTCCAGATGTTCTTGAACCGCGTCATGGCGTACCCGCGCTCTTCTCCGAGCAGCTTCGTGAGCGCCAGGGCGACCCTGTCGACACGGGGGAGCGCCATGACGTAGGTGGGGGTGCGCTGCAGCATCGTCACGTGCCGGGCGGCGCCCGCCCCGGTGGTCATGGCCGGCACCAGCGTGATCGCGGTCGCGCCGCTGCCGATGACGACGACCTTCTTGCTGCCGTAGTCGAGATCCTCCGGCCAGTGCTGCGGATGGACGATCCGGCCCTCGAAGTCGTCCCGCCCCGGGAAGTCCGGGGAGAATCCCTCGTCGTACCGGTAGTAGCCGGTGGCGGCGAAGACCCATCCGGCGTGGATCGTCCTGGTCCGGGTCGCTCCCGTGGCGGGGTCCGACGTCTGGACGGTGAGGGTCCACCGTGAGTCCGCCGTGGACCACTCCGAGCGGACGACCCGGTGGCCGAGCTTGAGGACGCGCTCCAGGCCGTTCTCCTCGACGGTCTCGTGCAGGTAGTCCTTGATGAGGGGAGCGTCGGCGATCGCGGCTTCGTGGCGCCAGGGCTTGAACGCGTATCCGAACGTGTGGAGATCGGAGTCCGAGCGGATGCCGGGATAGCGGAACAGGTCCCAAGTGCCTCCGATGTCGTCGCGCGCTTCCAGCACGGCGAGCGACTTGTCGGGGAGCTCCCGGCTGAAATAGGTGGCCGCGCCGATCCCGGAGATCCCGGCTCCGATGATCACCACGTCGAATTCCTCGACGGCGTCCAACACCTCAGCTGTCATGACGTTTCCTCGCTGTTCCTGTGGCGGTCACCTCACTGTCGCGAGCCGCGACCGCCCCCGAGAACGACAGCGGGCACCTCCTTCGACACGGCTCGGTGCACGATGCACAGGAGGGCCGGGCCGCTGCGCCCATACGGTGTCCGACGTTCGGGCCGAGGCCCCGGTCCAGCCCGCGGCCCGGCCCTTCCGGGAGCAGGTCGGCGGGAGACGGCCGTCCAGAGGCCGGTCGTGCCGCAGCCGTTGCGGCAGCAGGACCGGCGTGATAGAGGTTTGCCCCCGGTGTTTAGTGCTACTAAACGTCTCGTCGCGGTCGTGCGCAGAGGTTGAGCCGGCCGTGCTCACGACCTCGCCGCGCGTCGGGCCACACGGATGTGTCGAGCCGAAAGGGAATCGCCTCCGTCACTCCCGCGATCGCGGCCGAAGGGAAGCGGCCGACGAACCGGAACCCGTACGCAGCCATGTCTTCTCGGGCGGGAAGACGCGCCTCCTGCCGCCCTGGCCCAGCCCGCTGTGTGGGAGCCGCACCCGTTCGTTCGCGCAGGCGTACCGCTTCATGCACTCCTTCATCCACCCATGACGAGCCGGTACTGGCCCGTGAGCCGAAAGGTGGTCGCGATGACCGACCTCTCCAAGACAGGTCACGCCGAAGCACCCGGCGGTGAAACGGGGTTGGACAACCCGCTCCACCGTGGGCTCGGCGTGTCGCAGATCGTTTTCATGGTCGTCGCCGCGGCGGCACCGCTCGGGCTGGTGGCCGGCGGGGTGCCGCTCGCCTTCGCCGTGAGCGGCAGCCCGGGGATGCCGCTGTACTTCGCGCTGTCCACCGTGCTGCTGCTGATCTTCGCGGTCGGCTTCACGCTGATGGCCGGACGGGTACGCAACGCGGGCGCCTTCTACGCCTATGTCCAGGCGGGGCTGGGCCGGATACCCGGTCTCTCCGCCGCGACCCTCGCGCTCTTCTCCTACACGCTGCTTCTCGTCGGGGTGAACGCCTACGTCGGCGTCGCGACGAGCAACGTCGTCCAGCGGTACGCCGACGTCGGCTCCCCGTGGTGGGCGTGGGCGCTCGTCTCGCTGGGCGTCATCGCCTTCCTCGGCTACCGCGACATCGAACTGAGCGCCAAGGTGCTCGGTGCCGTGCTGGTGCTGGAATCCCTGCTGCTCCTGGTCCTGGACCTCGGCATCGTGGGCCACGGCGGCGCCCACGGCCTGACGGCCGAGCCGGTGTCGCCGCCGATCATGGGCACCGGCTCCCTGGGACTCGGCGTCATGTTCGCCCTCTTCGGGTTCATCGGCTTCGAGGCGACGGCCGTGTTCCGCAACGAGGCGAAGGACCCCGACACCACGGTCCCGCGGGCGACTTACGTCGCGATCCTGGTGATCGGAGCCTTCTACGCGTTCACCGTGTGGGCGATCGTGGTGGGTGCCGGCGTCGACGCCGTGGTCGGAGCCGCGCAGGCCGACCCCGAGGGCCTGGTCCTCACGCTGACGCGGAGCTACGTCGGGTCCGTCTGGGCCGACACCATGCAAGTACTCCTGATCACCAGTCAGTTCGCCTGCGTACTGGCCTTCCACAACGTCGTGACGCGCTACCAGTTCGCGCTGTCCCGGGCCGGCGCGCTTCCGGGGGCACTGGGCGTCGTCCAGCCCTTGCACCGCGCGCCGTCGGCGTCCTCGGCCGTCGCATCGGCGGTCGCGTTCGTCACCACGCTCGTCGTCGCCGTGCTCGGCCTCGACCCGATCGGGGACCTCTACGCCTGGTTCTCCGGTGCCGCCACCCTCGGCGTCGTCCTGCTGATGGCTGCCACCAGCCTTGCCGTCATCGGCTTCTTCCGGCGCGCCGACGGGCGGCAACCGGTGTGGCGGACGGTCGTGGCCCCGGGCGTCGCCTTCCTCGGCCTGGCCTGTGTGGTCTGCATGATGGTCGCCAACTTCCCGCTCCTCGTCGGCACCGTCACGGGCGCCTGGGTGATCGGCGGGCTCGTCGCCCTCTCAGCCGTGGCCGGCGCGGTGCAGGCCCTCGTCCTGCGAGCGCGCCGACCGGCTGCCTACGAGCGACTCTGAGTGACTCGCCGGTCAGCTCATGGGCCGCAGGGGGCGCGGCCGGTCTGTGCACCGTGCATCGTCCCCGGGGGAGGCCGGTGCACGGTGTCGTTCTCACCGCGGCCGTGGCCAGTGACAGTGGGATACGAGGCAAACGCCACCGGCGAAGTCCGGTTTCGCCGAGCACCGTGTCGTGGGTGGGCCGACCGGGGCGCCCAGAGGAGTGACGTTGAAGAATCGAACTGTCGTGGTGGGGCTCGGCGCCACTGGCCGGGCCATCGCTTCTTCCTTGCTACGGCGCGCGGACGTGGAGATCGTGGGAGCGGCGGACCGGGACCCCCGCGTGGCCGGTCAAGACCTCGGAGAGCTCCTCGGTGGCGTCGCGAACGGTGTCGTCGTCGTGAGCGACCCGGCCGAGCTGCCCGCCGCCGACCTCGCGATCGTGGCGACCGTCTCGGATCTGGACAGGGCGGCCGACGTCCTGCTGCCGCTGCTGGAGTGTTCGTACAACGTCCTGAGCATCTGCGAAGAGTTGGCCCATCCATGGCGGAGCCACCCCGATCTGGCCCGACGGCTCGACGACACGGCCAAGGCGCACGGCGTGACCGTCCTGGGCAGCGGGGCGAACCCGGGGGTCCTGATGGACACCCTTCCGCTCCTCCTGACCGTCCTGACTCAGCGCGTGGAGAGCGTGCGGATACGCCGACGGACGAACATGTCACGCTACGGCGCGATCCTGTCGAAGTTCGGCCTCGGCCTGACCACGCGCGAGTTCGCGACGGCTCGCGGCCGGGGCGAGGTCGTCGGGCACCACGGCTTCGAGCAGGCCGTGGGGGCGCTCGCGGCGGGGCTCGGATGGGATCTCGACTCGGTGGACGTGGGAGAGGTCGAACCCGCTGTCGTGACGACTTCGCCGCGCGTCGGGGACCACATGCGTATCGAACCGGGGCAGATCGCGGCGGTCACTCACGCCGCCCGGGGCGTGCTCAAGGGCGACGTGGTGATCGATCTGGAGATCACGTTCGGGTTCTTCGAACCGGCCGACGAGGTGGTCGCGGGCGATGACTACCGGATCGTCGGAGAGGAGCAGGTAGTCGACCTCCGCTCCTCCGTGGGCTTCGATTCCTTCCTCAGCACCATCGCGGCGGCGGTCAACGCCTCCACCGCGGTCGTCGAGGCGCGTCCCGGTCTCCTCTCGATGGGGGACCTGCCTGCCCGTTCGGTCGCGGCCAAGGGAGAGCGGCGAGCGGGCCGGGCCTCGCTCGGGGCCACGACTTCTCAGGACTGAGACGCAGAAGACGGAGAACCTCCTGTTCGCCGTCTTCACGCGTCTCGCCGAAGAGCCGCCCGTCACGGTCGATCCGCCGGACGGGAACGGGGGGCTCGGGCGTGCTGCCGAGCACGCCTCGACGCGGAGCACGAAGTGAGGCGGACGCCTCACCTGGAAGGAGATCGGGACAACATGAGGACCGACAGCACGAAGTACACCAGCTTCACCGGCTGGATCGACCCGCCGGATGACGTGCAGCCCGCGCTGGACGGCGATCTCACCTGCGACATCGCCGTCATCGGCGGCGGCATGGGTGGCATGGCGGCTGCGCTGCGCCTCGCGGAGCGCGACCAGGACGTCGTCCTGCTGGAGGCCGAGTTCTGCGGCTACGGCTCGGCCTCGCGCAACGGCGGTCAGATCGCCGGGGCACCGGGTGGCGACCTGCGGATGCTCAGCCTCCAGTCGCCGAAGAAGATGCCGGTCATGGCCAAACTGGCGGAGCACGCGGGCCACTATGTGGAAGACCTCATCAAGACGCACGACATCGACTGCGACTACGTGGCGAACGGCCTGGTGTGGGGCGCGGTCTCACCCCTCATGATGCTCAGGGTGCGGACCCAGGCGGCGATCCTGCGCGCCTTCGGTGGGGGCGGGACCGTCGGCAGCAGGGAGGAACTCGGCCTCCCCGCCAGCTTCGTGGGCGGGATGCGGGAATCCATCGGCGGGATGCTGAACCCGGGCAAGCTCGCTCGTGGTGTGCGTCGCGCACTGCTCGCCTCCTCGGCCAAGGTCTTCGAGCAGTCGCGGGTGAGCGATGTCCGGCGGACCGGCAGCACCGTCGAGATCACGACACCGCACGGCACCGTGCGGGCCAACAAGGTGCTGCTCGCAACCAGCGTCTACGGCGGCGAGTGGGACATCACGCCAAAGAACCTCGCGACGCCGCTGTACGTCATCGAGATCGAGTCGGAACCCATCGCGCCGGAGCGCCTCGCCGCGCTGGACTGGACCAGTCGGTCCGGCATCATCACCCAGCACCAGTTGATGACCCACTACCGGCTCACCGAGCGCAACACCATCGTCTGCGGGGTCCGCAAAGCTGAGCGGGGCCAGACGTACCCGCTCCCGGACCGGGTCCCGGACCCCGGTGTCGTGCGGGACATGGGGAAGGATCTGGCCAACCGGTTCCCGTCGCTGTCCGACGTGGCCGTCGAGCGGGCCTGGGGCGGTTGGATCGGCATCAGCCCGGACTGGCTGTCGGTCGCCGGGCAGGTGGGCGACAACGTCTTCTACGCGATGGCCTGCAACGGCCACGGCCTCTGCCAGGTGCCGTACGTGACCCATCAGCTCGCCGACTACATGGTCGACGGTGAGATGCCGGAGGACCTCGCCGGCATCTGGTCGGACGCCTCGAGGTACTCGAAGTCGATGTCGCTGCTGATGCAGCCGCTCGTTCTCCGGGCCATCTGGGGGCTCGACCGGTTCAACGACTTCTTCAACGGCAGCAGGACGCTGGCCCGGCGGGCGCTCCGTCGTGGCAGGCGCGGGGGTCACTGAGGGTTCGGGCGACGCCTGCTCCGTGACGGCGCGGTGTGAGATTGCCACCCGCTACGACAAGACCGCCGAACTCCGCGAAGCAGCCGTCGCCTCGCGTCACTCCTGATGCGGGCCGGCATTCGACGCCGGGATCTGGGCGGGCCCTCGCGCGGCGCGCAGCAGGGGAGGCGACAGGACCCAGAGGACCTCGCTCACCGTCGTACCCGGATTGTCGAACTGGTGCAGCGTCTGTCCGGAGAACGAGGTGGACGCCCCAGCCGACAGCATCCGGGTCTCGCCCCCGACGATCAGACGGGTCGAGCCGCTCAGCCCCATCGCGAAGATCGTGGTGGTGTCGAGCCGATAGGGGCCCCCGGTGCCCCCGCCCGGCTCGATCACGGAACGGAAGACCTGGAACGCCGTGCTGTCGGCAGGTGTGAGCAGGTACTCGGTCACGCCCTCACCGCCCATGTCGATCCGGCTTCCACCGTCCATGACGTGCTCGTCGGGGTATGCGAACAGCTCCCCGACCCCGATCCGCAGCACCTCGCAGACGCGCAGCAGCGTCGGGACGGACACGCTGGTGAGCCCACGCTCCAGCTGACTCAGAAAGCCCTTGGTGACCTCTGCCCGGTGTGCGACCGCCGTCAACGACAACCCGCGGTCGAGCCTGATCTTCCGCAGCTGCGCGCCTGTGGACGCTTCGAGGGCGGTGGCGCCCCTTTCCGCTCCCTCTGCTGTCCCGCCGTCACCGATGGACATGCTGTGCTCACCGCCCGTCCCGAGGCCGAGGCCGGGTGCCTGTCATGTGACGTGCCGACCCGGACGAGTCCCCTCCGTGGCACGAGGCTAAGGCATGCGCGCCAACGGAGTCGGTGCGCCCTCGTGAAGAGGGCGACGGCGTCCAAGCCCTTGTGGCGCCACCGAGGGCGTGGTAAATCTGCCGCCGTTTAGTGGTGGTAAACGGCAGCCGACGGCCCGCGCCTTCGCCGTCGGTCAGGCCGCCGGCAATCCCATCACTGTCCGTGACACGGCATGTCGGGAGCCTCGGCTTCCCCGAGAGCAGAGGGACACTGAGAACATGGAAGAGCTGTGGCCCCCGCCCTCCCATGAGGTGGCCGATGCGATCAGGTCACTGTGCCAGCGCCTGCTGACGGAAACCGACGCCCTGATCGCATCATTCGCAAGGCCCTCCCTCGAGGCCCAGAACGATCCAGCCCTCTTGGCGGACGCGTCGCTGGTCGAGGAGGATCTGGCGCTCAACCGCTCCGATCTCGTCCAATGGCTGACCGCGAACGTCCAGCAACCGGGGCGGCGGGTGGAGCCCTACGTCGGCTCGAGGACCACGGCCTACATCAACGATCTCGTCTCCCGGGGCATCGAACCCGACTTCGCCGTCGCCTGGCGCGTGGCGCTGGGGATCGGCTGGCGGGGATGGCTGGAGGAATGCGTGGCGGACTGCGCCGACTCCGACCTCCTCGTGGGCGTTCTGGACGTGACGGGGAAGTCGCTCGTGCAGTACGCCCTCGACTCGGTCGCGGCCCTGCGCCAAGCCGGCCTCGCCGCGGCGATGGGCAACACGGACGCCGAGGGGATCGCACTCATCCAACTGATTGCCGGCGGGGCGCCGATGGCGGAGGACCTCGCCGAGAGGCGCCTGCGCCACCGGATGGCGCGGTGGCACGTGGGCCTCGTGCTGTGGATCGACGATCCTCAGCAGGCCGACGCCCTGGACGTGGCGATCGCCGCCGTGCGCTCCGTCGCCGGAGGCCGGAGCGCCCTGGTGGCGCGCGCCAGCGCCACGTCACGGTGGATCTGGCTCTCGGAAGAGGCCGTTCCGGACCTTCACCACGTGGAGAAGGACCTCGCGGCGACCGACGAGGTCCGCGCGGCGGTGGGAAGGCCGGGACGCGGACTCGAAGGATTCCGCTCCAGCCACCAGGACGCCCTCGCGGCGCAGGCGCTGGTCATCCGGCTCGGGTCCGACCGGCGATTCACGCCCTACGCCGACGTCGAGCTGATCGACGCGCTCACGAAGGATCGTTCCGGCGCACGCAGGTTCGTCATCAACACCCTCGGACCGTTGACCGAAGCCGACACCGCTCTACGGCAGGCCCTCCTCACCTACGTGCAGTGCGGCTTCAACACCACCCGGGCAGCAGCCAACCTCTACGCGCACCGCAACACCGTCGAACGGCGGGTCTCGCGGGCCAACGACCTCTCGGCCGTCAAGGTGGAGGACAATCCGACCCACGTGGCGGCGGCGCTCCTGCTCCTGGACCTCGCGCCCGACATCGTGGCGAGCACGCCGAGCTGAGGCCATCCGCATGCATGGCCTGAAGAGGCCGTCGAGGACACCACGAAAGCCCCGGCGGTAAACGGTCTCGCCCGATGAGAGCGAGGTACCTCACAAACATCGGACGGGTGCGTCGATGTAGAGTCGAGGCCGCCCTTGACCTGTACAAAGCAGGCAGGGAGCCGTCTCCCAGGAGTCCAACATGCTGCGCACCATGTTCAAGTCCAAGATCCACCGCGCCACCGTCACCCAGGCCGACCTGCACTACGTGGGATCGGTGACCATCGACGCCGATCTGCTCGACGCCGCCGATCTGCTGCCCGGCGAACTGGTGCACATCGTGGACATCACCAACGGGGCCCGGCTGGAGACGTACGTCATCGAGGGGGAGCGGGGGTCCGGGGTGGTCGGGATCAACGGGGCCGCCGCGCATCTCGTGCACCCCGGTGACCTGGTGATCATCATCAGCTACGCCCAGGTCACCGACGCCGAGGCGCGGGCGCTGCGGCCGCGGGTCGTGCACGTGGACGGCGACAACCGTATCGTCGCCCTGGGTGCCGACGCGTCCGAGCCGGTGCCCGGTTCGGACCAGGAGCGCAGCCCGCAGGCCGTGTCGGTCTGACATACCGATCCAGGGGACGAGGAGCGTGGCCGTGAGCGACATCGAGATCCGTGACGACCGGGCGGCGGGCCGGCTGGAGGCGCTCGCGGCCGGCGAGGTCGTCGGCCGGGTCGAGTACTTCGTCCTGGACGCTCCCGACCGGGCCCTCGTCCCCGTCCACACCATCGTCGAACCGGCCCACGAGGGCCGGGGCATCGCGGGCTCGCTGGCGCGTGAGCTGTACGCCCTCGCACGCCGCGAGGACGTCGCCGTCGCCCCGCTCTGCCCCTACGTCGTGAAATGGGCCGAGCGTCATCCCGACGAGGCGCCCGCCGCCGATCCGGAGCTGCTGCGCGCGGCCAAGGAGTGGCTCGTGGCGCACCCCGGGCGGTTCTGACCCGGCGCAGGGGACACACATGCTTGCACTGCTGCACACCTCGCCCGTCCACGTCCCGGTCTTCGACGCCCTGCGCGACGCGGCGCACCCGGGTCTGGAGCTGCGGCACCACGTCGACGCCGGGTTGCTGGAACGGGCGAGGCGCGAGGGCCCCGAGGCGGTGACGGACGCCGTTCGTGGCGTATTGCGGCGGGCCGTGGGGGAGGGGGCTGGGGCCGTGCTGTGCACCTGCTCCACCATCGGTGCCGTCGCCGAGGGCGCCGCCGGCGAGGTGGGGGTGCCCGTGCTGCGGGTCGACCGGCCCATGGCCGCCGCCGCGGTGGCCGCCGGTCCACGCGTCGTCGTCCTCGCCGCGCTGGAGAGCACGCTCGCTCCGACGGCGGCCCTGATAGAGGAGGAGGCCCGGCGCGCCGGCCGTGCCGTGCGGCTGCGGTCCCGGCTGGTCGAGGGCGCCTGGGCGCGGTTCGAGGCCGGTGACACCGAAGGCTTTCCGCGGCTGGTGGCCGAGGCCGCGGACGCCGTCACCGGTGCCGACGTGATCGTCCTGGCCCAGGCGTCCATGGCGCCGGCCCGGGAGTCGGCCCGAACCCGCATCCCGGTGCTCGCCAGCCCGGCGCCCGGACTGGCCGCCGGAGCGGAGGCGGCGCGCCTCGGCCACCTGGGCCCGGGGGTTCATGCGGGGGAGTGAGTGCGGCGGCGGGCGTCGGGTAGGCGGGGGACAAGTCCAGAGCCGACGTCGACGACTGGCCGGAGGACAGCGCCATGACGAACCCGTATCCGGATCCCGTTCCGCCGGGGCCCACTCCGGGGCCCACACCAGGTCCGGACCCGGAGCCCCCACAGCCGCACCCCGACCCGGTGCCGCCACCGAGCCCGGGCCCGGAACCGACCCCGCCGCCTCCGCCCCCGGGGCCCGGCCCGGAACCCACACCGCAGCCTCCGGGCCCCGGCCCGCAGCCGACACCGCAGCCGCCTGGGCCTCCCGAGCCCTCTCCGTCACCGGTCCCGCCGGGACCGGAGCCGGTGCCCAGCCCGGAACCGGGACCTCCCCTCACCTGAGGGAAGGTCGAGTCGCCCAGGGGAAACCCAGGCGAAGGGGCCGGTGGACGAGTCCCGCGGTCCGACCGCGGTCACCGAATTCTCACCGCGGTCACCGCGTTCTCACCGCGGCCGTCCACCGGCCCCTCCGCGCTGCCATCCCCCCTGCGTGTTACGCCGTCACCTCCGACCGGTCCCCGCCCCACAGCGTGTGGAACGCGCCGTCCCGGTCCGTCCTGCGGTACGTGTGCGCGCCGAAGAAGTCACGCTGCCCCTGCGTCAGCGCCGCGGGCAGCCGCTCGGCGCGCAGCGCGTCGTAGTAGGCGAGGGCGGCGGCGAAGCCGGGGGTCGGCACGCCCTGCCGGGTCGCGGCGACCAGGACCTCGCGCCAGTCGTCCTGGGCGGCGGCGATCTCCTGCGCGAACGTCTCGTCCGACAGCAGGCTCGGCAGGTCGGGACGGGCGTCGTACGCGGCGCGGATGCGGTCCAGGAAGGCCGCGCGGATGATGCAGCCACCGCGCCAGATCGAGGAGACCGCGCCCAGGTCGATGTCCCAGCCGTACTCCTCGCTGCCCGCCGCGATCTCGTGGAAGCCCTGCGTGTACGAGACGATCTTCGACGCGTACAGGGCCTGCTCGACGCGGTCGGCGAAGGCGGCCGCCTCCGACTCGCCGAGCGCCGACGCCTTCGGGCCCTCCAGCCCCCGCGAGGCCTCCCGCAGCGCCGCGTGCCCGGACAGGGACCGGGCGAAGACGGCCTCCGCGATACCGGACACCGGGACGCCCAGGTCCAGCGCGATCTGCACCGTCCAGCGGCCCGTGCCCTTCTGCTCGGCCTGGTCGACCACCACGTCCACGAACGGCTTGCCGGTCTCCGCGTCCACGTGCGACAGCACCTCGGCGGTGATCTCGATCAGGTATGAGTCCAGCCGGCCGGTGTTCCAGGTGCGGAAGATGTCGGCGATCTGCGCCGGGGAGTACCCGGCGACGTCGCGCAGCAGCTGGTACGCCTCGCCGATCAGCTGCATGTCGGCGTACTCGATGCCGTTGTGCACCATCTTCACGAAGTGCCCGGCGCCGTCGGGACCCACGTGCGTGACGCAGGGCGCCCCGTCCGCCGCCTTCGCGGAGATCTTCTCCAGCATCGGGCCCAGCGACCCGTACGACTCCTTCGAGCCGCCCGGCATGATGCTAGGGCCGTGCAGCGCGCCCTCCTCGCCGCCGGAGATGCCCGTGCCGACGAAGTGGATGCCCTGTTCGCGCAGTTCGCGTTCCCGGCGCCTGGTGTCCGCGAAGTGGGCGTTGCCCCCGTCGATGATCATGTCACCCGGCTCCAGGAGCGGGGCGAACTCCTGGATCACCGCGTCGGTCGGGTCGCCGGCCTTGACCATGATCACGAGGCGTCGGGGCCGTTCCAGCGCCGCCACGAACTCCTTCGCGGTCTCGGTCGCGACGAAGTCGCCCTCGCCGCCGAACTCCTCCACCAGCGCGTGCGTGCGCGACGCCGTGCGGTTGTGCAACGCGACCGTGTAGCCGTTGCGGGCGAAGTTGCGGGCGAGGTTGCGGCCCATGACCGCGAGACCCGTGACGCCGATCTGCGCTGTACTGCTCATTGGGATGGCTCCTAGTGACCTTGGTGTCGGTGGTGCCGGTCGTGTCCGCCAGTATGGCCGGTTCCGCCCCGTGACCATCCTGACGTGCCCGTTCGCCGGTCGCACTTTCTGGCCCGGCGGACTCCAGTACGCACGGAACGCGCTCCGTGCCTCAGCGGGCCGACCGCGCATCCGGCCAACGGGGGTTCGTTACACGCCACTTGACGGGACGAACCGGCCGATTGCCGTCTTGTCATGGCCTGTTCGCGGCGCTTACTTTTGCCCCTCCTGACGCAATGTCGAGGGGGACCTCCATGGCCGTACGCGGCCGGCACCGCCGGTATCAGCCGAACAGGATCAACCGCGCCTCACTGACCGTCACCGCGGGCGGCGCGGGTCTGGCCCTCCCGCTCGTCGGCACCGGCACGGCCCAGGCGGCCGACGTGGAGACCTGGGACAAGGTCGCCGCCTGCGAGTCCACCAACGACTGGGACATCAACACCGGCAACGGCTACTACGGCGGGTTGCAGTTCACCCAGTCCACCTGGGAGGCGTTCGGCGGCACCCGGTACGCCCCGCGTGCCGACCTGGCCACCAAGGACCAGCAGATCGCCATCGCCGAGAAGGTGCTCGACGGACAGGGACCCGGCGCCTGGCCGGTGTGCTCGCAGCGCGCCGGACTGGCCCGGGGCGGCGACACGCCGGACATCCGGCCGGCCGGGGGAGCGGGGGACGAGAAGTCCGCCGGCACGCCCGCCGAGAAGTCCGCCAGGAAGCCCGCCGCCAAGGCGGACTCGGTGAAGGACATCCAGCCGCAGACCACGCCGCAGTCCCGGGCCGGCAAGGGCCGCATGTACACGGTGGTCACCGGCGACACCCTCTCCGGCATCGCCGAGGCCCACCGGGTCGGCGGCGGCTGGCAGGGGCTGTACGAGGCCAACCGCGACGCCGTCGGATCGGACCCCGATCTGATCCTGCCGGGTCAGCGCCTGTCGCTGCGCGGTGGGACGGCGGGTACGGCCCCCCGCACCGACTCCGCGACCGCGACACCGCGGCCGAAGCAGGAGAAACCACGGCAGCGGGAGAAGCCGCGGGAAAAGAAGCAGGAGAAGCAGGAGAAGCCGCGGAAGCAGCAGGAGCGGGAGCAGCGGAAGGCTCCCGAGAAGCCCTCCCCCGACAGCGGCACCAGCAAGGCCAAGACCAAGACCAGGACCAGGACCAGCGAGGACAAGGCCACCACGCACCGAGCCGTCGTCGCTCCCGTCGACGGCGCCGTCGGCACGCCCTACCACCAGTCGGGCTCCTCCTGGTCGAAGGGCTACCACACCGGCGTCGACTTCCCGGTCCCCACCGGCACCTCGATCAAGTCGGTCGCGGCCGGCCGGGTCGTCAGCGCGGGCTGGGGCGGTTCCTACGGGTACCAGGTGGTCGTCCGGCACAGCGACGGCCGCTACTCGCAGTACGCGCACCTCTCGGCGATCTCCGTCCGGGACGGGCAGTCGGTGGGCGCCGGCCAGCGCATCGGGCGTTCCGGCTCCACCGGCAACGTCACGGGCCCGCATCTGCACTTCGAGGTGCGGACCGGGCCCGGTTTCGGCTCCGACGTCGACCCGCTGGCGTACCTGCGGGCCGGAGGGGTCAGGATCTGACCCGGACGCGGTGCGGGTTGAACACGGGCGGCGGCACGAACGGGCCGCCGTAGAAGGGGCCGTAGGAGAGCGGGGCGTCGTCGCTCTCCGCCCGGCTCCGTGCGGCGTACAGCTCCTTCGCGGACTCCTTGGCGGGCGTGGCTGCCGGCGCCGGCGGTGACGCCGGGAAGGGCACCAGGACCTTCTCGTGCAGCCGCGCCACCGGAACGCCCGCCGCCTCCGCCGCGACGGATTCCGGGACCGGACCCGTCGGTACCACGACCGCCCCCGCCGGTACCGCGACTGGACCTGGCGGCACTGCGGCCGGACCTGGCGGTACCGCTACCGGACCCGTCGGCACCGCGGCCGGCTCCGCCCCGTCCGCTCCAGGAAGGGCCGCGGGCTGCTCGGCTTCCCGCGCCTCGCCCTCCCCGGCGGACGCCGACTCCCGGGCGATCCGCTCCGTCGTCAGCAGGATCAGTCCGCCCGCCGCGACCACGCCGCAGCTCAGGGCGAGCGCGGTGCCGGTGGTGCCGTACCGGAAGGTCTCGCCGAACATCGTGATGCCGACCACGGCGGCCACCACCGGGTTCACCACCGTCAGCGTGGCGAGCGGGGCGGCGAGGCCGGCGCCCCGGTAGGAGGCCTGCGACAGCACCATGCCCGCCGTGGCGAGCACGCCGATCACGGCCATGGACGGCAGGTCGGCGGCGGACACCCCGCCGCTCCAGTCGACCGCGACCGTCTTGGTGAAGACCGAGGACATGCCGAACGCGATGCCGGACGCGACCGCCAGCAGGATGCTGCGGACCGCCGGGTGCCGGTGTACGGCCCGCGCGGCGATCATCAGCGTGACGATCACCGCGCCGGTGACGACGGCCGCGCCGATCCGCTGTGCCGTGTCCAGCGACTGCGCGTCGGCCGCGCCGACCAGGGAGAGCAGACCGGCGAGGCCGACCGTGGCCATGAGCGCGCCGCGCCAGGCCGTCGCGCCGGCCCTGCGGCCCACGAACAGCGCCGCCATGGGCAGCGCGAAGACGATGGTCAGCGCACCCAGCGGCTGCACGAGGCTGAGCGGACCGAGGGCGAGCGCCACGACGTGCAGCAGGCCGCCGAGGCCGTTGAGCGCGACCGCCGCCCACCAGCCGGGCCGGCGCACCGGGGCGTACTGAGCGGCCGAGGAGGACGCCGCGACCTGCTCCTGCACGATCGCCCCGCCCGCGTACGCCACGGCGGAGACGAGCGACAGCAGCACGGACAACGCGAGGGCGCTCATCGGCTGATCCTCTGCGTGAGGCGGGGGCACTGGGCCCGGCGCGGCGAACGGTCGTCTTCCATGGACAACACGATGCCGCCTCAGGGTCTTCCCGTCGTCGTCCCTGAGACTTCATTGGGTCCTACTACCGATGGAGTACGACGACCCCGCCGTCCTCCCCAGGGTGGGCGACTTTCGTCAGGTACCCCTGGTCGCGACCCCTACGGGGCTTGATAGTACTGCTCTCCGTGGACCTCGACCCCGCCCTCGCCGTACTCCGCCCGCTGGGCGGCTTCTTCGTCCTGCACGCGTCCCGGCCGTCGCCGCCCCGACCCTTTCCCACTCTCGCGCACGCCTATGCACCGGATTACGGGGACACCAGCCCGGACGTTCATGTTCCGGTTCCGGCCGGCCCACCGGCCGACCTCCTGGCCGACCCCCTGGCCCACCGCGTCCGGAGGGTGGCGGACGCCCTGCGCGCCCCCGAGGCCCGGGTCGCCGCCTCCGTCGCCCAGCAGGGGCTCGCGGCCCGCCTGTGGTCGGTGGCGCTGGCCTGCGCCGCCCTCACCGGCCGGGTCCCCGACCTCGCCCCGGGCCTGCTGCGCTGGGACCCCGACGCCACCGCGCCCGACGACCTCTGGCTCGCCGAGGTGCGGTCCGCGAGGCCGGCGGACACCACCGCCCTTGCCGACGTCGTGCTCACCGCGCACCTGGCGCCCCTGACGGCCGCCGTGCACGACAGGTACGGCGTCGCCACCGGGCTGCTGTGGGGCAACGCGGCCTCCGCGCTGGCCGGCGCCGGCCGGGAACTGGACCGCTGGGCCCGCCGCCACGGCCGTACGGACACGGCAGGGCGGGCCGGGGCCCTGACCGCCGGACTGCTCGCCCACCCCTTGCTCGCCGGGACCGGCACCCTCACCGGCACCGCCTTCCGGCGCCGCAGCTGCTGCCTGTACTACCGGGTGCCCGGAGCGGGGGTGTGCGGCGACTGCTGCTTCCCGCGGCCGCCGGGATTGCGAGAGTCGGAGTCGCGGCAGCCGGAGTCGCGGCCGCCGGGATCGCAACCGCCGGGATCTTCCCGGTCTCCGCAGGCCCCGCGCTCTTCCTAAGGCGCCCCGTCTGGGTGACCATGAAGGGACCAGCCGCGAAGACGGGAGGTTCCGGGTGCGTGTGGGACTGCTGACCCGGGAGTACCCGCCGGACGTGTACGGGGGCGCGGGTGTCCACGTCGAGTTCCTCGCCCGGGAACTCGCCCGCCTCGTCGACCTCGACGTGCACTGCTGGGGTGAGGGCCGCACAGACGGCGTGCTGCGCCACCGCCCCTGGTCCGCGCTGGACGGCGCCAACGACGCGCTGCGCACCTTCTCCGTCGACCTGGCCATGACCGCCGCCCTCGAGGGCCGCGAACTGGTCCACTCCCACACCTGGTACGCCAACCTGGGCGGTCACCTCGCCAAGCTCCTGTACGGCATCCCGCACGTGGTGACCGCTCACTCGCTGGAGCCCCTGCGTCCCTGGAAGGCCGAGCAACTCGGCGGCGGCTACGAGCTGTCCGGCTGGGCGGAGCGCACCGCCGTCGAGTCCGCCGACGCCGTCGTCGCCGTGTCCGGAGCGATGCGCGAGGACATCCTCGGCTGCTACCCCGCCCTGGACGCCGCCCGCGTGCACGTCGTGCACAACGGCATCGACACCACCCTCTACCGGCCCGACCCCGGCACCGACGTCCTGGACCGGATCGGCCTGGACCGCTCCCGCCCGTACGTGCTGTTCGTCGGCCGCATCACCCGGCAGAAGGGCGTCCCGCACCTGCTGCGCGCGGTACGGGACATTGACCCGGCCGCGCAGGTCGTGCTGTGCGCCGGCGCCCCCGACACCCCCGAGATCGACCAGGAGTTCCGCGACCTCTACGCCGGGCTGAGCCGCGCCCGCGAGGGCGTGCACTGGATCCCGCGCATGCTGCCGCGCCCGGAGGTGATCCAACTGCTCACGCACGCCGCCGTGTTCGTCTGCCCCTCCGTGTACGAGCCCCTGGGCATCGTCAACCTGGAGGCCATGGCCTGCGGCACCCCGGTCGTGGCCTCCCGGGTCGGCGGTATCCCCGAGGTCGTGGCGGACGGCGAGACGGGCGTGCTCGTCTCCAGGACCGAGGGCCGGGACGACGCGTTCGAGGCGGGCCTCGCGCGGGCGCTGGACTCCGTCCTGGGCGACCCGGCGACCGCCCGGCGGATGGGCGAGGCGGGCCGGGAGCGGGCGGTGGAGGAGTTCGGCTGGGACGCCGTCGCCCGCCGCACGGTCCGGCTCTACGAGGAGATCCTCAAGCAGGCTTAGGCGCCCCGCCGCGGGGCAGCCGAGGGTGAACGAGGGTGAGGGGAGCGGCCCATGCGTCGTGGAGGTCCTTCGGTGCTCGGCATCGTGCTGGCGGGCGGAGAGGGCAAGCGACTGATGCCCCTGACCGCGGACCGCGCCAAACCCGCGGTCACCTTCGGCGGCACCTACCGGCTGGTCGATTTCGTACTGTCCAACCTGGTCAACGGCGACATCCTGCGGATCTGCGTCCTGACGCAGTACAAGTCGCACTCCCTGGACCGGCACATCACCACCACCTGGCGGATGTCCAGCCTGCTCGGCAACTACGTCACCCCGGTCCCCGCGCAACAGCGTCTCGGCCCGCGCTGGTACCTGGGCAGCGCCGACGCGATCCTCCAGTCCCTGAACCTCGTGCACGACGAACAGCCCGAGTACGTCGCGGTCTTCGGCGCCGACCACGTGTACCGGATGGACCCGCGGCAGATGGTCGCCCAGCACATCGAGTCCGGCGCCGGAGTGACCGTCGCCGGGATCCGCGTCCCGCGCGGCGAGTCGTCGTCCTTCGGCGTGATCACTCCCGGCTCCGACGGCCAGACCGTCACCGAATTCCTGGAGAAGCCCGAGAACCCGCCGGGACTCGCCGACGACCCCGAGTGCGTCTTCGCCTCGATGGGCAACTACGTCTTCACCACCAAGGCCCTCGTCGAGGCCCTGCACCGGGACGCCGAGGACGAGAACTCGGTGCACGACATGGGCGGTTCGATCCTGCCCCAGCTCACCGACCGGGGCGAGGCCGCCCTCTACGACTTCAGCGACAACCACGTGCCGGGGGAGACCACCCGGGACCAGGGCTACTGGCGCGACGTGGGCACCCTCGACGCCTACTACGACGCCCACATGGACCTCATCGCCGAACGGCCCGCGTTCAACCTCTACAACCGGGACTGGCCGCTCTACACCCATTCCGCGCAGCTCTCGCCCGCCCGCTTCAACGCCGGCGGCATCGCCAGCGAGTCGATCATCAGCGCGGGCTGCCTGATCCGCGGACAGGTCACCCGCTCCGTGCTCTCGCCGGGCGTGGTCGTCGACCCGGGTGCGGTGGTCCAGGGCTCGGTGCTGCACGACAACGTGCACATCGGCCGGGGCGCGGTGGTGCGCGGGGCGGTGCTGGACAAGAACGTCGACGTGCCCCCGGGAGCGACGATCGGCGTCAACCCGGACCGGGACGGTGAGTTGTACACGGTCTCCAAGGGCGGCGTGATCGCGCTCGGCAAGGCGCAGCGGGTGTCCTGACCGCCGGGCTGGTGGCGCACCACTGGGCCGTTGTCATGTCCCTGGACGCGAAACGGAATCCGTGTTGTCATGCCTCTGCTGTTACATCGATGTACGAGCGGTATGACATCGATGTCCTGAGCCATCGGCCACCACCCGTTCCCAAGGAGAGGGTCCGTGCGCACCAAACGACTCAGAGACAAACTCGCGCTGCTCCTCGTCGCCGCCCTCGGTGCGGCGGGCCTCGTCGCCGTACCGGCCGCGCACGCGGCGGACGCGGCCGCCGACGAGATCCGGGGCCTGAAGGGCGAGTACTACACCCAGTCCGCCCCCGGCGCCTTCGACTTCCACGAGCTCAAGGCCACCGGCTTCGACCCGCAGGTCGACTTCGGCACCCTGGAGCCGCGACTCGCCTTCGCCACCGGGCAGTCGGACGACGTCAGCGTCCGCTGGACCGGCAAGCTCGTCCCGGAGACCACCGGCGCCCACACCTTCTCGATCACGGGCGACAACGGCTTCCGCCTCTGGGTGGGAGGCCGGCTCGCCGTCGACCACTGGGTCGACGACTGGGACCGCGAACAGACCTCCTCACCCGTCGAGCTGACGGCGGGGCAGTCCTACGACATCAAGCTGGAGTACTTCGAGCACTTCGGCGGCTCCAACCTGCACCTGCGCTGGACCGAGCCCGGCGGAGCCAAGGAGGCGATACCGCAGTCGGCCTTCCGCCTGCCCGACGGCTTCGACTACAACGGCGCCACCGCGACCACCGTCCAGTCCACCGGCCGCACCCTCAGGCTGGACTTCGCGAGCCCCCTCGCCGCCGCCCCCGACGGTCTCACCGACCATCTCGAAGCGGTGATCGGCGGCGCCAAGTGGCCGCTTGGCGAGGCGAAGGTCGACCCCGCCGACCCCAGCGCCCTGCTCGTCGCCCTCGGTGAACCCGTCGTCGGCAACAAGGACGGTGACGCGCCCGGCACCGCGGACGTCCGCTACGACGGCGAAGGCGGCCTCACCGACACAGAAGGCAACGTTGTCAACGCCTTCTGGAGCAGCGGCGGCAACCACTCCACCTACGAGCTGCGCACCGACTGGGCCGACGAGGTGGGACCGGACAACGCCCTCCCGGAGTACCCGCGCCCGCAGTTGACCCGCGACGAGTGGCGGAACCTCAACGGCCGCTGGCAGTTCGCCGCCGCTGAGGCCGGAGAGACTCCGCCGGTCGGCAAGGACCTGAAGGAGCGCGTCCTCGTCCCGTACCCGGTGGAGTCCCAGCTCTCCGGCATCCAGCGGCACGAGGACCGCATGTGGTACCGCCGCACCTTCACCGTGCCCCGCGACTGGCACATCGGCTCCGGACAGCGCCTCAAGCTCAACTTCGGTGCCGTCGACTGGCAGTCCGAGGTGTACGTCAACGGCACGAAGGTCGCCGACCACAAGGGCGGTTACGACAAGTTCAGCGCCGACGTCACCGACGCGCTGAAGCCGGGCCGCACCCAGGAGCTGATCGTCGGCGTCTACGACCCGACCGACGCGGCGGACGGCGAGAACCCGCCGGTCGGCAAGCAGCGCCTGGACCCGAGCGGCATCTGGTACACGCCCAGCTCCGGCATCTGGCAGACGGTCTGGATGGAACCGGTCGCCCGGGACCACGCCGAGTCCCTCAAGCTGACCCCGCACGTCGACGGGGCGGCGGGCACCCTGACCGTCGAGCCGAAGGGCGTGCGCGACGGCGTTCCGGTGAGGGCGACGGCGTACGCCGGGCACCGCAAGGTCGCCACGGTGAGCGGCCGTACCGGTGAGCCGCTGACCCTGAGGATCCGCGACGCGCGTCTGTGGTCGCCCGACGACCCGTTCCTGTACGACCTGAAGGTCACCGTCGGACACGACCGCGTCGAGAGCTACTTCGGGATGCGCTCCATCGCCGTCGAGAAGGTGGACGGCGTCCCGCGCACCATGCTCAACGGCGAACCGGTCTTCATGATGGCCACCCTGGACCAGGGCTTCTGGCCGGACGGCCTGCACACCGCCCCCACCGACGAGGCCCTCGCGTACGACCTCGAGCTGCACAAGCGCCTCGGCTTCAACTCGGTGCGCAAGCACATCAAGGTCGAGCCCGACCGCTGGTTCTACTGGGCCGACCGGCTGGGCCTGCTGGTGTGGCAGGACATGCCCGCGATGACCGCCGGGAAGAACCCGTCGGCCGCCGCCCGCGCCGAGTACGAACGCGAGATGCAGGAGATGATCGACGAACACGTCAGCCACCCGTCGGTCGTCATGTGGGTCACCTTCAACGAGGGCTGGGGCCAGTACGACATCAAGCGCGTCGCCGAACAGGCCAAGGCCTGGGACCCGACCCGCCTCGTCAACAACCAGTCGGGCCTGAACCTGGGGGCCGACGGCGCCGCCGGCGACATCATGGACGAGCACGGCTACCCGAGCCCCGCCCTGCCACCCGCCCCGGACGGCGAACGCGCCCTGGTCACCGGCGAGTACGGCGGCCTCGGCCTCGCGGTGCCCGGACACGCCTGGTCCGTGCAGCAGTCGTACGTCGACGTGGACCCGGAGACGTACACGGACGACTACCTCACCAAGCTCGACGAGGTGCGCGCCCTGGTCTGCCGGGGCAGCAACGGCGCCGTCTACACCCAGATCTCGGACGTCGAGGGCGAGCTGAACGGCCTGACGACGTACGACCGCAAGGTCCTCAAGCCGGACGTCGAACGGGTGAAGGCCGCCCACGAGGCACTGATCCGCGACGCGTCGCAGCCCGCCCCGGCGGGATGCACCGGCTGAGCACCCGCACAACGAACCGCACGGCAGAACCTCCGGAGGGCACCGCACATGAGAGTCACCCGGCGTCTGCGGCTGTGCGTGGCCGGGGTGGTGGCAGCGTCCGCGCTGCTCACCGCCCCGGCGGCGCAGGCCGCCCCGACGACCGACCAGCACCTGACCGACCTGGTGAACCCGTTCATCGGGACGGAGAACGAGGGCAACACCTATCCCGGCGCCGCCGTGCCCTTCGGCATGGTGCAGTTCTCGCCGGACACCGGCCACAACACCGGCTACGACCACTCCGACACCCACGTCCGCGGCTTCTCCCTGGTCCACCTCTCCGGCGTCGGCTGCGGCCTCGGCGGTGACCTGCCGGTGCTGCCGACCACCGGCGACGTCACCGAGACGGACTACGCGAAGTACGCCGCCTCCTTCAGCCACGACGACGAGGAGGCGAGTCCCGGCTACTACCGCGTCGGCCTCGACTCCGGCGTCGACGCGGAGCTGACCGCCACCGAACGCACCGGCGTGCAGCGCTACACCTTCCCGGCCACCGACAAGGCCAACGTCCTGCTCAACGCGGGCCAGTCGCTGCACAAGAACATCTCCACGAAGGTCGAGGTGCTCGACAGCCGCACCGTGCGCACCGCGATCACCGGCAGCGGCTTCTGCCAGGACACCGAGCCCTACACCGTCTACACGATCACCCGCTTCGACCGGCCCTTCGCCTCCCACGGCACCTGGGACGACGGCACCGTGACCGCGGGCTCGAAGACCGGCGGCGACGGGGCCTACGTCCGCTTCGACACCACGAAGGACCGCACCGTCGAGGCCACCACCGCCCTGTCCTACGTGGACGCGCGGGGCGCCGCGCTCAACCTGCGCGCCGAGGGCGGACGCTCCTTCGACGCCGTGCGCCACGGCGCGCAGCGCACGTGGGAGAAGCGGCTCGACGACGTCCGGGTCCGGGGCGGCGACGACACCCTGCGCCGCACCTTCTACTCGTCCCTCTACCGGTCCTTCCTCGCGCCCAACGTCGGCAGCGACGTCGACGGCCGCTACACCGGCTGGGACCAGGAGATCCACCGCGCCAAGGGCTTCACGTACTACCAGAACTGGTCCCTGTGGGACACCTACCGCACCCAGTCCCAGCTCCTCTCCCTCCTCGCGCCCCGTGAGGCGCGGGACATGGCGATCTCCGTCATCAAGATCGACGAGGAGAGCGGCTGGCTGCCCAAGTGGGGCTACGGCACGGTCGAGACCAACATCATGACCGGCGACCCGGTGACGCCCTTCCTCACCAACGCCTACCAGCAGGGCCTGCTGCACGGTTGGGAGGAGCGGGCCTACCGCGCGCTCAGGAAGAACGCCGACGGGGTGCCGCCCGCCGACTCGCCCGCCGTCGGCCGGGAGGCCAACCGCGAGTACCTCGCCGACGGCTTCGCGCCGTACGTCAAGGGCCGCCCGCACGCCAAGCCCGGCGACTCCGACTACGACCACGGCGCCTCCGCGACCCTGGAGTACGCCCTGTCCGACGCCATGCTCGCCCGGATGGCCGGCGACCTCGGCCACGACGACGACGCCAAGCGGTACGCCGAGCGGGCCGGGAGCTACCGCCACGTCTTCGACGCCTCGACCGGCTTCTTCCGTGCCCGCGACGCCGACGGGGCGTTCACCGGCCCGGCCGACCCCGCGCAGAGCGAGGGCTTCCACGAGGGCACGTCCTGGCAGTACCAGTGGCTGGTGCCGCAGGACCTGCCCGGCATGATCGACCTCATCGGCGGGACCGAGGCCGCCAACGACCGGCTCGACTCCTTCTTCGCCTACGACCAGCTGCTCGCGGACCCGGCGAAGACCGCGCGCGAGGTGTGGGTGAACGGGCCGTACGACTACTACAACGCCGACAAGTACAACCCGCAGAACGAGCCCGACCTGATCGCCCCGTACACCTATCTGTCGACCGGGCAGCCCTGGAAGACCACCGACGTGGTGCACGCGGCGCTCACCCTGTTCACGGACACGCCGACCGGCATGACCGGGAACGACGACCTCGGCACCATGTCCGCCTGGAACGTGCTGTCCTCGATCGGGATCTTCCCGATCCAGCCCGGCTACGACACCTGGGGGCTGTCCACCCCGGTCTTCGACCGCGTCGACCTCACCCTCGACCGCCGCTACTACCCGCGCGGCGCCCTGACCGTCACGGCGCCCGGCACCTCGGACACGGACCGGTACATCCAGTCGGCCCGCACCGACGGCGCGGCCTACGACCGGACGTACCTCACGACCGACGCCCTGCGCTCCGTCCGGTCGCTCGGGTTCACGGTCGGCCCGCACCCGTCCGGGTGGGGAACCTCGGCCGAGGCGGTGCCACCGCCGCTGACGTGAGCACAGACGCCCCATGAGTCCCAGCAGTCCCGCCCCTGCCAAAAGGGGCGGGACTTTAATCTCCTGTTAACTGTGCGTAGCTTGATCGTACTTGACCGTAATCGGCAGAGGACGATTGACTGCTTGTCCATCCGTTGTCGACGCGTCGTCCCTGCGAGGCAGACCCTTGACTCCCGATCCGCTCGCTCCCCTCGACCTGGCGTTCTGGAACATCGAGTCCCCCGAGCACCCCATGCACCTCGGCGCGCTCGGCGTCTTCGAGGCTCAGTCGCCCACCGCCGGCGCCCACGCGGTCGACCTGCTCGCCGCCCGCGCGCCCGCGGTGCCCGGACTCCGGATGCGGATCCGGGACACCTGGCAGCCGCCGCTGGCGCTGCGCCGCCCGTTCGCGTTCGGCGGCGCCACCCGCGAACCCGACCCGCGTTTCGACCCGCTCGACCACGTACGGCTGCACGCCCCGACCACGGACTTCCACGCCCGGGCCGGCCGCCTGATGGAACGGCCCCTGGAACGCGGCCGGCCCCCGTGGGAGGCCCACGTCCTGCCCGGCGCGGACGGCGGCTCCTTCGCCGTGCTGTTCAAGTTCCACCACGCCCTCGCCGACGGCCTGCGCGCCCTCACCCTCGCCGCGGGCGTCCTCGACCCCATGGACCTGCCCGCCCCCCGGCCCCGCCCCGCGCCGCCCCCGCGCGGGCTCCTGCCGGACGTGCGCACCCTGCCCGACCGGCTGCGCGGTGCCCTGTCCGACGCGGGCCGCGCGCTGGACATCGGGGCCGCCGCGGCCCTGTCCACCCTCGACGTGCGCTCCTCGGCCGCGCTCACCGCCGAGTCCTCCGGCACCCGCCGGATCGCGGGCGTCGCGGTCGACCTCGACGACGTGCACCACGTCCGCAAGACCACCGGCGGCACCGTCAACGACGTACTGATCGCGGTCGTCGCCGGTGCCCTGCGCCGCTGGCTGGACGAGCGCGGTGACGGCAGCGAGGGCGTCGCGCCGCGCGCCCTGATCCCCGTCTCCAAGCGCCGCCCGCGCACCGCCCACCCGCAGGGCAACCGGCTCTCCGGGTACCTGATACGGCTTCCGGTCGCCGACCCCGACCCGCTGTCGCGCCTCGGCACGGTCCGGGCCGCCATGGACCGCAACAAGGACGCCGGACCGGGCCGGGGCGCCGGCGCCGTCGCGCTGCTCGCCGACCACGTCCCGGCGCTCGGCCACCGGCTGGGCGGGCCGCTGGTCTCGGGCGCGGCCCGACTCTGGTTCGACATCCTCGTCACCAGCGTCCCGCTGCCCAGCCTCGGGCTGCGGCTCGGCGGCCACCCGCTGACCGAGGTCTACCCGCTGGCCCCGCTGGCCCGCGGCCACTCCCTGGCGGTGGCCGTCTCGACGTACCGCGGACAGGTCCACTACGGCCTGGTCGCGGACGCGAAGGCGGTGCCCGACCTCGACCGGTTCGCGCTCGCCCTCGCCGAGGAGGTGGAGACGTTGCTCACGGCGTGCGGTCCCTGACCCCGGCGGGTTTGGTTCCGGGCCCGGCGCTGAATAAAATCCGCTGTTCGACAGCGGTCGCGTCATGGAGCGCCGCGACGGTGACCAGGGAACGGCAGCGGCGATGACGGTGACACAGGACGGTGCGGCGAGCACGGACGAGGCGGTGTACGGCCCCGGGATCGACCCGGAGCGGCTGGCTGTCTGCCTGAGCGTGCTGGAGGAACTCGACGGGCTCGACGTCGACCACCCGGACGCGATCCGCGTGCGCCGGGCCACCTCGCACATCTACCGCATGGTCAAGCAGCGCCGCCGCCAGGACCGCCGGGCCGCCAAGACCGCCCACGACAAGGCGGTCACCGAGGCCACCGCCACGGGCTCCGCCGAGCGCATCGACGACGAGACGGAGGGCCTGCTGCCCTCCTCCCGCACCGAGCAGGGGCGGATCGCCGGGATACTGCAGCGCCCGCGCTCCTGCTACATCTGCAAGCAGCGCTACGTCGAGGTCGACTACTTCTACCACCAGCTCTGCCAGACCTGCGCCGCCGAGAACCGTCAGCGCCGCGAGGCCCGCGCCGACCTCACCGGCAAGCGCGCGCTGCTCACCGGCGGCCGCGCCAAGATCGGCATGTACATCGCGCTGCGGCTGCTGCGCGACGGCGCGCACACCACGATCACCACCCGTTTCCCCAAGGACGCCATCCGCCGCTTCAAGGCCATGGACGACTCCGCGGAGTGGCTGCACCGCCTGGAGGTCGTCGGCATCGACCTGCGCGATCCCGCGCAGGCCGTGGCCCTCGCCGAGCGGGTCACCGAGCCGGGTCCGCTCGACATCCTGATCAACAACGCCACGCAGACCGTGCGGCGCCTGCCCTCCGCGTACGCCGCGCTCGTCGAGGGCGAGAGCGCCCCGCTGCCCGCCGGTGAGCTGCCCGCCCACCACGTCATCGGCGCCTTCAACTCCGGTGCGGTGGACGGGCTGGCCGCGCTGCCCGTCGGCACCTCCGGGCTCGACGCGCAGAAGGTGGCCGACCTCACCCTGGTCGCCGGCCACGCCAGCGTGGTCCGGCACCGGGAGGGCACCGCCATCGACGCGGGCGGCCTCGTTCCGGACGTCGTCGACTCCAACACCTGGGTGCAGACCATCGAGCAGATCTCCCCGGTGGAGCTGCTGGAGACCCAGTTGTGCAACTACACCTCGCCGTTCATCCTCATCAGCGCCCTGAGGCCCTCGATGGCCGAGGCCGCGCGCCGGGCGCCCAAGGGCCGCGCCTACGTCGTCAACGTCTCCGCGATGGAGGGGGTGTTCGCCCGCGGCTACAAGGGCGCCGGGCACCCCAACACCAACGCCGCCAAGGCCGCGATGAACATGGTGACGCGGACCAGCGCCCAGGAGATGTTCGACACCGACCGGATCCTGATGACCTCCGTGGACACCGGCTGGATCACCGACGAGCGTCCGCACTACGACAAGCTCCGCCTGGCCGAGGCCGGCTTCCACGCCCCGCTCGACCTGGTCGACGGCGCCGCCCGGGTCTACGACCCCGTCGTGCGCGGCGAGGCGGGCGAGGACCTGTACGGCGTCTTCCTCAAGGACTACGCGCCCGGCAAGTGGTGACCAGCGGGCCGGAAAAGCGCTAGTCGACGGCGCCCAGCCGCGAGTTGCGGGCCGCCGTCAGTTCCAGCACCGTGCGCCAGTCCTCCAGGACCCCGGCGTCGAAGACGGCGGTGCGCGCCTCCTCGGCCGCCTGGCGCAGGCCGGTCGGGTCGTCGTCGTGCGCCCACCCCTCGGGGTGGGCGGCCCGGCGCAGCAGCCGGGCGACGCGCGCGCCCAGCAGCGGCCGTACCGCGTCGGCGGTCCGGACGGCCGGGGCGCCGGGCCACAGCAGCCGGCCCACGGGCGCCACCAGACCGGCGACCTGGAGCTCCTTGTCGGCGGGGCGGCGCCGCCGCAGCAGCGCCGCGGTCCGCAGCGCGTGCCCATGCAGGTCCACGGTCTCACCGCCGTACTCCCCGGACCGCTCGCCCCGGCAGGCGTACAGCAGGTCCATCAGCTCCTCGACGCTGCGCAGTTCCATGTCCCGGTCCTCCCGCGAGACAGCCGTTGCCGACGGGCAGCAGACCATGGCGAGCTTGCGCCGCAGCCAACGGCGACTGAACGGCGCGACCGTGGCCGCCGACATTCGAAGGAGCGGTCGGCGGTTGGGCCGAACGGGTGAGCATCGCACCGTGCGGATGGGGAGGAATCCCGGCAGACTGGTGCCAACTGCGCGCGCGACGAAGGGCAATGGTTCTCCCATGTTTTGAGCCCCATAGAGCGCACCCCCGCTCATTTGGTTAATCTGGGTCGGACGGACCGCAGCACAGGGCACTACCCACACCCGGGGTCCGTCCGGGGGCAGCCGGTACACAGCGGTCTGCTCTCCTGCGAGGTACCGGCGCCACCGCGTCTGTAGTGCATCTCGACCCACACCCGAGCGGGGGCCTGGTGCCGGACGGAAGACTGGCCGACAGGCCCCGAGGGTGATCCGACACATAAGGAGTGCGCGGTGACACCGGAGACGACGACGAGCCCAGAGCAGCGCCCCAAGGAACGCACCGAGCGTGCGCGACGCCGGCCCGGCGAGATCGGCAGCCTCGACGTGTGGGCGCGGTCCGCCCCGATCCGCCTCGCGGGCTACGAGGACGACCTGGCCGAGCCCCACATCCTGCCCAGCGTGGACTGAGTCCGCGCCGCCCCCTGGGCAGCCGCCGGACGCATGGGCGTGCGAGACTCACGCCCATGCTGATCAGGGAAGCCGCCCCCGGCGACTGGCCGCGCATCTGGCCCTTCTGGCACCGCATCGTCGCCGCCGGAGAGACCTACACCTGGGACCGGGACACGTCCGAGGAGGACGCCCGGTCCCTGTGGATGAACCCCGCCAAGCGCGTCTACGTCGCCGAGAACGACGGTGGCGCCGTCGTCGCCTCCGCCTACCTCACCCCCAACTACGGCGGCCCCGCCGCCCGCGTCGCCAACGCCGGCTTCATGGTCGACCCGGACCGGGCCGGCCGCGGTACCGGCCGGGCCCTCGCCGAACACGTCCTGGCCGCCGCCCGCGCCGAGGGGTACCGGGGCATGGTCTTCAACGCCGTCGTCGAGACCAATCCCGCCGTGCGGCTGTGGACCTCGCTCGGCTTCACGATCCTGGGCACCGTGCCGGACGCCTTCGACCACCCGCGTCACGGCCGGGTCGGCCTGCACGTCATGCACCGCGCCCTGTAGCCGCCCCCGTCACTCCACCGGGGCCGTCCGCCGCCAGGGCCGCAGCGCCTCGATCCGTTCCGCCAGCTCCAGCAGCGCCGCCTCCGACCCGGGGCGCCCGGCCAACTGGACGGCGCAGGGGGCGCCCGACGGCAGGGAGCCGACCGGCACCGTCATCGCGGGCCAGCCGGTGAGGTTCCACGGCGGAGTGAAGGGTGAGTACGCCGAGTTGGCGGCGATGTTGCGCAGCCAGCCCCGCTCGTGCCAGGGGCCCGCCTTGGGGGAACGGCGGGCCAGCGCGGGCGTCAGCAGGACGTCGTACTCCGCGAAGAACGGCTCCAGGCGCCCGCGCAGCGCGTCCCGGGCGGCGCCGGTGGTGACCTTGCGGACGAAGGGCCGCCCGAGAGCCGCGTGCACCCGGGTGCGCCGGGCCAGCCGCCGGCGGTCGAGGTCGCGGGCGTCCACCGAGGTTCCCGCCGTCCAGTGGGTGAGCGCGGTCACGCTCAGCGACGCCGGATAGGACGGGTCCGCCCGCCGCACCAGGTGCCCCGCCCGCATCAGCACCCCGGCGGCCTCCCGGACGGCGTCCGCGTAGGGGCGGGAGACGGTGACACCCGCCAGGGGGCTGCGCAGGGAGGCGGCGACGCGCAGGGCACCGGAGTCCGCCCGGCGGGGCGCGGAGGCGTCCGCGAGGACGGCGAGCATGAGGCGGGCGTCCTCGACGGTGGTGGCCAGCGGCCCGTTCTCGGACATGCCGAACCAGTCGCCCTCGCCGATGCCGGCCGGCACCACGCCGTGGCCCGGCTTGAGGGTGACCAGACCGCAGTTGGCCGCCGGTATCCGCAGTGAGCCCATGCCGTCGTTGCCCAGCGCGAGCGGCACCATCCCGGCGGCGACCGCGGCGGCGCTCCCGCCCGAGGAACCGCCCGCGGAGCGGGCCGGGTCCCACGGGTTGCGGACCGTGCCGTGCACGCCCTCGCTGGTGCCGAACACGCACAGCTCGGGCACGTTGGTCAGCCCCACCACCACCGCACCGGCCGCCCGCAGCCGCGCGACGGTGACGTGGTCGGCCCCGGCCGGCGTGTCCGGGGTCGCCGCCGATCCGACCCGGGTGGATTCGCCGCGCACCGCGAGATTGTCCTTGACCGCCACCGGCACGCCGGCCAGCGGCAGTTCGCCGAGATCGCCCCGGGCGCCGGTCTCCTCGGCCTCGGCGAGCGCCGCCTCGGCGCGCACCGTGCGGAAGGCGCCGACGCGGCCGTCGAGCCGCTCGATCAGGGCCAGGTGCTCCGCCACCACCTCGCGGGGGGTGGTCCGCTTCTCGCGGACGGCGGCGGCGATCTCTGCGGCGGTGCGGCCTGCCCAGTCGGTCACGAGGGCTCCTCGGGGTGCGGTGGAACGGGATTACCGGCGAGTACGCAGACAGCACTCTGCCCGCCCGCCCACCTCCGCGTCGAGGCCCCGGCCATCCCCCTCCGGGCCGCCCGGCTCAGGACGACCGGGCCGGGCCCGTGCTGTCCCGCTCGATCAGCCGCGGCACCGGCACCCGCACCGTGCGGGCCGGGCCGCCGTCCAGCAGGGCGGTCAGCTCGGTCGCCGCCGTCCGGCCGAACTCCACGCTGTCCCGGGAGAGGGCGGACAGCCACGGCTTGACCATGCGGCACAGCGCCGAGTCCTCCCAGGCCACCACCGACACGTCGGCCGGCACCGAGAACCCCAGCTCGGCCGCGGCGGCGACCCCGGCGACGGCCATCACGTCGTTGTCGTAGATCAGCGCGGTCGGCGCGGCGGGGGCCTCCAGGACCCGGCGGGTGACGGCGGCGCCCTCCGCGTCGGAGTAGTCGGTGGTCACCGACTCGACCTCGGTCAGGCCCCGCCGCCCGGCCTCGGCCCGCAGCGCCCGGATCCGGCGCTCGGTGTGGGCGAGGCCGGGCAGACCGGCGATGTGCGCGATCCGCCGGTGGCCGAGCGCGTACAGCCCGTCCACCAGCGCGGCCATCGCGCCCGCGTCGTCCGCCCACACCGTCGACAGTCCCGGATGGCGTTCGTCCGGCGCGCCGCCGATCACCACGGCGGGCAGCCCGAGTCCGTCGAGCAGGTCGGGGCGCGGATCGTCGGTGCGCGGGTCGACCACCAGGACGCCGTCCACCCGGTGTTCGGCCCACCAGCGCCGGTAGACCGCGCACTCGTCCTCGACGTCCTGCGCCACCTGGAACAGCAGACCCAGATGACGCCGCGCCAGCACCTCCTGGATGCCGGAGACCAGTTGGAGGAAGAAGGAGTCCACGCCCAGGGTGTGCGCGGGCCGGGCCAGTACGAAGCCGACGGTCGCCGCGCCCTCCCCGGACAGTGCCCGCGCCGCAGTGCTGGGCCGCCAGCCGAGCTGTTCGGCGACCCGGCGGACCCGGTCCCGGGTGATCTCGGAGACCCCCGGACGGTCGTTCAGCGCGAACGAGACCGCGCTCTCGGATACCCCGGCCCGCCGCGCGATGTCCTTCATCGTCGGCCGGCGCGCGGCGGGCCGCTTGGCCGGCATGCGCGCTCCCTTCTTCGGAACGTGAACGAAAGCGCCTTCTGGGCACGGCAAGCTAAAGCGCTTGAGTGGAAGGATCCTAAAGCGCATTAGTCCAAGCTGGCAAGTGCCCCCGCACGCCGCTCTGACCTGGACTAATGCCGCCTCGATCGCATTAGTTTCCGTGAATCCATTGACTTTCCCCGAACGCGCCGTGCATGGTCGCTGCCATCCAGCCGCCGACGTCCTTCAGGAGACGTGTCACCGTGCCCACCTCGCGCAGAACATTCGCCGTCGCCGCCGTCGCCGCCCTCGTCCTCCCGCTCAGCGCCTGCGGTTCCGGAGGTGACGGCGGTGGCTCGACCGACGCCTCGGGCAAGGTCGAGGGCGACATCACCTTCCAGACCTGGAACCTGCGGGCCAACTTCAAGCCCTACTTCGAGGACCTGATCGCCGACTTCGAGAAGAAGTACCCGGGCACCGAGGTCAAGTGGGTCGACCAGCCCGGCGAGGGCTACGCCGACAAGATCAGCGCCGACGCCGCCGGCGGCACCCTGCCCGACGTCGTCAACGTCTCCCCGGACCTCGTCGCCCCGCTCGCCAAGGCGGGCCTCGCCCTCGACCTGGACAAGGCCGCCGGCCAGTACGAGAAGGAGTACCTGGAGGGTGCCTGGGCCAGCCACCGGATACCGGGCATGGACGGCACGTACGCCTTCCCCTGGTACCTCAACACCGGCCCGCTCTTCTACAACAAGTCCCTCTTCGAGAAGGCCGGACTCGACCCCGAGCAGCCGCCGAAGACGTACGACGAGGTCTTCGACGCCGCACTGAGGATCGCGGACAAGACCGGCGGTGACGTCGCCACGCTCGCCAACGTCCCCACCATCGAGGACTTCGGCCGCTACGGCGTACCGCTGATGAACAAGGAGGGCACCGCCTTCACGTTCAACGACGCCAAGGGCGTCCAGCTCCTGACCCGGTACAAGGAGCTGTACGAGGCCAAGGCGCTCGACTCCCAGGCGCTGACCGCCACCCCCGAGTCCTCGGGCAAGAAGTTCCTCACCGGGGCCGTGGCGATGAACCCGGGCAGCGCGCTCGACCTCGCCAACTTCAAGAAGCAGGCGCCGAACCTGTACAAGAACATCGGCATCACCGACCAGATCACGAGCACCGGCCACGTCAACATGTACGTGATGGGCCTGATGGTCAACGCGCAGAGCCAGCGCAAGCCCGCCGCGGTGGCCTTCGCGCACTTCGTCACCGACGCCGCGCACCAGATGTCGTTCGCCAAGCAGGTCGCCATCTTCCCGAGCACCGCCGGTTCGCTGGAAGACCCGTACTTCACCAAGGAGGACGGGACCGACGAGACCCGGGTGCGCGTG
This sequence comes from Streptomyces sp. NPDC048171, assembly GCF_043202655.1. Classification (NCBI taxonomy): domain Bacteria; kingdom Bacillati; phylum Actinomycetota; class Actinomycetes; order Kitasatosporales; family Streptomycetaceae; genus Streptomyces; species Streptomyces sp. NPDC048171. Next base: position 106,405 of record NZ_JBIDAU010000013.1, read on the forward strand.
GCCGCCGCCAAGTCGCTGAAGGACGCGGTCAACTACACGCCGGTGCTGTTCAGCGAGCAGATGAAGACCGAGCTGCGCAACGAGGTCGCCAAGGCGCTCCAGGGCAAGCAGAGCCCCCAGGAGGCCCTGGACAACGCTGTCAAGGCGTGCGACCGGCTCCTCCAGCAGCAGGGCTGAGACGTCATGGCGAGTCCCACCGTCACCGGCACCCGGCGCGTACGGCGCCAACTGCCCGCCAGCCCCTGGCTGTTCGCCGCCCCCGGGCTGCTGATCACCGGCGCGTTCATCCTCTACCCGTTCGTCTCGACGATCATCAACTCCTTCACCGACCGCCGGACCCTGGTCCCGGGCGAGTTCGTGGGCCTCGCCAACTTCCGCGAGCTGCTGCACGACGACATGTTCTGGACCGGCCTGCGCAACAGCACCCTGTACGTCCTCGGGGTCGTCCCCGCACTCGTCCTGCTGCCGCTGCTGCTCGCCCTGCTCGTGCAGAAGAACATCCCCGGCATCACCTTCTTCCGCTCCGCCTTCTACACCCCGGTGGTCGCCTCCATCGTCGTCGTCGGGCTGATCTGGGTCTGGCTCCTCGACGAGCGCGGCCTGGTCAACTCCCTGCTGGAGACCATCGGCGCCAGTCCGGTCGGCTTCCTCAGCGACCAGTGGCTGATCCTGCTCAGCGCCATGGCCGTCACGGTCTGGAAGGGCCTCGGCTACTACATGATCATTTACCTGGCGGCGCTCGCCAACGTCCCGCGCGAACTGCACGAGGCCGCCGCCGTGGACGGCGCGGGCGCGGTCCGCCGCTTCCTCACCGTCACCGTGCCCGCCGTCCGCTCCACCATGGTGCTGGTCGCCGCGCTGTCCTCGGTCGCCGCCTTCAAGGTGTTCTCCGAGGTGTACCTGATGGCGGGCCCGAGCGGCGGCCCGGCCGGCGAGGACACCACGCTCGTCATGCTGGTCCAGCGCACCGGCACCGGCCTGACCGGGCGGGTCGGCTACGCCTCCGCCATCTCCGTCGTCGTCTTCGTCGTCACCGTCGCCCTGATGCTGCTCGTCCTGCGCGCCGACCGGAAGGAGGAGTCGTGAGCGTCCTGGAGAAGACCCGGCCCGCGGAGAAGCCCCGGGCCACCGCGCGGGAGCGCGAACCCCGGATCACCGACGAGCACGGCCGCCGCGTACGCGTCTGGGAACTCGTCCTGCGCTACCTGCTCCTGCTCGGCGTCCTCGCCCTGACCATCGGCCCGTTCCTGTGGCAGCTGTCGACCTCGCTGAAGGGCCCGACGGAGGACATCTTCAGCTCGCCGCCGAAGTTCCTGCCCTCCGATCCCACCCTGCACAACTACGAGCGGGTCGCCGACACCATCCCCGTCTGGGACTACGCGCTGAACTCGCTGAAGGTCGCCGCCGCCAACGTGGTGACCAACTGCGTCGGCGCCGCCCTCGCCGGATACGCCCTGGCCCGGCTGCGCTACCGCGGCCGGCGCGTCGCCACCCTCGTGTTCATCCTGGCGATGCTCGTGCCGGTGGAGGGCATCATCATCGCCCAGTTCACCACCATGCGGGAGCTGGGCCTCAACAACACACTGGTCGGCGTCCTGCTGCCGGGCTGCGTCAGCGCCCTGAACGTCCTGCTCATGCGCAACGCCTTCCTCAACCTCCCCTACGAGATCGAGGAGGCCGCCTACGTCGACGGCGCCAACGTCTGGCAGCGGTTCTGCCGGATCGCGCTGCCCTCGGTCAAGGGCACCCTCGCCGTCGTCGCGATCTTCGCCTTCATGGGCGCCTGGGACGACTTCCTGTGGCCGCTGATCGTGCTGAGCGACCCGTCCAGGTTCACCCTGACCATCGGCCTCAACTACCTGCACGGCACCTTCGCCAACGACGAACGCCTCGTCGCCGCCGGCACGATCATCGCCGTGGCGCCGCTGATCGCCCTCTTCGCCTGCCTCCAGCGGTACTTCTTCCGCGGCGTCGGCGAAGGCGCGGTCAAGGGCTGATCCACGTACTTCTTCCCCACAAGGACACCGCATGCCCCCTGCCGTGCGCTTCGGCGTCAACTACACCCCGAGTGAAGGGTGGTTCCACCACTGGCTCGACTTCGACCTCGACTCGGTCCGGGCCGACCTGGACTCGGTCGCCGCGCTCGGCGTGGACCACGTCCGCGTCTTCCCGCTGTGGCCGTACTTCCAGCCCAACCGTTCCCTGATCCGCGAGCGCGCCGTCGGGCACCTGGTCGCGCTGGTCGACGCGGCCGGCGAACGCGGCCTCGACGTCAACGTGGACGGCCTCCAGGGCCATCTGAGCAGCTTCGACTACGTACCGGCCTGGACCCGCACCTGGCACCGCCGCAACCTCTTCACCGACCCCGAGGTCATCGACGGACAGGCCACCTACCTGCGCACCCTCGCCGCCGCCCTGGCCGGGCGGCCCAACTTCCTCGGCATGACCCTCGGCAACGAGGTCAACCAGTTCTCCGCCGGGCCCCACCCCGACCCGGACCGCGCCACCAGCGACCAGATCGACGCCTGGCTGGAGCGGATGCTCGCCGCCTGCGAGGAGGGCGCCCCCGGCGGGATGCACCTGCACGCCGAGTACGACGCCACCTGGTACCAGGACGACCAGCCCTTCACCCCGGCCCAGGCCGCCCGCCGGGGCGCGGTGACCGCCGTGCACTCGTGGGTCTTCAACGGCACCGCCCAGCGCCACGGCCGCACCTCCGTGCCCAGCGAGCACCACGCCGCCTACCTGATCGAACTGAGCAAGGCGTGGGCCGACGACCCCCGCCGCCCGGTCTGGCTCCAGGAGGTCGGCGCCCCCGCGCCCCTCGTCCCCGCCGAGCACGCCGCCGCCTTCACCGAGGCGACCGTCGCGAACGCCCTGGACTGCCCCGACCTGTGGGGCGTCACCTGGTGGTGCTCGCACGACGTGTCCCGGCAGCTCGCCGACTTCCCCGAGCTCGAGTACGGCCTCGGACTGCTCACCAACGACCGCCGTCCCAAGGACACGGCCCGGGTCCTGGCCCGCGCGGCGCTCGCGGCCCGCGAGGGGGCCCACCCCGCCCCCGCCGCGCGCACCACCGCCCTCGTCGTCCCCGCCGACCCGGCGGCACGCTCGTCCTGCGCCCCCGGCGGTCCGGTCTTCGACGCCTTCTTCCACCTGGTCGCCGACGGCGCCCGCCCCACCACCGTCCTGGACACCCGCGCCGCCGACACCGCACACCTCGCGGCCCGCGGCATCACCGAGGTCGTCACGCCCGGCCAGGTGCCGCCCACCCCGCACGGACTCCGCGTCCGCCAGGGAGACGCCCGCCCGTGACCTCCGCACGGTTCGAACGCCACGCGGTGGGGGAGCTGTACACCACATCCCGGCCCGCCACCGCGACCCACACCTGGTAACCCCCCCCACCGCCCGCACCCGCCCCGTCAACCAGGAGCACCCCTCATGCATGACGACCGCAACCTGGTCGAAGCCCGCCTCAAGCGCGTCCTCGACGAGCGCGTCCGCCCCGCCCTCTACCCCGAGTCCGTACCCCTGGACGTGGCGGTGTGGCACGCGCCCGGCGAGCCCGTCCCGGTCGAGGAGGGACTCGCCGCAGAGCCCGAGCCCATCCAGGCCGGCGCCCGCTGGGGCGCCCCCTGGGGGACCAGCTGGTTCCGCGTCACCGGCACCGTCCCGAAGGAATGGGCCGGGAAGACCGTCGAGGCGATCCTCGACCTCGGCTTCGACGAGAACATGCCCGGCTTCCAGTGCGAGGGCCTGGTCTACCGGCCCGACGGCACCCCGGTGAAGGGCCTCAACCCGCGCAACCAGTGGGTGCGGATCGGCGCCCCCGTCGAGGGCGGCGAGGAGGTGCGCCTGCACGTCGAGGCCGCCTCCAACCCCGTCATCCTCGACTACCACCCCTTCGTACCCACCCGGCTCGGCGACAAGGACACGGCGGGCAGCGAGCCCCAGTACCGGCTCGCCCGCATGGACCTCGCCGTCCTCGACGAGACGGTGTGGAACCTGGTGCTCGACCTGGAGGTCGCCGGTGAGCTGATGGCCGAACTGCCGGTCGACTCGCCGCGCCGCTGGGAGATCCTGCGCGCGATCGACAAGGCGCTGGACGCCATCGACCTCCAGGACGTGAACGGCACCGCCGGGCAGGCCCGTTCCCGCCTCACCGAGGTCCTGTCGGCCCCCGCCGTCCCGTCCGCCCACCGGATCAGCGCCGTCGGCCACGCGCACATCGACTCGGCGTGGCTGTGGCCGCTGCGCGAGACCGTCCGCAAGGTCGCCCGCACCACCTCCAACATGACCGCCCTCCTGGAGGACGAGCCGGACTTCGTCTTCGCCATGTCCCAGGCACAGCAGTGGGCGTGGGTGCGCGACCACCGGCCCGAGGTGTGGGCCCGGGTGAAGAAGGCCGTCGCCGACGGGCGGTTCGTGCCGGCCGGCGGCATGTGGGTGGAGTCGGACACCAACATGCCCGGCTCCGAGGCGATGGCCCGGCAGTTCGTGCACGGCAAGCGGTTCTTCCTCGACGAGTTCGGCGTCGAGAACGACGAGGCGTGGCTGCCGGACACCTTCGGCTTCGCGGCCGGGCTGCCGCAGATCATCAAGGCGGCCGGCGCCAAGTACCTGCTGACGCAGAAGATCTCCTGGTCGCAGACGAACAAGTTCCCGCACCACACCTTCCGCTGGGAGGGCATCGACGGCACCCGGATCTTCACGCACTTCCCGCCCGTCGACACCTACAACTGCTCCATGAAGGGCAGCGAGATCGCGCACGCGGCCCGCAACTTCAAGGACAAGGGCGTCGCCCGGCACTCCCTCGCCCCGACCGGCTGGGGCGACGGGGGCGGCGGCACCACCCGCGAGATGATCGCCAAGGCGGCCCGCCTGCGCGACCTCGAGGGCTCGGCGACGGTCACCTGGGAGACCCCGCACGACTTCTTCGAGAAGGCCGAGGCCGAGAACCCGCAGCCGCCCGTCTGGGTCGGCGAGCTGTACCTCGAACTGCACCGCGCGACCCTCACCAGTCAGGCCAAGACCAAGCAGGGCAACCGGCGCAGCGAACACCTCCTCCGGGAGGCCGAACTGTGGGCGGCCACCGCGGCCGTGCGCGCCGGGTTCCCCTACCCGTACGACGACCTGGACCGGATCTGGAAGACGGTCCTGCTGCACCAGTTCCACGACATCCTGCCCGGCTCCTCCATCGCCTGGGTGCACCGCGAGGCACGCGCGACCTACGACCGCGTCGCCGACGAGCTGAACGCCGTCATCGACGCCGCCCAGCGGGCCCTGGCCGGGCAGGGCGACACCCCGCTGGTCTTCAACTCCGCGCCGCACAGCCGGTCCGGCGTCCAGGCGGGCGCCGCCGCGGCCCCCGCCGCCGAGGGCCGCACCGAGGTCACCCCCCGCCCCGGAGGCGGACACGTCCTGGACAACGGGCTGCTCCGGGTCGAGATCGACGGCCGCGGGCTGGTGGTGTCGGCGTACGACCTCGCCGCCGACCGCGAGACCATCGCGCCGGGCACCGCGGGCAACCTGCTCCAGCTGCACCCCGACTTCCCGAACATGTGGGACGCCTGGGACGTCGACGAGTTCTACCGCAACACCGTCACCGACCTCACCGACGTCGACGAGACCGCCCCCGGTGACGACGGCGCCTCGGTGCGGATCGTCCGCTCCTTCGGCTCCTCCCGCGTCACCCAGGTGCTGACCCTGGCGCCGGGGGAGCGGCGCCTCGACGTGGACACCGAGGTCGACTGGCACGAGACGGAGAAGTTCCTCAAGCTGGCCTTCCCGATCGACGTGCACGCCGAACGGTACGCGTCGGAGACCCAGTTCGGGCACTTCCACCGGCCGACCCACACCAACACCAGCTGGGAGGCGGCCAAGTTCGAGGCCTGCAACCACCGCTTCGTCCACCTGGCCGAGCCGGGCTGGGGCGTGGCCGTCGTCAACGACTCGACGTACGGCCACGACGTGACCCGTACCGTCCGTACCGACGGCGACGCCGGTACGACCACCACGGTCCGGGTGTCCCTGCTGCGCGCCCCGCGCTTCCCGGACCCCGAGACCGACCAGGGCGTGCACCGCTTCCGGCACGCGCTGGTGCCCGGTGCGGACATCGGCGACGCGGTGCGCGAGGGCTGGCGGATCAACCTGCCCGAGCGGCGGGTCACCGGCGCCGGGGAGGTCGCGCCGCTGGTGTCGGCCGACCGGGACGCGGTCGTGGTCACCGCCGTCAAGCTCGCCGACGACGGCAGCGGCGACGTAGTGGTCCGCTTCCACGAGGCGCACGGCGGCCGCGTCCGGGCCACCCTGACGGCCGGCTTCCCGGTCGCCGGGGTGGAGGTCACCGACCTCCTGGAGCGCCCGCTCGCCGGGGCGGAGGACGCCGTCGAGACCGACGGCGACCGGATCGCCGTACGGCTGCGTCCGTTCCAGCTGATGACCCTGCGGCTGAAGCGCGCCTAGCGCACCCCTTGGGTCCGGTCCGCCACCCGGTGGGCCGGGCCCGCGCCGCTAGGACTGCTCCGGCGCCCGGGCCAGCCGGGTCGGCGGCAGGTACTCGCGCACATAGGTCCGTTCCCAGCACGCGCCCGTCTCCCGCAGCTCGCGCCACGTCGTGTACCGGTAGCGGAAGAGGCGGGCGCGCACGAAGCGGGGTGGGGCGTCCGGCGGGAACGGGGAGTGGCGCAGCAGCTTCAGGGTGGCCCGGTCGTTCTCCAGCAGCCGCTCCACGAACGTGCCGAACCACGACCCGGCGTACGAGGGCGACAGCGCGGCGAACCACATCAGCCAGTCGAGGCGCAGGTGGTAGGGCGCGAACTGACGCGGCCAGCGGCGTGGATCACCGGGTTTGCCCTTGAACTCGTACTCCCGCCACCGCGAGTCCTCCCGGGCCACCTCGTCGGCCGTGCCCTCGACCACCACCTCGTAGCGGATCCGGCTGACGGTTCCGAAGGCGCCGTAGGTGTTGACCAGGTGCAGCGAGTCGAAGGAGCGGTTCATCACCTGCCGGCGGGAGATCATGTTGCGCACCGGGCGGTGGCTGAGGAACACCAGCAGCGCCGCCACCGCCAGGACCACGATCTCGTACCAGAGCGGGGCGGCCGCCACGGACGGCGGGTCGCCGGGGTACCGCACCACCGACAGGGCCAGCACGATCGTGATCCAGTTCAGCCAGGAGAAGTTGCCCGACAGCACCAGCCACAGCTGGGTCGCGATCATCAGCGCGGCGGCGGCCGTCGCGACGGGTTGCGGGGTGAACAGCAGGAAGGGCACCAGGAGCTGCGTGACGTGGTTGGCGGCCACCTCGACGCGGTGCAGGGGCCGGGGGAGGTGGTGGAAGAACCAGCTCAGCGGGCCCGGCATCGGCTGGGTCTCGTGGTGGTGGTCCAGACAGGTCAGCCTGCGCCAGCACTCGTCGCCGCGGATCTTGATCAGCCCCGCCCCGAACTCGACCCGGAACAGCAGCCAGCGCAGCAGGAACAGCACGACGACCGGCGGCGCCACCTCGTCGTTGCCGAGGAACACGGCGACGAAACCCGTCTCGAGGAGCAGCGACTCCCAGCCGAACGAATACCAGGTCTGCCCGACGTTGACGATCGACAGGTACAGGACCCACGGCACCAGCCACAGCAGCATCGCGCCCCACAGCGGCAGCAGCGCGTCCAGGCCCGCCAACAGGGCCGCCGACACCGCGCACCCCGCCCACGCGCAGCCCGCGAAGAACCGGTCCGAGAAGCGCAGCTGGAACAGGCTCGGCGCCCGCCTGAACGGCACCCGTTCGACGAACCGGGACACGGGCAGCAGCCCGCGCTCGCCGATCAGCGCCCGGAACTGGAGCGCCGCCGTCAGGAACGCGACCAGGTACACCACGGCCAGGGCCCGCTGGAAGACCAGCCGGCTCAGCCAGTAGTCGGGTGCGGTGAACCACTCCACGGGGCGGGCTCCTCTCGTCCACGCTCCGTGTACCCCGCACGCCCGGGGCCTGCCGCGGCTGAGCGGGCGAGCGGACCAGGAGTCGAAGAATCGGGCGAATCCTGGCAAGGTGGGGTCCATGGCCGATCGGGGAGCGAGCGCCCTGTCAGTCCCGGACGACTGGCCCGCCCACCCGGACCCGATCCTGGCGCTCAACCGCATGGGCAGCTTCGACTGGGACCTGGACACGGGGCTGCTCCACATGGACGCCCAGGCCCACGAGGTCTTCGATGTGCGCCCGGACGAATTCGACGGGCGCCCCGAATCCCTGGCCGTGCGCGTTCCCGCGGCGGAGGGCCGCCGCCTGGACGCCGTCGTCGCCCAGGCCATCAAGGACGGCAGCGAGAACTACGGCACGTACTTCCGCCTGCGCCGCCGCGACGGCACCCTGCGCTGGACGCGCACCCAGGGCTACATCCGCCGTGACGGGACCGGCCGGCCCCGCCGGATCATCGGCATCGTCCGGGACGCCACCCAGGAGGTCGGCGACATCGAGGCCCGCCGCGAGCAGGCCGCGCAGGACGAGGCCCGTCGCCGGCTCACCAACGTCGTCCAGCTCGCCACGGCCGCGCTCGCGCACGCCCGCACGGTGGACGAGGTCATCGAGGTCCTGCGGGACACCCACGGCCTCACCCGGCTCGGTGCCACCAGCCTGGTGATGGGCCTGGTCGAGGCGGGCCGCATCCGGCTGGTCGCCGACGGGCCCGACAACACGTTCGTCCCCGGCACCCGGGTCACCCGGATCGACGAGCCCTACCCGATGAGCGAGGCCGTACGGACCCTCAGCCCCCGCTTCATCGAGTCGCCGGAGGACTTCGCGGAGCGCTACCCCCTGCTGTGGAAGGACATCACCCACCTCGACATCACGGCGGCCGCCTATCTGCCGCTGATCGCCCAGGGCCGGCCGATCGGCGCCGTCGGCCTGCTCTACAGCGACCGGCGCGGCTTCTCCGCCGAGGACCGCAACGTGCTGGTCGCGCTCGGCAGCGGCATCGCGCAGAGCCTCCAGCGAGCCATGCTCTACGAGCAGGAGATGGACCTCGCCGAGGGCCTCCAGCAGGCCATGCTGCCGCGCACCATCCCCAGCGTTCCCGGCTGCGACGTCGCCGTCCGCTACCGTGCCGCCTCCATCGGCGGCGCGCTCGGACGCGACATCGGCGGCGACTGGTACGACCTGATCCCGCTGCCCGGCGGGCGGGTCGGTGCCGTCATCGGCGACGTCCAGGGCCACGACACGCACGCCGCCGCCGTCATGGGCCAGCTGCGCATCGTGCTGCGCGCCTACGCCGCCGAGGGCCACCCGCCGGCCACGGTGATGGCGCGGGCCTCCGTCTTCCTCCACGAACTCGACACCGACCGCTTCGCGACCTGCCTCTACGCCGAGGCCGACCTCGGCACCGGCGTGGTCCAGGTGGTCCGCGCCGGGCACCTCGACCCCCTGCTGCGGTACGGCGACGGGAGCTGCCGGCACGTCCGCGTCGAGGGCGGGCTGCCGCTCGGCCTGTCCGCCGAGTTCGGGCGCCTGGCCTACCCCGTCGCCACCCTGGAGCTGGACCCGGGCAACACCCTGCTGCTGTGCACCGACGGGCTGGTCGAGCAGCCCGGCGCCGACCTCGACGAGGGGATGCACGTCCTCGCCGGCCTGATCACCGCGGGCCCGCCGGACGTACGGGACCTGGCCGACCGGCTCATCGACGTGGCCGACGAGCGGCGCGGCGACGACGACGTGGCGCTGCTCCTGCTGCGCCGCCACGGGCCGGGCGCGCCCCGGACCTTCGGCCGGGTCCAGCAGCACGTGTCGCCGGGCGACCCCGAGGGCCTCACCGAGGCCCGGCACATGGTCCGCGCGGCGGTCCGGTCCTGGGGGGCCAAGGGGCAGAGCGACGAGATCGAACTGGTCGCCGACGAGCTGATGACCAACGCCCTCCTGCACACCGAGGGCTCCGCGATCGTCACCCTGCGGCTGCTCACCGGCACCGACCGGCGGCTGCGGGTCGAGGTCGAGGACTCCTCCAGCGCCCTGCCGCGCCGCCGGGACGCCGGGGACGAGGGTGTCTCCGGGCGGGGACTGCTCCTGGTCGAGGCGATCGCCGACGTCTGGGGCGTGGAGGCGCGCGGCGGCGGCAAGTGCGTGTGGGCCGAGTTCATGGTCTCGCACCGGACGGCGCACGGGGCGGGCTGAATCCGCGGGCGTTGCCGGTCCCCGGTGGCACTCTTGACGTATGCCAGAACTGCCCGAGGTCGAGGCGCTCCGGGATTTCCTCACCGAGCATCTCGCCGGGCGCGAGATCGTCCGGGTCCTGCCCGTGGCGATCAGCGTCCTGAAGACGTACGACCCTCCGCTCACCGCCCTGGAGGGCCACCAGGTGGCCGCGGTGCGCCGTTACGGCAAGTTCCTCGACGTGGCGACCGACGGCGGCCCGCACCTCGTGACCCACCTCGCCCGGGCCGGCTGGCTGCACTGGAGGGACAGCCTCCCCAGCGGCATGCCCCGGCCGGGCAAGGGACCCCTCGCGCTGCGTGTCGCCCTGGAGACCGGGGCCGGCTTCGACCTGACGGAGGCGGGCACGCAGAAGCGGCTCGCGGTGTACGTCGTGGCCGACCCGCAGGAGGTGCCGGGCGTGGCCCGGCTCGGCCCCGACCCGCTCGCCGACGACTTCGACGAGGCCCGCCTGGCCGGGCTGCTCCGGGACGAGCGGCGGCAGCTCAAGGGCGCCCTGCGCGACCAGAGCCTGATCGCGGGTGTGGGCAACGCGTACAGCGACGAGATCCTGCACGCGGCGAAGATGTCCCCGTTCAAGCTGGCCGCCTCGCTCACCGACGAGGAGACCGCGCGGCTGTACGCGGCCCTGCGTGCCACGCTCACCGAGGCGGTGGACCGCTCCCGGGGCATCGCGGCGGGACGGCTGAAGGCCGAGAAGAAGAGCGGGCTGCGGGTGCACGGCCGCACCGGAGAGCCCTGCCCGGTGTGCGGCGACATCATCCGCGAGGTCTCCTTCAGCGACTCCTCGCTCCAGTACTGCCCGACCTGCCAGACCGGCGGCAAGCCGCTCGCGGACCGGCGGATGTCCCGGCTGCTGAAGTGACGGTCAGCCGGCCGGCAGCGTCACCAGGTGCTCGCCGTGCGCGGTCCGCACCTCGTAGCGGGCTATCTGGTCGGGGTGCAGGGCGGCTCCGCCGCGCATGGTGTTCCGCCGGTCGTCGTGGCCGGGCACGTTCCAGCTGGTGATCGTCTGCTCCGTGCCGTCGCGGCCGACGGCGACCAGCCGGCAGGGCCGGGGTCCGGCCCCGTCCTTGACCTCCAGCATCACGTCGGTGCCCCAGGCCTCGTCCTCGGCGGTGATCCGCGCCCACACCCCGGACCGCTCGTCGGTCGCGCTGAGCGGCGCCGCCCGCTCGCCCTGGCTCGCGTAGAGCACGGCGCCGGGCGCGGCCACGGCGCACACGACCGCGGCGGCCAGGGCGTACAGCACCCGCCTGCGGCCGGCCCGGTGACGCGTGGCCACCTCGGACAGCAGGCGGTCCAGGAGCCGCGGTCCGGGCCTGGTCAGAGGATGGACCAGGCGCGGTGTCGCACGCCGGTAGAGCATCAACTGGCGGGTGGCGGGGCCGAACTCGGTCACCTGGGCCGCGCACCGGGGGCACTCCATGAGGTGGTCCTCGAAGCGGAACGCTTCCGCCTCGTCCAGCACGCCGAGCGCGTAGGCGCCGACGTCACGATGCCTTTCCAGGGACCTCATGCCGAATCCTCGTGCCGTTGGGTGCGGGTGGGGTTACTCCTTGCTCCCACCCGTACGCACCGGACGGCCGAATCACTCAAGCCACGACAGAATCGCGGCCAAGGTGTTCGGAGCGGCCGCGGACGCGGATTGGTCCGCCTCCCGAAAAGTTCACGGGCCGGTCCGGACCGCTAGAACAAATGGATGGCGAGATGGCCGAGCGGCAGGCCCAGCTGCCAGGCCGGCGTCCACACCTTCGGCCCCTCGTCCTCGCCGGTCACTCCCGCGCCGCCCGGCACCGCGTTCAGGTCCGGGGCGAGCAGTTCGGTCTCCTGGAGCCACCGCCAGGCCGCCCGGGCCAGCTCCAGGTCGGGCGAGTGCCGGCCGGCGGCGACCGTGTCGGCCGTGACCTCGGCCAGCCGCACCCGCACCCACTCGTGCCACGGCTGGTCGTAGGCCGTCAGCGACAGCCACGTCTCCAGGTGGGTGACGACCCGGATGCCGCTCAGCTCGTTCTCCGTGTCGGACAGGAAGACCGTCAGCGCCAGCGCGTCACGCCCGGCGCGGAACTCGAAGGACGTGGGCGGCATCAGGTCGCCGGTCCGCAGCAGCTCGTCGGCGATGTACTCGGCGTACAACCACGCCATGGGGACGGTCAGTTCGCCCCCACCGGTGCCGTCCGTGCTCTCTTGACCTCTGTGCAGCATCCCTTCCTGCCTTCCTCCGGTGCGTGCGCGTCGCCCGACCCGGGTCATGGGCCCCCGTCCGGAACACGGATGAGGACAGCCGATTACTCAACCGGGGTCCCAGGCAAGGCGCTTTACGGAGGTTTGACCATTGGGCCGGTTTCACCGCAGGTCGGCGGCGTAACCCGGTAGCACCCTGCGCAGGGCGCGCAACGCGTAGTACGCGCGGGACTTCACGGTACCGGGTGGGATGCCGAGGGCCGCGGCGGCTTCCGCCACACTGGCCCCCTGGAAGTACACCAGCACCAGGACTTCACGGTGCTCCGGAGTGAGTGTCTTCACAGCCTCGCGCACGTCGAGGGCCGCGGCGGCCCGTTCGGCGTGATCGGCGCAGACCCGCGCGTTCTCCAGTACGGCGTCGCCGACCTCGGCCGGGCGGGCCTGCCGGGCCCGGCGCGCGTCGATCGCGAGCCGCCGGGCCACGGTGAGCAGCCAGGGCCGTACGGAGTCGAAGTTCTCGGCGCGCAGTGCCTCGGGGTGCTGCCAGGCGCGGACCAGGGTCTCCTGCACCAGGTCCTCGGCGCGCTGCCGGTCGCCGTCGCTGAGCCGCAGCAGCAGCGCGAAGAGCGGCCGGCCGTGCTCGCGCTGCAGTGCGGCGAGCTCGTGCTCGGCGGTCGTCCCGTGCGTCCTGTCCGTCAGGGTGATTCCGGCCGTCATGGCCGTATGGCACCGCAGGGCGCCGCTCGGGGACAGGGCACGCGCACGGGTGTGCGACGGACGGTCGATCGCGTCGATGAACGGTACGACGAACGGTCGGCCCACCCGGCCGGACCGGTCGCGCACCCCGTTCGCGCACGCCGGACGGGCTAATGAGCGTGTCGTAGCCGCCCGTGACGCCACGAACCTCATTACCTGTTTGTAGGTAAATGTGACTATTCCTCGGTGTGTGCGACCTCAGCGGAGTGAACGGATGATCACACGCAGTCGTCAGGTGGCCCTGGCCCTGACCGCCCTCCTCACCGCGGGCGCGGCCTGCCAGGCCCGCGACCACGAACCGCCGAAGCGACCGGCGCCGGCCCCGTCCGCCGCGGACACCGGCGTCTTCACGCTGGTCGCCTCCGGCGACGTCCTGCCGCACGACACGATCATCGAGCGGGCCCGCTTCGACGCCGGCGGCACCGGCCACGACTTCGGCCCCATGCTGGCCGGCGCCCGGCCCGTCGTCTCGCGGGCCGACCTCGCCCTGTGCCACATGGAGACCGTGTACGGCGCGCCCGGCGACTACAGCGGCTACCCCCTCTTCAAGTCCCCGCCCGAGGTCGCCAAGGCGCTGGCCGCCACCGGCTACGACGGCTGCTCCACCGCCTCCAACCACAGCGTCGACGACGGCGCCGACGGCATCCGCCGGACCCTGGACGCCCTCGACCGGGCCGGGGTGCGGCACGCCGGGACGGCGCGCACCGAGGCCGAGTCGCGCACCACGACGGTGCTGCGCGCGGGCCGCGCCGAGGTCGCCCACCTCGCCTACACCCTCCACACCAACGGCCACCCCCTGCCCGACGGGCAGCCCTGGGCGGTCGGCATGATCGACGAGGAACGGATCGTCGCCGACGCGCGGACCGCCCGGGAGGCGGGCGCGGACGTCGTCGTCGTGTCCATGCACTGGGGCACCGAGTGGCAGGACGAGCCGGACGGCGACCAGTTGGCCCTGGCCGAGAGCCTCACCGCGGCACGCACCGGCGACCGCCCCGACATCGACCTGATCCTCGGCACCCACGCCCATGTCCCGCAGGCGTACGAGAAGGTCAACGGCACCTGGGTGATCTACGGCATGGGCGACCAGATCGCCGGCGAGATGATCAACGACTCGGGCGCCCGAGATCCGCGCGGCAACCAGTCGACCATCGGCCGCTTCACCTTCGCCCCGCCCGCCCGGTCCGGCGAACGCTGGCGGGTCACCAAGGCGGAGTTCGTCCCGCAGCTGTTCGACGTCGACGCCGGCCGGGTGGTGAACCTCAACCAGGCGCTGGAGCAGGGCGCCGAGGTACGCGGGGTGCGCGACCGGATCCGCGACGTCGTCCTCGGCCGGGGCGCGGCCGAGGACGGGCTGGTGATGGGGAAGTAGCCCGTACCGGCTTCCCGCCCCCCGCTAACGGCGCGCCAGTTCCGACTTCCGGTACGAGTAGGCGAAGTAGATCACCAGACCCACCAGGAACCACACGGCGAACCGCGCCCAGGTCTGCCACTGCAGGAACGTGATCAGCCAGATCGAGAAGACGATGCCGACCGCCGGCACGAACGGCATCCACGGGGTGCGGAAGGTGCGCGGCAGGTCCGGCTGGCGGTAGCGCAGCACGATCACCGCCGCGCACACCACCACGAACGCCAGCAGGATGCCGATGTTGGTCAGCTCGGCCGCCTCGCCGATCGGCAGGAACCCGGCGATCGCGGCCGACGCGACACCGACGATCCAGGTGACCCGGGTCGGCACGTGCCGCGTCGGGTGCGTCTTGGCGAACCACTTGGGCAGCAGACCGTCCCGCGACATGGAGAACCACACGCGGGTGACGCCGAGCATGAACGTGAACATCACGGTCAGGATGCCGATGATGGCGCCCACCGCGATGACGTCCGCCAGCCCGCCCAGGCCCACCGACTTGAACGCCGTGGAGAAGCCGCTCTCCGGGTCGATGTCCTTGTAGTTCTGCATACCGGTCAGGACCAGGCAGGCCGCCACGTACAGCACCATCGAGACGACCAGGGAGTAGATGATCGCCTTCGGCATGTGCCGCTGGGCGTCCTTGGACTCCTCGGCCGCCGTCGACATGGCGTCGTAGCCGAAGACCGCGAAGAACACCGTCGCGGCACCGGTGAACGCCCCGCCGACCCCGTACGGGAAGAACGGGTTGTAGTTCGAGGTGTCGATGTGGAACACGCCGACCGCGATCACCAGCAGCACCACCAGCACCTTCAGGACCACCACGACCATCTCGAACCGGGCCGCGTTCCTGATGCCCAGGGTCAGCAGATAGGCGATCAGCAGGCACAGCACGGCCGCGAACAGGTCGATCCGGTGGCCGTCCCCGGTGCCGGGCGCGCCCAGCATCCAGTTCGGCAGGTCGGCGCCCATCTCGCCCACCAGGAAGCTGAAGTAGCCGGAGATGCCGATCGCGACCACCGCCACGATCGCCGTGTACTCCAGCAGCAGGTCCCAGCCGATGAACCAGCCCACCAGCTCCCCGAGGACGGCGTAGCCGTAGGTGTACGCGGAGCCCGCCTTCGGGATCAGCCCGGCGAACTCGGCGTACGACAACGCGGCCGCCGCGCTCGCGACGCCCGCGATGAGGAAGGACACCAGGACAGCGGGGCCCGCCGTGCCGTTGGCGACCGTGCCGGCCAGCGTGAAGATGCCCGCCCCGATGATGCCGCCCACACCGATCGCGGTCAGCTGCCACAAGCCCAGCGAGCGCTCCAGGCCCCCGCCGCTCTCCGTCTCTTCGATGTGCTCGATGGGTTTGCGGCGGAGAACACCCTCACCCATGCGGAACCGGGCCACGCGCCTCACCTCTTTGTGAACGGCAACGGCTGACGGTGGATCATGATGACTCACCCGCGTCCGCTACGGAAGCCGCGACGCACACCGCGTCCGTCAGCCGTTACGGCACCACGGTCACCGGCCAGCGCCCCGCCTTCACCAGCCGCACCGCGACCGAGCCGACGAACCGGTGTCCCGCCTGTTCGGAGGCGCCCACCACCACCGCGTCCGCCTTGAGCTGGTCGGCCGTCGCCACCAGACCGTTGTAGGGGTCGCCGCGGAGGGTGTGGAACTCCCAGCGGATGTCGAATATCCCCTTCACCCGCTCGGTCGCCTCCCGGATCTGGGCCACCAGGTCCTCGGCGATCTCGTCGGTGGTCTCCGCCACCGGCGCCCCGAGCGCCGCGCCCCCGGCCAGCATCGGCTGCACGTACACCACCGCGAGCAGCGCGCCCTGGCGCCGGGCCAGCCCGCCGGCGTAGGCCGCGGCCCTGAGCGAGGAGTCGGAGCCGTCGACACCGGCGACGATGACCTTCGGCCCGTCCGTGCCCCGTTCGAACCGGTGGGAGTGCTGTTCCGTCACGCGGTGAGGCTATCGGAGTCTTCGACGATCTTGGGCCGGGCGGGTGGTTCCATGCCGCCGCACCGGTGTTGCACAGGTGCGCCGGGCCGTGACCGGGCGAGGGATGAGTCATGAAGAAGGATCAGTTGCTCTCGCGCCGGAGGCTGCTCGCCGGTGCCGCGGCTGCCGCGGCGGCCGGTACCGCCGGCGCACTCGCCGCGGGCCTCGGAGACGGCCCCGCCCCGCCGGCCGCGCCCGCTCCCGGGCCCCCGGGGCGCGGCCCCCTCAAATCCTCCGCCTACCGCCTCCAGCCCCTGACCGGGTACGGCGCGCCCGGCGGCGCACCCGGGCGGCCACCGGTCCGCAGCGAGCCGATCCTGCGGATGACGGGCCGGGGCCGCACCATGCTGCTCACCTTCGACGACGGACCCCACCCCGAGTACACGCCGGACATCCTGGACACCCTGGCCAAGTACGACGTGCGCGCGACGTTCTTCGTGTGCGGGGAGATGGCCGACTTCAACCGGGACCTGCTCTCCCGCATGGCCGACGAGGGACACGTGGTCGGGAACCACACCTGGTCCCACCCGCTGCTGACCACCCTCTCCCGGCGCCGCATCCGCTCCGAGATGGAGCGCACCAGCGAGGTGATCGACAAGGCCTACGGCGAGCCGCCCCGCTGGTTCCGGGCGCCCTACGGGGCGTGGAACCGCAAGGCGTTCCGGCTCGGCGCCGAGCTGGGCATGGAACCGCTGGCCTGGACCGTGGACACCCTCGACTGGACCACTCCGGGCACCCGCACCATCGTCGACCGGGTCGAGGACGGCGCCGCCCCCGGCGTCGTGGTGCTCTCCCACGACGCCGGGGGCGACCGCTCACAGAGCGTCCGCGCCCTGCGGCGCTACCTGCCCCGGCTGCTGGACTCCGGCTACCACCTCACCGTCCCCCGGCGAAGCCACGTCTGACCTCGCCGGGCCCGCCGGGCCGGGGCCGCTCAGCGGGCCTCGACCAGGCGGGCGAAGGCGACGACGTTCCCGTCGTAGCCGTTCTGCTTCGAGAAGCCGCCGCCACAGGTGATGACCCGCAGCTCGGGGCTGCCCTTCGAGGCGTAGACCCGGTCGCCGGGGAAGTTGTTCTTCTCGAACACCTCGATGCCGTAGATCTCGAACACCGCCGTCTTTCCGTCCTGGCGGTGCACCTCGACCCTGTTCCCCTTCTTCAGCGCCCCGAGTCCGTAGAAGACGGCGGGGCCCTGCTGGTTGTCGACGTGACCGACGACGACCGCGGTGCCCTTCTCCCCGGGAGCGACGGCGCCGGTGAACCAGCCGGCCAGGTTCGGGTCCTCGGGCGGCGGCGCGTCCACCCAGCCCTCCGCGTCCAGGCCGACCTGCATGATCGGCGCGTCGACCTGGATGCCGGGGATCGCGACCCGGTCGGGCACCGAGTACGGCAGCGGCGCCACCCCCTTCGCCGCGCCGTCACCGGCCGCCACCCGGGTGTCCGAGGCGGCGGCGGACGCCGGCTGCGGCGGGCCCACGTCGAATTCCCCCGAGCCGTTCCGGATGAGCGCGAGGCCGGTCAGCAGAACAAGCGCTATGACGCCCCAGGGAGCGCGCCTCCTGTGCCGCTCCTCCTCTTCGGCCAACTCGGAGTCGTACATTCGCCATCCCCTCTCGACCCGGCCGTCGCCGGATCATCCGCGCATACCAGCACGCTAAGCGCAGCGCGGGGGACCGGCGACGGGGCGGCGGCGAACGGGTGGCGGGCGCCTCCTCGCGTGCGCCATCCGGGACGGGACGGCCGGAAATTTCTGACGGTGTGTGACCTGCGGCGATATCCACTGGCGCGGTTGTGGCCCGGTACGCCCCTCACCAGTACGGACCATTCCCGAAATGCGGCCCCGCGCAAGGCAACTGAGGGTCTTTCTGGGAGGCGCTTTCTCGCCGATCGACCGGGAACGGGACCCGGGGCGTCTTCCGCGGAGGATCAGATGCGTAACACTCGTGCCCTCGCGGCAGCCGGCGCCGCGGTCGCTGTCCTCGGGCTGGCCGCCCCCACGGCCACCGCCGGCGGCGACCACAACCAGCCCAGAAACATCGTCGCCATGCCCAGCGTCATCGCCCGCGGCGGTCAGATGACCGTCACGGTCGACGGCTGCCCGCAGGGCGGCACGATGACCTCGGACGCCTTCCGGACCACCCACCTGACCCCGGTCAGGGGCGCCAACGAGACGTCCAGGGGCACCGCCACCATCAGGCAGGACGCCCGCCCGGGCTCGTACGACATCACCGTCAACTGCTCGGGCAGGCGGCTCACCCGCCCGGCCGCCTTCACGGTCATCGGCGGTGTCCGCGGCGGCATCGGCGGCAGCAGCTCCGACGGGGCGACGTCGACGGACATCGCCATCGGCGGCGGGCTCGTCGCGGCGGCTGTCGCCGGCGGTGGCCTGTTCTGGCTGCGCCGCCGCTCGGAGCGGCGCATCTGACGCCTTGCCGTCCGCCCTGTCCCCGCGCGCACGGTGCTTCGCCCCGGATCCTCACGGGATCCGGGGCGAAGCACCGTGCGCGCGGAGGCTCAGAGGGTCAGGCGCCGTCCTCGCCGGAGCGGCGGCGCGAGAGGTGGTACGCGACGCCCACCGAGCCGGCCACGAGGGCGGCACCGAGCCCGAGCTGCTTCACGTCGATTCCGGCGATGCTGCCGCCCTCGCCGGCGTGCACGCCCTTGGGGTGGTGGGACTCGGGCGTCCAGTGGTGCGAGCCGCCCGCGATGGTCAGGTCCACGGTGCCGGTCCTGTGCCTGCAGTCGAACGTCACCTGGTAGACCGCCCCGCGCCGGGCGTCGTGGTGCACCCGCGCCGTCGCCGAGTAGTCGTCCCGCGGGATGGTCACCGTGTCGAACACCGGCGACGTGACCGTGACCCGTCCTCGGCACCCGGCGTCGGTGCGGCTCACCCCCAGCGTGACCTCGTCGCCGGGGGCGACGGTCGCGGGGGTGACGGTGAAGCCGAACGTCGAGTCGTGTCCGCCCACGGCGGCCCCGGCCGGTACGCAGGCGGAGAGGGCGGCGACCCCCAGCAGTGCGACCGAGGCGACGGGTATCGCGCGCATGGTGAATCCTCCGGGTCCCCGAGGAGCGGCGGCGGACCTGTTCCGCTCGCGCCAGAAACGCTCCTCGATGTCCGAAACGCTAGGAAACGGGACCCGGAGACGCGATCGCAGTCGCGCGAATGGGGCAACCTTGTGGGCCGCTCAGGGGACGGTGACGGCGTGTCGGACGCCTCGACGCCCCCTGGCCCGGCTCAGCCCTTCACGTCGGGGAAGAGGCTCAGGAACGGATCGGTCGACGCGGCGACCCCTCGGCTGAAGGGGGCGTCGAAGTCCCAGATGAGGAAGAGCAGGAACGCGATCAGCGCCGAGAACAGACCGGCGAGGACCAGCTCGCGCGTGGTGCGCCGGATCTGGAGGGCGAAGACCATCCCGATCGTGATGACGCCCCCGGCGATCAGCCCGAACCACACCACCCCCGGCATGGTCTCGCCCGTCGACTGGGCGCGGGAGCTGCGGGCCTGGTCCGCCGCGGCCACCTGGTCCACCAGCGGCTGGTACGCCTGGGCCTCGAAGTCCGACCTCGGCTCGTAGTCGGTGACGTCCGCGCGGACCCGGTCGAGCAGCTCGGTGCCGCGGTCGGTCACCTCGCCGCGGTCGGCCATCGCCTTCCACTCGGCGGTGACGACGTGTCCGACATAGGCGTTGACATCCTCCCGGATGCGGTCACGGACGTCGGGCGGATAGGACCGGACACGTTCCGAGATCTCGTGCAGCGCGACGGCCTCCGTCTGCACGTTGTCCTGGGCGGCGCTGCGTGCCTCCCAGACACCCGCGATGGCCAGGCCCAGGACGATGGCGTACACCACCCCGATCCACATCGTCATGTACTCGATGACGTCCGGGGTCTCGGTGATGTCCTCGTCGTCGGACGCCGCGCGGTGCCGCAGGAGGGTGACGACGACCACCACGGCGCAGGCGGCCAGCATCGCGAGGGTGAGAACAAGCCATTCCGGCAAGAGAGGCCTCCAGGATTCAGCGCGCACGGAGCGCGGCGACGGCGACCACCGCGGGCACCGTGATGAGCAGGACGAAGACGAGCGGCGACGTGGCACCGCGCGAGGACCGCTGGGCCGGCCGGGCGGCGCGATGGCGCGGGTAGTGCACCGGACTCAGCGACGGTCGGGGCGCCGGCGTGGCCGACGGGGAGGGGGCGGGTGCCGGGGGAGGGGCCGGCCTGGGGGTGGGGCTCGGCGTCGGCTTCGGCGTCGGCGTGGGCCGTGCGGGGGCCGGTCGCGGCTGGGGTGGTGGCGGAGGTTCCGGTCTGGCGGGAGGTGGTGGCGGCGGGGGCTTCGGTGCGGGGGGCGCTGGGGGAGTGGGTTTCGGGGGCGGAGGCTCGGGCGTCGGCGTCGGCGTCGGCGTCGGCGTGGGTGTCGGTGTCGGCGTCGGTGTTGGCGTCGGCTTGGGGCACGGCGGGAAAGTGGGCCAGGAGGCGCTGCTCCCGGCCACCGCCACCGCGTGCGCACCGTCCGGTCCGGTCGACGCGTAGGCGCAGGCGTCCGCCTGCGCGGTGCCGACGGGCACGCCGACGAGCGTGAACGTCAGCGTCACCAGGGCCAACACCCGTCCGCCGGCGACGGATCGGGTCGGTTCGGGTCCATGCACGACGCAGATCATGAAGCCTGGAGCACCGGGCCACACCCGAGTGCCCGGTGATTGCCCCGAAGGAGGGACACGGGCCGACCAGCGGTTTGACCTCCGCCGGCCCGCCCGCGCCGGGTCTCGCACCCGTGTACGACCCCCGCCGGCGGTGGCCGCCGGAAAGAATCCCGCCCTCCGTTGAACACAACCGGCACCCCCGTGCGTACCCAGTGTCGTGCGGCCGCCCGGACGGGAGCCGCAACACCTTCACGATGATCGGGGATTGACGATGAAGACCTCCTGGCGGAGCGCCTCACTCGTGGCGAGCGCTGCGGTGCTGCTGGCGCTGACGACGGCGTGCGGCCAGGACGGCGGCGCCGCCACCGGCAGCCAGAACGTGGGCGCCACGGCCGCGCCCGGCGACGTCGGCGACATCGGGGCGGGGGCCGGCGACGGAATCGGCAACGGCTCGGCCAAGCCCCAGGGTTCGGCGAGCGCGCCGGAGCCCGCGGGCAAGCTGTCGGTTTCCACGAACGCCGAGATCGGCGAGGTGGTGACCGACGGAGCCGGCCACACCCTCTACCGCTTCGACGCCGACACCGCCAAGCCGCCCAAGACCACCTGCGAGAACGACTGCGCCACCGCCTGGCCGCCGGTCGCCGCGGACGACGCTCTCGCCGGGGAGGGCATCGACAAGGACCTGCTCGGCGAGGTCACCCGCCCCGACGGCACCAAGCAGCTGACCATCGGCGGCTGGCCCGCGTACCGCTACGCCAAGGACGCCGCCGCCGGGGACGCCAAGGGCCAGGGGGTCGGCGGCAAGTGGTTCGCGCTCGCCGCCGACGGAAAGAAGGCCAAGGCCGCCGATCTGGCCGGGCTCTCCACCCGTGAGGATCCGAAGCTCGGCGAGATCGTCGTCGACAAGAACGGCATGACCGTCTACCGCTTCATGAAGGACGAGGCCTGGCCGAAGCCCGTCTCGGCGTGCACCGGCGCCTGCCTGGAGAAGTGGCCGGTCGTCGCCCCCGTCGAGGCCAACGACACCAAGGGCGTGGAGAAGGAGGGCCTGATGAGCTTCACCCGGCCCGACGGCGCCGCCCAGCAGACGATCGACTGCTGGCCGATCTACACCTTCGCCGGCGACAAGAAGGCCGGTGACACCAACGGACAGGGCGTCGGGGGCACCTGGTACGCCGTCAAGCCCGACGGGAAGCCGGTCGGGGCGCCGTAGAAGTAGCGGCCCCCGCCCTCGGCGCGCGCAGCGGGCCGTCCCCTCCGTCCCCGGACGGAGGGGACGGCCCCGTTCGTGCGCTTTGATGTGCCTTGGTGCCCCGCATGTGCCGCAGGCAGTGACCGGGAACGGACGGTCAATTTCCGTTTGGGCTCGCTCCTTTGGCGGACGATCAGTAGCCTCAGCTCGAACACCGGACCGGCTACGCCTTGGAGAACTGGATGGAGCGTCCCGCCTGGGCCCCCCGCAGCATCGACATCTCGGTGCCCAGCGTGTCCCGGATCTACGACTTCTACCTGGGCGGTTCGCACAACTTCGAGGTCGACCGGGAGGCCGCCCGCCGCGCCATGGAGTTCCTGCCGGGGCTCCCCAAGATCATGCAGGCGAACCGGGCGTTCATGCGCCGCGCCGTGCGCTTCGCGGCCGAAGAGGGCATCGACCAGTTCCTGGACATCGGCTCCGGCATCCCCACCTTCGGCAACGTCCACGAGGTGGCCGGACGCGCGCGCCCCGGCGCCCGCGTCGTGTACGTCGACCACGACCCGGTGGCGGTCGCCCACAGCGAGGCCGTCCTGGCGGGCAACGACGACGCCGGGGTGGTGGCGGCGGACCTCCTCAAACCGGGGGAGATCCTCAACAGCCCGCAGGTGCGGGGGCTGATCGACCTGAATCGACCGGTCGCCCTCCTGCTGGTTGCCATACTGCACTTCGTGGAAGACGCGGACGACCCGTACGCCGCGGTGGCCGAGCTGAGCGACGCGCTCGCGCCCGGCAGCCTGCTCGTGCTCACGCACGCCTCGTACGAGGGAATCCCGCTGCCCGCCGAGCGGGCCGGGGGAGCGGTGGACGTGTACCGGGACATCCGCAATCCGCTGATCATGCGTTCGCGCGACGACATCGCGCGGTTCTTCAAGGGGTACGACATGGTGGAACCCGGACTGGTTCCGATGCCGCGCTGGCGGCCCGAGGGGTCGCCGGAGGACGAGGATCCGTACGCGTTCTCCGGGTTCGCCGGCGTGGGACGTACGGCGTGAGGGCGGAGCCGGACGGGCCGGAGGACAGACTGCGCAGGTTCGCGACGATCTGGAGCCGGGCCGTGTTCCCGGTGACCTCGACGTCGTCCACCCGGCCCGAGTTCGAGGAGCAACTGCTGCCGCTGGCCCGCCGGCTGAGCGAGGTGCTGCGCGCCCGCGCCTTCGACGCGGCCGAGGCCCGGGCGGTCGGCGCCGCGCTCGTCGACGCCCACTGCACCGACCCCGAGGCGCTCGCCCGGACGCTCGACTGCGTCGACGCCTACCTCGTGCTCTACTGCGGCGAGGACGGCGACCCCGAGGGCCTGCGGGCCCGGTCGGCGCGGCTCCAGCACGCGATGGCCGCCGGGTACGCCGGCGCGCTGCGGGCCAGGACCCTGGCCGAGCAGGAGGCCATCGCGCAGGCCGCGCTGAAGGCGCAGGGCGTGGTGGCCGAGGCGCTGCACGCCAGCGAGGCCCGCTTCCGCGCGGTCTTCGAGGGCGCCGCCATAGGCATCGGCATCGCCGACCTGGAGGGCAACGTCCTCCAGGTCAACGACGCGCTGATGCGCATGTTCGGCATCGCCGACCCGACCCTCGGCGGCCGCAGGGCGACCGAGTGGACGCACCCCGACGACGCGCCGCAGACCTGGCGGCTCTACGACGAGCTGGTGCGCGGCGAGCGCGAGCACTACCACGTGGAGAAGGCCTTCTACCGGCCCGACGGCACGGTCCTGTGGACCAACCTGACCGTGTCCCTGCTGCGGGACGCCGACGGCACCCCGCAGTACCAGCTGGCGCTGATGGAGGACACCACGGAGCGGCGGCTGCTCAACCTGCGGCTGCGCTACGAGGCCACCCACGACGCGCTCACCGGACTGCCCAACCGGAGCTTCTTCTTCGAACGCCTGGAGAAGGCCCTGAACGCCGGCCCGGGCCAGCGCTTCGGCCTGTGCTACCTCGACCTCGACGGCTTCAAGACCGTCAACGACAGCCTCGGTCACGCGGCCGGCGACCGGCTTCTGGTGGAGGTCGCCGACCGGCTCCAGGCCTGCGCCACGGCGCCCGGCGAGATGGTCGCCCGGCTCGGCGGCGACGAGTTCGTCGCCCTGACCACCGGCCCCGACACCCGGCACGAGGTCGACGAGCTGGCCGGCCGCATCATGAACGCGCTGCTCGCCCCGATCAGCGTCGACGGCCGCGAACTGACCGTGCGCGGCAGCATCGGCATCGTGGAGGGCCCGGCGGGCGAACGCAGCCCGGCGGAAGTGCTGCGCAGCGCCGACATCACCATGTACCGGGCGAAGTCGGCGGGCGGCAACCGCTTCGAGCTGGCCGACCCGGAGGCCGACGCGCGCGTCATCACCCGGCACGGGCTCACCACCGCCCTGCCGGCCGCTCTGGAGCGCGGCGAGTTCTTCATCGAGTACCAGCCGCTGGTCCACCTCGGCGACGGCAGTGTGCGCGGCGCCGAGGCGCTGGTGCGCTGGCTGCACCCGCAGCACGGGGTGCTCGGCCCGGACCGCTTCATCCCGCTCGCCGAGCACACGGGGCTGATCGTGCCGCTGGGCCGTTGGGTCCTGGAGCAGTCCGTGCGGCAGGCCCGCGCCTGGCGGGAACGGTACGGCGACACCACCGCGGCGGGCCCGCTGCGGATCAACGTCAACCTCTCGCCCTGCCAGCTCACCCACCCGGGCCTGGTCCAGGACACCGTCGAGATCCTGGAGCGGACCGGGGTCGCGCCCGACGCGCTGTGCCTGGAGGTGACGGAGTCGGCGCTCATCGGAGCCGACGACGACCTGCTCAAGCCGCTGCGCCGGCTGGCCGAGATGGGCGTCGACATCGCCCTGGACGACTTCGGCACCGGCTACTCCAACCTCGCCAACCTGCGCAGGCTGCCGGTCAGCGTCCTCAAGCTGGACCGTTCCTTCACGCAGAGCATGCAGCGGTTCCCCGCCGACCCCGTGGACCTCAAGATCGTCGAGGGCATCGTCGCCCTGGCCCACAGCCTCGACCTCTCGGTCACCGTCGAGGGCGTGGAGACCGGCGCCCAGGCGGAACAGCTGCGCATACTGGGCTGCGACACGGCCCAGGGCTGGTACTACGCCCGCCCCGGCCCCCCGGACCGCCTGCACGAACTGGCCCTGGTGGACGCGACGGCCTAGCGCCCCGAAGGGGCGCGGGGAACTGCGCGACCAGCCACGACGCACCCGCGGCCCCGGACGGCGCTGAACGAAAACGGCGCCCCCGGGGCTCGGGCGAAGGAACCGTCACCGTTCGAGCAGCATCCGCTGCAACTCCCGAGCCGCCCGCGGCGGAGCCACATCGCTGCGGTGCGCCAGCGCGATGGTCCGGTGCAGCCCGGGCCGGGCCAGCGGTGTCACCCGCAGCCCGCGGCCGGAGCGGGCCGCGACCATGCGGGGGACGACCGCCATCCCCAGCCCGGCCCGGACGAATCCCAGCACCGCGTCCATCTCCCCGCCCTCCACCGCGAAGTCCGGCTCGAACCCCGCGGAGCGGCACGCGGCCACGGTCAGCTCCCGCAGGTCGTAGCCGTGCCGGAACATCACCAGACGTTCGCCCTCCAGATCCGCGATGTCCACGGCCCGGCGTCCCCCGCCCGGCCGGGCCGACTCCGGGGACGACACCACGACCAGGTCCTCGCGCAGCAGCTCCACCGTGGTCAGTGCCGGCGAGGCGGTGGGCAGCGGGAGCACGACCAGCGCGAGGTCGAGCGCGCCGCGCGCCAGTTCCCGGACCAGGTCGTGCGAGCCGCCCTCCTCGATCATGAGCTGGATGCCGGGATAGCGGTCGTGGAAGGCCCGCAGCACGTCCGGCAGCAGCCCGGTGCACAGGCTCGGAGTCGCGCCCAGCCGCACCCGGCCGCGACGCAGTTGCACCAGCTCCAGCACCTCGTGCCGCGCGGTGTCCGCGTCGGCCAGGATGCGCCGGGCCAGCGGCAGCAGCGCCTCCCCGGCGTCGGTGAGGGTGATGTTGCCGCGGGCCCGCAGGAACAGGTCCGCGCCCAGCTCCCGCTCCAGCGCCTTGATCTGCTGGGACAGCGACGGCTGCGCCACGTGGACCGCCTCCGCGGCGCGGGTGAAGTGCCGCGTCTCGGCGACCGCCACGAAGTACTGAAGCTGTTGCAACTGCATACGGCGAGCATACGCCCTCGATAGGGACTGCCTATGGAATCCAGGCAGACCATGTCTTGGACCGATGGGGCATCCTCCCCGTAGCGTCCTGTGACATGGCTCTGGCAACGCGGACGGACCGACGGCCGTCCATGGCGCGCACCGTGTGGGACTCGACCGTCGGCAAGAAGACAGTGATGGCGGTCAGCGGTCTCGTCATGCTGCTCTACCTGGTCGCCCACATGATCGGGAACCTGAAGATCTTCTTCGGGCCGGAGGAGATCAACCACTACGCCCACTGGCTGCGCACCGTCGGCGAGCCGTTCATGCACTACGAGTGGACGCTCTGGCTGATCCGCGTCGTCCTCGTGGCCGCCGTGGTCGCGCACGCCACCTCCGCGTACCAGCTGAGCCGCCGCGACATCAAGGCGCGCCCCACCAAGTACGCGAACAAGAAGGCGGGCAAGAGCTTCGCCACCCGCACGATGCGCTGGGGCGGGATCATCCTCGGCCTGTTCATCGTCTGGCACATCCTCGACCTGACGACCGGCACCGTGCACCCCGGCGGCTACGAGCACCTGCGCCCCTACCAGAACATCATCGACACGTTCTCCACGTGGTACGGGAACGTCATCTACATCGCGGCCGTGGTCGCCCTCGGGTTCCACGTGCGGCACGGCCTGTGGAGCGCCGCCCAGACCCTCGGCGTCGGCAGCCGCACCCGCGACCGCGCCCTGAAGACCGTCGCGAACGTCCTCGCGCTGCTGCTCACGGCCGGCTTCGTCGCCGTACCCGTGGGCGTCATGACCGGAGTGGTGAGCTGACATGACAACCTACGCCGACTACACGACCGGTGAGCCGGTCGCCGACACCAAGGCCCCCGAGGGCCCGGTCAACGAGCGCTGGGACACGCGCCGCTTCGAGGCGAAGCTGGTCAACCCCGCCAACCGGCGCAAGCAGACCGTCATCGTCGTCGGCACCGGCCTCGCGGGCGGCTCCGCCGGCGCCACCCTCGCCGAACAGGGCTACCACGTCGTCCAGTTCTGCTACCAGGACTCCCCGCGCCGGGCGCACTCCATCGCCGCGCAGGGCGGCATCAACGCCGCGAAGAACTACCGCAACGACGGCGACTCGATCCACCGCCTGTTCTACGACACGGTCAAGGGCGGAGACTTCCGCTCCCGCGAGTCCAACGTGCACCGGCTGGCGCAGATCTCGGTCGAGATCATCGACCAGTGCGTCGCGCAGGGCGTGCCCTTCGCCCGCGAGTACGGCGGCCTCCTCGACACCCGCTCCTTCGGCGGCGTCCAGGTCTCCCGCACCTTCTACGCGCGGGGCCAGACGGGCCAGCAGCTGCTCCTCGGCGCCTACCAGGCGCTCAGCAGGCAGATCGCGGCCGGCAACATCGAGATGCACCCGCGCACCGAGATGCTCGACCTGGTCGTCGTGGACGGGCGGGCCCGCGGCATCGTCGCCCGGGACCTGATCACCGGGAAGATCGACACCTACTTCGCGGACGCCGTCGTGCTGGCCAGCGGCGGCTACGGCAACGTCTTCTACCTGTCGACCAACGCCATGAACTCCAACGCGACCGCCGTCTGGCGGGCGCACCGGCGCGGCGCCTGGTTCGCCAACCCCTGCTTCACGCAGATCCACCCCACGTGCATCCCGCGCACCGGCGACCACCAGTCCAAGCTCACGCTGATGAGCGAGTCGCTGCGCAACGACGGCCGGATCTGGGTGCCGAAGGCCAAGGGCGACGACCGGCCGCCGAACCAGATCCCCGAGGACGAGCGCGACTACTACCTGGAGCGCATCTACCCGTCCTTCGGCAACCTCGTCCCCCGCGACATCGCCTCCCGCGCCGCGAAGAACGTCTGCGACGAGGGCAGGGGCGTCGGCCCCGGCGGCCAGGGCGTGTACCTGGACTTCGCCGACGCGATCGAGCGCATGGGACGCAAGGCGGTCGAGGCCAAGTACGGCAACCTCTTCGACATGTACCAGCGGATCACCGACGAGGACCCGTACCGGGTGCCGATGCGGATCTACCCCGCCGTGCACTACACGATGGGCGGTCTGTGGGTCGACTACGACCTCCAGACCACCGTCCCGGGCCTGTTCGCGATCGGCGAGGCGAACTTCTCCGACCACGGGGCCAACCGGCTCGGCGCCTCCGCGCTCATGCAGGGCCTGGCGGACGGCTACTTCGTCCTCCCGGCCACGATCAACGACTACCTCGCCCGCAACCCGCACAAGGACGAGGTGAACGACGACCACCCGGCGGTGCAGGAGGTGGTCGCCGAGACCGAGGACCGGCTCAACCTGCTCCTCTCCGTGGACGGCGACCGCACCCCGGACTCCTTCCACCGCGAACTGGGCGAGCTGATGTGGGAGTTCTGCGGCATGGCCCGCACCGACTCCGGCCTGCGCAAGGCGCTGGAACGCATCCCGCAGATCCGCGAGGAGTTCTGGCGCCGCATCAAGGTCCCGGGCACCGGCGAGGAGTTCAACCAGTCCCTGGAGAAGGCCAACCGCGTCGTCGACTACCTGGAGCTCGCCGAGCTGATGTGCCTCGACGCGCTGCACCGCTCCGAGTCCTGCGGCGGCCACTTCCGCGAGGAGTCCCAGACCCCCGACGGCGAGGCGGCCCGCAAGGACGACGAGTTCGGCTACGCCGCCGCCTGGGAGTTCACCGGCACCGGCGACGCGCCCACCCTGCACAAGGAAGACCTGGTCTTCGAGTACGTCCACCCCACCCAGCGGAGCTACGCATGAAGCTCACCCTGCGCGTCTGGCGGCAGAAGAACGCCGACGCCGACGGCGCCATGTCCACGTACGAGGTGGACGGGATCTCCCGCGACATGTCCTTCCTGGAGATGCTCGACACCCTCAACGAGGAACTCATCCTCAAGGGCGAGGACCCCGTCGCCTTCGACCACGACTGCCGCGAGGGCATCTGCGGCGCCTGCTCGCTGGTCATCAACGGCGACGCGCACGGACCCGAGCGCACCACCACCTGCCAGCTGCACATGCGGTCCTTCCAGGACGGCGACACGATCGACATCGAGCCGTGGCGGGCTTCGGCCTTCCCGGTCGTGAAGGATCTGGTCGTCGACCGGTCCGCCTTCGACCGGATCATCCAGGCCGGGGGCTACATCACCGCGCCGACCGGCGCCGCCCCGGAGGCCCACGCCGCGCCGGTGCCGAAGCCGGACGCCGACTTCGCCTTCGAGCACGCCGAGTGCATCGGGTGCGGGGCATGTGTCGCGGCGTGCCCGAACGGGGCGGCGATGCTGTTCACGTCCGCGAAGGTGAACCATCTCAACGTCCTTCCGCAGGGGGCGCCCGAGCGGGAGACGCGGGTGCTGGACATGGTGGGGCAGATGGACGAGGAGGGGTTCGGCGGGTGCACGCTGACGGGTGAGTGCGCGACCGCTTGCCCCAAGGGCATTCCGCTGATGTCCATCACCAGCATGAACAAGGAGTGGCTGCGGGCTGCGCGGAAGGTGCAGCGGTAGCGCCGTGGGGGTGCTGTCGTCGGGCGGCTGCGGGTAGGTCGTGGCTGCTCGCGCGGTTCCCCGCGCCCCTTTGGGGCGCGTGCAAGTGAACGTTCGCCGTCAGGTGCGGACGGGCGGGGCCGGGGGAGGTGCTCCCCTCGGCCCCGTCTCGCTTGCGCGCCCGGCATTCAGCAAGCGCACATCCGCTCTCCCGGCAGTGGTCACGCGCAGTACAGCCGGCGTCGGAAGAACTGTGGCGGACCCGCACCGCGACCAGGAGAGCACCCATGACCGGCGTACTGACCGCAGACCGTCCCTCCAAGCCTGCCGTACCCCACCGCTACACGGTCGCCCTCGCCCGCGACGAGGACGACGTGCGGGCCGCCCAGCGGCTGCGGCACGACGTCTTCGCCGGGGAGATGGGCGCGCTGCTGGCGAGCGCGCAGCCCGGGTACGACGTCGACCCCTTCGACGCGTACTGCGACCACCTGCTCGTGCGCGAGGAGGCGACCGGGCAGGTCGTCGGCACCTACCGGCTGCTGCCCCCGGAGCGCGCGGCGGTCGCCGGACGGCTGTACGGGGAGAGCGAGTTCGACCTCACGGCGCTCGACGCGATCCGGCCCGGGCTGGTCGAGGTCGGCCGCTCCTGCGTGCACCCGGCCCACCGTGACGGCGCCGTCATCGGGCTCATCTGGGCCGGCATAGCCCGCTACATGACCGACCGGGGCCACGAGTGGCTGGCGGGCTGCTGCTCGCTCCCGCTCGCAGACGGCGGATCGCTGGCCGCCGCCACCTGGGACCGGGTGCGGGCCAAGAACCTGGCGCCCGAGGAGTACCGGGTGCGGCCGCTGCTGCCGTGGATCCCGCGCACGCCCGCGCCCGCCGCCCGCACCGAGCTGCCCGCCCTGCTGCGCGGCTACCTCCGCCTCGGTGCCTGGGTGTGCGGGGAACCCGCGCACGACGTGGACTTCGGCGTCGCGGACCTGTACGTGCTGCTGCCGATGAGCCGGGTCGACCCGCGCTACCTGCGGCACTTCCTCTCGCTCGTCCCGGCGTGATGGGCGCCTGGCTGCCGGTCGCCCCCTGCACCCCGGCGACCTGCGTGGACCCGTCCCGGGCCGCGGTGGCCGTACCGCGCGCCGTGCTGCGGCTCGCAGCGGTCGCCGTGCTGGTCCTCGCCGCGGTCGCGGTCGTGCTGACGCCGGTCCGGCTGTGGGTGCCGTCCGTCGTGGTGGCGCGCTGGTCCCGGTGGGTGGTGCGGGCCGCGGGTGTGCGGGTCCGCGTCAGCGGTGCCGCCGCGCCCGCGGGCGGGCTGCTCCTGGTCGCCAACCACGTCTCGTGGCTCGACATCCCGCTGCTGGCCGCCGTACGCCCCGCCAGGATGCTGGCCAAGAGCGAGATCCGGGGCTGGCCGGTGGCGGGCGCGCTGGCCGCACGCGGCGGGGTGCTGTTCATCGAACGCGACCGGCTGCGGGCGCTGCCGGACACGGTCGCCGCGCTCGCGCTGGCCCTGCGCGCGGGCGCCGCCGTCGCCGCCTTCCCCGAGGGCAGCACCTGGTGCGGGCGCGCCGGGGGCGCCTACCGCCGGGCCGTGTTCCAGGCCGCGCTGGACGCCGGGGTGCCGGTCCAGCCGGTGCGTCTTCGGTACCGGGCCGGGGAGCGGGGGGTGAGCACGGCACCGGCGTTCGTCGGCGCGGACACCCTGCTCGCCTCGATGTGGCGGGTGGCGTCGGCCCGCGGGCTGACCGCCGAGGTGGAGGTGTGCCCCGTCGTCCCGCCTGGCCGCCACCCCGACCGCCGCGCCCTGGCGGAGGCGGCCCAGCGGATGGCTCCGCCCGGCGACCCGCACGGTCACCTGGGGAAAGCACCTTCGAAAAGTATGTGTGTTTTGTGAGGTATGTGCCGTTTCCGTAGCGCTGGATGCGGACAACCGGAAGGCAGGCACTCGAAAGGAGGGTGATGGCAGATGATCACCCGTGAAGAGATCGCCAACGTCCTGGACCAACCGGTCTACGACGGGGACGGCAACAAGATCGGCGACGCCAAGCATGTCTTCTTCGACGACATGACCGGGCGCCCCGAGTGGGTGAGCGTCAAGACGGGCATGTTCGGCTCCAGCGAGTCCTTCGTGCCCATTCGCGACGCCGCGCTGGTGCAGGACCACCTAGAGGTTCCCTACGGCAAGGACCAGGTCAAGGGCGCGCCCAGTGTCGACGTCGACGCGGGCGGCCATCTGTCGGAGACCGAGGAACACCGGCTCTACGACTACTACGGCATCAACTGGGACAGCGTGCTGTCCGAGGCCGAGCGGACCGACGACGGCCGCTGGGCCGCCGGTCCCGGACCGGCGGGCACGGCGGGAGCCGCCGGCGCGGCGGGTGCCGCGGGTCTGGCCGACACGACCCGTGGGACCGGCGACACGGACATGGGCCGCGACACGAGCATCGGCACCGGTACGGACATGGGCACGGGCAGCGCGGCCGGAATGGCCGGACGCCGGGACGCCCCCGACCGTACGGGCCTGCGCGAAGACGAGGCCATGACCCGCTCCGAGGAGCAGATGCACGTCGGCGTCGAGCGACGTGAGACGGGCCGCGCCAGGCTGCGCAAGTACGTGGTCACCGAAGAGGTGCAGCAGACCGTGCCCCTGAAGCACGAGGAAGTGCGTGTGGTGCGCGAGCCGATCACGGACGCCAACCGCGGCGACGCGCTGTCCGGGCCGGAGATCAGCGAGGCCGAGCACGAGATCACGCTGCACGCGGAACGCCCCGTCGTGGAGACCGAGGCCGTCCCGGTGGAGCGCGTCCGCATGACCATGGAGGAGCACACCGAGAACGAGACGGTGCGCGGCCAGGTCCGCAAGGAGCGGATCGAGGCCGAGACCGAGACCTTCGACGAGGACGACGTCCCGCGGGGCCGCGAGTGACCCTTCCCCGCCCTCACCGCGAGAACCAGCGCTGGTGAACCGGCTTCACCGGCGCGTCCCGCCGTCCAGGGCCCGGCCCAGATAGGGCGCGGTGGCACTGCCCTCGGCACGCGCCACCTCGGCGGGCGACCCCGCGGCGACGATCCGCCCGCCCGCGTCACCGCCGCCCGGCCCGAGGTCGATCACGTGGTCGGCGCCCGCCACCACGGCCATGTCGTGTTCCACGACGACCACCGTGTGCCCGGCGTCCACGAGACCGTGCAACTGGCGCATCAGCACCTCGACATCCGCCGGATGCAGGCCGGTCGTCGGCTCGTCGAGGAGGTACAGGGTGTGGCTGCGGCGGCCCCGCTGGAGTTCGCTCGCCAGCTTGATGCGCTGCGCCTCCCCGCCGGACAGCTCGGTGGCAGGCTGGCCGAGCCGCAGATAGCCGAGCCCGACGTCGAGCAGTGCGGCCAGGCTGCGCGCCACCGGCGCGGTGTCCGCGAAGAACTCCGCCGCGTCCTCCACCGTGAGGTCGAGGACCTCGGCGATGTTCCGTCCCCGGTACGCCACTTCGAGTGTCCCGGGGTTGTAGCGCGCCCCGCCGCAGTCGGGGCACGGCGCGTACGTGCTCGGCAGGAACAGCAGCTCGACGCTGACGAACCCCTCGCCCTGGCAGGTCTCGCAGCGCCCGCCGGGCACGTTGAAGGAGAAACGGCCCACGCCGTAACCGCGCTCCCCGGCCTGGTCGGTGGCGGCGAACACCTTGCGCACCACGTCGAACAGGCCCGTGTACGTGGCCAGGTTGGAACGCGGGGTGCGTCCGATCGGCCGCTGGTCGACGGAGACCAGCCGCCCCACCCCCGGCAGGTCCTCGGTGATCTCGCCGACCAGCGTCGACTTGCCCGAGCCGGACACGCCGGTCACCGCGGTGAGCACGCCGAGCGGGAAGGCCGCGGTCACCCCGCGCAGGTTGTGCCGCGTGACCGGACCGACCGTCACGGTGCCCCGGGGGGCTCGCGTCCGCCGTACGGGGGCGGGGGAGCGGTCGAAGAGATGACGGGCGGTCGCGGACCCGGTGACCTCCGCCAGTCCGGCGACCGGGCCGCTGTACAGCACCCGTCCGCCGTGCTCGCCCGCCAGCGGGCCGACGTCCACGATCCAGTCGGCGCCGCGCATCACGCCGAGGTGGTGCTCCACCACGAACACCGAGTTGCCGGCCGTCTTCAGCCGCTCCAGCACCGTCAGCAGTGCCTCCGTGTCCGCCGGGTGCAGCCCCGCCGACGGCTCGTCGAGGACGTACACCACCCCGAACAGCCCGGAGCGCAGCTGCGTCGCCAGCCGCAGCCGCTGCAGCTCGCCCGCCGACAGGGTGGGCGTCGGGCGGTCCAGGCTCAGATAGCCGAGGCCCAGCTCGACGACGGGCGTGATGCGCGAGACCAGGTCCCCGGTGAGCACCTTCGCCGTCTCGCCCCCGGTCGGCAGCACCCCGGCCAGTTCCGAGAGCGGCAGCGAGGCCAGTTCGGCGATGGTCCGGCCGCCGACGGTCACCGCCAGCGACTCGGCCCGCAGCCTCCCGCCGCCGCAGACGGGACAGGGCGTACTGGCGAGGAAGCGCTCGGCCTTCGCCCGCAGCGTGGCGCTCCTGGAGTCCGAGAAGGTCTTCATCACGTACCGCCGGGCGCTCATGTACGTGCCCTGGTACGGCCGCTGGATGCGGCCCGCGTCGCGCACCGGATGCACCGTGACCACGGGCTGCTCGTCCGTGAACAGGATCCACTCGCGCTCGGCGGCGGGCAGCTCGCGCCAGGGCCGGTCCACGTCGTACCCGAGGGCGTCGAGCACGTCCCGCAGGTTCTTTCCCTGCCAGGCGCCCGGCCACGCGGCGATCGCGCCGTCCCGGATCGACAGCCCCGGGTCCGGGACCAGCAGTTCCTCGGTCGTGCGGTGCACCCGGCCGAGCCCGTGGCACTCGGGGCAGGCCCCGGCAGCCGTGTTCGGCGAGAAGGCGTCGGAGTCCATCCGCTCGGCGCCCGGCGGGTAGTCGCCGGCCCGCGAGAAGAGCATCCGCAGGGAGTTGGAGAGGTTCGTGACGGTGCCCACCGAGGACCGGGACGTCGGAGCGGAGCGCCGCTGCTGGAGCGACACGGCGGGCGGCAGCCCGGTGATCTCGCCCACCTTCGGAGCGCCGACCTGGTGGATCAGCCGGCGGGCGTACGGCGCGACCGACTCGAAGTAGCGCCGCTGCGCCTCCGCGTAGACCGTCCCGAAGGCCAGCGACGACTTCCCGGAGCCGGAGACACCGGTGAACACCGCGACCACGTCCCGGGGGACGTCCACGTCGACGCCCTTGAGGTTGTGCTCGCGGGCGTCGCGCACCCGGACGTACGGGTCGTGGGGGCTGTGCATCGCGGGGAACTCCGAACGGTCTTCGGTCTCGGGGGAGAGAGCGGGGAGAGCGGGGGGACAAACCCCGCGATTCTACGCCGTGGCGGCGGACGTCCCCGCGCCGACGACGCGGGCGAGCCGCCGGTAGGAGTCCAGCAGCGCCGCGCGGTCGTACGTGCTGGTGGTCACCAGCACCTCCTGGGCGCCGGTCTCCTCCACCAGCGTCTCCAGCGCCTCGGCGACCTGCTCCTCGGTGCCGGCGATGTGCCCGGCGAGCCCGGACTCGTACAGGTCGCGTTCCTTGGCGGTCATCGTCCGCGGCTCGACCTCCTCGGCCGGGGGCAGCGGAGGGAACGTGCCGCGGGTGCGCGCGTGGGCCATGGACCAGGCCTCCGGGACCAGCAGCCGCCGGGCCGCCTCGGGGGTGCCGGCCACGGCGACGGTGCCGGACACGACGACGTACGGCTCCGGGCTCCACTCGGAGGGGCGGAACCCGGCGCGGTAGCGGTCGATGCCCCGGCGCATGCGGTCGCGGTCGCGCAGGTCGCCGATGACCATCGGCAGGCCCGCGCGGGCCGCCACGGCCGCCCCTTCGCCCATCGCCAGGACGAAGGGCGGCACGTCCAGCCCTTCGGCGGGGCGGGCGTGCGCGCCGGTCGGCGAGGTGCCGCGGAACCAGCCCAGCAGCTCGGCCAGTTGTCCCTCGAAGTCGTCGGCGTCGTCCTTGTCGCGGCCCAGCGCCCGGCGGACCCCGTCGGTGAAGCCCACCGAGCGGCCGAGACCCATGTCGATCCGGCCGGGGAAGAGCGACTCCAGCACGCCGAACTGCTCGGCCACCACCAGCGGCCGGTGGTTGGGCAGCATCACGCCCCCGGTGCCGACGCGTACGCGGCTGGTGGCGCCGGCCACCGCGGCCGCGAGCACGGTCGGCGCCGAGCCCGCCACCCCGGGCACGCCGTGGTGCTCCGACACCCAGAACCGGTGGTAACCGAGCCGCTCCGCCTCCCGCGCCAGCTCCACGGTGTCGCGCAGCGCCTCCGCCGCGGTCCGGCCCGCCCGGATGCGGGAGCGGTCGAGGACGGAGAAGCGTGTGGTGGCGATCGTCGAGGTCACATCCGGTTCAACGTCCGGGGCCCGCACAGATTCCCGGTGCCGCGTTCTAGTGTGGTCGGGTGACCGACAGCAGCAGGCCCCCGGTGGCCGTGTTCGACCTGGACAACACCCTCGCGGACACCGCGCACCGACAGCGCTTTCTGGAGCGCCGGCCGCGCGACTGGGACGCGTTCTTCGCCGCCGCCCCGCACGATCCGCCGCTCGCGGAAGGCGTCGCGCTGGTGCGGGAGCACGCCGAGGAGTGCGAGATCGTCTATCTCACCGGGCGGCCCGAGCGCTGCCGCCGCGACACGCTCGACTGGCTGGCCGCGCACGGCCTGCCCGAGGGGCCCGTGCACATGCGGGGCAACACCGACCGGCGGCCCGCCCGGCGCACCAAGCTGGAGATCCTGCGGCGGCTCGCCCGCACCCGCGAGGTCCGGGTCCTCGTCGACGACGATGAACTGGTCTGCGACGACGCGGCGCGGGCCGGTTTCGCCGTCGTCCGGGCGCGTTGGGCGGCGCGTTCGGCCGAACTGCGGGTGGCGCAGGAGCGCGAGGGGCGCACCTGACCGTCCGGTGAGGCGCCGAGGGCTCAGTCCGACTCCTCCAGGCGGAAGCCGACCTTGAGGCCGACCTGCCAGTGCGCGACCTCGCCGTCCTCGATCTGGCCGCGCACCTGGGTCACCTCGAACCAGTCCAGGTTGCGCAGCGTCCGCTGGGCGCGCCTGACGCCGTTGCGGACGGCCTGGTCGACGCCGTCCGGCGAGGTGCCGACGATCTCGGTGACCCGGTAGGTGTGGTTCGACATGCGGGTGCTCCCTTCCGCGCGGGCGGCGGTGTGTCATGCGTCACTCCACCGTGCCCCAAGTCGCGGCCGAGCGCGAGGCATCGCCCTCCCCGGCGGGTAACTCTGCGTCACCCCCTTGACCCCTCCTATTGGTACATACCAAAATTCCAGACACCCGTTCGAGCCTCGGGCTCGCCCCCCATGTCGGGTCTCCCTTCGCGTGCGCAGGACACCCCTGTCCGCCTCCGCCCCCTGTCCGTCAGACAGAAGGACCCCTCGTGAGACGACGCCCCCTCGCCCTTGTCTGTGTGTCCGCCTCCCTGCTCAGCGGCTGCGGACTGATCTCGCAGGACGGCGGGAGCGACCGGCGCACCGTCACCGTGTGGCTGATGAAGGACAGCGCCTCCCAGGACTTCCTGCAGCGGTTCACCGAGGACTTCGAGAAGGACCACCCGGAACTCGACCTCGACATCCGCATCCAGGAGTGGACCGGCATCGGCGACAAGGTGCAGACCGCCCTGAAGGGCGACGGCGCGGACGGGCCGGACGTCATCGAGGTCGGCAACACCCAGGTGCCGCAGTACGCGGAGGGCGGCCGGCTCCAGGACCTGACCCTGGAGTCGATGCGCGACTGGGGCATCCGCGACTGGCTGCCCGGCCTCGCCGAACCCGGACAGTACATGTCCCAGCAGTTCGGCATCCCCTGGTACGCCGCCAACCGCGTCGTCATCTACCGCAAGGACCTCTTCGAGCAGGCCGGCGTCGCCGAGCCGCCCCGCAGCCGCGAGGAGTGGATCGCCGCCACCGAGAAGCTCGACGCGGACGGCCGCCAGGGCATCTACCTCGCCGGACAGGACTGGTACACGCTCTCCGGCTTCATCTGGGACGAGGGCGGCGAGCTGGCCGACCAGGCCGGTGACGGCGGCACCTGGACGGGCGCCCTGGACTCCGCGGCCGCCCTGCGCGGCATGGACTTCTACCAGGAACTGCAGGCCCTCGGCGACGGCCCGGTCGACGCCGACGAGGAACACCCCCCGCAGGGCGACGTGTTCGCCGAGGGCCAGGTCGCGCAGATCGTCGCGGTGCCCGGCCTCGCCCAGTCCATCGTCCGCGCGAACCCCGAACTCAAGGGCGAGCTGGGCTTCTTCCCGGTGCCCGGCAAGACGTCCGACAAGCCCGGCGCCGTCTTCACCGGCGGCTCCGACCTCGTCGTCCCGAAGAACGCCGACGAACACGAGGGCGCCCTCGCCGTCGTCGACGCGCTGGCCGGCGCCAAGTGGAACACCGACCTGGCCCGCACCATGAACTACGTCCCCAACAAGACGTCCCTCGCCAAGGCCGTCGCCGGGGAGGAGGGCGCCGAGGCCATGGCGGCCGGCGCGGCCCAGGGCCGGGCCACCCCCGGGACGCCCCGCTGGGGCGCCGTGGAGGCGGACAACCCGATCAAGGACTACATGACGAAGGTGCTCTCGGGGTCCGACGCGAAGTCGGAGGCCCGCCGGGCCTCCGACCGCATCACCGAACTGCTGGACGTCAACGCCCGCTGAGCCCGCGCGGGTTCAGCGCACCACGCTCAGCGACAGCGCGAACCGCTTCGCGCCGTCGGTCCACCAGTGGGTCAGATCCAGCCCGGCCGCGGCGAGTTCGGCCCGCACGCCCTCCCGCCGGAACTTCGCGGACACCTCGGTACGCAGCTCCTCCCCGTCCGCGAAGTCCACGGCCAGGTCCAGCGCCTGGACCTTGACCGTCTGCGCGGCCCGCGAACGCAGCCGCATCTCGATCCACTCCCGCTCGGCGTTCCACCGCGCCACGTGCTCGAAGGCGGTGGGCGCGAAGTCGGCCTCCAGCTCCCGGTTGATCACGGACAGCACGTTCTTGTTGAACTCGGCGGTCACCCCGGCCGCGTCGTCGTACGCCCGGACCAGCACCTCCTCGTCCTTGACCAGGTCGGTGCCCAGCAGCAGGGCGTCCCCCGGGGAGAGCAGGGCGCGTACGGCGGACAGGAACGCGGCCCGTTCCTCCGGCAGCAGGTTGCCGATCGTGCCGCCGAGGAACGCCACCAGCCGGGGCCCCGGCGTGTCGGGCAGCGTCAGCCCGCCGGTGAAGTCGGCGATCAGCGCGTGCACCCGGAGGTCCGGCCGCTCGGCGACGATCGCCTCCCCGGCCTGGGCGAGAGCGCTCTCGCTGACGTCGACCGGCACATAGCCGCGCAGGCCGGTCAGTGCGTCGAGCAGGAACCGCGTCTTCTCCGAGGAGCCGGAACCCAGCTCCACCAGGGTCCGGGCGCCGGTCGCCGCGGCGATCTCGCCGGCCCGGTCGACGAGGATCTCCCGTTCGGCCCGGGTCGGGTAGTACTCGGGCAGCGCGGTGATCTCCTCGAACAGCTCGCTGCCCCGCGCGTCGTAGAACCACTTGGGCGGCAGCCACTTGGGCGTGCTCGTCAGGCCCGCCAGGACATCGGCGCGCAGGGCGGCGCCCGTGGCGTCCTCGGGCAGGGTGCGGGTCAGTCGGAACTGGCTCACGTGCGGGGCTCCTTGGGAGAGGCGAAGGCGTCTGCGGGGGCGGGATCGCCCGGTTCCTTGAGCGGGGTTAGCTGCACCTCCGTGCGGCCCGCCACGAGCAGCGTGCGGTCGGGGACCTCCCGCCAGTGCGGGTCGTCGTCGTACGGCTCCGAGGCGACGACCGTGCCGCCGCCGGGGCGGGTCAGGTACCACAGGGTGTCGCCCCAGGTGGTCGCCGTGATCGCGGCGCCGTCGGTGAGCAGCAGGTTGAGCCGGGAGCCGGGGGCCGCCGCGGCGACCTCCAGCACCGTCTCGGCCAGCGCCCGGCCCTCGTCGTCCCCGGCCCGCAGCCGGGCCAGCACCAGCGCCCACACGAGCGCCGAGTCGTTGCGGGCCTCCAGCGAGAGCAGCTCCCCGGCCGGCAGCGTCCCGGCCACCCCCGCCAGCGAGCCCGGCCAGCCGGTCACGGCACCGTTGTGGCTGAACAGCCAGGTGTCCGCCGCGAAGGGCGCGGCCGCGGCCTCCGCGTCGGCGCCCGCCAGCGTGGCGTCCCGTACGGCGGCCAGCAGCGTCCCGGTGCGCACCACGCGGGCCAGGTCGGCGAAGGACTGGTCCGCCCAGATCGGCCCGGCCCGCCGGTACCGGGCCGGCACCGGGTCGCCCGCGGCGTACCAGCCGACGCCGAACCCGTCGGCGTTGACCGTGCCGTACCGCTGGTGGCGGGGCGCCCACGACTGGCGGTACAGGCCGTGCGGCGGCGCCACCAGAAGCCGGCCGAGCGGCTCCTCGGGGCCGACGTACGCGAGATGCCGGCACATCAGGCGACCTCCGCCGACCGCGCGGTGCGGAACCCGGAGAAGATCTGCCGCCGGATCGGATAGTCCCAGTTGCGGAACGTGCCCCG
Source organism: Streptomyces sp. NPDC048171 (assembly GCF_043202655.1). Classification (NCBI taxonomy): domain Bacteria; kingdom Bacillati; phylum Actinomycetota; class Actinomycetes; order Kitasatosporales; family Streptomycetaceae; genus Streptomyces; species Streptomyces sp. NPDC048171. The sequence continues at coordinate 147,021 of NZ_JBIDAU010000013.1, forward strand.
GCAGGCCACCGCGTCCACGGCGAACGAACCGCCGCGCAGCACCTTGTACTCGGGACCGAAGAACACCTCCGAGTACTCCTTGTACGGGAACGCCTTGAACCCCGGGTACGGGGCGAAGTCGCTCGACGTCCACTCCCACACGTCGCCGATCAACTGCCGCACGCCCAGCGGCGACTCACCGGCCGGGTAGCTGCCCGCGGGCGCCGGGCGCAGATGGCGCTGGCCGAGGTTGGCGTGCTCCGGTCCCGGCTCGGCGTCGCCCCACGGGTAGCGGGCGGTGCGGTCGCCGGCCGGGTCGTGCCGGGCCGCCTTCTCCCACTCGGCCTCGGTGGGCAGCCTGCGGCCGGCCCAGCGGGCGTACGCGTCGGCCTCGTACCAGCTCACGTGCAGCACCGGCTCGTCGGCCGGCACCACCTCGGTGACCCCGAAGCGGCGCCGCAGCCACTGCCCGCCGTCGCGGCGCCAGAACAGCGGGGCGGTGATGGAGTGCCGGCGGATGTGGTCCCAGCCCTCCGGCGCCCACCAGCGGGGGTCGTCGTAGCCGCCGTCGTCCATGAACGCCCGGTACGCGCCGTTGGTCACCGGGGTGGTGTCGAGGAAGAACGGCGCCACCTCCCGCCGGTGCGCGGGCCGTTCGTTGTCCAGCGCCCACGGCTCGGTCGAGGTGCCCATCGTGAACGGGCCCCCGGGCACCAGGACCTCCGACGGCCCGGTGAACAGCCCCGCCGGGTCCGGGTCCGGAGCGTTCAGCGCCTGCGGGCCCTTGCGGAGCTGGTGGGTGATCAGCATCGTCTCGTCGTGCTGCTGCTCGTGCTGGGCGATCATCCCGAAGGCGAAGCCCGCCTCGGTGAGCCGGGTCCCGTGGAACGCGGCCCCCTCCAGCACGTCCAGCGCCCGTCCGCGCACGTCGGCGGCGTACCCGCGGGCCTCGGCGGGCGACAGCAGCGGCAGCCGGGGCCGTTCGGCGCGCGGATGCTCGAAGGCGTCGTACAGGCTGTCGATCTCGGGCCGTATCGCCTCCTGCCCGCCCACCGCGCGCAGCAGCCACTGCTCCTCCTGGTTGCCGATGTGCGCCAGGTCCCAGACCAGCGGGGACATCAGCGGCGACACCTGGCCGGTGAGGTCGGGGCCCTCCACGCAGCTGGTCAGCAGCGTGGTGCGGGCGCGGGCCCGGACCAGCGACGACAGGGCCCGCTCGCGCAGCGCGTCGCCGTCGCCGGGGTCGGCGGCGGTGTGGGTGTGGGTGTCGGTGGCGGTGTCCATGGCGGGGTCGGTCATGAGCGGGTCTCCCTCCCGTGCGGGCCACGGCTCGCGCCGTCCGGCATCTCCAGCAGATCGTCGGCGGGGCAGCGGCCCCTGCGGACGTAGCGCTCCAGGTACCCGGCGACGGCGTCCGTGACCGCGGTCGTGGCGCCGAGCCGGGGCAGCGCGTCGAGCGCGGCCGTGAAGCAGGTGTCTGCCGCCTCGCGCAGCTCCGGATCGGTGAGGGCGTCACGCGCGGCGTCCTCGTACAGCGGGTTGTGCGGGCCGGGCAGGCCGAGGGTGCGCTCGGCGAGCGGCTTGACGGCCCGGTAGGCGGTCTCGGTGGCCTCCGGATCGTCGAACAGCGCCGCCGTCACGGCCAGCGGCACGATCCAGCCGTCGTTCCCCGGCTGCGCGTCGATCATGCGCAGCTCCAGGTGGCCGCGCGGCCTGACCGGCGGGAACAGCGTGGTCAGGTGGTAGTCGAGGTCCTCCCGGGTCGGCGGCCTCGGCACCTGGTTCCGGGTCCACTCCCGGAAGGTCATCCCCTCCGGTACGTCCCAGGGCCCGCCGTCGTTGCGCACGCACATCACCGGCGTGTCCAGGACGTGCCGGGTCCAGGCGCCGCGCGGGTCGGAGTCGAGCCGGGGGCCGCCGGCCCGCTCGGTGCCGATCTCGGCCCACCGCAGCTGCCGGGTGGACCGCCAGCCGGTGGGCCGGCCGCCGGCCAGCGGGGAGTTGGCGAACGCGGCCACCAGGACCGCGCCCAGCTGGTGGGCCAGCCACCAGCGGCGTACGTGCCCCAGCGGGCCGGGCTCCTCCTGCCCGGCGTCCACGCAGACCTGCACGGACGCGGAGGTGCACATCATGAAGCGCCCGGCAGGGCCGGTACGGTCGAGACAGGCCTCCATCGCGTCGTAGCGCGGCTGCCGCAGATAGCGGCGGGGCTCGTGCCAGGGATCGTGGCCGAGGCCGACGAGGGCGAGGCCGTCCTCGCGCAGGACCGCGCGGACGGCGTCCAGGTCGGCGGAGACGGTACGGACGCACTCCATCAGGGAGGCCGCGGGGAGCGAACTCAGCTCCAGCTGGCCACCCGGTTCGACGGTCAGCGCCGACCTCAGGGGCACGGCCCGCAGCGCGGTGTACACCGCCTGGAGCCGTTCGGGTGATACGGGGAGCCGCGGCGCGCGCAGCTCGTGGACCAGCCATTCCACCTCGACACCGAGGAGCCTGGGCGGACCGGTCTTGAAGCAGATGCCGTGGACCAGCGCCTCGACCTCGGCCTCACTGACGGCGGTACGTGGCCGGATACAGCCACCAACCGAATCGGACATGTCGGGATCCTCCTGAGATTCCACCATGCCGCCGACCCATGATCAGGTGGGCCGGGTCGGCACACTCGTCCCACCCAAGACCCTCGTGCCGGTCCGCACAAGGACGCATTTCGGGACGTTCCAGATCGGTAATGTCCGCGACCCGGTTGTTTCCGGGGACTTTCCCCAGCGTCTGCCGACAGCAAAACTCCGTTGCGACGCACCACCAGCATCACTCAGGATTCCCGCATGAGCACGACGGGGGAGACCGCGCGGCGCGTGGTCAGGGCGTCCACGGGGGTGGCGCCGTGAGCGCGCGCCTGCGGGGCCTCGCGCAGCAGACCGAGCAGATCGTGGCGGCCGGGAGCTACCGCACGGCGGCCGGCCGCGAGGTGCCGGTCGGCGCGGCGGTGGAACGGGCCCGCGAGGGCACGCGGATGTACGGGCCGGAGCCCGTGGCACCAGGCGTTTTCACCCCGGTGCGGACCGTCTTCGAAGTCACCGGCGAGAGCAGCCTGGAGGCCGCCCGCCGGCTCGGCGGCGAGGTCGCCGTGCTCAACTTCGCCTCCGCCCGCAATCCCGGCGGGGGCTACCTGAACGGCGCCCAGGCGCAGGAGGAGGCCCTGTGCCGGGGCTCCGCGCTGTACACCTGCCTGCTGCGGGCGCGTGAGTTCTACGACCACCACCGTGCCCACCGCGACCCGTTCTACACCGACCGCGTCATCCACTCCCCGGCCGTGCCCGTCTTCCGGGACGACCGCGGCCGCCTGCTCGACGAGCCGTACCCGGCCGGATTCCTGACTTCCGCCGCGCCCAACGCGGGCGTGGTGCTGCGCACGGCCCCGGAGCGCGCCGGCGAACTGCCGGCCGCCCTGTCAGCGCGCGCCGAGCGGGTGCTGGAGACGGCCGTGGCCCACGGGTACCGGCGGCTGGTGCTCGGCGCCTGGGGCTGCGGGGTGTTCCGCAACGACCCGGCCCAGGTGGCCGGCGCGTTCCGGACGCTGCTCGGGCCCGGCGGACGCTTCGCCACCGCCTTCGAACGGGTGGCGTTCGGCATCCTGGACCGCACGCCGGGCTCCACGGTCCGGGAGGCGTTCGCGCGGGCCTTCCCCGAGGGCGGGTGACCGGCGGCCGGGAGCGCCTCAGCTCCAGCCGTAGCGCTCCCGAAGCCGCTGCCGTACGAGATTGAACCGCATCCGGTCCAGGGCGCACGCCTCCCGGCGCATGCCCCCGTCGTGCAGCCTCAGCACCCGCTCCACGTCGACCCACGAGTCCCGCCCGGAGCGGTCCCACGGCCCGCTCCCGATCGGCACCCAGTCCCGGTCCCCGTCGTGCCGCCTGCTGGACAACTGCACCGCCAGCACCGTGCCGGCCGCCTCCCTGGCGACGACGAGCACGGGCCGGTCCTTGCCCCTGCCGTCGTTCTCCTCGTAGGGCACCCACGTCCAGACGATCTCACCGGGATCGGGATCGCCGTCGTGCGCGGGGGAGTACTCGGTACGGACCCGGCCCACCCTCCCGGGGACGGCCTCCGTGGTCGCGAAGGGACCGTAACGGCCGGGGACGGTGTCACCGTCGCTGTCGATGTCGTCGGTAGAGGCGCTCACGGGCCGTACCGTACGGGACGTCGCCGCGGGCCCTGCGAGGGGACCCGCGACGGGCCGCCCCGGCGCCCCGGCCGCCCGTGGAGCCGCTGACCGCCGGTCTCAGCTCGTCGGCCGCTCGTCCTGTCCCGGTTGCCCGTCGTGTCCCGGCCGGCCGCCGCGGCCTGTCGGCCCCCACCCGGCCGCCGTGTCCCGTGTTCGCCGTGCCCCCGGCCCCGGTCGCCGCCCTTCGGACGCCCGCGGGTGGTCCCCCGGCTCGCCCGCCTCGGGTCGGCGCCGTTCGTGATCGGGTGGCAGGCTGATCACCGGGCCCCCGCCTCCGCCCGGGGGCGGGGCCGCGACCGCACGAGTCAGAAAGCGACGTCATGACCGACCAGCTCACCGTGACCGTCCTGGGCACCGGCATCATGGGTGCCGCGATGGCCCGCAACCTCGCCCGCGCCGGACACACCGTCCGCGTCTGGAACCGCAGCCGGGACAAGGCCGAGCCGCTGGCCGCCGACGGCGCGTACGTCGCCGCCGACCCCCAGGAGGCCGTACAGAACGCGGACGTCGTCCTCACGATGCTGTACGACGGCCCGGTCGCGCTCGACGTCATGGGGCGCGCCGTACCCGGTCTGCGGCCCGGCACGGTGTGGGCGCAGTCCACCACCGCCGGCGTCGACGCGGTCGCCGACCTGGCCGCCTTCGCCCACGAGCACGGCCTCCTCTTCGTCGACGCGCCCGTTCTGGGCACCCGGCAGCCCGCGGAGGCCGGTCAGCTGCTGGTGCTGGCCGCGGGGCCGGCCGCGGCCCGGGACAGGGTGGGGCCGGTGTTCGACGCCGTCGGCTCCCGCACCGTGTGGACCGGCGAGGACGGCGCGGCCGGCAGCGCGACCCGGCTGAAACTGGTGGCCAACAGCTGGGTGCTCGCCGTCAACAACGCGGCGGGCGAGAGCCTTTCGCTCGCCAAGGCCCTCGGCGTGGACCCGGACGCCTTCCTCGACGCCATCGCCGGCGGGCCCCTCGACATGGGCTATCTGCGCGCCAAGGCGGGCCTCATCCGCGACGGCGCGCTGACACCCGCCCAGTTCGCGGTCGGCACCGCCGAGAAGGACGCCCGGCTCATCGTCGAGGCCGGTGAGGCCAACGGCGTCCGCCTGGACCTCGCCGCGGCCGGCGCGGACCGCCTGGCACGCGCCGCCGCGCAGGGGCACGGCGACGAGGACATGGCGGCGGCGTACTTCGCCAGTTTCGAGGAGAAGTCGTCCCACTGAGCGCCCGGGGTACGGGGAACCCGAGACCGCGACGCCGAGCCGATCTCGGCGCACACGAGGACGAGAAGGAGCCCGCATGTCCAAGCCACCGCTGCCGCCCGAGGCCGTCGCACTGCTGCGCCGTCCCAACCCGGCCGTCATGGCGACCCTCCGCTCGGACGGCGCGCCCGTCTCCACGGCCACCTGGTACCTGTGGGAGGACGACGGCCGCGTGCTGGTCAACCTCGACGCCGGGCGCGTCCGCCTGGGACACCTGCGCCGCGACCCGCGCGTCACCCTCACCGTCCTCGCGGACGACGACTGGTACACGCACGTCACCCTCATCGGCCGCGTCAGCGAGATGCGCGACGACGAGGACCTCACGGGCATCGACCGGCTCTCCACGCGGTACACCGGGAAGCCGTACCCGAACCGGGAGCGCCCCCGGGTCAGCGCCTGGATCGAGGTGGAGCGCTGGCACGGCTGGGGCTCACTGAAGGACAGCGACCAGGCGTCCGGCTGACCCGTCGCGTCCGCCCGGTCCCCGGGGTGTTCCGCCGTGGTACGGCCGGGAGTTGCCGCTCCCGGCCGTACGTCCGCGGCGGCTACTCGATCTCGCGCATCATCTTCTCCATCGAGCCGACCGAGAGCCGGGTCTGCGTCAGCTCGTCCAGGGTCTGCCGCTGCTCCTCCGCCGTACGGCGCTGCAACTCCACGGTGTCCTCCAGGAGTCGCGCGTACCTCGTGGCGAGATCCTTGTACTGCTCCTCGCGCGCCGCCACCATCCTGGCCCGCCAGGTGGCCGCGACCTGCCAGACGATCACGATCATCAGACCGAAGAACCCGGCCGCGCCCACGGCACCGACCAGGACCCCCAGTTCCTCGGCTCCTGCGGCGAGAGTCACCACGTCCTCGTTCACTTAGCTTCCTCTTTCGCGGTCCGGCCGGCGGCGCGGTCGGGGTCGGTGGTCTCGGTGAGCGTCGCGGCCGCCCGCGCGACGACATGCGGGGTGAGTTCGTAGAGGAACGGGGTGACGTCGTAGTACTTCATCGACTTGCCGTCCGCTCCGACCTCCAGCGTGCCGACGACCAGCCCCGCCGCTTCCAGCCGTTGCAGGTGCATGTGCAGCAGCGGGCGGCCCATGCCGATCAGCCGGGCCAGCGCGCTGACGTAGTTCCGGCTCTCCAGGAGCGCCGCGACGATCCGCATGCGGTGCGGGTTGCCGAGCGCGGAGAGCACCTTGAGCAGCTCGTCGCTGGTCGGTGCCGGAGGCGGGACCTCGGGCATCGCGGCCCCTTTCCGTCGTACCTGTCAGTGAAGGCTGACAGGGGGCGCGGAGACCTGTCAAAGATTCCTGACACATCTCGGGGACAAGTCGGGGACAAGTCGGGGTCGAGTAGGGGACGGATGGGGGACGCATGAGAGGGCTCGCCCGCTGAACCGGCCGTTGTCAGTCCCCCTCCGCATACTGGTGGCTTCACGGAGCCGGATGTGCCGGATGTGAGGGGGATGGGGCGTGCGGACGGTCTACCGAGGTGAACTGCCGGTCGTCCAGGGACGGTTCCACGTGGACAGCCGTCGGGACCCGTACGGCCCGGGGCCGTCGGAGGCCTGCGCCGGGCAGACCAACGGTCTGTGCGGCGCGGCCGTCCCGGGTTGTCTCCTGCTGGACACGGGACCGTGCACCGGGCGGGTCGGCCTGACCGTCGAGGTGCACCGGGCGCCGCCGCCCCTCGACGACGGCTGGGAGGAGGTCGTGGAGGCTTCCTTCCGGCCGGTCTCCGCGTCGACGGCCGTCCTGCCCTGCGGACACGCGGCGCTGTGCGAGGTGGACCTGCCACCGGCCGACCACCGGGTGCGCTACTGCGGGCGCGGTCTGGACCGGGGTGGGGCGGCCGACCTCCGCGCCACCGCGGCTTCCGGTCCCGTCGGCCACTATCTGCTCCAGTTCTGGCCGGCCCCGCCCGCCGCGGACCTGGTCGTCCGGCAGACCTCGCGCAGCGCCCGGGACCGGCACCGGTACGCCCGCGCGCTGCCCGCCCCCCGATGCGGGGAGCCGTCCGAGCGTGAGCGCGCCGAGGTCCGATCCTGGGGCGGCCGGCTGCCCAGCCGACGGGTGCGCGAGGTCGGCGCCGACGCGCGCGGGCTCGTACCGCTGGACCGGGACCTCCTCGACGCCGTCGACGCCGCGGGTCCGGCGACGCAGCGGGGTCTCGCGCGGTGGGCGGCGCACCGTGCCCTCACCGTGGCGGGGCTGGCCGACCTCGACTGGATATCGGCCGCGCTGGCCGCGCTGGACCGGGGAGCGCCCCTGCCGCCCCCGTTCGACGACCCCTGCCAGGTCTGGGACCGCTTCTTCACCGACGAGCGCATCGCCGCGGCAGCGGTGGACCCGTCCACGGACTGCCCGGGCGGCCCACTACGGCGGCCCATGGCCCTGCCCGCCCTGCGCGCCGCCGCCGACCCGGACCCCTTGCGTGCCGCGATCGGCGCGGTCTTCGCGGCGGCGATGGCGTACGGCCCGGACTGCCCGGCGTTGTTCGCGGCGGCGCGGCGGGAGTTCCCGGTTCTGGGGCGGGGTGTGCCGCCGGAGTAGGGGAGTCGGGGCGCTGGTTCTGGGCGGGACCTTGCGCGTGCCGCGCTCGGGCGCCGTTGTCGCGCGGGCGTGTTCGGGAGGGCTGGGCCGCCGGTCCGGGGAGCCCGTCGCCGGGCGCGGGTCCGAGGCCGGGTCTGCTGTCGGGATCGGCGCCGCCGCCTCCCGGCGACGGAGGTTGCGTACGGCTACGACTGTCCGCCCTCTTTGCCGCCCCCCCCCCCCCGCCGGGGGTTCCCGGTCCTCGACGGGGCTACGCGACCGGGCTCGGGGAACCGGCCCCCTGTCCAGGGTCGGGATCCGCGCCCGAACCCGGGGCCGAGGCCGGGTCGGAGCCCCGGCTCCCCTCCGGGCCGGACCCCGCGCCCCAGCGTGGCAGCAGCAAGGGCGTCGCCAGGAGCAGCACGCCCGCCAGGGCGACCGCCGTGCGCAGGCCGGTCAGCGACGCCAGGAGGCCCCACAGGGCCGTCAGTGCCGCGGTCGTCAGCTTGCCGCTGATCGTCCAGGCGGTCAGGGTGCGCGCGACCCGGTCCGGCGGGGTCAGTTCCAGCCGGCGCGTGGCGAACACCGGGTTGTACACCCCCACCGACGTGATCAGCGCCAGCTCGACGGCCATCACCAGGACCAGACCCGGCACACCCGGGCCGACGAAGGCCAGCCCCACCGGCCAGCACACCCGCAGCACCCCGCTGGTGACCAGCACCCGGTGCTCCCCGAAGCGCGCCACGAGGGGTCCGGCCAGCCGGGAGCCGATCAGGCCGCCGACGCACGGCACCGCGAAGGCGAGCCCGTACTGCCAGGGTGCGAAGCCCAGATCGCCCAGCATGAGGACGGCCATCAGCGGCGCGGTCGCCATGATGAGGCCGTTGACCAGGAGCGTGTTGAAGAACAGCGGACGCAGCGCGGGCGAGGTGAGGACGTACCGCCACCCCTCCAGCAGGTCACCGGACCGCAGCCGGGAAGTCCGGGCAGGGCCCGCGTGCTCGGGGAGCGGTTCGCCGCGGCCGATCGCACGGATGCCCAGCGCCGACAGCAGGTAGCTGGCCGCGTCGACCGCCACCGTCACCACGGGCCCGAAGAGACCGACGGCCGCCCCGCCGACCGGTGGCCCGAGCATCGTCGCGGTCCAACTCGTCGCCTCGAAACGGCCGTTGGCGGCCAGCAGGTCCTCCCGCCGCACCAGCGCCTTGAGACAGGAACCGGCGGCGGCCCGGAACGTGATGTCGGCAGCGGCGACGACCACCGACACGACCAGCAAGTGGGCGAAGCCGAGCCGCCCGAACGCGAACGCGACCGGCACGGTCACCAGCACCGCGCACCGGATCAGATCCGTCGCGATCATCACCGGCCGCTTGCGCCGGAACTCCACCCACGGCCCCAGCGGCACCGCCACCACCGCGCCCACCGCGAGACCGGCCGCCGCCAGCGCCGACACCTGTGCCGGACCGGCGTTCAGCGCCAGGACCGCGATCAGCGGGAAGGCGTCGAACGCGAGCCGTGTGCCGAAGGTGCTGACGGCGTACGAGGCCCACAGCCACCCGAACCCCCGCCCCAGCGACCCGCCGCCGGTCCCGCCCGATCCCACCGCGCCCGATCCCACCGCACCCGATTCCGTCACGCCCGACATCCAAACGAGCGGACGGCCCCGGATCAAACAACCGGCCATCCAAGTGGCACAACCCAGGGTTGTGCATGGAGGGAATGCGAAGACCGAGCCGTCAGCGCCCCGGTGTGCCCCTACCGCGCCAGCAGCGTCCGGAGCGCCCCCGTGACCTCGCCCGGCGCCTCCTCTGCCATGAAATGCCCGCAGTCGACGGTGTCGTGCGACAGGTCCGGCGCCCACGCCCGCCACAACGCGGCGGCGTCGTAACCGAGGGCCGCGCCCCAGTCCTGCTGGAGCACGGACACCGGCATCCGCAGCCTGTTGCCCCGTTCCCGGTCGGCCCGGTCGTGCTCGACGTCGATGCCGGCCGAGGCCCGGTAGTCGGCCACGATGGAGGGCACCGCCTCACGGGACGCCTTGAGGTACGCGGCCCGGACGTCGGCGGGCAGGGCCTCCGGGTCGCGGGTCCAGACGTCGAGGAAGTGACCGAAGAACGCGTCCGGCGCTGCGCCGATGAGCTGCTCCGGCAGACCCGGCGGCTGCGCCATCAGAAACAGGTGGAACCCGACCGCGGCCGTGGTGCCGCGCAGGACGTCCCACATGTCGAGGGTCGGCAGCACGTCCAGCGCCGCCAGGTGCGTCACCGCGTCGGGATGGTCGAGCCCGGCCCGCACCGCGACGAGCGCTCCCCGGTCGTGCCCCGCCAGCGCGAACCGCTCGTGCCCGAGCGCCCGGGCGAGAGCCACGACGTCGGCGGCCATGGTCCGCTTGGAGTAGGCCGTGCCGTCGGGATCGGACGGCTTGTCGCTGGCGCCGTAGCCGCGCAGGTCGGGGCAGATGACCGTGTGGTCGGCCGCGAGGCCGACGGCGACGTGCCGCCACATCAGATGGGTCTGCGGGAAGCCGTGCAGCAGTACGACCGGGCTGCCGGAGCCGCCGACCGCCACATGCAGGGCGACACCATCGGCGACCGTGACGCGGTCGTGGGTGAAGTCGGGAATGGTCGGTGTCATGGGTGGGCCGTGCCTCTCTCGTGCCGTACACCAGGTCTTCCGCCGTACGTCGTGCCTACTGCCGTACGTCGTGCCGGTGACTGCCTCCGAGCCTGCCGGGCCCGGATCAGCAACCGATCAGCACGCGTACCGTGGTGCCCGCACGGGCGAGACGGATCGGAACGGACGGAACATGGAAGCGGTCACGTTCGGTGTGCTCGGACCGGTCACGGCCGAGCGCGGCGGCGACCCGCTCGCCCTCAAGGGCCCCCGGCACCGCGCCGTACTGGCCCGGCTGGTCCTGGCCCGACGGCGGGTCGTCCCCGTCGCCCGCCTGGTGGAGGACCTGTGGGAGACATCCCAGGCACCCCCGCCGCGAGCCGTGGGAGCGCTGCGCACCTTCGTCGGGGACCTGCGCCGGGCCCTGGAACCCGACCGCCCGCCACGCGCCCCGGCCCGGCTGCTGGTCACCGAAGGCCCCGGATACACCCTGCGCGCGGCGCCCGACTCCGTGGACGCGTGGCGTTTCGAGGCGGCCGTCGCCGAGGCCGACCGCGGGCCCGCCGCGCAGGCCCCGGAGCGGCTCCGGGCGGCCCTGGAGGAGTGGCGGGGTCCCGCGTACGCAGAGTTCAGCGGGGCGGAGTGGGCCCGCGGCGAGCGCTCCCGGCTCACCGAACTGCGGCTGCGGGCCGTGGAACGCCGGGCGGAACTGCTCGTGGAACTGGGCCGGGCCGCCGAGGCCGTCCCCGACCTGGACGCGCACCTCACCGGGCACCCCTGGCGCGAGGAGGCCTGGCGCCTGCTCGCCCTGGCGCTGTACCGGACCGGCCGTCAGGGGGACGCCCTCGCCGTACTGCGCCGGGCCCGCGGCCGGCTGGCCGGACAGCTCGGCCTCGACCCCGGTCCCCGGCTGCGCGGCCTGGAGGCCCGCATCCTCGCCCAGGACCCGGAACTGGACCCGCCCGGTGAACCGGCGGACGCGGCGGCCAGGTTGTGGGCGGCGGCGACCGAGGCGTACGACCGCACCGTCGCCGCCGGCGCGCACGCCCGTCTGGAGTCCACCGTCGGCCTGCTGCGCACCCTCGCCGTCACCGGCGGCGGCGGTCTGGAGGCCGCCCGGGAGCACCGGACGGCGGCGATCGCGGCAGCCGAGGAGACGGGCGACGCCGAGCTGACGGCCCGGGTGATCGGCGCCTACGACGTCCCCGCCGTCTGGACCCGCGGCGACGACCCCGAGGGCGCCCGCCGGATCGTCGAGGCGGCCGAACGCACCCTCGCCGCCCTCCCCGACGACGCCACCGCCGACGCGGCACGCTGCCGCCTGCTGGCCACCGTCGCCCTGGAGTCCCGGGGCGTACGGTCCGAGCGCGGGCCGCGCGCGGCGGCCGAGGCCGAGCGCGTCGCCCGCCGCCTGGACGACCCGGCGCTGCTCGCCTTCGCCCTCAACGGTGTCTTCATGCAGTCCTGCACCAGAGCCGGGCTGGCCCCCCGCCGCGACGCCGTCGGCGCCGAACTCGTCGCCCTCGGCACCCGGCACGGCCTGGTCAACCACACCGTCCTCGGCCACCTGATCCGCCTCCAGGCCCGCTCGGCCCTCGCCGACCTCACCGCCGCAGACGAGCAGGCCACGGCCGTGGACCGCCTTGCCGCACGGCACGACCGGCCGCTGGTCGCCGTCTTCACCGACTGGTACCGGGCCCTGCGCCTGGCCGCCACGGGCAGCCCGTACGACACCGCCGCGGCCGCCTACCGCGCCGCCGCCGCCCGGCTCGACGGCGCGGGCATGCCCGGCCTCGAACGCGGACTGCTGCCCCTCGCCCTGCTCGGCCTGCGCCTCGCCCACGGGCGGGCGGCCGAGGTGGACCCGGGCGCGGACTGGGGGCCGTACCGCCCGTGGGCCGAGCCGTTCGCCCTCCTCTCCGACGGCCGCGCCGCCGAGGCCCGCACGGCCCTCGCCGCCCTGACGGAGCCGCCGCCCGACCTCCTGTACGAGGCACTGTGCTGCGCCGAGGCCGCGCTCGCCCTCCGGCTCGGCGACCGCGCGGCCCTGGAGCGCACCCACGCACGGCTGCTGCCCGCCTCCGGCGAACTCGCGGGCGCGGGCAGCGGGCTGCTCACCTTCGGGCCGGTCGACGACTGGCTCGCGGCGATCAGGCGGGCGCTGGGGACAGGGGGATCGGCGTGAACATCGCGGGTTCCTCGTCGGGGGTCAGCGCGGTGCGGCCGTACACCCAGTCCGTGAAGCCGTAGTCGCGGACGTCCCGCTCCCGCAGGACCGCGCTACGACCCGCGCGGCCTGCGCTCCCTGGTCGCGACGCTGGAAGCGGCCGCGCGGGCCCTGGAGGCGGGACCTCGCGGCAGGCCCCTGACGTGGTGACCCCCGACGGCTCGGCGGTCGGCCGTCGCCCGGTTGCCCGGATCCGCGTCGGGTACCCGGTGCGCATGAAGTGGCAGCAGGTGCAGGGGGGTCCGTCCGCGGTGTACGTAGTGGTGCTGGAGGCCGGCGAGGACGCGGTCGCCGAACTCGGCGCCTTCGCCCGCGACCGGTCGCTCACAGCGTCCCAGGTCACCGCCGTGGGTGCCTTCTCCGAGGCGGTCGTCGGCTGGTTCGACCGGCGGGCGAAGGACTACCGGCGCATCCCCGTGGAGGAGCAGTGCGAGGTGCTGTCGCTGCTCGGCGACGTCGCCGTGGCCGACCAGGGACCCACCCCGCACCTGCACGCCGTACTGGGCCTCTCCGACGGCTCCACCCGCGGAGGGCACCTGCTGTCCGGACGGGTCTGGCCGACGCTGGAGGTCGTCGTGCGGGACAGCCCGGCCGAACTGGCCAAGACCCACCACCCCGACATCGGCCTGGCCCTGATCGACCCGGGCCGTACAACCCCGTAGCGACGCTCAGGAGGCGCGATCATGACACGGCGCATCCGAGACGTGATGTCACCGGCCGCGGTGGCCGTCGAGCCCATGACGACGGTGACACGGGCCGCCCGGCTGATGAGGGAGGAGAACGTCGGCGACGTCCTGGTGACGTACGACTGCGACCTGTTCGGCATGCTCACCGACCGCGACATCGTGATCCGCGGCGTCGCCGACGGCCGGGACCCGGACGAGACCACCGTCGGCGCGGTGTGCACGCCGCCGCCCGTCGTCACCCTCGACCCGGACGACACCACCGACCACGCCGCCGAACTGATGCGGCACCACGCCGTGCGCCGGCTCCCCGTCGTCGAGCACGGCGGCGTCCCGGTCGGCGTGGTCACCCTCGGCGACCTCGCCGCCGCCGACGAACCGCACTCCGCGCTGGCGGACATCAGCCGGGCCGCGCCCGGCCACTGACGTACCCGGGCGCGGGCAGCGTGAGGGCCCGGCGCCGGGCAGGGACGGAGGAAGCGACATGGCCCCCCTGGCACGAACCCCCCGGGCGGAGGCGGGGGAGGACCGCCGCACCACCGCCCGCACCGCGCGGCTGCGCAGCCGGATCCCGGAACCCGACGAGGAACCCGACCTGCTCGGCCACTACCTGAGCCAGATCGGCGCGACACCCCTGCTGACCGCCGAGGACGAGGTACGGCTGGCCGTGCGCATCGAGGCCGGCGTCCGGGCCAGGGAGGAGCTGGAGTCGGCCGACACCGGCGAACCCGCCCCCACGCCCGGCGCGCGCCGCGCACTGGAGGAGACCGTCCACGACGGCCAGGCGGCCAAGGACCACATGGTGCGGGCCAACCTGCGGCTCGTCGTGTCGATGGCCAAGCGCCACGCCCACCGCGGGCTGCCCCTCCTCGACGTCATCCAGGAGGGCAACCTCGGACTGATCCGGGCCGTGGAGAAGTTCGACCACACCAAGGGCTTCAAGTTCTCCACGTACGCCACCTGGTGGATCCGCCAGGCCATCGAACGGGGCCTGGCGACGCACGCGCGCACGGTGCGGCTGCCGGTCCACGTCGTGGAGCAGCTCCAGAAGCTCGCCAAGGTCGAACGGGGGCTCCGCGGCGGGCTCGACCGCGAGCCGACCACCGAGGAGGTCGCCGCCGAGAGCGGCATCGACGCCGACAAGGTCGTCTGGCTGCGCCGGGTCGGACGGGACGCGGTCAGCCTGGACACTCCGGTGGACGAGACCGGTGAGACCGTCGTCGGCGACCTCATCCCGGACACCGAGGTGCTGCGGGCCCCGGAGGTCGCCGAGTTCCAGGCGCTCGCGGCGGAGCTGAGGGAGGCAGTCGGCACCCTCGCACCCCGCGAGGCCCTGATCCTCAGCCTCCGCTACGGCCTGCACGACGGCCGCCCCCGCACCCTGCACCAGGTGGCCCAGCACGTGGGCCTCACCCGGGAGCGCGTCCGCCAGCTCGAGAAGGCCTCGCTGGCCCATCTGCGCGCCCCCGAGACCCGGGACCGCCTGCTGGACTGGGCGAGCTGACCACACCGGTGCGCGGGCCGGACGCGCGGCCGGGGTTGCCCGGACCGCATCCCGGAAACACCCTGACGGAGAACCCGTACGCGCTTCCCGTCCCCGCCCGCCCGAGGAGCACCGGTTGAACGTCTCCCTCAGCGTCTGGCTGCTGACCGTCGCGGGCCTGTGCGTCCTGGTCGCCGCGGACTTATTCATCGGCCGCAAGCCGCACGACGTGTCGATCCGGGAGGCCGGGATCTGGACCGCCGTCTGGGTGATCCTGGCCTGTCTCTTCGGCGTGGGGCTGATCCTGGTCGGCGGCGGCGGTCCGGGCGGCGAGTTCTTCGCCGGCTACATCACCGAGAAGTCGCTCAGTGTCGACAACCTGTTCGTCTTCGTCCTGATCATGGCGAAGTTCGCGGTGCCCTCGCAGTACCAGCAGCGCGTGCTGATGGTCGGCGTCATCGTGGCCCTCGTCCTGCGCGCCGCCTTCATCGCGGCCGGCGCGGCGATCATCTCCGCCTTCTCCTGGGTGTTCTACATCTTCGGTGCCTTCCTCATCTGGACCGCGTGGAAGCTGATCCAGGACGCCCGCAAGGGCGGGCATGACGAGGAGTACGAGGAGAACAAGCTGCTGAAGTCGATCGAGCGCCGCTTCGGTGTCGCCGACCGCTACCACGGCACCAAGCTGTGGGTGGAGGAGAACGGCCGGCGGGTCATGACGCCGATGCTGGTCGTGATGCTCGCCATCGGCTTCACCGACATCCTGTTCGCGCTCGACTCCATCCCCGCGATCTACGGCCTGACCCAGGACCCGTACATCGTGTTCACGGCCAACGCGTTCGCCCTGATGGGTCTGCGCCAGCTGTACTTCCTCATCGGCGGCCTGCTGAAGAAGCTGGTCCACCTCTCCTACGGACTGTCGGTCATCCTCGGCTTCATCGGCGTGAAGCTGGTACTGCACGCCCTGCACGAGTCCGGCGTGCACGTCCCCGAGATCAGCATCCCGTTCTCGCTCGGCTTCATCGTGCTCGTCCTCGCCGTCACCACGGCGACGAGCCTGTGGGCCGCGCGGCGGCAGGAGCAGCCCTAGACGTACTGACTCGCGGGGCCGGGCCGCCGGTCAGCGGCCGGCCCGTGACGGCCGGCCGCGGGAGACGACACGGCTGCCGCCGCCGTCGACGACGCGGGCCTGGAGCGAACCGCAGGCACACCGGGTCCACAGGGTCCCGCCCGCCCCGGTGGGATGCGCGGACAGCACCTGGAAGGGCTCGGCACCGTCGGGCCACCCGCAGTGCGGGCAGACGGCGCCGGTCGTGCAGGGCATGGCGACTCCTCGTGGCTCGATGGTGCGCCGGCGGGACCGGCGGAACGTGACGCCGCGTCGGCCGCCGCGACACAGCCAGGGTGCGACTCCTCGTCCGTTCACGTCCAGGTTGACTTTACGGACACCACCGTGAAGCGTGCGCTTCATGATTGATCTGCGCAGGCTGCACGTCCTGCGGGCCGTCTCCCACTACGGCACCGTCACCGCGGCCGCTCGCGCCCTGCACTTCACCCCCTCCGCCGCCTCCCAGCAGATCCGTCAGCTCGCCCGGGACCTGGACGTGGACCTGCTGGAACCGCAGGGGCGCGGGGTACGGCTCACCCCGGCCGCGGAGAGCCTGCTCGCGCACGCCGACGCCATCGAGGCCCGCTGGGACGAGGCCGAACTGGATCTGCGGGCGGGGGAGGGCGCCCCCGCCGGGCCGCTGCGGGTCACGGGGTTCCCGGTCGCCGTCTCCGTGCTGCTGGCGCCCATGGCCGCGCGGCTGCGCGAACGGCACCCCCGGCTGTCGGTCCGGATCCGGGAGGTCGAGGTGGCGGAGAGCTTCGACCTGCTCTTCGAGGGCGAGAGCGACCTGGCGGTGGTGGAGGCGACGCCGTCCAACCCGACGCGGTCGGACGCGCGCTTCGACCAGCGTCCGCTCCTGGACGACCCGTTCGACCTGGTCGTCCCCGAAGGGCACCCGCTCGCCGGACGGGCCGGGGCGGACCTCGCCGACGTGGCGCACGAGGCGTGGATCGCGCCGGTGCCGCAGAGCCCCTGCCGCCCCCACGTGATGTCGGCGTGCGGGGCCGCCGGTTTCACCCCCGACGTGGTGCACCACGCGCTGGACTGGAACGTCACGGCCCACCTGGTCGCGCACGGGCTCGGCGTGGCGCTGATACCCCGGCTGGCCCAGCTCACCCCCGAGCTGCCGATCGTCCGGGTGCCCTGCGCGGACCGCCCGCACCGCAAGCTGCTGACCTGCACCAGGAGCGGTGGTCACCGGCGGCCGGCGGTCGCGGCGGCGCTGGCGGAACTGCGCACACTGGCCGCCGCGGCGGTGGCCTGACACACGCCGGTCACGCAGGCCGGGCGCACACGCGTGGGGGACCGGAGCCCGCCCGGGCTCCGGTCCCCCACGCGTCCTGGGTGCCGCTCAGGCGGCGACGGCCTCGTCGGCGTGGCCGTGCAGCCGCGCGACGACCTCCGTCAGCTGGGCGGCCACCTCGGCGTCGTCCGACGGGTGGGTCTCGGCGAAGCGCGTCATCGAGCCGGGGATGGACAGCTTCAGGTCCTCGATCACCTTGCCGCCGGCGATGCCCACGGCCTTGCGGGCCTCGTCCTGCGCCCACACGCCGCCGTACTGGCCGAAGGCGGTGCCGACCACGGCGACCGGCTTGCCGGCGAAGCCACCCGCGCCGAAGGGGCGGGACAGCCAGTCGATGGCGTTCTTCAGGACGGCCGGGATGGTGCCGTTGTACTCGGGGGAGAAGAGCAGGAAGGCGTCGGCGGCCCGGGCGGCCTCGCGCAGCTCCGCGGCGGCGGCCGGGACGCTGCCCTCGACGTCGATGTCCTCGTTGTAGAAGGGGATGTCGGCGAGACCTTCGAAGAGGTGCACCTCGGCGCCCTCCGGCGCGAACCTGACGGCCGCCTCGGCGAGCTGGCGGTTGTGCGAACCGGCGCGAAGGCTGCCGACGAGCGCAAGGATGCGGACAGACATGAGTACTCCCACTGAAACGATTGCCGCGATAGATCCGGACCGGGGTCCGTTTAGTTTCTAGCATCCCAAACGGACCGCGGTCCAGTTTTCTTCCCATGCTTTACTCTGGGTTCATGTCCGCCGCCCCGCCGCCCTTCCCGAAGTCCGAAGAGAACGTCGGCCAGACCGAGTTGGAGTTGCTGCAACTCGGCGCGGGGCCGGCCGAGGACGAGCCCTGCCTGCGCGCCGACGCCGCCCGCAACCGAGCCCGGCTGCTGGAGGCCGCCGAGCGGCTGGTCGCCGAGCACGGCGCGGCCGGCGTCACCATGGAGGCGGTGGCCGCCGCGGCCTCGGTGGGCAAGGGGACGGTCTTCCGCCGCTTCGGTGACCGCACCGGGCTGCTCGCGGCCCTCCTCGACCACTCCGAGCGCAAATTCCAGGCGGCCCTGCTCAGCGGACCGCCGCCGCTCGGCCCCGGCGCCCCGCCCGTCGAGCGGCTGCGCGCCTTCGGCTGCGCGATGCTGCGCCGCTCGATCGACGAACTGGACGTGCAACTGGCCGCGGAGCCCAGCGCGGAGCGCCGCCACACCTTCGCCCCGCGCCGCTTCCTACGCGGTCACCTGGCCCTGCTGCTCCGGCAGGCGGACCCGGATGCGGACAGCGAACTGCTCTCCCACACCCTCCTGGCCTACCTCGACGTCGCCCTGCTCCACCACCTCACCGAACAGTGCGGGATGCCCTCGGAGCGGCTTCGCGAGGGCTGGCTGGACCTGGTGGCACGGGTCACCCGCACCGAGCCCCCGGTCGCCTGAGCCCCGACCGGAGCCCCGTATCCGGCTTCTGCCAAGATGCCGTACGTCATGGTGCAGATACCGAAACCGTCCGCCGCCGAGTCCCTCGCACCGCGCTCCGTGCCCACGAGCGCCGATGTGGCCCGGCTGGCCGGCGTCTCGCGCGCGACCGTCTCCTACGTCCTGAACAACACCGGCGCAGTCCGGATCAGCGAACCCACCCGCCGCCGGGTGCACGAGGCGGCCAGGGAGCTGGGATACGTCCCGCACGCCGCGGCCCGCTCCCTGCGCGCCGGACACAGCCGGATGGTCCTCATGCCCGCGCCGTCCTTTCCCGCGGGCCCCCTCTACAGCCGGTTCCTCAGCGAACTCCAGTGGGCCCTGGCCCGCCTCGACTACACGGTCGTGCAGTACGGCACTGTCGGGCTGCACGGCTACGAGGCCGCCCGTGCCTGGGCGGAGCTGCGCCCGGTGGCCGTCCTCGTCCCCGGCGCCGATCTGGACCCGCAGGGCGTGGAGGTCCTCAAGCGCTCCGGCGCCCGCGCGGTCGTCACCCTCGGCCCCGAGGCGGTCGAGGGAGCACACGCCCTGCTCACGGACCAGGAGGGCGTCGGTCACGGCGCGGTCCGCCACCTCTACGACCGGGGCCGGCGCGCCATCGGCGTGGTCGTGCCCGCGGAACCCGGCCTCGACGTCTTCTCGGCGCCCCGCCTCGACGGCGCCCGCCGTGCCGTGCGCGGCACCGGCGCCACCGTCACCGAGCTGCCCCTCGCCTACGAGGAGCGGGACGCCGCCCGGCTGGCCGCACGCTGGGGCTCGCTCGGTCTCGACGCGGTGTTCGCGTACAACGACGAGTACGCGATGCTGCTGATGCGGGCCCTCCAGGACGCCGGCCTCGCCGTACCCGGCGACGCGGCCGTGATCGGGGCCGACGATCTGATGCTGGGACGCCTGCTCCGGCCCCGGCTCAGCACCGTCCACCTGGAGCTGCCCTCCGGCCGCGACCTGGCCGCACTGGTCGACCGCGCGGTCCAGGACCCCGGCGCCGCGCCCGAGCGTCACAAGGTGCTGGGCGCGGCGGTGGTCCACCGCGAGTCGAGCTGAACCCGTCCTACTGGCCGCTCTCGCCGTCGGTCTGCGCCTGCTGCTCGGCGACCGCCTTGCGCACCTCGTCCATGTCCAGCTTCCGGGCCTGGCCGATCACGTCCGTCAGGGCGTCCTCGGGCAGCGCGCCCGGCTGCGCGAACACGGCCACCTGGTCCCGGACGATCATCAGCGTCGGAATCGACTGGATACCGAAGGCCTGGGCCAGCTCCGGCTGCGCCTCGGTGTCCACCTTCCCGAACACCAGGTCGGGATTGGCCTCCGCGGCCTTCTCGTAGACGGGCGCGAACTGCTTGCACGGACCGCACCACGACGCCCAGAAGTCGATCAGAACGAACTCGTTGTCCGTGACCGTCTGGTCGAAGTTCTCCTTGGTGAGTTCCACGGTGCTGGTCATGAGGTGATCCCTCTTCCTGAATCGGGGTGCAACGTCGGCACAACACTGCCGACCTGGTGGGTATTCCGCGCGCGTACCCATGTGACCACGTCGCACACCACCCATCAGACTGACCCCATGACTCAATCGGATTCCATCGCGTACGACGTCGTCGTGATCGGCGCGGGCCCCGTGGGGGAGAACGTCGCCGACCGCACCCGGGCGGCCGGTCTGTCGACCGCGATCGTGGAGAGCGAACTGGTCGGTGGCGAATGCTCCTACTGGGCGTGCATGCCCAGCAAGGCCCTGCTGCGCCCGGTCCTCGCCCGCGCGGACGCCCGCCGCCTGCCCGGTCTCGCCGACTCGGTGCAGGGCCCCCTCGACACCGCGGCGGTGCTCGCCCGCCGGGACGGGTTCACCTCCCACTGGAAGGACGACGGCCAGGTCCAGTGGGTGGAGGGCATCGGCGCCGACCTGCACCGCGGGCTGGGACGGCTCGCCGGGCCGCGCACCGTGGAGGTGACCGCCCCCGACGGCACCCGCCGGGTGCTGACCGCCCGGCACGCCGTCGCCGTCTGCACCGGCAGCGCCGCCGCCCTGCCCGACCTGCCCGGGCTCGCCGACGTGCGCCCCTGGACGAGCCGCGAGGCCACCAGCGCCGAGAGCGCGCCCGGCCGGCTCATCGTGGTCGGCGGCGGGGTGGTCGCCGTCGAGATGGCCACCGCCTGGCAGGCCCTCGGCTCCCGGGTGACGCTTCTGGTGCGCGGCGAGGCCGGGCTGCTCGCCCGGATGGAGCCCTTCGCCGGAGAACTGGTCGCCGAGGGGCTCACCGGGGCCGGCGTGGACGTGCGTACCGGCACCTCCGTCCGGTCGGTCACCCGCGAGGACGGCACCGTCGTCGCCGTCACCGACACGGGTGACCGCATCGAGGCCGACGAGATCCTCTTCGCCACCGGCCGGGTGCCCCGCACCACCGACATCGGCCTGGAGACGGTCGGCCTGGAACCGGGCTCCTGGCTGTCCGTCGACGACAGCCTCCGGGTGGACGGCCACGACTGGCTGTACGCCGTCGGGGACGTCAACCACCGCGCCCTCCTCACCCACCAGGGCAAGTACCAGGCGCGCGTCGCGGGCGCCGCCATCGCCGCCCGCGCCTCCGGGGTGCCGATCCCGGAATCCGACCCGTGGGGCGCGCACGCCGCGACCGCCGACCACGCCGCCGTACCCCAGGTCGTGTTCACCGACCCCGAGGCGGCCTCCGTCGGCCTGAGCCTCGCCGAGGCGGAACAGGCCGGGCACCGGGTCCGCGCCGTCGACGTCGACCTGGCCACCGTGGCCGGCGCGAGCCTCTACGGCGACCACTACAAGGGCCGCGCCCGCATGGTCGTCGACCTGGAGGACGAGATCATCCGCGGCGTCACCTTCGTGGGCCCCGGCGTCGGCGAGATGATCCACTCCGCGACCGTCGCCGTCGTCGGCCAGGTGCCGCTCAGCCGCCTGTGGCACGCGGTCCCGTCGTACCCGACGGTCAGCGAGGTGTGGCTGCGGCTCCTGGAGGCCTACCGCGACAACTGACGGTGCCCGCCGGGTCCGGCGGCCGGTCAGGCCGCCGGACCCGGCAGCTCGAACCCCAGCGCCGCCGCGGCCCGCTCCGGCGTCGGCTGCGCCCACAGCTCCGCCACCGCCCGGCTCGACGACAGCGACCGCGACTCGGCCCGGTCCAGGTACAGCACGCCGTCCAGATGATCCGTCTCGTGCTGCACGATCCGGGCCGGCCACCCCGAGAACACCTCGTCCACCGCGATCCCGTGCTCGTCCGTGGCCCGCAGCCGCACCTGCGCGGGGCGGGCCACCACGGCCTGCCAGCCCGGCATGCTCAGACAGCCCTCGAAGAACGCGGCCCGCGCGTCGCCGACGGGCTCGTACGAGGGATTGACCAGCACCCGGAACGGCTGCGGCACCCGCCCGCGCGCCACCCGCACCTCCTCCGGCACCGGCGCCGGGTCCTCGATCACCGCGATCCGCAGCCCCACCCCCACCTGCGGCGCGGCCAGTCCGACGCCCGGCGCCGCGTGCATGGTCAGCCGCAGCGCCTCGACGAACCGCGCCAGCAGCGCGGGGGACAACTGCCCGTCGAACGGCTCGGCCGCGCGGCGCAACACCGGATCACCCGCCTCGGCGATCGGCAACGGACCGCCGGGGGCGAGCAGTTCCTCGACCCGCTCGGCAAGAGGGGAGTGTTCACGCGGAGTTCCCATCGCGCCAGCATGCCACGGCCGCCGGCCCCACCGGCTCCAGCCGTGTGACGCACGCCACTTCACTGGCCGGGAACCCGACACGCGTCCGGACCGACTACTGCGACCGTCCCCTCCCCACGACGTCCCCGGAGCGCCCACCGATGACCACCACCTCCCCGGCCTCGACGGACGAGTCCCCGGCCACGGCCGCGCCACCGCCCACCCGCGGCAGATGGTCCACCCTGCGCCCCCTGATCCTGCGGCTGCACTTCTACGCCGGTGTCTTCGTGGCCCCCTTCCTGCTGGTCGCGGCGACCACCGGCCTGCTCTACGCCGCCTCGTTCCAGGCCGAGAAGCTGGTCTACGCCCACGAACTGACCGTCGACGACGTGGGCGAGCGCAAGCTGCCGATATCCGAGCAGGTCTCCGCCGCCCGGCAGGCCCACCCCGAGGGCGCCGTGTCGGCTGTACGCCCCTCGCCCGAGGACGACGCCACCACCAGGGTGATGCTGTCCGGCGTCGAGGGTGTCGACCCCGGCCACACGCTCGCGGTCTTCGTCGACCCGTACACGGCGAAGGTGCGCGGCGCCCTCGAACAGTACGGTTCCAGCGGGGCGTTGCCCCTGCGCACCTGGATCGACGAGTTCCACCGCGACCTGCACCTGGGGGAGACCGGGCGGCTGTACAGCGAGTTCGCCGCGAGCTGGCTGTGGGTGATCGCGAGCGCCGGTCTGGTGCTGTGGTTCTCCCGCCGCCGGGCCCGGCGCAAGGTGCGTGGCACCACCGGCCGGCGCCGCACTCTGGGCCTGCACGGCACGGTCGGCGCCTGGGCCGCGGCCGGGTTCATCTTCCTCTCCGCGACCGGCCTCACCTGGTCGACGTACGCCGGCGCGAACATCGAGGACCTGCGCGTCTCCCTCGACCAGACCACGCCGTCCGTGTCGGCGTCGGCCACCGGGGGCGGCGAGCACTCGGGCCACGGCGCGGCGGCCGGCGCGGGCGGGGACGCGGCTCACGGTGTCGGCCTCGACAAGGTCCTCGCCGCCGCGCGCGCGAAGGGCCTCGGCGACCCCGTCGAGATCGTGCCGCCCGCCGACGCGTCCTCCGCATACGTCGTCAAGCAGGTGCAGCGCAGCTGGCCCGAGAAGCAGGACTCGGTCGCCGTGGACCCGGCGACGGGCGAGGTGACCGACGTTCTCCGCTTCGCCGACTACCCGGTGCTCGCCAAGCTCAGCCGCTGGGGCATCGACCTGCACACCGGCAGCCTGTTCGGGCTGCCCAACCAGATCGGCCTGATGCTCCTCGCCGCGTCCCTGATCCTGCTGATCGTCTGGGGCTACCGCATGTGGTGGCGGCGCGGCCGGGGCTCCGCCTTCGGCCGTCCGATCCCGCGCGGCGCGTGGCAGCAGGTCCCGCCCCTGCTCCTCGTCCCGCTGCTGGCGGCGGTCGCCGTGCTCGGCTACTTCGTCCCGCTGCTGGGCATCCCCCTGGTCGCCTTCGTCGCGCTGGACGTCGTACTCGGCGAGATCGCCCACCGGCGGGAACGCCGGTCGCGGACGGAAGACGCGGCGGCGGGCGTCTGACGGGGGCGGCGGAGCGCCGATGCCCCGCACCGCGCTCCGCCGCCCTCGGCCGCATCCGACCCATCAGCCGCGTCCACTGCCCGGCCGCCGCTCAGCGCCCCGCGAAGTCACCCGCCAGGGCCGCGGCGATCCGCAGCTGGGCGTCGGCCTCCTCCTGCCGCCCCTGCCGTTCGAGGGTCCGGCCCAGCATCAGCCGCGCGTACTGCTCGACGGGATCGCGCTCGACGAGGGTCCGCAGCTCGGACTCGGCCCGCCGCAGCTGCGCCGAGTGGTAGTAGGAGCGCGCCAGCAGCAGGCGCGGTCCGGTCTGCTCGGGCACCTCCCCGACCAGGCCGTCCAGGACGCGCGCGGCGGCGGCGTAGTCCTTGGCGTCGAAGAACATCCGCGCGCGCTCCCAGCGCTCGTCCGGCGTTCCGTGGTCGTAGTACGTCATGTCCACTCGTGACCTCCTTCGACACCTGCAACCACGACAGGTGGTTGAACATTCCACCACTTCGGTGCGGGCCGGCCGCCGCCCCGCGAAGGTGACGCCCCGGCGACCGTCTGACGCGCGGGGTCCTCCGGGGCTAGGTTGGGCGCCATGAGCAATCTTGATCGCGCGGCGGTACCCAGCCTGTGCGGCGG
This sequence comes from Streptomyces sp. NPDC048171, assembly GCF_043202655.1. Classification (NCBI taxonomy): domain Bacteria; kingdom Bacillati; phylum Actinomycetota; class Actinomycetes; order Kitasatosporales; family Streptomycetaceae; genus Streptomyces; species Streptomyces sp. NPDC048171. The sequence continues at coordinate 171,714 of NZ_JBIDAU010000013.1, forward strand.
CCGCGGCTTCGTCGTGACGGAACCCGTGCGCGAACTCCTCAGCCCCCGGAACGTCAAGCTCGGCGAGTCCACCGAGGTCCGCCGACTGCTGCCCAACCTCGGCCGCCGCATGGTCGGAGCCTGGTGCTTCGTCGACCACTACGGTCCCGACGACATCGCCGACGAGCCCGGCATGCAGGTGCCCCCGCACCCGCACATGGGCCTCCAGACGGTCAGCTGGCTGCACGAGGGCGAGGTCCTGCACCGCGACTCCACCGGCAGCCTCCAGACCATCCACCCGCGGCAGCTGGGCCTGATGACCTCCGGCCGCGCGATCAGCCACTCCGAGGAGAGCCCCCGCCCCCACGCCCGCCGCCTGCACGGCGCGCAGCTGTGGGTCGCCCTCCCGGACGCCCACCGCCACACCGACCCGCACTTCGAGTACCACGCCGAACTGCCCCTGGTCACCGCCCCCGGCCTGTCGGCCACCCTGCTCCTGGGAACCCTCGACGGCACGACGTCCCCGGGCACGACGTACACCCCACTCGTCGGCGCCGACCTGACCCTCACCGGCGGCACGGACGTACGCCTCCCCCTGGAGCGGGATTTCGAGTACGCCGTCCTGTCCATGTCCGGCGAGGCCCACGTCGACGGCGTGCCCCTGGTCCCGGGCTCGATGCTCTACCTCGGCTGCGGACGCGACGAACTCCCCCTGCGCGCCGACTCGGACGCGGGCCTGATGCTGCTGGGCGGCGAGCCGTTCGAGGAAGAGCTGATCATGTTCTGGAACTGGATCGGACGGTCGCAGGAGGAGATCGAGCAGGCGCGGCGGGACTGGATGGAAGGGACACGGTTCGGCGAGGTGAAGGGCTACGACGGCGCCCCGTTGCCTGCTCCCGCGCTGCCGGCGGTGCCCCTGAAGCCGCGCGGAAGGCAACGCTGACCTGCGCGACGTTCTGACGGGCTGGTGGCGGTCAGTTCGCCGGCCGTCCTGCGTTGTCCTTCACTGGGCCGTGGCAGGACACTTGCTGACCCATTGCTAACTCTACTGACGCGACGTCAGGCAGCGGTCGCGGTTGCGGAGCTCGTCCATGGAGCGGCGTTGCCATGGGTGGCCACTGGCCCGACGCGGACTCTACGGCGGACCTTCGCACGCTCTGCTGGGCGGGCTTGCTGCTCGGCCTATAGCCTTGTGGGGGATCTACAGGACGTGCGACCGCTGTCGTGGCGCTGCTTTCTGTATGAACCTGCCGTGTCGGAGCGCTCACAGCAGGTTGTCGTCTGCTGGTGATACGCAGCTCAGACGCAGGTTGACCAGCGAGATCGGCACGGATCGCCACACGCGGCGGACGGCTGGTCCAGGTGTGGTCCGGATTCAAAATTCGAAGGTTGGTGGTGATGAGTGCTGCTCGCATGTCATGCCTGGACGACGATCATGACCTCGGCACTGCTTCGAGAGGCGACGACAGGCGGCAGAAGTCTGGGAGCGCGAGTCCGTGGCGGAGGGAGGACGATGGAGAGGCGGGGCCACTGACACCGGCGTGCGGTCCGCTCCGGTAGCCGCTACCCGACCGTCCGGTCACTGGCCGGAAGGAGTTCTGGGCATGGGTACGACCGAACCGTCCCCGGAGGACCCTGGGACGAGGGGTGTGGTGGCGTTGAGGCCGGGGGGTCTGCTGGACGTACTCAACGTCGCCGCGATCCTGCTCAACGCCGAGGGCAAGGTCGATCTGTGGAGCCCGCAGGCCGAGATCCTCTTCGGCTACAGCGCGGAGGAGGCCCTGGGCCGGTACGCGGCCGACCTGCTGATCGACAAGGAGCAGCTGGACACCGTCCTGTCGCTGTTCGCCCAGGTCATGGAGGACGGCGAGAGCTGGGCAGGGGTCTTTCCCGTCCGGCACAAGGACGGCAGCGTGCGCCCGGTGGAGTTCCGCAACATGCGGCTGCAGGACGACCAGAGCGACTACTGGGCCCTGGGGCTGGCCGCGGACCAGGCGACGGTCCGGCAGATGGAGCGGGACCTGTCGCTGTCCGCACAGCTGGTGTCCCAGTCACCGATCGGGCTGGGCATGCTGGACACCGATCTGCGGTACATCTCCGTGAATCCCGCGGAGGCGCGGATGAACGGCAAGCCGGCCGCAGAGCACCTCGGACGTCACGTCCACGAGGTCGTGCCCTTCCTCGACGAGTCCTTCGAGGCGGCCATGCGTGACGTACTGGCCACCGGGACCCCGGTCCTGGACCAGTACACCGTGGGCCGCACCGCGGCCGACCCGGACAACGACCACGCCTGGTCGGTCTCCTTCTACCGGCTCGAGTCCCCCAACGGGAAGGTGCTGGGCGTGGCCACCTCCAGCGTCGACGTCACCGACCGGTACCGCGCCGTGGAGGAACAGCGCCGTACCGCCCTCACGCTCCAACGCAGCCTCCTGCCCCACCCCCCTCCGCAACGGCCGGGCCTCGACCTCGCCTACCGCTACCGTCCCGCCCAGGCCACCATCGAGATCGGCGGCGACTGGTTCGACGTCATCCCCTTGAGCAGTGACAAGACCGCCCTCGTCGTCGGCGACGTCATGGGCAGCGGTGTCGGGGCCGCGGCATCCATGGGGCAGCTGCGCACCGCCACCAGAACGCTGGCCGATCTCGATCTGCCCCCCGCCCAGGTCATGAACCACCTCGACCACATCACGGACGGTCTGGACACCCTCGCGACCTGCGTCTACGCCGTCTTCGACCCCCACACCGCGCAGTGCCACATCTCCCTGGCCGGCCACCTGCCCCCGGTCCACTGCCACGCGGACGGCGTCCATGAACTGCTCGACCTGCCCACCGGCGCCCCCCTGGGCGGCTGCGGCATCCCCTTCTCCTCCACCTCGATCGGCTTCCGGCCGGGGGACCAGCTCGTCCTCTACACCGACGGCCTCGTCGAGACCCGCGACCAGCCCATCGACGCCCGCCTGGCAGCGCTCCTCGACGTCCTCGCCGTCCTCCCCGGCCACGCCCTGGACGCCACCTGCGACCTCCTCCTGAACAGCCTGCGCCACAGCGGAGACCACGACGACGTGGCCCTGCTCATCGCCCAGGCCGGGGGCAACTCCGCGGACGAGGCCATCAGTCGGTAGAAAGTCCAGTTGCAGGCCGAGCGGCACGGCGGGCCCCTGCGGCATCAGCGGCAGCGACTGCCGTACGACAGGCCGACGGGAGCCGCTGATCTGGGCGGGCCAGAGGACGTCAGGCCCCCCGGGCCGGACGTGACTGCCGCACCGGGGGCCTGCCCAGCCACTCCAACTGGGAGCGCTTGGAGACAACGCCGCCACTGCGGCACGCAGGTACGACACTTACTGGGAGGTCCCCCGGGACTGTCGTCCAGGTGGGGGAAGCGGCCGGAGTACCGGCGAAGCGTGGCAAGCCCGGGCTCGAGAGCGGCCGCCCGACCTCCCCCCCTTCTGGACCCGGGGGCTGCCCTGTGACCCGCTTGTCGGTCGCGTCGCCCCGACGCTTGGCCAGGCCGGACTCCTCGGCGCGTTCCATGGCTGCACCCGGCGCGGTGCCGATGCTCAGTGTGCTGCCGTGGCAACGCGCTCGCGGAGCAGGGCCAGCTTCTGGGTCGCGCCGGTGTCCGGAGCGGCCCAGTTCAACACGATGTGCAGGTCGGCGCGTTCGATGGTCATGATGTCGCAGTCGAGGACGATCTCACCGAGTTCGGGGTGGACGACTGTCTTGTGCGAACGCCCGATCGGCAGGGTTTCGTAGCGGGTCCAGAGATCGGCGAAGCGTCGGTTGCTCTCCCGCAGTGCGTCGATCAGCTCGATGACAGCGCGGTCGTCGGGGTACCGGTCGGCGGCCCGGCGCAGGTCGGACACCATCATGCGCTCGAAGGCGTCGGCGTGTGCGGCGCCGCGCTCGATGCGGGAGGTGCCGGGCGCGGGCGGTGCGGCGAAGTGCCCCCAGATCAGATTGCTCGACCGGGCATCGGCCTCGACCGGGCTGCCGAACAGCTCCGTCCAGAGCGGGTTGCTCTGCACGATGTCCCAGGAGGCGGTGAAGACGGCCAGCGGGGTGTCGCTCATCCGGTCGATCATGCGCTGCACGCCGGGTGGCACCTCGCGCGGCACCGTCCCGGACGGCGGGACGACCGCGCCTGCCAGCCGGTAGAGCAGTTCGCGATCCACGGCGTTGAGCCGCAGCGTCTGTGCGACCGCCGCGAGCACCTGGGGGGAGGGGTTCTTCGCGCGGCCCTGTTCGAGCTGTACGAGGTAGTCGACGGAGATGCCGGCCAAGACCGCCAGCTCCTCACGGCGCAGGCCCGGAACTCGTCGGTTGCCTGCCACCGGCAGACCGACCGCGGCCGGGCCGATGCGCTCTCTCCACGCCCGCAGTGCCGGGCCGAGCTCCGTGTGGGTGGTCATGGATCCAGTATGAATCTGCCGGCGAGGGGCTGGGTGGTACTGGCGCTACCAGGGACGACAGCGCCTGGTGCACCCCTGTGGCCAGGCCGAGTATCGACGTGTCGGTCCCAGCGCCTCAGAGGCACGGCGGAACCTGCCGCCGACTGGCGGCGCCTCTTTGCAGAAGGAGATACCAAGATGGCACCCACCATCGGAATCATCGGCTCTGGTCTGGTCGGCGGCTCTGTCGCCCGGCTGGCTGTCGACGCCGGCTACAGCGTCGTGCTCAGCAATTCACGAGGCCCGGAATCGATCGCGGAACTGGTTGAGGAGCTCGGTCCGTCGGCGCGCGCCGCATCGGTCGACGAAGCGATCGAGGCCGGCGACATCATCGCCCTTCCCGTCCCGCTCGCGAGCTTCGAGGCGCTGCCCGCCGGCAAACTGGCCGGGAAGGTCGTCCTGGACCAGACGAACTACTACCCGGAGTTCTGGCGGAACGCCGAGCTCGATGCCGGGAAGCTCACCTCGAGTGAACTCGTGCAGCGGCACCTCAAGGACTCCCTGGTCGTGAAGGGCCTGCACAATCTGGACTGGAACCACATGTACTCCAACGCCCGCCCGAAGGGCGACGCCGAACGGACGACCCTGCCGATCGCGGGCGACGACCTGGCGGCCAAGAAGGCGGTGACGCGGTTCCTGGAAGCGGTCGGCTACGACGTGGTCGACGCCGGCCCGCTTGCGGAGAGCTGGCGGATCGAGCCCGAGACGCCCGTCTACTTCTGGCCGTATGCCCCTGCCATCCCCGACGGGGTCACCGGGGATGAGGAGAAGCGCTACTACCTCGAACACCCGGTCCCGCCCGTCTCGCCCGAAGCCGCCCGCACGATGATCGACAGTGCGCGACGACCGTCACCCGTCGGCGGCACGCTGGCGGGGATGCCTCCCGCCCACGTCGCCATCTTCATGGACCAGGCGAGCGCCAACACCGTCAACAAGTAATACGCGGGTGCGCCGAGTCAGATGGAATCAGGTGGCCACCAACCGACCGTGGTCGGTCGTGTTGGACCGGCACCACCCCGTTTTGGGAGAACCGGAGTTGGCCTCGCTGCGGGAGTCGGCGGGACATCGGTTCGTTCCGCGGACGCAGTTCGCCATATCCGGCCGGCCCTCGGATGCGCCCGAGGGGAGAGTGAGTTGACGCATCAACCATCCACACCTAGCGTAGGTGACGCGTCAACCAAATGGGGCGGGGGCACCGGTCCGGGCAGCTCGAATCCGCATCACTGCGGAGGATCGGGATGTCGGTGCACTTCCGGAGACTCGCGGACGCGATGTTCGTGAAGGGGAATCTCGTGAGCACTCAGAACAAGGCCGGACTCGGCGCGCTCCTGACGCCCGAGGAGAGCGTGCTCGTCCTCATCGACCACCAGCCGTTCCAGGTCGCCAACCTGCACAGCCACGAACCGACCATGGTCATCAACAACGCCGTCGGGCTTGCCAAGGCTGCCAAGGTCTTCGACGTTCCGACCATTCTGACGACCGTTCTGGAGGAGCGCGGGGGCCTCCTCGTCCAGGGGATACAGGACGTGTTCCCGGAGCAGAGGCCGATCAACAGGACCTTCATCAACACCTGGCAGGACGAGCGTGTCGTGGACGCCGTCAAGGCGACCGGCCGCAAGAAGCTGATCATCGCCGGACTCTGGACGGAGATCTGCGTGGCCATGCCGGCGATACAGGCGGCGGGTGAGGGCTTCGAAGTCGTCGTCGTCACCGACGCGTCCGGCGGTGTCTCCAAGGAGGCGCACGACATGGCGGTGCATCGCATGATCCAGGCCGGTGTGGCCCCGGTCACCTGGATGGCGGTGCTGGGCGAGTGGCAGCGCGACTGGGCCCGGGAGAAGACCGTGCCGGGCGTCGCGGAGATCCAGGCGCAGCACGGCGGTGCCAGCGGAGTCGCCTTCGCCTGGGAGATGCAACTCCTGGCCACGCCCGCCGGAAACGAGGTCTGAGTCCGCCGCGATGGCGCCGGCTGACTGCGGTCGGTGCTCACGGATGCCTCCGCCGGCTCACCGAACCGGCGGAGGCATCACGGCCTGTCGTGTCCCCCCCCGCGGCAGCGGGAGGAACGGTCGGTCGCCGACCCTCACTTCGAGAGGAAATCCCGGAGCGCGGCGTTGACCTCGTCGGCGTGGGTCCAGAGCAGACCGTGCGGTGCTCCTTCGACCTCGACGTAGTCGGCCTCGGGAAGGGCCTTGTGGAACCGGCGCCCCGTGGCGTCGATCGGGAGGATGTTGTCCTTCGTTCCGTGCAGGATCAGGGCGGGCTTCCCGCTCGCGCGGACCGCCTCGACGTCGGCGCGGAATTCCTCGATCCATGCCGGCGCCACTGCGTACGCGGCCACGGGAGCGCTGCCGATGGCGACGTTCCAGCTCCCGGTCACGGCCTCCTCGCTGATACGCGTGCCGAGGTTCTCGTCGAGGTTGTAGAAGTCCGCGTAGAACTGCCGGTACCAGGCGTACCGGTCCGCCTTCGCCGTCGCGGCGGTCGTAAGTGATGACCCGATGGCCGCGGGCCAGCAGCTCGCGCGTCTGCCGATAGCAACTTGGCCGTTCTGCGGATAGCCGTGGATCCTCCCGCGCGGTCAACTGCTCCGGCCTCCTTCCGTGGTCGCGGCGTGCGGGCGAGCGTGGTCCACGTGGTTCACGACCGTGATGCGGCCGCCATCGCCGGGATCGGGATCGGGCATGATCGATTCCGGGTCGACGAGGTAGACCTCGTGACCGTCCAGCGTCAGGCGGCGCGCGACCTCCAGCAGTACGCGTCGTGCCACGTCGTCGATCGAGTTGACCCTGGTCAGGTCGAGAGCCACCCTGACTTCCGCAGGGGAGATGTCCATGGCTTCCTGGACGATCCTCTCGGCTCCGGCGAAGCCGACACCGCCTTGCAGTTGCAGGACCCGAAGCGTGTTCGCCCCGTCGCCAACGGCATGGTTGGAACGCACGACGGCTTGTGCGGCGGCGGGGATTTCCATCAGGTGCAGACCCATGTCCGAAGAGAATCGTTCGAACAGGGACACCCCGCGCACGCTGTTGCCGTGCGCATCCAGGCGTGGTGAGAACGTGGCGATGCCGATCTGCCCGGGCAGCGCGCCGATCAGGCCTCCGGCCACCCCGCTCTTTGCCGGAATGCCGACCTGGGTCGCCCAGTCGCCCGCCGCGTCGTACATACCGCAGCTGAACATCACGCTCAGCACATGACGCACGACCGGTTCCGGCACCACCTGCCGACCCGTCAGGGGGTTCCTGCCACGGTTGGCCAACGTCGCCGCCATCATCGCGAGGTCGCGGGTGGTGACGAGCACGGAACACTGGCGGACGTACCCGTCCACGACCGCCCTTGGATCCTCGGTGAGGATGTCGTGGCTACGGAGCATGTGGGCGATGGCGAGGTTGCGGTGCGCGTGCTCCATCTCCGACGCGCACACGGCCTCGTCCATCGCCAGCGGACGACCCGCGAACGCCGAGAGACCGTGCAGGACGCGTTCCACACGCGCCGCCGGACCCAGGCCGTCCGCGCCGGCCAGCGAGTGGACGGTGATCGCACCGGCGTTGATCATGGGATTGCGAGGGCGCCCCGTGTCGCTCTCCAAGGAGATCTCGTTGAAGGCCTCTCCGGACGGCTCGACACCGACTCTGGCGAGCACGGGGTCAAACCCGCGGTCGGACAGGGCCAACGCATAGACGAACGGCTTGGAGATCGACTGGATGGTGAACTCGACGTCGATGTCGCCGGCGCCGTGGACTTCTCCGTCGGTCATGGCGAAGGCCGCACCGAGGCGCTCGGGATCCGCCGCCGCGAGCTCGGGAATGTACCCCGCTCTCTCTCCGGACGTGTCCGACTCCACCTCGTTCAGCACCTCGGTCAGATAGTCACGAATGATGGGCTGCATCCGTCCTCCATCTAGTTGACGTATCAACCATGACATTTCTATGGTTGAGACGTCAATCAACACTCACCTTCGATTCGCCACTCCACCATTTCACCGGAACCGACAAGGACGTCTGACCATGACCCGGGATGCCATCGCACAGGACGATCACGCCGAGGGGAACGTCGGCATCGTGCTCACCGCCATGCGGGAGTTGTTCGCCGAGAAGGATCTGACCGCGATAGACCGCTACTGGGCCGAGCCCTACATTCAGCACAGCCCGCGGATGCCCAACGGGCTCGACGCCCTGCGTGACGTCGTTCCCGGCCTGGAAGGCTTCTCCTGGGAGCCGCAACGGATCGCGGCCCAGGGCGATCTGGTCTTCACCCACAGCATCGTGCACGGCTGGGCCCCTGGGCCCGTGGCCATCGTCGACATCTTCCGGCTGGACGACGGGCGCATCGTGGAACACTGGGACGTCGTCCAGGACATCGTCGCTCCCGAGGAGTCCGTCAACGGCAACCCCATGGTGTAGGCATGGAGCGCGGCGGCCCGTCATGTCCGGTGTGGTGGCCTGCCGCCGCGTGATCCAGGCGATCGGGCCGCTCCCACCGGTCAGTCCGGCAGCTTCTCCATGTGGTCCAGGACGCGCTTGGAGAGTCGGCCGAGCGTACTGAGCTGATGCGGGGTCAGGGCCTCGACGAAGAGGCGGCGGACGTGCTCGACGTGCTGGGGCGCCGCCTCCTCGATCGCCTCGTAGCCGGCCGGTGTGGCCACGATGAACGCTCCGCGTCCGTCGTCGGGGCATTCCTCCCTGGCCACGAGTCCGCGCTTGGTCATCCTCGTGACCTGGTGGGACATCCGGCTCTTCTCCCACTCCACGGTCTTGGCCAGGTCCAGCAGACGCATCCGCCCGTTGCCTCGCTCGGTGAGGCTGGCGAGCACGATGTAGTCGGAGGCCGACATGCCGGAGTCGGCCTGGACGCGGCGGGACAGCCGCCCGATGAGTGTCTCCTGCATGCGGATGAAGTTGTCCCAGGCGACCTTCTGTTCCGGGTCGAGCCATCGCGGCGGTGCGTCCATGGACCCAGTCTAACGAAATCGTTGACAGCTCATCTACCGGCAGTGAGGGCGATGTGGCCCTCGTCGCGGGCGCTCCCTTCCAGGTGAAGTTGATGTGTCAACCTGTTGGGGTTAGGGTGATGCCCTGGCCGGCGCGATTCGGTCGAGCCGCGCGGCAGCACCCGCATGAGGAGGACGCATGACCGTCGAAGTGAGCGATGTGCCCGAGGCGAAGCGCTACGAGGCCCGTGTCGGTGGAGAGTCCAAGGTGGCGGGCGTCGCGGAGTACATCCGTACGCCGGAGCTCGTGGCGTTCGTGCACACCGAGGTCGAACCGGAGTACGAGGGTGCGGGCGTCGGGTCCGCGCTCGTCCGCACCGCCCTCGACGAGGCGCGTGCCGCGAACTTGCGGGTACTGGCCACCTGCCCCTTCTTCGCGGGCTGGATCAGCAGGCACCCCGAGTACCAGGACCTGCTGTACCAGTCCCGCAGCAAGGTCAGTGACTGAGGGCGGGCACGGAGGAGGGGGAGTGGCCATGAGTGGCGAATCCGCGCGGAAGACGTACCGGACGGAGTCCATCACGGTGACCTTCGAGGCCGGGCGCTGTCTCCACGCCGCTGAATGTGTCGGCGGCCTGCCCGAGGTGTTCGACCCGGAGAGGCGGCCGTGGATCCAGCCCGAGAGGGCCACTGCCGAGCGCCTCGCGGAGGTGGTGCGGCGCTGTCCCTCGGGTGCGCTCCAGTATGAGTTGGCGGAGGGCGCGGGGCCTCGCGGGCAGTGACGGCGCCTCCTCTACTTGTCCTCGGAGTGCGCTACGGGGTGCTTGCTCATGATCGAAACGCGGTTGAACGCGTTGATGGTGACCGCCACCCAGATCGCGGCCGATATCTGGTCGTCGGAGAGGACCTGCCGGGCGGCCTCGTAGGCGGACGCCTGGATCGTCGCGTTCGCGGGATCGGTCGTCGCCTCGGCCAGCGCCAGGAGGGCGCGTTCCGAGGGGGTGAAGAGGCCGGCGTCCCGCCATGCGTTGAGGAGTCCGAGTCTCCGCGGCGACTCGCCGACGCGCAGGGCCGCCTTGGTGTGTACGTCGAGGCAGTAGGCGCAGCCGTTGAGCTGTGACACACGTACGTTGATCAGTTCCACGGCGATGCGGTCGAGTCCGGCTTCGGAGGCCGTGGCCCGGACCGCCTCCGACACCTGCACCAGGGAGTGGAAGGCCTTGGGGCTCTGTTTGTCGATGAAGATCCTGCGGGGTGCGGAGCCGTGGGGCTGGTTGCTCACGTCGGGGTCTCCTTCGGGGCGTGCTCGGGTGGCCCGGGGTCGTACGGGCGTTGTGGTGATCGCTCTGCCTCCATGGCATTATAGTTGATGTAACAACCAGATCTGGTGGGAGGTGCTCTCTCGGTGAGCAACCCGGAAGTCGACGCCAAGGCGCTGCGCTGCGGTGCGTCCGCCGAAGACGACCGGCCCGCGGGGTCCTCCCGGGTCGACGTCCTGTCGGCGCGCGAAGTCCCCCTCGGCGGCCCGCGCGCGATGCGGGTGCGCCGGACGTTGCCCCAGCGCGAGCGCACACTCATCGGAGCCTGGTGCTTCGCCGACCACTACGGACCGCACCAGGTCGCGGAGGCGGGCGGCATGGACCTGCCTCCGCATCCCCACACCGGACTTCAGACGGTCACCTGGCTGTTCAGCGGAGAGGTCGAGCATCGCGACACCCTCGGCACCCACTCCCTGATACGGCCCGGCGAGATGAACCTGATGACCGGGGGACACGGCATCGCCCACTCGGAGAAGTCCACGCCGGACACCGCGGTCCTCCACGGCGTCCAGTTGTGGATCGCGCTGCCCGAGGAGCACCGCCACACCGCCCGGGACTTCCAGCACTACGCGCCCGGACTCACGCAGGTCGGCGGGGCCGCGATCAGGGTCTTCCTGGGCTCGCTCGCCGGCCGGACCTCCCCGGTGCGGGCCTTCACACCGCTGCTCGGAGCCGAGATCGTCATCGAACCCCGGATGACGCTTTCACTCGCCGTCGACGCGGCGTTCGAGCACGGCCTCCTCGTGGACAGCGGGGACATCCGCCTCATCGACACGGTGCTGCGGCCTGCCGAACTCGGCTACGTCCCCCACGGCGAGGACACCCTGACGATGGTGAACGAGACCGACGCCCCGGCGCGGGCCGTCCTGCTCGGAGGTCATCCCTTCGGGGAGGAGATCGTCATGTGGTGGAACTTCGTGGGGCGCAGCCACCAGGACATCGCGAAGGCCCGCGAGGACTGGGAGGCTTCCTCGGACCGCTTCGGCGTCGTCGAGGGCTCGCCCGGCGGCAGACTTCCCGCACCGGCCCTGCCGAACGCCGTCATCACACCCCGCAGGAACCCGCCGACCCGCTGAACCTCCCGCTGAAAGGCCCACCGTGAGCGAGTCCTCCACCACCACCGTCGAGCGCGCGGACGACGACAGCCGGTACGAGATCCTGGTCGGCGACCGACGTGCCGGACTGACGGCGTACCGGGACCTGGGCAAGCAGCGTGTCTTCTTCCACACGGAGATCGACGAGGCCTTCGCCGGTCAAGGGCTGGGCACACAGCTGGTCCAGCAGGCACTGGCCGACGTGCGCGCGTCCGGCATGCGTATCGTTCCCGTCTGCCCCTATGTCGCCAAGTTCCTCGAGCGGCACGGCGAGTTCGCGGACATCACCGACCCGGTCACACCCGATGTCCTGAGGTGGCTGGAGGGCCGGCTCGGCTGAAGCGGCGTTGACCGGTCAACCCTGGCCGAAGCCTCGTGCACAACCTTTGACGAACTGCGGATGTCTCCTTGGTGTACGCAGCAAGGTCCGTGCCTCTCCGTACCGCCCGACGGCGGGAGACGCACACGGTCGCACCCCCACCTCCGTGCCGGAGGCGAGGGGTTGCACGTCCTCGCCCGCGACACGGCCGGCCCGTGGCCGTGGGCAGTATCGGAGACCAGGGAGATTTCCTGTGCGTCACCTCGGACAAGCGGTCGTCACGGCCACCGCACTCCTCACCCTCGGCGGCGGCGTGGTCGCCGCCGCCCCCGCGGCCCAGGCCGCCCCGGCTGCCGTGCCCTTCCCGTCCATCGGGTGGCAGCAGCGCAACTGCGACTACGACGGCAACGGTTTCGACGACGTGCTGACCGGCGCCCCCGGTGCGACGGTGAGCGGTGCCTCGGGCGCCGGCTACGTCACCGTGCAGTACAGCTCGTCGGGCGGTCTCAGCACGACGAAGAAGAGCGTGCTCCACCAGAACGTGTCCGGCGTTCCCGGCGGTGCGGAGGCCGGTGACGGCTTCGGCGGGGCCGTCGCCTCCGGCGACCTGGACAACGACGGGTACGACGACGCCGTCGTCGGCATCCCGGGCGAGGATCTCACCGGCCTGTCCGACGCGGGCGGCGCCGTCATCTTCTGGGGATCGCCGACCGGACTGCACGGATCCGACAGCACGTGGCTGGAGAACGACGACCCGCGGGCGGGTGCCCACTTCGGGCGGGCCGTCGAAGCGGCCCGGTACTCCGCCCCCGACCCGGGGGACCCGAACGCCGACCCGCGCGACTCGATCGCCGTCCTGGAGGACGACGCCCTGCTGTTCTTCACCCTCACACCCGGCCAGGAGGCGCAGCGACCCACGATGTCGGACCGCGGCGTGAGGGCGGCGGACTTCGCACCGCGCAGCAGCGGCTTCGAGTTCCGCAGCCTCAGCCACGGCAACTACAACGAGGACTCCTGGGCCGACCTGGCCGTCTCCGGCGTCACCACCGGGCAGCAACCGGGCGCCGGCACGGTGCACGTGCTGCACGGCGCGCCGGACATCGGCGCTCTCGGCGACGGGGGTACCTTCCCCGGCGGTCCGGCCGTCGTCTCCGGCGACTGGGACGGCACCGGGCAGGACGACCTCGTCATCGGTGACACGGGGGCCGGCGCACCGAAGGGTGGCGGGATCACCCTCTACCTGGGCCGCGGCGACCTGTCGGGGCTCGAACCGGAGCCGGCGCAGTACTGGACCCAGGACTCGCCCGGCGTGCCCGGTACCGCGGAGGCGGGCGACCAGTGGGGCGCCGATCTGTCGGCCGGGGACACCGATGGCGACGGCCACCCGGACCTCGCCGTCGGTGCGCCCGGCGAGGACATCGGCAGCGTGTCCGACGCGGGTGCCGTGTGGGTGCTGCGCGGCGACCCGACCGGTTTCAGCAGCACAGGGGTGAAGAGCTTCGACCAGCAGCTCGACGCCATCCCCGGCGCGGCCGAGAAGTCGGACCGCTGGGGCGGCCAGGTCCGGCTCATCGACGCCAACAAGGACCGCCTCTTCGGGCTCCTGGCGGCGGCACCGGGCGAGAACACCGACGACGGCTTCACATGGGTCCTGCCCGCGTCGTCGTCGGGTCTGGTCGCCCAGGGCACATGGACCTACGACGGGGCACGTCTCGGGGCGCCGACGGCGAACGCGCGGTTCGGGGCGGCGATCGACGAGTAGACCTCGTGCGGTCACGGGCCCGGGTACCGGGCTACCCCGGTACCCGGCGCGGGGAGCGGCGGACGGCGAGCACCGCCAGGTCGTCCTGCGGGGCGCCCGCGGTGAAGGCGTGCACATCGTCGACGAGTGACTCGGTGAGCCGGCCCGCGGTGATGTCGGCCCGGTCGGAGAGGCGCGACTCCAGCGGATAGAAGGCGCCCCCGGCCGATCGGGCCTCGGTCAGGCCGTCGGTGCACAGCAGCAGGGTCGCTCCGGCCGGGAACGGGAACCAGGCCACCGTGCGCGCCTCCTCGACCAGGTCCGCCAGGCCGAGAGGGGTGTGCTCGGTCCCCGCGCCCACCGCGGTGACGGTCCCGTCGTGCAGCAGGTACGGCGGGACGTGGCCGCAGGTGACGAGCTGGGTGTCGGTGCCCGCGTCCACTCCCAGGACGGCGGCGGTGACGAATCGCTGCGGTTCGCCGCGCTGTTCCGCGTAGTCGTTGTGGCGGACCACCGCCGCCTCGAGCGAGTCGACGAGGGCCGTCACCGTCGGTTCGCGGTGGGCCGCTTCACGGAAGGCGCCGACCACATCGATGGCCATGCCGACGGCTGCGAGCCCCTTGCCCTGGACGTCGCCGATCAGCACCCGGGTACCCCACGGGGTGGCCGCCACGTCGTAGATGTCGCCCCCGACGAGTTTGTCCTGCTGCACCGGCTCGTAGACGCCGTCCACGAGCACGTCGTCGGTGAGCAGCGGCAGCGGACGCAGGATCTGCCGCTGCATCGCGGCGGCGGTCGACCGCAGCCGCACCAGCGCCCCCTCGCGCGAGACCCGCAGCCGGGACGCGTAGACGGCCAGCACACCGAAGCCGACGGCGAACAGCGCCAGCACCACCCGGTCGGCGATCCGTTCCCCGGACAGGGCCACGGGCACGACCACGACGACGCTCACCCAGGTGGAGACCATCGCCGTCTGGCGCGGGGTGCACAGCGCGGAGGCGAAGGCGGGCAGGAACACCAGCAGCCCGAGCAGGAGGACGGCGGTCCCGGTCAGCACCCCGAGGACGATCGTCACCACCGTCGCCGCCACCGTCACCAGGACGACGGTGCGCGTGGGGGGTGTGCGGACGCCGTCGTCCCGGTCCGGGAGGCCGTCCTCCACGGAGGCCGACGCCGTGCGCGTCGAACGGAACATGCGGGCATCCTCCAACGGCGATGTGTCGGGCCGGGCGTGTGCGGCACGCGGCGGCGGGCGGGCGGCATCGATCATCCAGTCCGGTCGGCACGGCGGGGAGAGGCTGGCCGTACCCGCGCCGAAGTGCGGCCGTACGGGTGGGTGGTCGCTCCGGCCCTCTCTGCCGGTGCGGGAGGACCGGGAACGGTGTAGAGAGGAGGCATGTCGCAGCGCCTCGGAGAGCCTCGCCGGCCGGTGCGCGCGCGGCGGCCGATGGTCGCCGTCCCGATCGCGTGGATCGTCGCGGTGTCCGTGGTCGACGTGCTCGCGCCGCCCCACATCCATCTGGGGCCGCTGCTCGTCGCGGCCCCGGCGATCACGCCCCTGTTCGGCGGGCCCTGGACGGTGGCCCTGGTGGCCGCGCTGGCGGTGATCGCGCAGACGGCCATCGGGGTGCTGCGCGACCCCGACGAGTTGTTCTCGGCCAATCACGAGGCACAGATCGTCGCCCTGATCCTGGTAGGCGCCAGCCTCGTCGTCTTCTGCGTCGTGCGGGAGCGCCGGGCCAAGGAGCTGAGACAGGTCCGGTACGTCTCCGAGACCGCCCAGCGCGTCGTCCTGCCGCCGCTGCCCAGCCGGCTGGGACCCTTGCGCACCGCCTCGCTCTACCTCGCCGCGGAGGCCGAGGCCCAGATCGGCGGAGATCTGTACGCGGCGGTCCGCACCACCTCGGGCACCCGGCTGATCGTCGGAGACGTACGGGGCAAGGGACTGACCGCCGTCAACGACGCCGCCCTGCTGCTGGGGGCGTTCCGCGTCATGGCCGGCCACCGGGCGGGGCTGGGGGAGCTGGTGCGGCACCTGGACCGGAGCGTGTGCGGGGACCTCGCGGATCCGGCCCGCCACGGGGAGGCGTTCATCACCGCCACCGTGCTGGACATCCCCGACCGGGACGGGCGGGTCCGGATGGTCTCCTGCGGCCATCCACCGCCCGTCGTCGTCCGCGACGGGCGGCCGGCGACGATGAGCGTCCTGCACCCCGCGCCCCCGCTCGGCCTGGGTCACCTGGTGAATCCCCGCTACCACGTCGAGAGCTTCCCGTTCGAGCCGGGCGACCTGCTGCTCCTGTACACGGACGGTGTCACCGAGGCACGCGACTCCGCCGGCACCTTCTATCCGCTGGCCGAGCGCATCACCGGCTGGCCCGAGAACGACCCCGACGCCTTCCTCGGCCGCTTCCGGCGAGACCTGCTGCACCACGTCGACGGCCACCTGGACGACGACGCCGCCATGATCGTCGTAGGGCGCCACACCCAGTCCGGGGTGTGACCGGCCGCGCCCACGAACCGCACGGGTCGGGACGCTCCGGCACGCGGCGGCCTAGTGTCCCATCGGCAGCGTGGGCGCCGGACGGAAGTGCCGGGACTCCCCGCGACCGGCCACCGGGGGGACGAAGTAGTCGCTGTCCTTGGGCCGGTCCGCCGCCAGTCCGCGGGGCCGGGGAGCCGGTTCGAGGTGGGGGATGTACTTCGAGCACTGCACGTAGGCTTCGTCCACCCTCAAGTGCACCCATACGGCGGGCTGCCGGCCGTGCGCCGAGTCGACGGGGAGATGCGGGTACACGCGACGCTGCTCGGCGTCACCCACCAGCTGGGCCGCCCCGTTGACGTGCAGCCCTATGTGATGGTGGGTGAAGTCGATGAAGAGCATGCCCATGTGCGGGTTCTCGAGGATGTTCCCGTTGCCCGCATGGACCCCGTTGCCCCGGTACTCGGGGTAGGTCAGGGTGTGTTCGTCGAGGACCGTGACGAACCCGGGCGGCCCCGCCCGGAAACCGGTGTCGCAGTTGCCGCCGGCGTCGGCGGTCGACAGGAAGACCATGGTCTGACGCCGGACGAAGTCGCGCATCTGATCGGTGAGATGGGACTGGACCTGCCGGTCGTAGAAGGTGGCGGCCCGGTCGGCCGTACCCAGGTGGCTCTGCAGGAGGCGTTCGCCGGCGGAGCCGGGGCGGCCTGCGGGCCGGTCGTTCATATGCGGTTGTCCTCTTCCTTCTCCGGGTGGCCTGGATCCAGAGGGGCGTCCAGTACCGGAACGCCCAGCGGGTCGTGGTGGATCTGGGCGGGAGGCAGCCCGCACCGCAGGAGCACCTGCCGCGCGGCGGCGACCATGCCGGGCGGCCCGCTGAGGTACGCCTCCGCGTGAGCTCCGGTGCCCGAGGCGGCGATGACGTCCGGCAGGGAGCCCTCGGCGCCGGGAATGTGCTCGTGGGAAACGGCGGCCCGGACCGTCAGCCAGTGGTGCCGCTGGGACAGGCGCAGCATCTCGTCGAGCCCGTAGAGCTCGTTGCCGGTGCGCGCGCCCACGAACAGGTTCACGTGCCGGCCCTGGAGCCGGTGCGGGTCGTTCGCGATCTCCTCGATCAGGGCCCTGATGGGGGCGAGTCCGGTGCCTCCCGCGGCGAGCAGCAGATCCCGGCCGGAGGGCGCGGACAGCACCATGTCGCCCTCGGGCGGCCCCAGACGCACCATGTCGCCGATCCGCGCCCGGTACACCAGGGCGTGACTCACGTGGCCGCCGGCGACGTGCCGGACGTGGAAGGTCAGGGTCGAGTCGGGCCGGGGGGCGTTGGCCGGTGAGTAGTGCCGCCACACCCGGGGACGCCACGGCGTCTCCATGCTGACGAACTGGCCGGCCCGGTACGGATACACGGGGTCGGTGGCCACCGTGACCTCGGCCAGCGCGTTGCCGAGGTGGCGGTGGCCGACGATCTGGGCGTTCCACACGGCGGGCCGGAGCCGGGAGTCGCTGTCCGCGGCCAGGATCATCGTCTCTGCGGCGATGCCGTAGGCCCGCTCCCAGGCCAGTGCGATCTCCGGGGTCCACGCGGGGCCGGCGAACCGGGCGAGCGTCTCCAGCAGGCATTCGCCCACCGCGGCGTAGTGCGCCGTCACGGCACCGAACTTGCGGTGGTCGCGCCCCAGGCGGGAGCAGAACTGGGCCAGGTGCTCGGGCGAGTCGACCAGGTCCACGATCCGCAGGAGGGCGCGCAGCAGGCGGTCCCGCTGGACGTCCATGTTCTCCGGGAAGAGGGGACGGACCTCGGGGTAGCGCACGAAGAGGATGGCGTAGAAGTACACGGCCAGTTCCCCGGCCTGCGGCTCGACCACCGCGACGCTGCGGCGGACGAGGTCGCACTCGTGCGGGCCCAGCGGCTGGGGAAGGGGGAGGGCGCCCTGCTGCGGCTGGTGGAACGGCTCGTTCGCGGCCTGCGGAGTGGGGGGACTGTCATACCCGTCGAGGTGGGCACGATGGGTGCCGAGCGTCACGCGGCGCCTCGCGCGGGGGCTGACGACGGTGTTCTGAACGTCATGTCCTTGGGCCGGCCTTCCACGCTGCTGTCTTCTTCCACGTGCCCCAGAGTGCCCGGGTGCCTCACAACTGAACATCAATCTTTGGGCAAGACTTAACTCAGTGACGTCATCCCTCGCAAGCGGACGACGCGCTCAGAGGCTACGCACCTCGGCGTGTCGACCGGGTAGAGGGGTTGTGAGCGGATGATGGAGAGTTCGGGGGCGGCCCGGGCCGAGTCGCGGTTACCCGCGCGTAGCGCCGCTGGCTGCGGTGTTGCGGGACGACCGGCCGTGCGGGCGGAGGTTCGAAGGGGCAGCCGTGGGAGGCGAACAGGTCACCGGAATCTGCCCGACCGGGTCGCGCCGGGCAGAAAGCGGAACTACTGGCTTGAGGTGTGGCGGACTTCGCACAGGGCGGTCTCGACGGCCGCTTCGATGTCGTCGCTCTGTGCGTCGGAGGCGCCCGGGCCGAGGTTCGCCATGACGGTCACCTGCCGGCCGCCGGCGATGCCCGTGGCCGTCTCGTAGCCGAGGAAGTCACCGGTGTGTCCCCAGTAGAGACCGCCGCAGGGGAGCGGCGAGCTCTCCAGACCGAGCCCGTAGGCACGGCCGTCCGAGGCGCCCGTGGGACGGGTCCGCATCATCTCCCGCTGCTGCGCCGGGCGCAGGAGCGCGCCGTGCAGGAGCGCCGCCATGAACCGGTTGACGTCGGAGGCGCTGGAGATCAGCTCACCGGCCGCGCCGCCGATCGTCGGGCTGACCGCGGTGACGTCCACGAGCGGCGCGTCCGGGCCGGGCCGGGCATACCCGCGGGGGTGCGGTCCGGGGATGCCGGAGGCGCCGCCGGGCGCGAAGGTGTCGTGCAGGTGCAGCGGTTTGATGACGCGTCGCCGGATCTCGTCGCCGTAGGAGCGCCCGGTGACCTTCTCGATGATCATGCCTATGAGGAGGTAACCCGTGTTGGAGTAGCGCCAGCCGGTCCCCGGTTCGAAGGTCGGGGGGTGGGCGAGCGCGATGTCGAGGAGTTCGCGGGTGTCGCGGTGGGCCAGCGGGTCCGCGACGATCTCCTGCGGGCGGAGGTACTGGAGGAAGTCGGGTACCCCGCTGGTGTGCTGGAGCAGCTGCCGGACGGTGATCGCCCGTCCGTCGTTGCCGTGCCCGCGGACGACGCCGGGCAGGTAGCGCTCCACCGGCGCGTCGAGGCGCACGCGTCGCTCGCCCACCAACTGCAGCAGGACCGTCGCCACGAACGGCTTGGTCATGCTGCCGAGCCGGAACCTGCTGTCACCGCGGACCGGCGTGCCACTCCGCACATCGGCGACTCCGCTGGTGAGCACCGTACTGCCGCCGCGCCCGGTGCGTACTTCGGCGAGCGCTCCGGGCGCACCGTCGACCGTGGTGATGCGCTGCAGGACGGCGCGCAGCCGGGCGTGGTCCGTTGTCCGGGCATGGTCCGATGTGGAGGAGGCCGAGAGGGCGCTGCCTGTCGACGCGCTCCCCACGGCCCCGACCGCCATGGCCATGGCCAGGGTGAGTAAGCCGCCTCGCGCTCGCCTGCCTTTGATCACGTGGACTCCTTGGTCGTCGAGGTCACCGATGCCGGCGCCGTACCAGGATGTCCACGGCGGGCGAGCCGGTGCGATGGGGAGACCGGCAGGATGCGGGGTGGGGTTAACCCCCGACCGGGTACCACGCCGACGGCACCCCGCATGCAGTGAACTGATGGGACACAACTGGCAGTTGCATGCCGGACGGATCCTGGGTGCCGCGTGCGGTGCCGCCGCGGGCTGCTGTACCGGTGCCGCGATCGGCTCCTGGACCGAGGCCCCCGTCGGCGCCTACGACGGCTTCGTCAGCGGGACCACCCTGGGCAGCGGACCGGCCCGCTCGGTGACGGCCGGTGCCGACGACGAGCAGCGCCGTGCGGGGATTGGCAGGCTCGGCTAGTGCGCCGGTGCCGCCCTCGGTGCCCTGCTCGGCCTCTGGCTCGGCACGATGGGCGTCGACCGCCTGCCGCCGATGGCCGGCTGTTTCGCCGGGCTCGCCCTCGGCAGTCTCGTCGTCGGACTGGCGGTCGCCCCGCCTGGTGCGGGTGGAGATGCCGCCACCCGCACTGCCCGGCCTGCTCACCACGGCGGGCGCGGGAGGCGGCGCCTGGGTGGGGACGGTACTCGACCATCCGGTGGCCGTCGCGGGCCGGCTCGCGATCGGCTGCGCGGCGGGCCTGTCGCTCGCCCTCCTCCTGTTCCGCGCGCTGGAGAGAGCCGTCGCCGACCACCTCGATCGCGGCGGCGCGGGGTACGACGAACGGCGCGGCGACCGGCTCTGGACCCGGCCCGCCTCGTGACCCGCCGTCGTCCGGTGCGCTCCCGGCCGATGACTTACGCCCCGATCGCCGGTCTTCATCTCCAGGACGCCGTCAATCCGCAATCGCAGTCCAGGAGCCGATCATGACCACCACCTACACGTTCGACGTATTCTCCAGCCTCGACGGCTTCGGTGCCGCCGGTGGCGACTGGACCGGCTACTGGGGCAAACAGGGCCCCGAGCTGCTCGACCACCGCCTCGCGCTGTACGACGAGGAGCAGCGGATGGTCTTCGGTGCCAACACGTACCGGGCGTTCGCCCAGATGCTGGCCGAGAGCACCGAGGGGTCCGATGTGCGTGACCCCTGGGTCACCCGGATGCGCAACCTGCCGACGACCGTGGTGTCGACCACGCTGGAAGGCCCCCTCGACTGGCCGGACGCGACCATCGCGAACGGTGACGCCGTCGACGTCGTCGCCCGGCTCAAGGAGGAGTCCGAGGTGCCGTTGCGCTCCCACGGCAGCCTGTCGATGAACCGGGCCCTGATGGCCGCCGGCCTGGTCGACCGCGTCCAGGTGACACTGTTCCCGGTGATCACGGGGAAGAGCGGGCTCGACCCGGTCTTCAAGGGCGCGGACGACTTCGATCTCGAACTGATCGACCGGCGAACGCTCGACGGCCACATCCAGGAGCTGGTCTACCGGCCGACGCCGCACGCGTGAATCGGTCGCCGCGGCGCACGGAGGTCAGTGGCCGTGCGGCCGGAGCCACCCCGGCCGGTGAAGGGACGGCCTGCGATGCCCCGCGGGCTCGGCCGTGGAGGCGGCGGGGGTGTCCTGGCCGGCCAGCCGGCCTGCGAGTTCGTCGCGCTCCGCGTAGGCCTGCCGGGCGGCCAGCCGGTCGGTGCGGCGCTTCTTGCTGCGATGGCGGGCCAGCACCGTCCCGGCCATCAGCATCCACATGCCCAGGCCGAAGATCAGAGTCAGCGCGATACCCCCGAGGAACGCCCCCAGCGTGCTGATCGTGAAGGGCTCGGTCCCCATCAGGGTCACCGTGTAGTCCGGACCGCCGGACAGGTTGTCCGCGATCAGCAAACCTGTGAAGGCGGCGGCGCCCGCCATCAGCAGGAGACCCAGCACCAGCATGGTTCTCACCTCGTCGCATCTGGATGTCCTCCAGACGGGTTACCGGGAGGAATCGGGCAAAACGTAACGTGCCCGTCAACAGGGTGGAGCCGCCACTACCGCTCTCTGGGTAAATTAGTAATAATCGAGGCCGACGTGGACGGGCACCCGACCCCGCCCGGTACCGGAAAGGCCGTACGACATGACGCCCTACGCCCGCCGCGGCGTGCACGGCCAGACCGTGGAAGCCCTCGCCCGCCGCATCCTGGGCGGACGGATCCCCGAGGGGGCCACGCTCGATCTGGTCGCGCTCCAGAGCGAGCTGGACGTGAGCCTGACCGCGCTGCGTGAGTCGCTGAAGGTGCTGGCCGCCAAGGGCATGGTCGACGCCCGGCAGAAGCGCGGCACCTTTGTCCGCTCCCGCGCCGACTGGAACCTCCTCGACGCCGACGTCCTGCGCTGGCAGTTCGAGGGCGGCGGCAGTGCGGGCTCCGACCTCGCACTGCTGCGCGACCTCGCCGAGGTGCGGGCCATCGTCGAGCCGGCCGCCGTACGCCTCGCCGCCGACCGCCGCACCGGCGACGACCTCGCCGCGCTGGACGCCGCGCTGGCCGCGATGGGTGAGGAGGACCCCGACCCGGCCCGCGCCGTGGCGGCCGACCTCGCGTTCCACCGCGCCCTGCTCGCCGCCACCCACAACGAACTCCTCGAACGCATGGAGATGGTGATCTCGTCCGGGCTCGCCCACCGCGACCACATCGTGCACAGCTCCCCGCACAGCGGTGACCCCGTACCGGCCCACCGGGCGGTCCTGGACGCCGTCCGCGACCGCGACCCGCGGGCGGCGGAGGCGGCCATGCGAGCCCTGCTCGATCAGGCCGGCCGCGACCAGGAGCGCATCGGCAACCCCGATGGCAAGGGCGACCACACCAGCAAAGGCAAGACCGGCAATGCCGACCACACGGAAAGGCAGCCCCACTAAGTGAAGATCACCCGCATCGAAACGTTCCTGGTCCCGCCGCGCTGGCTGTTCTGCCGCGTCGAAACCGACGACGGGGTGGTCGGCTGGGGCGAACCCGTCGTCGAGGGCCGCGCCGAAGTCGTCCGCGCCGCAGTCGACGTCCTCGCCGAGCAGCTGATGGGCAAGGACCCCCTGCGCATCCAGGACCACTGGCAGATCCTCACCAAGGGCGGCTTCTACCGCGGCGGCCCCGTCCTGTCCAGCGCCGTCGCCGGCCTCGACCAGGCCCTGTGGGACATCGCGGGCAAGACCTACGGGGCACCCGTGCACGCCCTGCTGGGCGGCCCCGTGCGCGAGCGCGTCCGGGTCTACGCCTGGGTCGGCGGCGACGAGCCCGCCGCGCTCGCCGAGCAGATCGCCGCCCAGGTCGAGGCCGGCTTCACCGCGGTGAAGATGAACGGCGCCGGAGCCGTCTCCCCCCTGACGACGCCCGCCGAGACCGCGGCCGTCGTCGACCGGGTGGCCGCCGCCCGCGAGGCCCTCGGACCGGACCGCGACGTCGCCGTCGACTTCCACGGCCGCTTCACCGCCGCGAGCTCCCGCCGGGTCCTGGCCGAACTCGCGCCGCTGCACCCGCTGTTCGTCGAGGAACCGGTCGTCCCCGAGCAGAGCCACCTCCTGTCCCGGCTCGCCGCGGCCACCGACATTCCCCTCGCCACCGGCGAACGGCTCTACGGCCGGGGCGAGTTCCTGCCCGTGCTCGCCGCGGGAGTCGCGGTCGCCCAGCCCGACCTCTCCCACGCCGGAGGCATCTCCGAGGTGACCCGCATCGCCTCGCTCGCCGACACCTACGGCGCCCTGCTCGCCCCGCACTGCCCGCTCGGCCCGATCGCGCTCGCCGCCAGCCTCCAGGTCGCCTTCGCGACGCCGAACTTCCTCATCCAGGAGCAGAGCCGCGGCATCCACTACAACAAGAGCGCCGACCTGCTGACCTACCTCGTGGACACCGAGCCCTTCCGCTTCGTGGACGGACACGCGCCCCGCAGCGACGCGCCCGGCCTGGGCATCGACATCGACGAGAAGGCCGTGCGCGCCGCCGACCGCGACGGGCACGCCTGGCGCAACCCGGTGTGGCGGCACGGCGACGGATCGTTCGCCGAGTGGTGAGGCCCGGTCGCGCGACCGGGGTCCCGGCCCGCGGCGCGTCCCGGTGGCGTCCTACCCTGGCCGACGGCCGCCGCTGTGCGACGCCCGACCTGCAACACTCTGAGAAGGAGACCTCCTGTGGATCTGCGAGCGGCCCTGGCCGCCCACCGACTCGTCGCCATCGTGCGCGGCGCCGACGCCGACGCCGCGCTGCGCACCGTACTGACCCTGGCCGAGGAGGGCGTGGACCTCATCGAGGTGTCACTGACCGGTGAGAACGCCCTCCGGGTCATCGAGCGCGCCAGGGAGGCCCTCGGCCCCGACCGGCCGCTGGGCGCCGGCACGGTCCTGACCGCCGACGACGCGCGCGCCGCCCACCGGGCCGGCGCCGACTTCGCCGTCACCCCCGGCCTGGGCGAGGGCGTCCCCGCCGCCCGCGAGCTGGGCATGCCCGTACTGGCCGGTGTCATGACGCCCACCGACATCCTCACGGCACGCACCCTCGGCGCCACGGCACTGAAGATCTTCCCGGCCGCCCAGGCCGGCGGTCCCGACTACGTCAAGGCGCTGCGCGGACCCTTCCCGCACGAACCGCTCGTGCCCGTCGGCGGGGTCGACGAGGCGGCCGCCCGCGCCCATCTGGCGGCCGGCGCCACCGCCGTCGGCGTCGGCTCCCCGCTCATCGGCGACGCCGCGGACGGCGGCAGCCTCGACGACCTCCGCACCCGCGCCCGCGCCTTCCGCGCCGCCGTCCGGGAGGCCCGGCCGTGACCGGCGCACCCGGCCCGGGCGGCGCGGAGACGCGGACACCGGCCCGGCCGCCCCTCGCCCCCGGCGCGGTGGCACCGGTCGCCGACCGTCCTGGAACCCGGGACACGGCGTCGGGGGCGCGGACGTGAGCGCCGCGAGCCCCTGGCGTCCCGCACCGGGTCCCGTGGTCTGCGTGGGGGAGACCATGGCGGCCATGTCGCCCGCCCCGCCCGACACCCTGGACAGCGCCGAGTCGGTGCGCCTCTCGGTGGCGGGTGCCGAGTCGAACGTCGCCATGTACCTCGCCGACCACGGGCTGCCCGTCTCCTGGCTGTCGGCCGTCGGCGACGACGCGCTCGGCCGACGAGTGCGGGAGGCCGTGGGGGAGGCGGGCGTGGACGTCACGGGCGTGCGGACCGACCCCGACCGGCCGACCGGCCTGCTGCTGAAGGACCCGGGCGCCGAGGGCACCCGTGTGCACTACTACCGGAAGGGCTCGGCGGCCTCCGCCCTGGGCCCCGGCGTCCTGGACGACGACCGGCTCGGCGGGGCCGCTCTCCTGCACCTGACCGGCGTCACCCCGGCACTGTCCGGGTCCTGCCGGGCCCTGGTGGAACGGGCGCTGCACGCGCCGCCGGAGGAGCGTCCTCACGCGGTCGGTTTCGACGTCAACCACCGCGCCGCGCTGTGGCCGCCGGACACCGCCCCCTCGGTACTCGGCGACCTGGCCGACCGCGCCGACATCACCTTCGTCGGCCTCGACGAGGCACAGGACCTGTGGGGTGCCGGGCTGACCGCCGCCGACGTCCGCGGGCTGCTGAGCGGCCCCCGCATCCTCGTCGTCAAGGACGGCGGGCGGGGCGCGACCGCGTTCACCGAGGACGGCGCGTGCACGGTGCCCGCGCTGCGGACGGATGTCGTCGAACCGGTGGGCGCGGGCGACGCGTTCGCCGCCGGATTCCTCGCCGGACTGTGCCGGGGCGCCGGCCTCACCCGGGCCCTGCGACTCGGCCACATCACGGCGGCGTCCGCGCTGCGGGTGGTCGGGGACCACGGGCCGCTGCCCGACGCGGCCGTGATCGAGGCGCTGCTGGGCCTCACCGACGAGGAATGGCGGGAGCGGGGTCAGGCGCCGATGTCGTAGAGGACGAATTCCTCCCACGAACCCGTGATCTCGGCGGAGCGGGCGCGCAGCGCGTACTGGAGCGAACCGGTGTAGCCGTTCTCCATGGTGACGAAGAGCCCGTTCAGTGTGGACTGGAGCGCGTAGCGGTCCAAGCCCTCGTTGTAGTACAGGACGAACCGCTCCCAGCCGCCCACGCTCGTGGAACGGGCGCGCAGAACATTCTGCGCGCTGCCGGTGTAGTTCTTCTCCACGGCCACGTAGCGGTTGTTCGCGAGGGAGCGCAGCGCGTAGGTCTGGGTGGGCTCGTCCCACTCGAAGGCGAAGCCCTCCCAGGAGCCGCCGAACTCGGCGGAACGGGCACGCTGCACACCGGTGGTGGGGGCCGGGTAGTTCACCTCGGTCGCCACGAAGCGGTTGTTGCGGACCGACTGCAGGGCCAGCAGCTCGGCCTCCGCGGCGGCCGCCGAGGCGCTGTCTCCGGCGGCGAGCGGGGCCCGCCGGGCGTCCGCGTCGTCGGTGATGCGCGCCAGCGCGGACGCGTCCACCGCCTCCCAGCCGGCGGGCGCGGCGGCCGGCCGGTCGGCCACCGGTGCGGCGGCCGCCGCGGGGGCGGCCAGGGCGGAGGCCGCCACCAGGGCGCTCAGGGACAGCAGGACAGAGGTCGTACGTCTCACAGGAATTCCTCGGTTTTCGTCACAGGGATACGTGATCCCCCCCGAATTTCTCCGCACCCTTTCGGCGAAGCGTGATCAGCATAGGGATGAAGATGTGAGGTCAGGTACGGACGGAGTGGTATTCCGACGGAATTCGATCGGGATATCGCGGCATTCCGGATTCCGCGGTCTGCCGTTAATTCGAAGGCCACCCCGCGTTTCCGGCTGCTCCGCCCGGGGCACCGCGGACCCCGCCGTGTACGCCCGGCTCAGTAGCCGGGGTTACTCCCGCCGCCGGACGTCTTCGCGCCCGGGTCCCGGCAGCGTGGGTGGGGTGAAACTCAGCCGACCCGCACGCCGGGCCCTCCTCGTCGTCCACGTCGTCGCCTCCGCCTGCTGGCTCGGGCTCACCCTCGGGCTGCTGGCCCTCGGCCTAACCGCGGCCGCCACCGCGTCCCCCGCCACGGTGGAGGCCGGTGTCCGCGGCATGAAGCTGTTCGCCGACTGGCTGCTGCTGCCGCTCGCCGTCCTCACCCTGGTCAGCGGAGTGGTGCTGGCCCTGGGGACGGCGTGGGGGCTGGCCCGGCACCGCTGGGTGTTCACCAAGTTCTGGCTGACCCTCGCCACCACGACCGCCACCGTCCTCGCCCTGCGCCCCGGCGTGAACGCGGCGTTCACCGCCGTGGCCGCGGGGGAGCCGCTGCCGGACAGCGGGGACGTCCTGTTCGGGCCGGTCGTCTCGCTGGCGGCCTATGTCTTCATGACGGTGATCTCGGTCCTCAAGCCGTGGGGGCCGACGCGCCGCGGACGCGGGCTTCGCCGCCGCCCCGGCGGGCTGCGACGGGAGGGGACGGTTCGTAGCATGACGTCATGAACGGCACAGTCCCCGACGTGATGCGGGCGGCGTACATCGACGCCGTCGGTCCGGCCGACGCCATCCGCCACGGCCGCCTCCCGGTGCCGCCGGTGGGACCCACCGACGTGCTCGTGCGGGTGTCGGCCGTGGCGGTCGACCCCGTCGACACCTTCGTACGGTCCGGCGCCTACGCCACACCGCTGCCGATGCCCTTCGTCGTAGGCCGCGACCTGGTGGGAGAGGTCGCCCTGGCGGGTGCCGGCGCGTCGGGCTTCACCCCCGGGCAGCGGGTGTGGTGCAACAGCCTGGGCCACGCGGGCCGGCAGGGGGCCTTCGCCGAGTACGCGGCGGTCGCCGCCGAACGCCTCTACCCGGCGCCGCCCGGCATCAACGCCGAACACCTTGTGGCCGCCGCCCACCCGGCGGCCTCCGCCTGGCTGGCGCTGTTCAGGCACGGACGGCTCCGGGCGGGCGAGACCGTGTACGTCGGCGGCGGCGCCGGGAACGTCGGCGGCGCGGCGGTGGCGCTGGCCGCCCGCGCCGGGGCCCGGGTGGTCGCCACGGCACGTGCCGAGGACGCGGCGGCGGTCCGGGAGCTGGGCGCCGCCGAGGTCCTCGACCACCGGTCGCCCGACCTCGCCGAGCGGGTGCGCCGGGCGGCGCCCGACGGCTACGACGTCCACCTCGACACGTCGGGGCACGGAGTGCTCGCCGACGCCGTGGAGTCGCTGGCCATGGGCGGACGGCTGGTCGCGATGGTGGGGCTGGGTGGCGGGCCCTCCCCGCTGCCGGTGAGCCGGCTCTACACGAGGGACGCGAGCATCGTGGGCTTCGCCATCAGCAACGCCACGACCGCCGACCTCGCCGAGGCGGCCGAGGGCGTGGTCGGCGTACTCACCCAGACGCCGTGGCGGCCGCGCATCGCCGACCGGCTGCCGTTGTCGGCGACGGCGGAGGCCCACCGCCGGCTGGAGGCCGGGGAGGTGCGGGGACGGCTGGTCCTCACACCTTCGTGACCGCGCTCCGCCGCCGGCGGATCACCCCAGTGGGCGGACGGTCAGCATCTGCTGCGCGTGGCCCACGGGGCCGTCGACGTCGTGCAGCACGGTGCTGGTGACGCCCTGGCCGGTGGGGCCGAAGACGACGGTGGTGTCCAGGCCGGTCCAGGGCCCGCGGGGCGCGCGGTGCAGGTGCAGGGTCAGGTCGACGTTCGGGAACATCCACTCCGTCGGCGACTGCCGTACGGCGATGCCGTTGGCGGTGTCCACCAGGGTGACGTAGGAGGCCAGCGGGCTCGCCGTCTCCCCGGCGACCAGGTCGAGGCCGGTGGAGATCCAGGCGGTGGTGCGGCCCGGGAGCGGCGGTGCCACCGGGCGCACGTCCAGGGAGGCGATGTAGCCGCCGGGCCAGGCGGTGTCCATGGGCCAGGGGGCGAGGGTCTCAGGCGCGGCGAGCCGGTCCGCGCCGCCGCCCGCCACGGCGCCGGTGTCCACGTCGGCCAGCAGCCAGGCCCTGGCCCGGGTCACGGACCGGCCCGCGATGAGCACGGTCGCCTCGACCAGTTCTATGGTGCGTCCGGGACGGACGGTCGCCACCCGGATCTCGCACTCGTCGAGGGCCGGGCGGCCGAGGATGTCGAAGCTGATCCTGCTCAGGGACATGGCGGCGCCCTCCCGCCCGGCCAGGTGGCGGTCGACGGCGTGCACGATCAGTCCGCCGAGCGGACTGAAGTGCTGCTCGTCCGCGCTCCACGCCCCGCCGGCGTGCGGGGTGGGCTTGTAGCGGTGCTCGTCGATCCGCTCGTAGTAGCTGTCCGGGGTCGCGGTGCTGGTGTTCAACGGGCTGCTCCTGGAACGACGGCGGCGAGGAGAGGGGCCCCGGACGGCGGAGCCCGGGCCGCGACCAGGATAGTTCCGCCGCTGAACGGGTCATCTCCCGAGTGGCCCGCCCGCGGCTGGGAACCCAGGTGGGAAGCACAGGGGGGCCTGCAGGCGAAGGAGCGGCGCCATGGCGAGGAACCGGGGCAAGGGCGAGGACCTGGAGAAGGGCGACAAGGTCACCTGGAGCAGCCACGGCTCCCGGGCCGAGGGCGAGGTGGAGAAGAAGATCACCAAGCGCACGGAGGCCGGGGGCCGCACGGTGGAGGCTTCGCCCGACGATCCGCAGTACAAGGTCCGCAGTGACAAGTCGGGCGGCTCCGCGGTGCACAAGCCGTCGGCGCTGAAGAAGAAATGAGGCGACATGGACGGTGACGAGCTGCAGGAGATCCGGGACGGCTTCCGTGAACTGGTGAACATGGCGCCGGCCGATCTGGAGGCGTGGCTGGAGACGGACGAGTCCCAGGACGCCGGTCACCACCAGGACGGGGGCGAGTCCACCGGGCACGCGTCCGGCCGCCGGATCGTGCGGATCCAGCGGACCAAGAAGGAGGACCTCTCGGACGACGACTACGAGCACATGCGCAAGGTCGTCGGCTACGTCCGCCGGCACCTGGCCCAGCGCCCGTCGGGCGACGTCGAGGAGTCCAGGTGGCGTTACTCGCTCATGAACTGGGGCCATGACCCCCTCGCGTGACACCGCCGTCGCGCCCGCCGGAAGGAGACGCACCCGATGGGAGACCCGCACCGGCGCCCCGAGGGCGTCAGCGACGAGACCGTGGCGGCCCTGGGCTCCCTGTCCAAGGCCCTGGAGACGACCGAGTGCGCCCGCGGGCACCTGTTCGCCTTCCACCAGCTGACCGGCTCGGCGGACTTCGAGCTGGACCGCGCCGTCGAACTGCTGCGCGCCGCCGGGCACCCGGAGTGGGCGGAACGGGTCCGCACGGAGATCCTGGGCCGCAACGTCATCCCCGGCCACTGGACGTTCCAGGTCGTCGAGGCGTACGACCGGACCTACTACGAGCCGTTCAGGGACCTGGAGCGCGAGGCCGTGGACCGGCTCGCCGAGGGCCGCGGCCACCTGTACGAGGCGGAGTTGAAGGAGGCCCGCCGCACCCGGAACCACCCGGACCACACGGCCGGCCCCGACGGCCCTCCCACCTGACGGCGGAGTGCCCGGCGCTTCCGTTCAGTCGCGCCCGCGGGCCCGTTTGAAGCGGTCCAGGCCCTCGGCGAGGTCGACGATCGGGTCCGGGTAGGCGTCGTACTTCGCGCGCTCCCGGCCCGTCAGCCGCCACGGCTCATGCACCAACCGCCCCTCCAGGCCCTCCAGTTCGGGCACCCAGCGGCGCACGTACGTCCCGTCGGGGTCGAAGCGCCGTGCCTGGGCCGTGGGGTTGAGGACGCGGTGCGGGCGGGTGTCCGTGCCGGTACCGGCGGTCCACTGCCAGTTGAGCTGGTTGTTGGCCACGTCGCCGTCCACGAGCAGGTCCAGGAAGTGCCGGGCGCCCACCCGCCAGTCGATGTAGAGCGTCTTGGTGAGGAAGCTGGCGGTCAGCAGCCGGGCCCGGTTGTGCATCCAGCCCTCGTGCCGCAACTGGCGCATGGCAGCGTCGACGACCGGGTAGCCGGTTCGCCCGTCCTTCCAGGCGGCGATCTCCTCGTCCGCCCGGGCTCCGGTGCGCCAGTGGTCGTGCCTGGTGCGGTAGTCGGCCGTCGAGGCCTGCGGCCGCGCGGACAGCACCTGGGCGTGGAAGTCCCGCCAGGCGACCTGCCGCACGAACGCCTCGGCGCCGGCACCGCCCTTGTCTCGGGCGCGGTGCACCAGCTCGACGGGGGAGAGGGCACCGAAGTGCAGGTGCGGGGAGAGGCGCGAGGTGTCGTCGCCGGCCAGGTCGTCGTGCTGGTCCGCGTAGCCGGTGATGCCGTCGCGCAGCCAAGCCGTCAGACGTTTCCTGGCCTCCTCCTCGCCGCCGGCCGCCAGCCCCGGGGACAGTCCCGTGAGGTCGCTTCGGCTCGGCAGCGGCTCCGATTCGACGCCGTCCGGGACCCGGACCTTGCGGGGCGCGGCGAGCGCGTCGCGGACGGAGCACTCGCTCCAGCGCCGGAAGTACGGCGTGAAGACGGCGAAGTGGTCGGAGGAGGCCGGGGTGACCGCCCCCGGCGCCAGCACGGTCGTCACGGCGTCGTGCACGTGCAGTCGGCAGCCCCGCGCCTCGAGGGCGTCCCGGAGCAGCTCCTCGCGCCGGTGGGCGTGCCCGCTGACGTCGGCCGCCATGTGCAGCTCGTCGGCCCCCGCCTCGCCGGCCACCGCGCACACCTCCTCGACCAGGTCGCCGGAGCGGACGATCAGCCGCCCGCCCCGGTCCCGCAGCCCCGCGTCCAGGTCGCGCAGGCAGTCGGCGAGGAAGGCGAGCCGGTTGGGCGCGGCGAAACCGGCCGCGTCGACGGCCCGGTCGCGCACGAACAGCGGTACGACGGACGCGGACCCGTCGAGGGCCGCGCGCAGGGGCGGATGGTCGTGCAGCCGCAGGTCCCGGGTGAACAGGACGACCGACGTGGTCATGACGCTCCTCGCAGGGGGGTCGGGCCGCCGGACCGGGCGGGGGCGGAGCGCGGCGGCCTCACGGGGCCGCCGGGTCCCGGGTGGCGGCCCGGGCGATGTTGCGGGCCATGCCGCCGAACACCGCGGCGTGGAACGCCCACACGCTCCACCAGTAGGCGTGCCCGGCCAGCCCGTGCGGATGGAACAGCGCCCGCTGGCGGTACCGCGTCCGGCCCGCGCCGTCGGTGTCGGCGTACATCTCCAGCCAGGCCAGGCCCGGCAGCCGCATCTCGGCGCGCAGCCGCAGCAGCCGGCCGGGGACGATCTCCTCCACCCGCCAGAAGTCGAGCGAGTCGCCGGCCCGCAGCCGGGCGGCGTCCCGGCGGCCGCGGCGCAGGCCGACCCCGCCGACCAGCCGGTCGAGCCAGCCCCGTACCGCCCAGGCCAGCGGGAAGGAGTACCAGCCGTTGTCGCCGCCGATCCCCTCGATGACCCGCCACAGCGCGGCGGGCGAGGCGTCGACGGTCAGCGTGCGGTGGTCGGTGTAGAGGCTGCCGCCCGCCCAGTCCGGGTCGGTGGGCAGCGGGTCGCTGGGCGCCCCCGGCACCGACGCGGACGACCAGCGGGTGGTGACCTGGGCGTCCCGCACGCGTTGCAGGGCCAGCCGCAGCGCGCCGTCGAAGCCGAGCGGATAACCCGGCGGCGCGGGCACGTACTTCAGGATGTCGTTCTCCCGGCACACCACCTCGTGCCGCAGCGACTCGGTGAGCGGGCGGGCGATCGAGGCGGGGACGGGCGTGATCAGGCCGACCCAGTGGCTGGACAGGCCCGGTGACAGCATCGGCACCGAGACGATCAGCCGCTTGGGCAGCTGTGCCACCTCGGCGTAGCGGACCATCATCTCGCGGTAGGTCAGGACGTCCGGCCCGCCCACGTCGAAGGCGCGGGACACCTCCGCCGGCATCGTCGCGCTGCCGACGAGCGCGCGCAGCACGTCCCGGACGGCGATCGGCTGGATGCGGGTGTGCACCCAGCTGGGCGTGACCATCACCGGCAGCCGCTCGGTGAGGTAGCGCAGCATCTCGAAGGAGGCCGACCCGGATCCGATGACGATCGCGGCGCGCAGCACGGTCGTGGGCACCCCCGAGGCCAGGAGGATGCGGCCGACCTCGGCACGGGAGCGCAGGTGGGGGGAGAGTTCCCGTTCCGGCACGTCCGACGGGGTCAGTCCGCCGAGGTAGACGATGCGCCGGACCCCGGCCGCCTCGGCCCGCTCGGCGAAGGTGCGCGCCGCGCGCCGGTCCGTCTCCTCGAAGTCGTCGCCGCTGCCCAGCGCGTGCACCAGGTAGTAGGCGACGTCGACGCCCTCCATCGCCCGCGCCACCGAGTCGGCGTCCAGGACGTCTCCCTGAACCACCTCGGCCTCCCCGGCCCACGGGTGGTCGCGCAGCTTGTGCGGGGAGCGGGCCAGGCACCGCACCCGGTGCCCGGCGCCGAGCAGTTCCGGCACGAGCCGGCCGCCGACGTAGCCGGTGGCGCCGGTGACGAGGCAGCGCAGGTTGGTTCCGCCGCCCTCACCCGGGCCTTCGCCGCTCGCGCGGTCGCGTTCTGCACTCATGGGGCTCCGTCTCTCACGGGTCGGTCGTCACGTGATCACTTCCCGCGGGCGCACGGTGGCGGATGCGCGGGTTCCCAGGTTGACCCTTCTATACGCTGATCGCGTGGCGACAGCGAACCAGCGCGGGCAGCACGCGCACGAACGGGGGACCGGGGCCGGTCCGGAGGCGAGTGACCTGCACGTCCTCGCCTCGCACCTGAGGCGGATGAACGGCGAGATCAACCGCCTGGTGCACGGGTTCGCCGGCAGCCAGGGTCTGCACGCCACCGACGTGCAGGCGCTCGCGGCGATTCTCGACTCGCCCGAGCCCATGACGCCGGGCCGGCTGCGCGAGCACCTCGGGCTCACCTCGGGCGCGGTGACCGCGTGTGTGGACCGGCTGGAGCGCGCGGGGCACGTGCGCCGGGTCCGGGAGAGCGCCGACCGCAGGGTCGTCCATCTGCACTACGTGCCGGACGCGCGGGCGGCGGCCCGGACGTACTTCAGGCCGCTGGCCGAGGCCGCCGCGTCGGCCGGCTCGCGCTTCGACGAGGACGAACTGGCGGTCGTGGTGCGTTTCCTGGCGGCGATGAACCAGGAACTGGGTCTCGTACGGTCCGACGCCGACTGATCGACCGCCGTCCCCCGCATCCGGAGGACGCCTCGGGGCAGAAGTGCGGTGTGTCACGAGGGGCACATCTAGTTCAATCATTGAGATTGTTTATGATCGAGCTACTTTCCTCGCCGCCGGAGACCAGGAGACCTGAAGACCGATGTCCATCCCCACCCGACGCGCCCGCTGGCTCGTCCCCGTCGTCCTGCTCCTGGCCTGGCTCGGCATCGGCGGAGTGCTCGGCCCGTACGCCGGGAAGCTCGGCGAGGTCGCCACCAACGACCAGGCCGCCTTCCTGCCCCGCAGCGCGGAGTCCACCAAGGTCGTCGACGCCCAGAAGGCGTTCCAGCAGGACGAGACGCTCCCGGTGATCGTCGTGTGGACCGCGGACGGCGGCGGCTCCGTCACCGAGCACCGCGCGGCGGCCACCCGTTCGGTCGCCTCCGTCGAGGGCGAGCCCGGCGTCGTCGGACCCCCGTCACCGGCGCTGCCCTCCGAGGACGGCGAGGCGCTCCAGGCCGTCGTCCAGCTGAGGCCCGACCTCGGCGAGGCGCTGCCCGACGCCCTGGAACGCGTCCAGGCAGCCGTCGGGAAGGTGCCCGGCACCGAGGCGCAGCTCGCGGGGCCGGCCGCCTCCCAGGCCGACCTCTCCGACGCCTTCTCCGGCATCGACGGACTGCTGCTCGGCGTCGCCCTGATCACCGTGCTGGTGATCCTGCTGCTCGTCTACCGCAGCGTCCTGCTGCCCCTGGTCATCATCCTCGGCGCGGTCTTCGCCCTCGGCCTGGCCTGCGCGATCGTGTACGCCCTCGCCGACCGCGGCGTCGTCCGCGTGGACGGGCAGGTCCAGGGCATCCTCTCCATCCTGGTCATCGGCGCCGCCACCGACTACGCGCTGCTGCTCACCGCCCGCTTCCGCGAGGAACTCGCCCGGCACCCCGACCGGTTCGGCGCCGTGCGCGCCGCGCTGCGGGCCTCCTGGAGCGCCGTCGTCGCCAGTGCGGCGACCGTCGCCCTGGGTCTGCTGGCGCTGCTGCTCAGCGACCTGACCAACAACCGCGCGCTCGGGCCCGTCGGCGCCATCGGCATCGTCTGCGCGGTGCTGAGCACGCTCACCTTCCTGCCCGCCGTGCTGGTGCTGCTCGGCCGCGCCGCCTACTGGCCGGCCAAGCCCGTCCGGACCGGCGACCCCGAGGCCGGGCACCGCCTGTGGCACCGCATCGCCGAACGGGTGGACCGGGCCCCGCGCCGCATCTGGGCGATCTCGCTGGCCGCCCTGATCGCCTGCGCCGCCTTCGCGCCGACCCTGACCTCCCGGGGTGTCCCGCTGGACGAGATCTTCGTCAACGACGCGCCCTCGGTCTCCGCCCAGCAGACGCTGGCCCGGCACTTCCCGGGCGGCTCCGGCAACCCGGCCGTGATCATCGCCGACGCCGACCGTCTCGACCCGGTCCTCACGGCCGCCCGCGACACCCGAGGCGTCGCCTCCGCCGCCCCGGTCACCGCGTCCGGCCGCCCCGGCGGCGGGGAGCCGAGGGTCGTCGACGGGCGGGTGCGGATCGACGCGACCCTCCAGGCGCCGGCCGACAGCGACGCCGCCAAGAGCGCGGTGGCCCGGCTCAGGTCCGCCGTCCACGAGGTGCCCGACGCGGATGCCCTCGTCGGCGGCTACACCGCCCAGCAGTACGACACCCAGCGCACCGCCGAACACGACCGCACGCTCATCGTGCCCGTGGTCCTCGCCATCATCCTGGTCATCCTGATCGCCCTGCTGCGCTCGCTGCTGATGCCGCTGCTGCTGGTGGCGACGGTGGCGCTGAACTTCGTGGCCACCCTGGGCGTCTCGGCCCTCGTCTTCACCCACGTGTTCGGCTTCAGCGGCACGGACGCCTCCGTCCCGCTGTACGGGTTCGTGTTCCTGGTCGCCCTGGGCGTGGACTACAACATCTTCCTGATGTCCCGGGTGCGCCAGGAGTCGCTCCAGCACGGGGTGCGGGAGGGCATCCTGCGGGGCCTGACCGCCACCGGCGGCGTGATCACCTCGGCCGGTGTCGTCCTCGCCGCCACCTTCGCCGCGCTCGGGGTGATCCCGCTGGCCTTCCTGGTGCAGATCGCCTTCATCGTGGCCTTCGGCGTCCTGCTGGACACCCTCGTGGTGCGCTCCCTGCTGGTGCCCGCGCTCGCCCGCGACATCGGCCCCGTCGCCTGGTGGCCGAGCCGGCTCGGCCACCGCACACCGCCCGGGACGGAGTGACCCGGGCGGGACGTCACGCGCCGGGAGTCCCCGCGACGGGCCGCACCGTGCCGAGGAAGCGCCGCACCTCGATCTCGATGACGACCCGCTCCGGGTTCTCCCGGGGCTGCTTGTAGCGGGCCGCGTACCGGACCTCCGCGTCGCGGACCGACCCGGCGTCCTGGCGCACGGTCGCGACGCCCTCCAGCGTGGACCAGCGTCTGCCGTCCACCTGTCCCACGGCGACGACGGCGGACCCGGCCCGCAGCACGTTGCGGGCCTTGGCCGTGCCCCGGCCGGTGAT
Source organism: Streptomyces sp. NPDC048171 (assembly GCF_043202655.1). Classification (NCBI taxonomy): domain Bacteria; kingdom Bacillati; phylum Actinomycetota; class Actinomycetes; order Kitasatosporales; family Streptomycetaceae; genus Streptomyces; species Streptomyces sp. NPDC048171. The sequence continues at coordinate 208,163 of NZ_JBIDAU010000013.1, forward strand.
GACCCGGGCCGTGCGCGTCGTGTGGTCGTACGTCACTCCGACCGGGACCAGGTGCGGGCTCCCGTCCGCGCGCGGCGTCGACAGGAAGCACACCCGGCGCTCCCGCCAGAACCCGACGAACTCCTCGTCCGCGTCGTGCCGTTCCCCGGTGTCCATCCGATCTCCTCGTCCCAGCCGCGTGTGTCCCGTCGGGAACAGCATCGCCCGGGGCGCCGCGACGCCGCTCGGCGGGGTGCGCGCACCGGGATCAGGCGGCGGCGTCCCGTTCCGCGGAGTGCGCCGCGGCCGGCTCGGGGAGGCGGGCCGGGGCGTCCTGGCCGCGGCCGCCCGGGAGGAGTCTCAGATGGCGGCGCCGGGCGTGCCGGGCCGGGACCGGATCGGCGAAGAGCCGGTCCTCCAGATACGTCATGGTGAACAGCAGCAGCCCGACTCCGGGCAGCAGCAGGACGGCAACGTAAACCACGGTGCGGGTCCCCCTCCGCTGTGGACGACCCCTTTCGGGTGCCCCGGCGCACGCCGGTGATGAGCAGATACCGAGTGGAGATGACGCAACTGTCGGACATAAGGGGCAAGTGGCGGGAAGGGGGCATGGGTGTGTCGCGGCTCACCGGGCGTCATGTTCGGGCCCCCGGTGGGTAGGCGGCCCCGACGGCGGACACGTCATCCCCGAAGAACGGAGCAGTCGAGCCGATGTCGCACACCTTCCCATCCACCGCCCAGGGCACGAACGCGCAGTTGGCGGCCTCCTGGTCGGACTGGTTCGGCGACCACACCGAGGCGCTCATCGGGATACCCCTGCGCATCGCGCTCATCGTCGTGGTCCTCCTGGTGCTGCGCGCGGTGGCCAAGCGGGCCATCACCCGGGTCGTCCAGCGGGTCCTGGAACCACCGGCGGGCGAGGCCGAGCGGAGCAGGCCCCGCAGGTCCGGCCGTGGTGCCGCGGTCCTGCACCGTGACCGGTCCCGGGCGCGCCAACGCCGCGAACAGCGGGCCCGGACCATCGGCTCGGTGCTCAGCAGCGTCGTGACCATCGTGCTGTTCATGGTCGGCGTGGCCATGGTGCTCGACCAGGTCGGCATCGCGCTCGGTCCGCTGCTCGCCAGCGCCGGAGTGGTCGGCCTGGCGATCGGTTTCGGCGCGCAGAGCCTCGTCGCCGACTACCTGTCCGGCCTGCTCATCATGGTCGAGGACCAGTACGGCGTCGGCGACTCCGTCGACCTCGGGGAGGCCATCGGCGAGGTGGAGCACGTCGGCCTGCGGCTGACCCACGTGCGCGACCTCAACGGCGGCCTGTGGCACATCCGCAACGGCGAGATCCTGCGGGTCCGCAACGACAGCCAGGAGTGGGCGCGTGCCGTCCTGGACGTCGCCGTCGCCCACGACGCCAACCTGGACACGGTCTACCGCGTGCTGGAGGACACCGGCCGCGCGCTGCGCGACGAGGCGGAATTCGCGGACGTCCTGCTGGAGGACCCCGCCGTGTGGGGCGTGCAGTCCCTGGACGCCGAGGGCGTGCTGGTGCGCCTCGCGGTCAAGACCGTGCCGCTCCAGCAGTGGGGCGTCACCCGCGAACTGCGCCGCCGGGTCAAGGACGCGCTGGACGACGCGGGCATCGAGACCCCCTTCCCGCGGCGGACCGTGTGGCTGCGCACCGAGTCGGCGGACGCCGAGGCGGACGCGCTCACCCGCTGACACGCGAGGGCCGGGATTTGCCGGTCCGGCAAACACCTTTGGCGTCGCCGGTGCGGCCGGTGCAGCCTGCGGTACGGGACGCGCACATGCGCGCGTCCCGTACCGCAGACGCGTCCGACCGCCGCCCAGGAGACACCATGACCGACCTGCCCCTCCCCGCTCCCGCCGCGGAGTTCTGGGAGGCCCGCTACCGCGACACCGACCGCGTCTGGAGCGGCCGCCCCAACGGCCTGCTGGTGCGCGAGGCGAGCGGCCTCGCACCCGGGACCGCGCTGGACCTCGGCTGCGGTGAAGGCGCGGACGCCGTGTGGCTGGCCGCCCGCGGCTGGCGGGTCACCGGCGTGGACATCTCCGGCACCGCCCTCGAACGCGCCGCCGGGCACGCGGCCGAGGCCGGGGTGGGCGACCGGGTCGCCTGGGAACGCCACGAGCTGGGACTCTCCTTCCCCGAGGGCGCGTTCGACCTGGTCAACGCGCAGTACCTGCAGTCCCCGGTCGCCTTCGACCAGCGGGCGGTACTGGACGCCGCGGCGCGGGCCGTGGCGCACGGCGGCACGCTGCTGGTCGTGATGCACGCCGGCTGGCCCTCCTGGCAGACCGAGCCGCCCTTCGACGCGGTCTTCCCCACCCTGGACGGAGTGCTCGGCGAACTCGCCCTGCCGGAGGGCGAGTGGACCGTCCGGACCGCGGAGACCGTCCGCCGTCCGAGCGTCTCGCCGGAGGGTGCGGAGGGCTTCCGCGAGGACAACGTGTGGCGCCTGCGACGGGCGTGAGAGCCCTGATGTACCTGGTATGTCGCTTTTGTTGAAGAAGTTATCTTCTGAGAATTTTGAGAAGAGAGGCATGTTTTGGGACTCACCGGACACCCTTGGGTGTGAAGGCCATTTGGCTACCAGAGGGAGATGGTGAAATGCCTTCCAAGGACAAGGTGCTCAAGGAAGTCACCCGCACCGAGAACATCGAGATCGACGCGGTACTCGACCCCGCCGAGGCTGACGGAGTCTTCCGTGACAGCCGCGAGTGCGCCGCGCTCGCCCTCCAGTCCGGAGGTGGCAGCCTGCTGCTTTCGCCGCCGGCCCCGCGCCCGAAGAAGGGTTGACGGACCGACGGGAGCAGTGAAATGGAGCAGTCGAGCACGTCGGCCCTCCTGCAGGGCGCGGTGCTGGATCTCGCTTCCGACGTGGTCTCCGCTCTTCGGAGCGGAGACCACGTGCGAGCGGGCAGCACCCTGACGACCGGCGGCGCCGGTGAGGGCGTCGCGCGTGCGGCGGTACGCGTTCTGGGCGCCGACACGCTGTTGCCCGCCGTCCTCCTGCGCGTTCCGCCCGATCCCGGGCAACTCGCGGTGTTCAAGGAGGCCGTCACGGCCCATCCGCCGCGTCCCGACGCGGCCCCCACCGTCGTATGGAGCCACTGGGCCATGGCCCGTGCCCTGCGCCGGCTCGACCAGCCGCCGCCAGGTCGGACCGCCGGCGACCCGGGTGCGGAACCCGGCACCGGCTGGCTCGACGAGGCCGGCTGGCAGGTGCTGACCCATCAGCTCGCGGTCCTCGCGCCGCTCGCGCTGCCCGGCGAGGAGTGCGCGGTGACCCGCCTGGCCCAGCGCCGCCCGGTGGACGTGGCCCGCGGCTTCGTCCGGGCGGTACGCCGCCGTGACTGGCAGCAGGCGGCCGGAGCCGGACGCTGGCTCACCCTCCTGGACGGTGTGCCGGAGAGCCTGGGCCTCGCGGCGGGACTCGACTTCGTACGCCTGATGGGCGGCTCGGACCCCAGGGTGGCGCTCCAGCTGGAGGCGGCGCGGCTGATGCCCGCCGGAGTCCTCCTGTGAGCGTCCGGGGCGTCGAGGAGGCGGCCCTGGACTGGGTGTGGGACCACCGCGACCGCTTCGCGCTCGGCGAGGACGCCCTCGCGGCGGAGGGCCAGGTCAACCGGACCTGGAAACCCCTGGGCGAACTGGCCCGGGTCTGCGCTTCCGTGTCCCTGTGCACCCCGCCGGCGGATCCGCTGCACGGCAGGGTTTCCGACCTGCTGGACTTCGCCTGGCAGCAGACCCACCGGGGCGAGCTGTTCCCGCTGATGCAGTCGCTGGAGCCGTTCGCCACCTACCCGTTGGAGGTGTACGCCGCCTTCGCCTCGGCCGGGTTCCGCCACCCGGGCTACGAGGCGTCCGCCGCGGTGGTGGCCCGTACCCGCGGCTGGCGGCTGACCGAGCAGTACCCCACCCGGCGGCTCGGCGTGCTGGAGGCCGAGCGGCACAGCGGCATCCACCCGCACGGGCACCTCCCGCAGGCGCTGGGCCGGACCTGGCTGGGCGGCCTGCCCGAGCCGTGGACCTTCGAACGAGCGGCCGGTTACGCGCTCACCCACGTCGTCTTCCACCTCACCGACTGGGGACGCAGCCCCCAGGGCGTGCCGTCCGATCTCGCGGACTACCTGGCGCACTGGCTGCCGCCCTGGCTCGACTCCTGTCTGGAGGCCCGGATGTGGGACCTGGGCTGCGAACTGCTGGCGGTCGCCGCCGGCCTGCCGCACCCACCGGACCCGGCCGTCCTGGAGGACGCCTGGCCGCGCGTCGCGGCCGCCCAGGACACGTCCGGCGCGATCCCCGAGGAGGGCGCCCTGCAGGACGCCGCCGGGGAGCACACGGGAACCGACCCCTATGACTTCACGGACTGTTACCACTCCACCCTGATGGCCGTGTTCGCGGCCGCCCTCACCACCGCACGGCTGCGGGACGCGGACCACGCCGGACAAGGAGTGCCGGGATGACGGACACCCGCCTGATCCACGGCGTCGGCGCAGGCGCGCTGGAGTGGCTCTGGGCCCACCGCGACGGCTTCCGCCTCGAGCAGGACGTGGACCCCGAGACCGGCTTCCTGGAACGCTTCAAGCCGATCGGCGAACTCGCCCTGATCTGCAAGGTGCTCTTCCGCGAGGGCGTCGCCGGCTCCCGGCAGGCCCAGCTCGCGCGCCAACTGCTCGACCACACCTGGCGCGAGACCCTGGACGGCGGCCGGATGCTGGTGCGCGGCCAGCGGATCGAGCCCTTCTCGCCCGTCCCCTTCGAGGTGTACCTGCCGTTCAGGGAGCTGGGCTACAGCCAGCCCGAGGTGGAGGAGGCGACGGTACTCAACCACCGGCTGGACAGCTGGGCGCGGTTCCCGGTGACGCCGACCCGGCGCCTGGGCCTGTCCGCGTTCCAGCGCCGGTTCGGCCTGGCCGCCCGGCCGCCCGAGGCCGACCTGGTCGCCACCACCTGGCTGGCCGGGACCCCCGAGCCCTGGACGGTCGAGGGCCATACCGCGTACGACATCACGCACACCGTCTTCCACCTGACCGACTGGGGCGAGAACCCCGGCGGGCTGCCGCCCTCCGTCGCCGAGTACCTCGCCACCTGGCTGCCGGTGTGGATCGACGACTGGCTGGACCTCGAACGCTGGGACCTGCTTGGCGAACTCCTCGTGGTCGACGCCTGCCTGCCCCGGCCCACCCTCGACGAGGCCGCCTGGCGGGGCTTCGCCGCCGCGCAGCAGCCCGACGGCGCCATGCCCGCCGTACGCACCATGCCCGAGGGCGACCCCGAGACGCTGTTCGACCTGGTCTACCACCCGACCCTGGTCGCCGCCTTCGCCTCCCTGCTCGCCACCTCCCGCGCGCTCAGTGAGCTGGCGCACACGGCGTCGTGACGGGCCGTCCCACGCCCTGGCCGGGCGACCCCGACGACGCGGGCGACTTCCCGGCGGGCCCGCCGGCGCCCCCCGCACCCGCCGACGACGCCGCCCTGCGCGAGCGGCTGGCCGAGACCGTCGCCGCCTGCGACGCCCCCGACGTCGTCTTCGCCGTCTCCCGGCACGGCCGGCGCACCCTGGTCGGCGGTGGCACCGCCCCGCCCCCCGACGTCCCCCGCGAGGACCTGCGCTACGAGATCGGGTCGGCCTCCAAGACGTTCACCGGGCTGCTGCTGACCCGGCTCGTGCGGCGCGGCGCGCTCACCGGCGGCGAGGCGGCCGTCGCCTGCCTGGACCCCGGACGCCCGGCGGGCCCGCACCCCGTGACGCTGGCCCACCTCCTGACCCACACGGCGGGACTGCCCGCCCTCCCGGCCGGCTTCCTGCGCTCCGGACTGCCCGCCTGGCGCACCAACCCCTACGCGCGCTACCCGGCCGAGCGGCTGACGGACACCTTCCTGCGCCACCGGCCCAGGCACCGTCCCGGAACCCGCTGGCACTACTCCAACTACGGCGTCTCCGTACTCGGACACGCGGTCGCCGCGGTCCTGGGGACGCCCTGGGAGGACCTGCTCACCCGTCAGCTCCTCGAACCGCTCGGCCTCGGCGGCACCGCCCTGCGCGCCAAGGGCCCCGGCACCGACGCCGTGGGACACCGCAAGGACGGCCGCACCCCCGTCCCGCCCTTCGACGCGGGCGGTTTCCAGGCGGCCGGGGCCGTCCGGTCCACCCCGCACGACCTGCTCACCTTCCTCGAGGCCCACCTCGACCCGGCCGGGTCACCCGCCGCCGGAGCGCTGGGCGCCGTGCGCGTACCGGTGCTGCGGCGGGGCCTGGGGCACCGGCACGTGCACACGGTGGCGTGGTTCCGGCACCCCACCGACGGCGGGCCGATGTACTTCCACAGCGGGGCCACCCTGGGCCAGCAGGCGTTCCTGGGCTTCCGTCCCGACACGGGCACGGCGCTGGCGGCGGTGTGCGGCAGACGCTTCCGGCCCGCGGACCCCTTCATCGCGGGGGCCTACGCCTTCCTGGCGCAGACCCCGCAGACCCCGCAGACCCTGCAGGCACAGCAGACAGGGCAGAGACAGCGATAGGCGCGGGGCCGCGTTCAGCGGCGGCCCCGCGCCCAGGCCCGCCTCGCGGCGGCCGTCCGTGCGTCAGACCCGCTGCCACAGGGCCGGGGTGCTCTCCGGCGAGCCCACGCCCTGCGCCTGGTGGCCCTGCAGGCACCGGTAGCGCGCGCCCGCGTAGGACACCGTGGTGCCCGTCTCGTACACGCGGCCCGCGGTCCACGCGTCAGCCGCCGCGTTGTCCTGCGGCGGCGCGGGGGTCCCGGCCGCGGCCGAGGTGGTCTTCAGGGTGAGGCCGAAGTCGCTCAGCAGCGCGTTGATCGGCTGGTAGAAGGTGGTCCCGCCGTTCGTGCAGTCACCGGAGCCGCCGGACGTGGTGCCCTGGCCCTGGGTGCCCGAGACGTAGGGGCCGCCCGAGTCGCCGGGTTCGGCGCACACCGTCGTCTCGGTGAGCCCGTTCACGGTGCCCTCCGGGTACGTGACACTCGTGTCGTGCTGCTCGATGGTGCCGCAGTGCCACCCCGTGGTGGAGCCCGAGCGGCACACCGAGGCGCCCACGAGCGCCTCCACCGAGCCGGCGATCTGCACCTTCTCGCCGCCCTCGCCCTTCACGTCCGGCGTCGCCGTCCAGTCCGAGTTGACGCCCACCCAGGCCATGTCCTTGCCGGGGAAGGTCGAGGCCTGGAAGGTGCCCTGGGCGGCCTCGTTGAACCCGGTGGTGGTGGCGCCCGGGTCGCCGCAGTGCCCGGCCGTGGCGAAGCCCTGCTGGTCGTCCTTGGTGACGCCGAACCCGATGGAGCAGCGGGCCTGGTCGTTGATGTAGTAGGCGTCGCCGCCGACCAGGTCCGTCAGCAGCCGCGGCTGGTTCGCGGAGATCCGGACGCCCACGTCCCGGCCCGCCAGACCGGCGGTCTCGACGAAGGCGTCCGCCGCGGACCGGCTGGTGGCCTGGACCACGACCCGGTTGGTCTTCACGTCGACGTACCAGACCGGCGTCTGCCGGGTCCGCACCCGGACGGCGGACGCGTCCAGCTTCTCCTTCACCGAGCGGAGTTCGGCCAGGCCCCGCTCGACGACCGCGGCCTTGGCGCCGCCCGCCTCGATGGCGGAGGTGTCGGCCGAGTCCGTGGTGGCGACGGTCAGTTCGGCGGAGGTCGCGCCGCTCACCCAGGCCCCCGCGAAGCGGTCGCCCAGCGTGTTGCGCAGCATGCCCGCGCGCGTACCCGCCTCCTGCTCGTTGGCCAGCCGTGCCGCCGCCTGCCCGGGCGACAGCCTGAGGTCGCGCTCCATCGCGCGCAGCATGCGCGCCGACGGCGCCGCCGGGGCGGGCGTGCGGACGGCGGCGGGCTGCGCACCGGGAGCGGGGAGCGGCGCGGCCGAGGCGGCCGAGGGGAGTGCGGTCAGGACCAGGGCGCCGAGCGCGGTCAGGGCTGCGCGGCGGCTGCGCGCGGCGTGTCTGCCGACCATGCGATGTGCCTCCTTCGAGGGCTGTGCGAGACAGCGGTGTTCGGTGCGCGACCGTGGGACACGGTGCGACTGCGACGAAGTCACAGGTCTTGCCGGAAAGGCCGGCGGCGACACCGGCCCCGGCCGTCTTTCGCGCTATGGGGGACGCGGTGGGTGCCAAGTGCAGTAGGCGCGGCACCCGTCCGTCCCCGGCCCGGGGGCTCAGGCGGGCTTCAGACCCGGTGCGCCCGCCTCGGTGACGAAGGACGCGGCCGTGGTGATCGCGGCGCCGGGCGTGGTGACGGCGGACACGGTCCGGAAGTCCAGGTGGGCGGCCTGACGGTCCAGTTCCACCCGGACGTAGCCGCGCTTGCCGTTGTAGAACTTCATGTGCGGGTTGGCCCGCAGGTACAGGTCCCAGTTGGCGGGCTGCTCCACGCCGTCCCGGCCGCTGGCCACCGAGGTGCAGGTGATCTCGGTGCCGACGGTGGCGGACGCCGGGTCGTCGAAGTCCTCCTTGACGTCCAGGGCGTAGCCCACGTGCACGTCCCCGGTGAGGATCAGCCAGTTGTCGACCCCGGCGGCCTTCGCCCCGGCGACGATCCGGTCGCGCGAGGCGCGGTAGCCGTCCCAGGCGTCCATCGAGAGCGCGGCGTCGGCGGTGTCGTCGAACTTGCGCTGCGAGAAGCAGACCTGCTGGGGCATCACGTTCCACAGCGCGGTCGAGCCCTGCCAGCCGTTCAGCAGCCACTGCTCCTGCGCGGCCCCGGTCATGGTGCGTGCCGGATCGTCGGACTCGGGCCCGGGGGCGTGCGGCCGGTCGTCGTACGCCTGGTCGGAGCGGTACTGGCGGGTGTCGAGGAAGTCGAACTGGGCGAGCGTGCCCCAGTGCAGCCGGCGGTACAGCCGGGCGTCCGGTCCCTGCGGCAGCTGCTCGGCGCGCAGCGGCTGGTTCTCCCAGTACGCGCGGTAGGCGGCGGCCCGCCGCAGCAGGAACTCCTCCGGCGGGATGTCGTTCTCCGGGATGCTCCCGGCGTAGTTGTTCTCGGTCTCGTGGTCGTCCCAGGTCACGACGAACGGGTGCGCGGCGTGCGCGGCCTGGAGGTCCTCGTCGCTCTTGTAGAGCGAGTACCGCAGCCGGTAGTCCGCGAGGGTCATCGTCTCGCGGTTGAACACGTCGGGCAGCGTGACGTCGGTGTAGTTGCGCTCGCCGCCCGCCGAGTTCACCGCGTACTCGTAGAGGTAGTCGCCGAGGTGGAAGACCACGTCGACGTCGTCCTGCGCGACGTGCCGGTGCACCGTGTAATACCCGTCCTGGTACGCCTGACAGGCGACGGTCGCGATTTTCAGACCCGACGTGGCGCTGCCCGCCGGCGGCGCGGTGCGGGTGCGGCCGGCCGGGCTGAGCCAGGCGCCGGCGCGGAAGCGGTAGTAGTAGACCGTGCCGGGGGTCAGGCCCTTCACGTCGACGTGCACGCTGTGGGCGTACTCGGCGTGCGCCTCGGCGGTGCCCCGCAGCAGGACCGCCGCGAAGTACTCGTCGAAGGCCACCTCCCACTCGACCGTGACCCGTTCCGTGCCCATCCCGCCGTCCTCCAGGAACGGCTCGGGCGCCAGCCGGGTCCACAGCAGCACCGAGTCCGGCATCGGATCTCCGGAGGCGACGCCGAGGGTGAAGGGGTCCTTGGTGATCCGGGCGGCCTCGCGCTCGGGGGCGGCGACCGCGCCGCGGGCCGGGCGGTTGGTGGCGAAGGCGAGTGCCGCGGTTGCCGCGGTCACGGTGAGGAAGCGCCTGCGGCCGAGGTGCCGGGCGGCGGCACGCAGCACCGCGTCGTGCGGGGAGAACGCGTGCTCGGCCAGTGCGCTGTGACGGCCCGTGGGCGCCATCTGGTGTCCTCTCGTACGGGGCGTGGCGGACCCCGCATGCTAAGCAGACAAAACACCTGAAACGGTCAGGGCTTGCGGAATGATCACACAGGAGGAGGTACGCGCGGACGCCGGAGCGGGACCCACGGTGCCCGGCTCCGACGGCGACGCGGCGGGCGCCTAGAACGGCAGCGGTGAGCGGCTCACCCTGATCTTCGACTGGCCGTGCGGGCGCTTCTCCCAGTCCTCCATGAACCGCGCGTGCAGGTTGTGCTGGGCGGCCAGCGTGAGCAGGGTGTCCGTGCGGTAGTAGAAGTCCTCGCGCAGCACCTGGTGTTCGGTGCCCTCCGTGCGGTCGAAGGTGAAGTCGAAGAACCCGGTGTCGGTCAGGACCCGGCCCACGTTGCGCAGGCACTCGTCGATGACGCCCGGCGGGGAGTGCGAGAAGACGCTGTGCGCGTGGACGACGTCGAAGTGGCCGTCGGGCAGGAACTCCAGCCCGAGGTCCCCGATGAGGGTCAGGTGGGGCAGCTTGGCCTGGAGTCCGCGCTCGGTCAGCGTCCGCTTGGCGGCGATCAGGATGTCCGGCGAGATGTCGATGCCGTAGTAGTGGCCGGCGTCGAGGTGGTCGATGAAGCGCCAGCCGCCGCGCAGGTTGCCGCAGCCGATGTCGAGCATGTGGTGCTCCGGACGGAGTCCGTGCTCGACGAGGTAGTCGAACTGCATCTGTCCGAGCGCCAGCCAGCGGTCGTGGGTCCGGCTGCCGACCGCGGCCTCGGGGTCGCGGCGGGTGTCGGAGGCCATCACGGCCCGGTAGTAGCCGACGTGGCCGGGGTGCCTGAGCCGCAGCCACGCGTCCCGCCCGGCCCGGCGGACGTAGGGGCCGACCCGCTCGGGGTGGCGCAGCGCGTACCCGACCTTGTGCGTGAGCGCCGCGCGGTTGCTGCGCAGCTTCTTCGGGGACCTGGCGTCCTGGGGCATGGCGGAAGCGACCTCCGTACGAAGGGCTCGGACAGTGCGAGGTGCCGGGAAGGGTGCCAGAGCCGGCGGCGCAATGACAGGACCACCGTGACGCGGGTCGGAATTGGACTGCCAGTCCAGAGGCTGGACGTGTAGTCTGGAACTCGTTGAAGTCCGAGCAAGGAGCCCCTGATGAGCGAAACGGCGCTGGACGCCGAGCGCGACGCGGTCCTCGCGACCCTGCGCCCGGTCGTCGACGGGATCGCCGCCACGTTCGGGCCGGTCTGCGAGGCGGTCCTGCACGACTACCGGGACCCCGAGCGGTCGGTGGTCGCGGTCGCCGGCTCGGTGACCGGACGGACGGTCGGCGGGGCGATGAGCGAGATCGGCATGCGCGTCCTGGCCCGCGGCGACGAGGCCCGGGACGAGCTGAACTACGTCACGCGCACGGACGGCGGCACCCTGCTGAAGTCCTCCACGATGGTGCTGCGCGACTCCACGGGCGCCGTGTTCGGCGCCCTGTGCGTCAACCTGGACGTCACCGCCGTCGACCGGGCGCACGCCCTGCTCGGTTCCCTGGCCGGGACCGCGGGCACCCCAGCCGATCCGCCGGCCACCACCTTCGGCGACGACATCGACGCGGTGGTCGAGGCGATCGTGGACGCCCACCCGCTGCGCCGCGGCACCAGCTGGGCGGCGCTGGACCGCGCCCAGCGCCTGGAGCTGTTCCGCGACCTGGACGGGCGCGGCGTGTTCGCCGTACGCCGCTCGGTCGAGCACGTCGCCGCCCGGCTCGGCATCTCCCGGGCCTCCGCCTACCACTACCTCTCCCAGGCCCGCGCCGAGACCGGCCCGGCCGCCGACCCCGCCGGAGGACACCCGTGACGACCACCACCCCGCCGGTCACCCTCGACGACGTACGGGCCGCCGCCGCCCGCATCGAGGGTGTCGCGCACCGCACCCCGGTGCTGCGCTCCCGCACCCTGGACGCCCTCGTCGGCGCCGAGGTCTTCCTCAAGTGCGAGAACCACCAGCGGGTCGGCGCCTTCAAGTTCCGCGGCGCCTATCACGCGGCCTCCCGCCTCACGCCGGAGCAGCTGTCCCGGGGCATCGCCGCCTACTCCTCCGGGAACCACGCCCAGGCGGTAGCCCTCGCCGCCCGCGAGCTCGGCACCACGGCGGTGATCGTCATGCCGGAGGACGCGCCGCCCTCCAAGCGCGCGGCCACCGCGGGATACGGCGCGGAGATCGTCACCTACGACCGCTACACCGGAGACCGCGTGGCCATCGCCGAGGCCCTGGCCGCCGACCGGGGACTCACCCTGATCCCGCCGTACGAACACCCGGACGTCATCGCCGGACAGGGCACCGCCGCCCTCGAACTCGTCGAGGAGACCGGAGACCTGGACGCACTGATCGCACCCGTCGGCGGCGGCGGACTCATCGCCGGAAGCGCCACCGCCGTCAAGGGCCTGCACCCCGCCACCCGGGTGATCGGCGTCGAGCCCGAGGCCGGTGACGACACCCGGCGCTCCCTGGCGGCCGGCCGGCGCGTCACCGTGCCGGTCCCGCGCACCATCGCCGACGGCCAGGCCCTGCCCACCCCGGGCGAGCTGACGTTCTCCGTGAACCGGCGGCTGCTCGACGGCGTCGTGCTGGTCTCCGACGACGAGATCCGGGACGCGATGCGGTTCGCCTTCGAGCGGCTGAAGACCGTCCTCGAACCGAGCGGCGCCACCCCGCTGGCCGCCCTGCTGAACGGCCGGATCGACGGCCTGCCCCGCCGGGTCGGCGTGATCCTCTCCGGCGGCAACGTGGACGCCGCCCGCTTCGCCGAACTCTGCGGCGCGCGCGGCTGACCGCATCCGTCCCCCGGATGGCGTCGCCGACTTGACAGGCGGACGATGGAGTGGTGGGCCCAGGGACGGCCAGGAAAAAGGAGGAGCGTCATGTTGCAGGCGAAGACGCTCGACAAGCCCGACGAGCGCCGCGACTTCCCGCGCGGCCACATCGAGGCCGTGCACATGGAGGGACTCGACTTCGCCGTCGCCACCTTCGAGCCGGGGTGGCGCTGGTCGGAGTCGGTGGCGCCGATCGCGGGCACCGACAGCTGCATGATCCATCACAACTGCTACGTGGTGGAGGGGCGCATGCACATCCACATGGACGACGGTACCGAGAGCGAGGTGGGCCCGGGCGACGTCTTCGTCTGCTCACCGGGCCACGACGCCTGGGTCGTCGGCGACGGACAGTGCGTCGTGTACGACTTCGCCGGCGCCATGGCCAAGGAGTACGCCAAGGCGGACTGAGCGCGCGTCTTGTGTGGGCGGGCCCCGGAGGGCGGCCCGGGCTCACAGGTCGAAGGGGACGCCTGTGAGCTGCTCGCTCGCCGCCCACAGGCGCCTGCCCTCCGCTGGGTCGTCGGCGCCTGTGGGGAGCTTGGCGGGCTTGGGGGTGCCGGAGGTCTGATCCCGTCCGGCGGGGCCGACGAACCTGCCCGACGGGATGTGAGGGCTGGTCGCCGCGTACAGCGAGGGCCAGGCCGCACCCTCGGCCGCACCCATGAGCAGGCGTGCGGCGATCGGGGTGACGACGCGGCTCAGCGGGCCGTTCCCGTGCTGCTGCAGACCGGTCATCGCCGACCCCGGGTGGACGGCGATCGCCTCGACGGGGCCGTTCGCGGTGCGGCGGGCGAGTTCGAGGGTGTAGACGACGTTGGCGCGCTTGGACTTGGCGTAGGCGGCCATGGGGCGGTAGTTCCGCTCGCTCATCAGGTCGTCCAGCCTGCCCATGGGCCACCGCGCCGCGATGGCGCTCACCGCGTACAAGCTGGAGTTCGTGACCGCCCTGCAGGAGATGCTGGCCACGCTCACCGCGGGCACCATCGCCCGCGCCTCCCGTTCAGGCCGCCCGCCGGGCCCTCGGCCCGTCTAGACTTCCGAACTTCCGAGACCGACTGACGGAAGGCCGGCGCCGTGCGGAGACTGCTCTACGGCATGAACCTGTCCCTGGACGGATACATCGCCGCGCCCGGCGACGACATCGGCTGGAGCGATCCCAGCGACGAGTTGTTCCAGTGGTGGCTCGACGAGGAGCGGGCGATCAGCCTGCTGCTGTACGGGCGCAAGCTCTGGGAGACCATGAGCGTCTACTGGCCGACCGGCGACCAGCAGCCGGGCGCCACCCCGGCGGAGATCGAGTTCGCTCGGAACTGGCGGGACACGCCGAAGGTGGTGTTCTCGTCGACGCTCGACACGGTCGACTGGAACACGCGCCTGGTCACCGGCGACGCGGTCGCGGAGATCGCCCGGCTCAAGGCCGGGGACGGCGGGCCGATGAGGGTCGGCGGCGCGGCGCTCGCCGGGGCGGCAATGCGGGCCGGGCTGATCGACGAGTACACGGTCGTCACCCATCCGGTCCTGGTGGGCGGCGGCACACCGTTCTTCACCGCACTGGACAGCTGGGCGACCCTGAACCTGGTGGAGACCCGGACGTTTCCCGGCGGCGTGGTCCTGACCAGGTACGAGCGCAGGTCGGCGGCCGGTGGCCCGGCGGGCACCGACTGACACCACACTCGGTCGGACCGCCCACGGCGGCACCTACGACAGCCATGTGGTGAACGAAGACGGCCGACCACGTGATCGCCCGCACCGCCCCCGGGTCTCACACCGGCAGCAACCGGGTGACCAGCGAGCCGAGTTGACGGACGTTGCGGCATTCGTGCATCTCGATCAGCTCGGCGTACGCCGGGGCCGCCGAGTCGCCGGTGCCCCAGCGGGAGCGCTGTTCGGGGTTGAGCCAGTAGCTGCGTCGCGAGCGCTCGGTGATCTGCCGCAGGGCGGGCAGGTTCGGATCGCTCATGTTCGTACGGGCGTCACCGAGGACGAAGACCGTCGTGCGCGGGCCGACCGCGTCGGCGTACCGCTCCGCGAACTCGCCCAGGGCGACGCCGTAGTCGCTGCTGCCGTGCCACCCGGTGAGCCGCGCCTCCGCGCCGATCCGGGCGCCCAGCCCCTCCGGGTCGGCGGTGCCGTGCGCCAGCAGTCCGGTCACCTCGTCGATCCGGTTGACGAAGGCGAACACCCGTACCTTGGCGAACTGGTCGTGCAGTGCCTGCACCAGCAGCATCGTGAAGTCCGAGAACCCCGCCACCGACCCCGACACGTCGCACAGCAGCACCAGTTCGGGCCGCACCGGACGGCGTCGGCGCAGTACCGGCTTCATCGGCACGCCGCCCGTGGACAGCGACCCGCGCAGCGTGCGCCGCAGGTCGATGCTGCCACGGGACGCGCGGCGCCGACGGGCCGTCAGCCGGGTGGCGAGCTTGCGGGCCAGCGGCCGCACCGTCCGCCGCAGGTCGGCCAGTTGGGCCTGCCCGGCGAGCAGGAAGTCGACGCGGTCCGGCGTGGGGGCCACCGCCCGCCGGGCGATCTCGTCGCGTCCGCGCCGCTCCGCGACCCGGCGCCGGGCCTCCGCGGCCACCATCCGCCGGAAGACCTCGATACGGCGCCGGATCTCGTCCTCGAGCAGCCGGTCGGTGAACCCCGGGGCGCCGCCCCGTGCCCGCACGTCGTCCCTCACCCGGGCGAGCAGCGTCTGCGGACGGAGCCGGTCGAGCGTCTGGTGCGAGGACCAGCCGTCCGAACCGGGGGAGGAGGCCGGGGCGCCCGGGCCACCGCCCGCACCGGAGGAACCGTAGGCGCCGAACCCGTCCACCGCCTCCCCGGCCAGCCGGGCCAGCAGTGCCCGGTCGTCGTCGGCGAGCGCGGCGGCGAGCCGGTCGCGCAGCGCCTCCCGGTCGGCGAGGCCGGTGCCCGGGCCGCCGACGCCGCGCGGGAAGTACACGTCGAAGACCGGGTCGAACACCCGCCGCTGGTCCGCGGTGTGCAGCAGCGTCGCCGCCAGGCCCTCGCGCAGCAGCTCCCGGTCCGCGAGACCGAGTGACTCCACCGCCCGCGCCGCGTCCACGCTCTCCCCGGTCCCCACCCGCACACCGTGCGCCCGCAACGCCGCCACCAGCGACGTCAGCCGCCCGGCCACGCCCGTGGCCACGCCCGTGGTCACAGCGCGTCCAGGTCGAGCTTGGCGGCGGCCCGCAGGACGTCCTCCTGGTGCTTGAGGACGACGCCGAGGGTGTCCCGTACGACGGTCTCGTCCAGGGTGTCCGCGCCGAGCGCGAGCAGGGTGCGGGCCCAGTCGATGGTCTCGGCGACCGACGGCACCTTGCGCAGGTCCATGGCGCGCAGCGCACCCACCACCCGCACCAGCGAACCGGCCAGGGCCTCGTCCAGCCCCGGCACCTTCAGCCGCACGATCCGCCGCTCCAGCTCCTCCTCCGGGAAGTCGATGTGCAGGAACAGGCAGCGCCGGCGCAGCGCCTCGGACAGCTCGCGGCTCGCGTTCGAGGTGAGGACGGTGAAGGGGCGGCGGGTCGCCGTGATGGTGCCCAGCTCCGGCACGGTCACCTGGAAGTCGCTCAGCACCTCCAGGAGCAGGCCCTCGACCTCGACGTCCGCCTTGTCGGTCTCGTCGATCAGCAGCACCTTGGCGTCGTCCCCGCGGATCGCGGTCAGCAGCGGCCGGGTGAGCAGGAACTCCTCGCCGAAGATGTCGGTCCGCGCCTCGTCCCAGCTCTCGTCGCGGCCCGCGCTGATGCGCAGCAACTGCTTGGCGTGGTTCCACTCGTACAGGGCCCGGGACTCGTCGACGCCCTCGTAGCACTGGAGCCGTACCAGCCGGGCGTCGGTGACCCGGGCCACGGCCTTGGCCAGCTCGGTCTTGCCGACCCCCGCGGGGCCCTCCACCAGCAGCGGCTTGCCGAGCCGGGCGGCGAGGAAGACGGTCGTGGCGACCGCGGGCGACGCCAGGTAGCCGGTCTCGGCGAGGCGTGCGGAGACGTCGTCGACGGAAGTGAACACCGGGGCCTCCAGCTCGGGTGCGGTGCGTACAGCCTCTATGTACAAGCTCCTATCTAAGCGCTTGTTCACCGCCGCTGTCACGGGAAGAACGAAGGGAGGGGCGACCGCGGTCGCCCCTCCCGTTCCCCGCCCGGCTCACGCGGCGAGCGTCACCGCCCCCACCGCCGGTGTGCGCAGCACCCGCCGGGCCGTCCCCACGCTCGTCCCCAGCGTCACCGCCGCCGACACCGAGACCATCGCGAGCCAGACGCCGAGGAACTGGTCCGGCAGCACCGCGTCGGTGCGGACCACGGTGAACGGCACCACCCCGGCCAGCGCGGCCACCGTGCCGAAGAACACCCCGGTGAGCGTCAGGACGACGCCCTCGGTGGCCACCACGCGCAGCACCTGCCCGGGAGTCGCGCCCGCCAGCCGCTGCTGCCCGAACTCACGGGAGCGGTACGTCGTCGCCGCGTACAGCGAGTTCACCAGCATCACGCAGACGAACACCGCGATGATGCCGACCACCGTCAGGTTCAGCGTCTCGAGGTTCTTCGCGTCGACCGACTTGACCAGCCCCGAGGCCGCCACCGCGTCGCTCTCCACCGCCTGCATGGTGAGCGTCGCCGCCGACACCGCCGTGAACAGGATCAGCGACACCAGGATCCCGGCGAGGTGCTCGGACCGCTCGCGCAGGTTGCGCACGGCCAGCCAGCCGCTCGGACCGCTCAGTGGCAGCCGGTTCAGCACGCCCCGCAGCAGCCCGGGCGACAGCAGCGCCATCCCGACCGACAGCAGGATCGCCCCGTAGGCCGGCGGCGCCATCAGCATCTCGTCCGTCGCGGAGAACAGGAAGGTGGAGCCGGCGCCCGCGGCGCCGGTGAGCAGCGCGGCGTACGCCAGGAACCGCTTGGCGCCCGCGCGTTCCTTGCTGCCCCGCGTCACCCGCCGCACCGCCAGGAAGGCGGCGCCCGCGGCGGCGAGCAGCGTGATGTCCACGCCGCTCACCAGCGCGATCGGGCCGAAGGAGTAGTCGACGGAGCGCGCGACCTGCCCGCTGTCCTGGAACATCTCCAGCAGCGCCCGCCCGCCGAGCATCGCCGGGCCGACCGCGAGCGCGGCGCCCGCCAGCGCCACGGCCACCGCCTCACCCACGACCATCCGCTTGATCTGCGCCGGGGTCGCCCCCGAGCAGCGCAGCAGCTCCAGTTCGGCGGCGCGCTGGCGCACGTTGACCGTCAGCGTGGACGCCACCGCGAAGAACACCAGCAGGGTGCCGTAGCCGCCGACGACGCCCGCCGCCGTGCCCAGCGTCTCCGAGCTGACCGCGTCGACGCCGTCCTGCCCGGCCGTGTCGTGCATCGAGTTGAACGTCATGATGACCGCCGCGCCCAGGAAGGCGGACAGCAGCGTCGCGAGGAACCGTCCGGGGCGCTGCCGGATCGACCGAAGGGCCAGTGCCAGCATCGCTCACACCCCCGCCGTCACGGTGTCGCCCAGGTGCGCCAGTCGCTCCGCGACCGCGTCCGGGGTCGGCGCGTCCATCCGCCCCGCCAGCCGTCCGTCGGCGAGGAACACCACCGAGTCCGCGTACGAGGCGGCGACCGGGTCGTGCGTCACCATCACCACGGTCCGCGCGTGCACCCGTACCGCCTCCTGGAGCAGCAGCATCACCTGCCGGGCGCTGCGCGTGTCCAGCGCGCCCGTCGGCTCGTCGGCGAAGATCACCCGGGGCTCGGTGACCAGGGCGCGGGCGATCGCCACCCGCTGCCGCTGACCGCCGGAGAGCTGGGCGGGGCGGTGCCCCAGCCGGTCCCCGAGGCCGACGGTGGTCAGGATCTCGCGGGCTCGCCCGCGGTCGACGCGGCGTCCGGCGAGCTTGAGCGGGAGCACCGTGTTCTGTGCGACCGTCAGCGTGTCCAGCAGGTTGTACTGCTGGAACACGAACCCGACCCGGCCGCGCCGGAACCTGGTCAGCTCCGCCTCGGTGCCCCCGGTCAGCTCCGCGCCGTCCACCCACACGATGCCGCTGTCCGGCCGGTCGAGCCCGGCCGCGCACTGCAGCAGCGTGGACTTGCCCGAGCCCGACGGTCCCATGACCGCCGTGAACGTGCCGCGCCCCAGGCTCAGGGTGACTCCGTCCAGGGCGGTCACGGCGTTCTCCTCGGAGCCGTAGGTCCGGGTCACCTTGACGAGCCGGAGGGCCTCGGGTGCGGGGCCCTGGTCGTGGCCGCCGCGGGTGCGGGAACGGAACATCGTCATCACCTTCCGGGTGGCACGCCCTGTGCGGTGCCTCGTCCACGACGCTACGGAGCGGCGGCCCGGGCCACACTGGGCGCAGAACCCGTATCGGGGGGTGTACTCAGCGACACCACCGTCCGGTGGCCGGCGCCCCGTACGGGCCACCACAACGCGCCCGCCCCCGCGCGGGACCGGTGCAATGGGAAGGTGACCGCACCTCCGGACGACTGTCTCGCGCGCAACGAGTGGATCTGCGGGGAGTATCTGAGCACCCGCCGTGAGATCCTCCTCGACGCCGTGCTCCAGCACCTGGAGCTGACCGCCGCCTCGGTGCTGATCGCGCTCGTCGTCGCCCTGCCGCTCGCGGTGCTGGCGCGCCGCCGCCGCTGGGCGGCCGGGCCCGTGCTGGCCCTGACCACGATCCTGTACACGATCCCGTCCCTGGCCATGTTCTCCCTGCTCCTGCCGGTGTACGGGCTGTCGGCGAGCCTCGTCGTCGCCGGGCTGGTGCTGTACTCGCTGACGCTGCTGGTCCGCAACATCCTGGCCGGGCTGCGGGCGGTGCCCGAGGAGATCCGGCAGGCGGCGCGCGGCATGGGCTACGGCCCGGTCCGGCAGCTGCTGGCCGTCGAACTGCCGCTGGCCCTGCCCGCCGCGATGGCCGGCCTGCGGATCGCGACCGTCTCCGCGGTGTCGCTGCTGACGGTGGGGGCGATCGTCGGCTTCGGCGGTCTCGGCAACCTCATCTACTCGGGGATGAACACCTACTTCAAGGCACAGGTGCTGACCGCCTCCGTGCTGTGCGTGGTGATCGCCGTCGCCGCCGACCTGCTGCTGCTCGGCGCCCAGCGGCTGATGACCCCCTGGACCAGGGCGGCCCGCGGATGACCACCCTGACGGCGGCCTGGGACTGGCTCACCGACCCCGCGCACTGGCCGGGCGAGAACGGCATCACACACCGGCTCGTGCAGCACCTCGTCCTCACCGTCGTCTGCCTGGTCGTCAGCTGCCTGATCGCTCTGCCGGTCGCCCTGGTCCTCGGCCACCTCGGCAGGGGCGGCGCCCTGGCCGTCAACGTCTCCAACATCGGCCGGGCCGTCCCCACCTTCGCCGTGCTGGTCCTGCTGCTCCTCACCCCCGTGGGCCGCTGGGGCGAGGGCCCGACCGTCGTCGCCCTCGTGCTGTTCGCCGTACCGCCGCTGCTCACCAACGCCTATGTCGGCATGCGCGAGGTCGACCGGGGCGTGGTCCAGGCGGCCCGCGGCATGGGGATGACGGGGCGGCAGATGCTGTTCCGCGTGGAACTGCCCCTTTCGCTCCCCATGGTGATGAACGGGGTACGCATCGCCGCCGTCCAGCTCGTCGCGACCGCCACCATCGCCGCCCTCGCGGGCGGCGGAGGGCTGGGCCGGATCATCACCGCGGGGTTCAACCTCGCCAGCACGCCGCAGGTCGTGGCCGGTGCCGTCCTCGTCGCCGCCTTCGCGCTGGTCGTCGAGGGCCTCTTCGAACTCGCCGAACGGCTGTCCCCGCGGTGGGCGAGAGGTGCGGGATGACCCGGCCGACCGCGACCCGGCGGGGGCCGGCCCGCGCGGTCCTCCTGGTCCTCCTGGTCCTCACCGGCTGCGCCACCGGCCCGTCCCTGGAGGACCGCGGGTCGGTCACCGCGCCGCCCGGCGACAGCCGACGGCTGACCGTCGGCTCCGCCGGATTCACCGAGAGCGACCTGCTGGCCCAGATGTACGCCCTGCTGCTGAGCGACGCCGGGTACGAGACGTCGCTGATCACGGTCGCCAACCGCGAGCTGTACGAACCCGCCCTGGAGTCGGGGCAGATCGACGTCGTCCCCGAGTACGCCGCCACCTTCGCCGACTGGCTGAACGCCAAGAGCCGCGGCGCCGACGCGCCCCCGGTCGGTTCGCCCGACCTGGACACCACGATGCGGGCGCTGCGCGGGCTGGCCGCGCCCCGCGGACTCACCGTCCTGGATCCCGGCCGGGCGGTGGACCAGAACGCCTTCGCGGTGAGCCGGTCCTACGCCCGCCGGCACGGTCTGAAGACCCTCGGCGACCTCGGGGAGTCGGGACTGAAGGTGCGGCTCGCGGCGGGCGACGAGTGCGTGGAGCGGCCGTACTGCGCGCCGGGACTGCGCGAGCGGTACGGCATCGACATCACGGCCGTCGACCCCAAGGGCGTCGGCACGACGCAGGCGAAACGGGCGGTGCAGAACGGCGAGGACCAGCTCGTGCTGACCACCACCACGGACGCCACCCTGGACGCCTTCGGCCTGGTGCTGCTCGCCGACGACAAGAAGCTCCAGAACGCCGACTACATCGTGCCGGTCGTCAACCGGGCCCGGGCGGGCGGCGAGGGCGTCGCCAAGACGCTCGACAAGCTCAACGCGGTGCTGACCACGGCCGACCTGGCCGACCTGAACCAGCAGGTGGACAGCTGGCGCCGGCTGCCGGAGGACGTGGCCCGTTCCTACCTCCGGGACAAGGGCCTGCTGACGGGCTGACGGCCCGCGGCACCGCCCCTCAGGCGTCCGCCACCGAGTCGAACCGCACCTCGTCCCGCGGTACCCCGAGCGCGTCCGCGTCGACCGACCTGCGCAGCGCCTCGTGCAGCTTGGCGGGCGTCAGGACGCCGAGGAAGCGGGCCCCGTCCAGGACCGCGACCCAGCCCGCGTCGTGCTGGAGCATCACCCCGAACGCCTGCTTCAGCGGCGCGCCCACCGGCACCCACGCCTTCATCCGGCGGGCGTGTGCGCCGACCGTCCCGTCCGCGCCGAGGTCGTCGACGCCGACCCAGCCGTGCAGTTCGCCCTCGTCGTCCAGGACGACGGCCCATCGCGCGCCCTGCGCCCGCAGTTCGGCGGCGGCCCGCCCCGCCGGCCCGTCCAGCCGCGCCACCGGGGGCTGTTCCAGGTCGCCGGGCTCGATCTCGGTCACGGACAGCCGCTTCAGGCCGCGGTCCGAGCCCACGAAGGAGGCGACGTACGGCGTCGCGGGACTGCCGAGCACCGCGCCGGGCGTGTCGTACTGCTCGATGCGTCCCTCCCCGTACACGGCGATCCGGTCGCCCAGCCGCACCGCCTCCTCGATGTCGTGCGTGACCAGCAGCACCGTCTTGCGCACCGCGGCCTGCATCCGCAGGAACTCGTCCTGCAACTGCGCCCGTACCACCGGGTCGACCGCCCCGAACGGTTCGTCCATCAGCAGCACCGGCGGATCGGCGGCCAGCGCGCGCGCCACGCCGACCCGCTGCCGCTGCCCGCCGGAGAGCTGGTCCGGATAGCGCGGCCCGAACTGGGCCGGGTCCAGGCCCACCAGGTCCAGCAGTTCGGCGGCGCGCTCCCGCGCCTTGGCCCGTTTCCAGCCGACCAGCGCCGGCACCGTCGCCGTGTTGTCCAGCACCGTCCGGTGCGGGAAGAGCCCCACCTGCTGGATGACGTACCCGATCCGCCGCCGCAGCCGCACCGGATCGACGCTCGCCACGTCCTCGCCGTCCACGAGGATGCGCCCCGAGGTCGGCTCGATCAGCCGGTTGACCATCATCATCGTGGTCGTCTTGCCGCAGCCCGACGGGCCCACGAGCGTGACCAGCTCGCCCTCGGCCACCTCCAGACTCAGGCCGTCCACGGCAGTCGTCCCGTCCGGATAGCGCTTGGTGACGTCCTCGAACCGGATCATGACCTCACGCTAGACGCGGGCGCGGCCCGCCGCTCACCGGTGACGTCCCGTCGGAGGACGAAGGGCCGGTCCGCCCGACGGCTCCTCGGGGATCCGACGGCAGCCGCGGGCCGCCACCCGCCACCACGGGACGGTGACGGTCTGGACCGAGCGCGGCCGCGCTCCACCGTCCGCACCCCCGGTCCGGCCACCTCACCTGCGACGTCACCGCCGGCCGCACCGGGCGCTACGAGGTGACGTTCCCGCTCGGCTGACCGCCCACCAGCACCACCTCCAGGGTGCGCGGACCGTGCACCCCCTCGACCCGGTCCAGCTCGATGTCGCTCGTCGCCGACGGACCGGAGATCCACGTCAGCGGACGGACCGGGTCGAGGCGTTCGAGGGCCTGCGGGACGGAGGAGACCACCTGGCCGGGCACGCGCACGACGCAGATGTGGTGGTCGGGGACGAGGGTGATGCGCCGGCGCCCCTGGTCGGGCGAGCCGTCCAGCACGATCGTGCCGGTCTCGGCGACGGCGACCGCGCAGCCGGTGACCACGCTGTCCACCCGGTCGAGTTCCTGCGGGGTGCTCGCCGCGTCGTCCGGGACCGGGCTCGCCCCCGCCTCCGCCAGCCAGCCCGGGTCCAGCCCCGGCGGCACCAGCACGCTCCGCGAGCCGCGCGCCGACAGCAGACCGGCCAGCAGCGAGGGCAGCTCACCCTCCGTGCACCGGTGCACGATCGCCCGGTAGTCCGCGAGGTTCTCGGCCAGCAGCGCCACCGTCTGTTCGGTGGTCCGCCACCCGTGCTCGCGCAGGTAGTCCCGTGCGACGGGCACCTCGTCGGCCGGCGCGTTGGCGAGGGCGCGCCGCACCCGGCCCAGGATGCGTTCCCTGCTGCTCACTTCGCCTCGTCCCTTCCGCCGTGCGTGCGCTGCCACCAGTCCCGGAACGGCTCCGGGGGCACCGGCGGCAGATCCCGGCTGCCGCTCCACGCCCGTCCGGGGCCCGGCAGGGTGCGCGGATGCAGACGGCGGCTGCGCGACGCCAGCCGCTGCCCGGTCCGCAGCGCCCCCGGACGGGTGAAGGCCCACCGCGCCGCCCGCATCGCCGCCCGTTCGGCGGCGTGGCCCTTCGCCGGTTTCAGCACCACCCGGTTGCCCTCGCGCACCGCGGGCCCGCCCTGCACCACCCGCTCCCGCAGATGCACCAGCACCTCGGGGATGTCGATGGCGACCGGGCACACCTCGTAGCAGGCACCGCACAGCGAGGACGCGTACGGCAGGGAGGCGTCGATCTCGCTTCCCGTGCCCCGCAGTTGAGGGCTGAGGATGGCGCCGATCGGGCCCGGATAGACCGAGCCGTAGGCGTGGCCGCCGGCCCGCTCGTACACCGGGCACACGTTCAGGCAGGCCGAGCAGCGGATGCAGCGCAGCGCCTGGCGGCCGACCTCGTCGGCGAGGGTGTCGGTGCGGCCGTTGTCCAGCAGGACCAGGTGGAAGGTGCGCGGGCCGTCCCCTTCCCCGGCCCGGCCGTCGCCGGCGCCCGTCCACATGGAGGTGTACGGGTTCATGCGCTCTGCGGTCGAGGAACGGGGGAGGGTCTGGAGGAAGACCTCCAGGTCTCGCCAGGTAGGCACGATCTTCTCGATGCCGACGACCGAGATCAGCGTCTCCGGCAGGGTCAGGCACATCCGTCCGTTGCCCTCGGACTCCACGACCACGAGCGTGCCGGTCTCGGCGACCATGAAGTTGGCGCCGGAGATGCCGACCTTGGCGCGCAGGAACTTCTCCCGCAGGTGCAGCCGTGCCGCCTCCGCGAGTTCGGCCGGTGTGTCGGTCAGGCCCTCGGGCGCCGGGCGGCCCCACTCGCTCATCTCGGAGCGGAAGATGTCCCGGATCTCGCCCCGGTTGCGGTGGATGGCCGGCACCAGGATGTGCGAGGGCCGGTCCTTGCCCAACTGCACGATCAGCTCGGCCAGATCGGTCTCGTAGGCGTGGATGCCCCGGGCCTCCAGCGCCTCGTTGAGGCCGATCTCCTGCGTCGCCATCGACTTGACCTTGACGACCTCGCTCTCACCGGTCTCCTCGACCAGCCGGGCGACGATCTCGTTGGCCTCGTCCGCGTCGGCGGCCCAGTGCACCGTCCCGCCCGCGGCCGTGACCGCCTCCTCCAGCTGCACCAGGTACCGGTCGAGATGGCGCAGGGTGTGGTCCTTGACGCGCTTCCCGGCCTCGCGCAGCTCCGCCCAGTCGTCCAGTTCCGCGACCGCGCGGGCCCGCTTGTCCCGGATGGTGTGCGTGGCGTGGCGCAGATTGCCGCGCAGCGTGGTGTCGGCCACGGCCTCCCGCGCCGCCTCGGGAAACGCCGGCATCCCCAGATACGTCCCGCTCATACGGCCGCCTCCTCCTCCGTGTTCGCCAGGATCTCCGCGATGTGCACCGGGCGCATGCCCGTGCGCAGCCGCGTCATGGTCCCGCCGATGTGCATCAGACAGGAGTTGTCCGCGGCGCACAGGACCTCGGCGCCCGTCGACTCGGCGTTGCGCACCTTGTCCGCGCCCATCGCCGCCGACACGTCGGAGTTCTTCACGGCGAAGGTGCCGCCGAAGCCGCAGCACTCCTCGGCCCCCGGCAACTCCACCAGTTCCAGGCCCTTCACCGCCTCAAGGAGCCGCCGGGGCCGATCGCCCAGGCCCAGGCTCCGCAGCCCGTGGCAGGTCGGGTGGTAGGTCACCGTGTGCGGGTAGTACGCCCCGACGTCCGTCACCCCGAGCACATCCACGAGGAACTCCGTCAGCTCGTACGTCTTCGGCACCACCGGTGCCAGCGTCGCCGCGAGCGTGTCCCCGCGCCCCTCCGCCCGCGCCCGCTCACCCATGCGCGGATACAGCTCCCGCACCATCGCGCCGCACGAACCCGACGGCGTCACGACCGCGTCGTACTCGGCGAAGACGTCGGCGAAGCGCCGGGCCAGCGGCTCGGCCTCGTGCCGGTAACCGGTGTTGTAGTGCGCCTGTCCGCAACAGGTCTGCGCCATCGGGAAGTCGACGTCGACGCCCAGTCTGGTGAGCAGCCTCAGCACGGCCCGGCCGGTGTCCGGATAGAGCGTGTCGTTGACGCAGGTCAGGAACAGGGCGACACGCATCGCGACTCCTCATGTTCGATCATCGGATGAATGATGAGTGCAGGGTAGTCCGTACGGCGGTGCCGGGGGAGCCCCGGTTCACCGGTCGGCGAGTCGGGCCTCGGCCGCCCGCCAGCGTGCCGTGCCACCGCGCGGCTCGTACCGGGTCAGCGCCTGTGTGCGCGCCAGCAGCCGCCGTGTTCCGGCGAGATCGTCCACCAGGCCGTGGGCGCGCGCCTGCACGAGGACGTTGCCGAGCGCGGCGGCCTCCGTCGGCCCCGCCACCACGGGCAGCCCGCAGGCGTCGGCCGTCAGCTGGCACAGCAGCGCGTTGCGGGTGCCCCCGCCGACGACGTGCACGACGTCCACCGGGTGCCCGGCGAGCCGCTGGGCGTCCTCGACGGCCCTGCGATGGGCCAGCGCCAGCGAGTCGAGGATGCAGCGGGTCACCTCGGGGGGCGACGTGGGCACCGGCTGCCCGGAGGCGCGGCACGCCTCGGCGATCCGCTCCGGCATCCTCCCCGGCGCCAGGAACGCGGGGTCACCCGCGTCCACCACCGACCGCAGCGCGGGCACCCGTGCCGCCGCGCGCAGCAGTCCGCCCAGATCGGGCCCGCCCCACGCCCGTACGCACTCCTGGAGCAGCCACAGCCCCATGATGTTGCGCAGGTAGCGGACCGTGCCGTCCAGCCCCAGCTCATTGGTGAAGTTGGCGGCGCGGCTCTCCTCGGTCAGCACCGGAGCGGTGAGCTCCAGACCCGCCAGCGACCAGGTGCCGGTGCAGATGTAGGCGAACCGCTCGTCCGCGGCCGGTACGGCGGCCACCGCGGACGCGGTGTCGTGCGAGCCGACCGCCGTCACCGGCACCGGCCCGGTGAGCCCCGTCTCCTCCAGCACCTCGGGCCGCAGCAGGCCCGCCGCGTCCCCCGGCCGCCGCAGCGGCGCGAACAGGCCGAGGTCGATGCCCGCCCGGTCCGCCACCTCCCGCGACCAGTCCCGGGTGCGGGGGTCGATCAACTGGGTGGTGGAGGCGTTGGTCAGCTCCGTGCCCTGCTCCCCGGTCAGCCAGTACGTCAGCAGGTCCGGCACCAGCAACAGCCGCCGGGCGGCCGCGAACCGGGCCGTGCCGCGGGCGGCGACGAGCTGGTACAGGGTGTTGAAGGGGGCGTACTGCAACCCGGTCGCCGCGTACAGCTCCGGGGCGGGCAGCGTCTCCCACACCCGCTCCGCGACGCCCTCGGTGCGGGGGTCGCGGTAGTGCACCGGGTTGCCGAGGAGCGCTCCGTCCGCGTCGAGCAGGCCGTGGTCGACGGCCCAGCTGTCGACGCCCACCGAGTCCACCGGCCCCGCCGCGCGCAGGCCGTCCAGCACGCCCGCGTACAGCCCCAGGATGTCCCAGTGCAGCCCTTCGGGCGTGCGGACCGGACGGTTGGGGATGCGGTGCGCCTCGGTCAGCTCCAGCCGGTCGGGGCCGACGCGGCCGACCATGACGCGCCCGCTGGACGCGCCGAGGTCGACCGCGGCGTACGCCTTCGTGCCGGCGTCCCTCGCACCGCTCATCGCAGGAACGCGGCGGCCACGCCGGCGTCCACCGGGACGTGCAGGCCGGTGGTGTGGGTCAGGTCGCCGCCGGTCAGCGCGAACACGGCGTTCGCGACGTGCTCGGGCAGCACCTCGCGCTTGAGCAGTGTCCGCTGCGCGTAGAACTCGCCCAGCTTCTCCTCCGGCACCCCGTACACGGCCGCCCGCTGGGCGCCCCACCCGCCCGCGAAGATCCCCGAACCGCGCACCACACCGTCCGGGTTGACGCCGTTGACCCGGATGCCGTGCTCGCCCAGCTCGGCGGCGAGCAGCCGCACCTGGTGGGCCTGGTCGGCCTTGGTCGCGGAGTAGGCGATGTTGTTCGGCCCGGCGAAGACCGCGTTCTTCGAGGCGATGTAGACGATGTCGCCGCCGAGTTCCTGCGCGGTCATCACCCGTGCCGCCTCGCGCGAGACCAGGAAGGAGCCGCGGGCCATGATGTCGTGCTGGAGGTCCCAGTCCTTCGCCGAGGTCTCCAGCAGCGGCTTGGAGATGGAGATCCCCGCGTTGTTGACCACCAGGTCCACGCCGCCGAAGGCGAGCACCGCCGCCCTGAAGGCGTCGGCGATCTGCTCCTCGGAGGTGACGTCGACGGTCACCGCGACGGCCCGGTCCGCCCCGCCCAGCTCCTCGGCCACCTCCGCCGCGTTCGTCGCGTTCAGGTCGGCCACCACCACGCAGGCGCCCTCGTCGGCCAGCCGTCGCGCGATCGCCTTCCCGATCCCGCTGCCCGCGCCGGTGACCAGCGCGACCCGCGTCGCCAGCGGCTTGGGCCTCGGCATCCGCCGGAGTTTGGCCTCCTCCAGCGCCCAGTACTCGATGCGGAACTTCTCCGACTCCTCGATCGGCGCGTACGCCGACACGGACTCCGCGCCGCGCATCACGTTGATCGCGTTGACGTAGAACTCGCCGGCCACCCGGGCGGTCTGCTTGTCCTTGCCGAAGCTGAACATGCCGACGCCCGGCACCAGCACGATCGCCGGGTCGGCGCCGCGCATCGCGGGCGAGCCGGGTTCGGCGTGCCGGTGGTAGTAGGCGGCGTACTCCTCGCGGTAGGCGGCGTGCAGCTCCTTCAGCCGCGCCACCGTCTCGTCCAGCGGGGTGCTCGGGGGCAGGTCCAGGACCAGCGGGCGGACCTTGGTGCGCAGGAAGTGGTCGGGGCAGGAGGTGCCGAGGGCGGCGAGCCGCGGGTGTCCGGCACGCGCGAGGAAGTCGAGCACCACGTCCGCGTCGGTGAAGTGGCCGACCTGCGGCCGGTCCCGGGAGGCGAGAGCACGCACGTACGGCGCCAGCGCCGCCGCCCGCTCCCGCCGGTCGCCCTCGGCCAACGCCTCGTAGCCCTCGATCACCGGCCCGAACGGCTCGGCCTTCCCGCGCTCCTCGAGGAACCGCTCCGCGGTGCGGATGATGTGCAGCGAATTGCGCTCGCACTCCTCGGAGGTGTCGCCCCAGGCGGTGATGCCGTGCCCGCCGAGCACGCACCCGATCGCTCCCGGATTCGCCTCCTTGACCGCCGCGATGTCCAGCCCCAGCTGGAATCCGGGCCGCCGCCACGGCACCCACACCACGGTGTCGCCGAAGCACTCGGCGGTCAGCTTCTCGCCGTCGGCCGCGCAGGCCAGCGCGATCCCGGAGTCGGGGTGGAGGTGGTCCACGTGCGCGGCCTCGACGAGCCCGTGCATCGCCGTGTCGATGGAGGGCGCCGCGCCGCCCTTGCCGTGCAGGCAGTAGTCGAAGGCGGCGACCATCTCGTCCTCCCGCCCGACGCCCGGGTAGACGTCCTTGAGCGCCCGCATCCGGTCCAGCCGCAACACCGCGAGCCCGCCCTCGGTGAGCGTCCCGAGATCCCCACCGGACCCCTTGACCCACATCAGCTCGACGTCACCTCCGGTGACGGGATCGGTCTCGACACCCTTCGCGGAGGCGTTGCCACCGGCGTAGTTGGTGTTTCGCGCATCGGCACCGAGCCGATGCGAACGAGCGAGGAGCGCGGCGGCTTCGGGGTGGACAGCCATGTCTTCCAGTCCTTACGAGAGAGGGAGGGAGAAGCGCCCCGTAAGGGGCGCGGGGAACTGCGCGATCAACCACGGACAACCCGCAGCCCGCGAACAACACGAGCCCGGGAGACGCCTACGCCCCCCACCCCGCCTGCTGCCCACCCACCCGCTCGGCGACGACCTTCTCGCCCCACCCGGACGCCCGGTAGGCATGGAGGGGCTCGGGGTCCAACCCCATCTCCCCCCGCACCTCACGAAGCAGCGGACGCACGTCCGTGTTGTACGCGTCCATCAGCACGGCATTGGCCTCCAGCACATCCCCGTCGGCCTGCGCAGCAGCCAGCGCCGCCCCGTCGACCAGCAGCGCCTTCGCCGTGGCCTCCTGCACGTTCATCACCGACCGGATGATCGCCGGGATCTTCGCCTCGATGTTGTGGCACTGGTCGAGCATGAACGCCACGTCCGACGAGAACCCGCCCCCGCGCACCACCTCGTACATGATCCGGAACAGCTGGAACGGATCGGCCGCGCCGACCATCAGGTCGTCGTCCGCGTAGAAGCGCGAGTTGAAGTCGAACCCGCCGAGCTTCCCCTCCCGCAGCAGCGTCGCCACGATGAACTCGATGTTCGTGCCCGGCGCGTGGTGCCCCGTGTCGACCACGACCTGTGCCTTCTCGCCCAGCTTCAGGCAGTGCGCGTACGCCGTGCCCCAGTCCGGCACGTCCGTCGTGTAGAACGCCGGCTCGAAGAGCTTGTACTCCAGCAGCATCCGCTGCCCCTCGCCGAGCCGCTCGTACACCTCGGCCAGTCCCTCGGCGAGCCGGTCCTGCCGGGACCGGATGTCGTCCTGCCCCGGATAGTTCGTGCCGTCGGCGAACCACAGCTTCAGGTCCCGGGAACCGCTGGCGTCCATGATGTCGACGCACTCCAGCAGGTGGTCGACGGCCTTCCTGCGCACCGCCGCGTCGGGGTGGCAGATGCTGCCCAGCTTGTAGTCGTCGTCCTGGAAGGTGTTCGAGTTGATGGCGCCGACCCGTACCCCTCGGTCCTCGGCGTGCTCGGCCAGCGCGGCGTAGTTCTCGACCCGGTCCCACGGGATGTGCAGGGCCACGGTCGGGGCGACGCCGGTGAACTCGTGCACCTTGGCCGCGTCGTCCAGTTTCTCGAACGGGTCGCGCGGGACACCTGCCTGGGCGAACACCTTGAACCGGGTGCCCGAGTTCCCGTACGCCCACGACGGCGTCTCGACGGCCTGGGTCTTGAGCGCTGCCTTCACCGCGGCTGGTTCGGTCACTTCGGGGCTCCTGTGACGTCGGGTCGTGGCCGGCTGTGCGCACGACCAACTGTGAAACGATTCAGAACGCGAAGCTATGAGCCGCCCGAAGGGGTGTCAAGCCTTCCGGCCGACCCCGCTGTCCGTGACTCGGTCGTGACCTTCGGCTATCGCAAGTTTTTCGATCCGGAACCATTGACGTGACATGGCCTCGCTGCCTAACGTCCCCGGCAACCGAGTTGAAACCTTTCACGACGCCGTGAGGGCCGTCCCGCCGGCGTCGTCGAGGAGCCCCCAATGACCCACCCGTCCGACACGGGTACGGCCCCGGTTCTGGCGCTCAGGGACGTCTCCAAGTCCTTCGGCGCGGTCCGCGCGCTGCGGGACGTCTCCCTGGAACTGTTCCCCGGCGAGGTGCACGCCCTCGCCGGTGAGAACGGTGCCGGAAAGTCGACCCTCATCAAGACGCTCGCCGGAGTGCACCGGCCGGACGCCGGCCAGGTGCTGCTCGACGGTGCGCCGGTCGTCTTCCACGGTCCCGGCGACGCCCGCGACGCCGGCATCGCCGTGATCTACCAGGAGCCCACCCTCTTCCCCGACCTGTCGATCGCCGAGAACATCTTCATGGGCCGCCGGCCCCGGCGCGCGCTCGGCCGCATCGACCACCGGGCGACCCACGACGCCACCGCGAACCTGATGCGGCGCCTCGGCGTCGAGCTGGACCCCGACCGCCCCGCGCGCGGCCTGTCCATCGCGGACCAGCAGATCGTGGAGATCGCCAAGGCCCTCTCGTTCGACGCCCGCGTCCTGATCATGGACGAGCCGACCGCCGCTCTCACCGGCAGCGAGGTCGCCCGGCTCTTCGGCGTCGTACGCAGTCTGCGCGAGCAGGGCGCCGCCGTGCTGTTCATCTCCCACCGCCTGGAGGAGATCTTCCGCATCTGCGCCCGCGTCACCACGCTGCGGGACGGCGCCCGCATCTCCAGCGAGCCGCTGGACGGCATGACCGAGGACGACCTGGTACGCCGCATGGTCGGCCGCGACCTCGACGAGCTGTACCCGAAGCAGGAGGTCCGGGCCGGCGAAATCGCCCTGAGCGTGCGCCGACTGACCCGCGAGGGCGTGTTCACCGACGTCTCCTTCGAGGTGCGCCGCGGTGAGATCGTCGCCCTCGCCGGACTGGTGGGCGCCGGGCGCACCGAGGTCGCCCGCGCCGTCTTCGGCGTCGACCGCTGGGACGCCGGGACGGTGGAGGTCGACGGCAGGCCGCTGGTCAACGGCGCCCCGTCCACCGCGATGGCCGCCGGCCTCGCCCTCGTCCCGGAGGACCGGCGCGCCCAGGGCCTGGTGATGGGCATGTCCATCGAGCGCAACATCGGCCTCACCGGGCTCCGCAGGACGGCGCGGGCCGGGTTCATGGACCGGGGCGCCGAACGCAGCCGCTCCCTCGACTGGGCCGTCAGGCTCCAGGTCAAGTACGCCCGCATCGCCGACACCGTCTCGACCCTGTCCGGCGGAAACCAGCAGAAGGTCGTCCTGGCCAAGTGGCTGGCCACCGGACCCAAGGTGCTGATCGTCGACGAGCCGACCCGGGGCATCGACGTCGGCACCAAGGCCGAGGTGCACCGGCTGCTGAGCGAACTGGCCGCCGACGGCGTGGCCGTACTGATGATCTCCTCCGACCTGCCGGAGGTCCTCGGCATGGCCGACCGCGTCCTCGTGATGCACGAGGGGCGGCTGACCGCCGAGATACCCCGCACCGACGCCACCGAGGAGACCGTGATGGCCGCAGCCACGGGGAGGGCCGCCGCATGACGGTGACCGCACCCGACCGGAGCCCGGTGGCCGACATCCCCAAGGCCGGCGCCACCCGGCTGGTCGACCGCATCTTCAAGATGCGCGAACTGGCCATCCTGCTGGTCTTCCTGGTGATGATCGGCGTCACCCAGGCCGGCAACAGCGCGTTCCTGTCCGAACAGGGCATCAAGGACCTGCTGCTCAACGCGACCATCCTGGTACTGGTCGCCACCGGCCAGTCGCTGGTCGTCATCACCCGCAACGTCGACCTGTCGGTCGGCTCCACCCTCGGCATCAGCGCCTTCGCCGCCGGTACGTACCTCCAGGGCGGCGGCAACCCGTTCGTCGCCGTGGTCCTCGCGGTGCTGATGGGCGTCGGCTTCGGCCTCCTCAACGGCCTGCTCGTCAGCCTCGGCCAGGTCCCCGCGCTGGTCGTCACCCTCGGCACCCTCTACATCATCCGCGGCATCGACTCCATCTGGGTCGGCTCCCGCCAGATCACCGCGGCCGACCTGCCCGGCGGCTTCGTCGACTTCGGCTCCGGCGGCATCTGGGCCGTGCCGTGGCTGGCGCTGATCGCGCTCGCCGTGCTGGTCGCCACGGCGTACTACCTCAAGCACTTCGGCGGCGGACGCGAGCTGTACGCGCTCGGCTCCAACCCGGAGGCCGCCCGGCTGGCCGGCATCCCCGTGCGCAGGCGGATCCTCGCCGCGTACACCTTCTGCGGTGCCCTCGCCGGACTCGCCGGCGCCCTGTACCTGGCGCGCTTCGGCAACGTCGACTCCGGCACCGGCAACGGGTACGAACTGACCGTCGTCAGCGCGGTGGTGGTCGGCGGCGTCGTCTTCACCGGCGGCTCCGGCAGCGTCTACGGCGCGGCCCTCGGCGCGCTGCTGCTGACCTCGATCAACAGCGTACTGCCCGCGCTCGGGGTCAGCTCCGTGTGGGTGCTGGCCATCAACGGCATCCTGCTCATCCTCGCCATCGCCGTCGACCGGATCGTCGCGCTGCGTGTGGCCAACGCCCTGAAGAAGAGGAACGCACGCCATGGCTGACGGCTCCGTCGCGCGAGCGATCCGCTGGGACACCGTAGTGGGTGCCCTGTTCATCGTGGTGCTGCTGTTCTCCTTCGGCTTCGTCGACGGCTTCGGCAACGCCCTCAACCTGTCCTTCCTGATCGGCAACACCCTGCCGATCGCGCTCATCGCCCTGCCGATGACCCTGCTGGTCGTCTCCGGCGAGATCGACCTGTCGGTCGCCTCGACCGCCGGTCTGTCCGGCGCGGTGATGGGTGCCCTGTGGAACCAGGGCATGACCATCGAGGCGATCATCCCGATCTGCCTGCTGCTCGGCGTCGTCTGCGGCCTGGTCAACGGGCTGCTCGTCACCCGGCTCGGCCTGCCCTCCCTCGCCGTGACGATCGGCACCCTGGCGGCCTACCGGGGCATCGCGCAGATCGTGCTCGGCTCCGACGCGGTCACCGACTTCCCCTCGCAGTACCTGGACTTCGCGGCCGGCCGGATCGGCGACACGTTCATCCCGTACGCCTTCCTGCCGTTCCTCGTGCTGCTGGCCATCGCCGTGGTCGCCCTGCACGCCATGCCGTTCGGCCGGGCGCTGTTCGCGGTCGGCGCCGGCGAGGAGGCCGCGCGGTTCGCCGGGATCAGGGTCCGGCGGCAGAAGCTGATCCTCTTCACGCTGACCGGGCTGATGTCCGCGCTGACCGGGATCTTCTGGGCGCTGCACTACGCGAGCGCGCGGTACGACAACGCCATGGGGCTCGAACTGTCCGTCGTCGCCGCCGTGTTGCTGGGCGGCATCGACTTCGACGGAGGGAAGGGCACGCTGGGCGGCGCGATCGCCGGGGTGTTCCTGCTCGGGGCGTTGCAGAACGTGATGAGTCTTCAAGATGTCTCGGCGCAGTCGCAGATCGTCGTGACCGGTGTGCTGCTCGTGTTGTCCGTGCTGGGACCTCGGGTCGCTCGGCAGGTCTCGGTCGCGAGGGCGCAGAGGTTGACCTCCTAGCGATGTACGACGGCTGCGGGCCGCATGTGGCTGGTCGCGGCCACGCGGCGGAGCCGCATATCGAAACAGTCCCGCGCCCCTGAGGGGGCGCGCTCCGCTCACCCTCCGTCAGAAGGAAACCCACCATGCGCAAGTGCTCCCTCCGCCGTAGCTGCGTAGTTCTCGCCGCTGTCACCTCTCTCAGCCTCGCCGCCACCGCCTGCGGTGGCACCACCAAGGAGGACGTCAAGGACGAGGGCGGCAAGGCCGCCACCGCCGGGAACGCCGATCCGAACGCCGAGACGAAGAAGGGGCTGACCGTCGGCTTCCTGCCCAAGCAGGTCAACAACCCCTACTTCACCGTCGCCGACAAGGGCGGCGAGAAGGCGCTGAAGGAACTCGGCTCCAGCTACAAGGAGGTCGGCACCTCCAGCGGCACCGACACCGCAGGGCAGGTCTCCTACGTCAACACGCTCACCCAGCAGCAGGTCGACGCCATGGCCGTCTCCGCGCAGGACCCGGGCGCCCTGTGCACCGCGCTCAAGCAGGCCATGAAGAACGACATCAAGGTCGTCACCTACGACTCGGACACCAACCCCGAGTGCCGCAACGCCTTCATCTCCCAGGCGTCCGCCGACGACCTCGGCCGCACCCAGGTGCAGCTGCTCGCCGAGCAGATCGGCAACAAGGGCGAGATCGCGATCCTCTCCGCCGCGCAGACCGCGACGAACCAGAACGCCTGGATCGACATCATGAAGGACGAGCTGAAGGACCCGAAGTACAAGGACATCAAGCTGGTCAAGGTCGCCTACGGTGACGACGACGCGCAGAAGTCCTTCCAGCAGACCCAGGGCCTGCTCCAGGAGCACCCCGACCTGAAGGGGATCATCTCCCCAACCACCGTCGGCATCAAGGCCGCCGCACAGTACCTGTCCGGCTCCAAGTACAAGGGCAAGGTCAGGCTGACCGGACTCGGCACGCCCAACGACATGCGCAAGTACGTCAAGAACGGCACCGTCGAGGCGTTCGAGCTGTGGGACCCGGCCAAGCTCGGTGAACTGGCCGCGCACACCGCCGTCGCCCTGTCCTCCGGGCAGATCACCGGCAAGGAGGGCGAGACCTTCAAGGCCGGCGCCATGGGCGAGTACACCATCGGCAAGGACGGCGTGATCAACCTCGGCAAGCCCACCGTCTTCACCGCCGAGAACGTCGACCAGTTCAACTTCTAGCCTCCACCTCGCGTACGGGAGCGGTACTTCATGCGACGCGTCTGTTTCCTGCTCAAGGTCCGCCGGGACCGCATCGCGGAGTACCGCGAACGCCACGCAGCCGTGTGGCCGGAGATGTGCGAGGCGCTCTCCGCCACCGGCTGGCACAACTACTCGCTCTTCCTGCGCGACGACGGCCTGCTCGTCGGCTACCTGGAGACCGAGGACTTCGCCGCCGCCCGGGCCGGGATGGAGGCCACCGAGGTGAACGCCCGGTGGCAGGCGGAGATGGGGCCGCTCTTCGAGTCCCTGGACGGGACGCGTCCCGACGAGGCGATGAAGCCCCTGACCGAGGTGTTCCACCTCGCCTGACGAGAATCTTCCCGGGGCGGCGCAGGTAGTGTGAAGGCCCTGCGGCCGCCCACCCGTACCCGGCCCGACCTCGGAGGTCCCTGCCCGATGGCCCATTCCGTGGGTATCAAGGACGTCGCCCGCGCCGCCGGAGTTTCCGTGGGCACGGTCTCCAACGTCATCAACCGGCCCGACACCGTCGCGACCGAGACCCGCGCGCGGGTGCTGTCCGCGATCGACCGGCTCGGCTACGTCCGCAGCGAGTCCGCGCGCCAGCTGCGCGCGGGCCGCAGCCGGATCATGGGGCTGCTCGTCCTCGACATGGGCAACCCCTTCTTCGTCGACGTCGCGCGCGGCGCCGAGCGGGCCGCGCGGGACGCCGGGCTCGGCGTGATGGTCTGCAACAGTGCCCAGAGCCCCGGCGAGGAGGCCGAGTACCTCTCGCTCTTCGCCGAGCAGCGGGTCCGGGGCGTCCTGCTCACCCCCGCCGACGCCACCGGCCGCAACATCGAGGGCTTCCGGCGCCACAACATCCCCTTCGTGCTCGTCGACCGGGTCGCCGAGGGCACCACCGAGTGCTCGGTCTCCGTCGACGACGTCGCCGGCGGCGCGCTGGCCGTGCGCCACCTGGTGGACGCCGGACACCGCTCCATCGCCTACGTCAGCGGCCCGCCGGGACTCAACCAGGTGCGCGACCGCCGTACCGGCGCACTCGCCGCGCTCGCCGAGGCCGGCCTCGGCCCCGACGCGCTGCGCGAACTGCCCACCGAACGCCTCGACGTCTCCGCGGGGCGCGACGCCGGCGCCCGCCTGCTCGGGCTCGCCGACCGGCCGACCGCCGTCTTCTGCGCCAACGACCTGCTCGCCCTGGGCGTCCTCCAGGCCCTGTACGCGGCCGGGGTGAGCGTCCCCGACGACCTCGCGATCGTCGGCTACGACGACATCGAGTTCGCCGCCGCGGCGGCCGTCCCGCTCACTTCCGTGCGCCAGCCCGCCGTCACCATGGGCGCGATGGCGGCCGAGCTGCTCCTGGAGGAGACGGAGCTGGACGGCACCGACCGGACCCACCCGCACCGCAGGGTGGTGCTCCAGCCCGAACTGGTGGTGCGGCGCTCCAGCCTCGCCGCCCGCTGACCGGCCGCCCGGAACGATTTCATGATCCCGGGGGTCCGCCGCCGCAAGACCGTGTGCTGAACTGGGACACGGCCGAGAAATCCGACCGTCACATCCGTCCGTCCCGGGAGCCCCGTTGAGCGTCAGCTACCGCCAGCCAGGTGTCGTCCTCACCGACCGCCGTTTCACCGTGCCCCTCGACCACCGCGACCCCTCCGGGGAGACGATCGAGCTGTACGCGCGCGAGGCCGTCGCGAGCGACAAGGCGCACCAGGACCTGCCGTGGCTGGTCTACCTCCAGGGTGGTCCCGGCTTCGGGGCGAACCGTTTCATCGGCCGTCCCGCCTGGCTCGGCCGAGCCCTCAAGGAGTTTCGCGTCCTGCTCCTCGACCAGCGCGGCACCGGCGCCTCCACGCCCGCCAACCGCCAGACCCTCCCGCTGCGCGGCGGCCCGGCCGAGCAGGCCGACTACCTCACCCACTTCCGCGCCGACGCCATCGTCCGCGACTGCGAGGCCATCCGCCCCCAGGTCACCGGCGGCGCCCCCTGGACCGTCCTCGGCCAGAGCTTCGGCGGCTTCTGCACCGTCGCCTACCTGTCCCTGGCCCCCGAGGGCCTGAGCACCGCCCTGATCACCGGCGGCCTGCCCTCCCTGGACGCCCACGCCGACGAGATCTACCGGGCCGCCTACCCCCGTATCGAACGCAAGGTCGCCGCGCACTACGCCCGCTACCCGCAGGACGTCGAACGAGCCCGCCGCATCGCCGACCACCTGCTCACCCATGACGTGGTCCTGCCGGGCGGCTACCGGCTGACCGTCGAGGCCTTCCAGTCCCTCGGCATCCTCCTCGGCGGCAGCGAGGGCAGCCACCGCCTGCACTTCCTCCTGGAGGACGCGTTCGTCCGCACCCCGGGCGGACACGAACTCTCCGACGACTTCCAGGAACAGGTGCAGGGCCTGCTGTCGTACGCCGGCCACCCGCTGTACGCCCTCGTCCACGAGGCCATCTACGGCCAGGACGCCCGCCCCACCGACTGGTCGGCCGAGCGGGTCCGCGCCGAGTTCCCCCGCTTCGACGCCGCCAAGGCACTCGCCGGCGACGAACCGCTGATGTTCACCGGCGAGTCGGTCCACCCCTGGATGTTCGACTGCGACCCGGCGCTGCGCCCGCTGCGCGAGACCGCCGGCCTGCTCGCCGCCCGCACCGACTGGACGCCCCTGTACGACCCCTCCCGCCTCGCCGCCAACGAGGTACCGGCCGCCGCGGCCGTCTACCACGACGACATGTACGTCGACACCGCCCACGCCCTGACCACCGCCCGCGCGATCCGCGGACTGCGCACCTGGGTGACCGACGAGTTCGAGCACGACGGCGTGCGGGCCGGCGGCCCCCGCGTCCTGGACCGGCTGCTCGCGCTGGCCCGCGACGAGGCCTGACCGGAGCCGCGGTCGGATATCCGGGTGGGATGTCGGTGGCGCGGGTTAGTGTGCGGACATGACGGAGCCGACGATCACGCAACTGGAGCCCATGCCCGGCGACTGGAGCCGCGCCCTCGCCGTCGTCGCCCACCCGGACGACCTGGAGTACGGCTGCTCCGCGGCGATCGCCGGCTGGACCGACGAGGGCCGGGAGGTCGCCTACGTGCTCGCCACCCGGGGCGAGGCGGGCATCGACACCATGGCCCCCGCCGAGTGCGCCCCGCTGCGCGAACGGGAGCAGCGGGCGAGCGCCGCGGTCGTCGGCGTGAGCGAGGTGGAGTTCCTCGACCACCGGGACGGTGTCATCGAGTACGGCGTTCCGCTGCGCCGCGACATCGCCGCCGCGATACGCCGGTACCGGCCCGAGCTCGTCATCACCCTCAACCACCGGGACACCTGGGGCGGCGTCGCCTGGAACACCCCGGACCACGTCGCCGTGGGCCGGGCGACGCTGGACGCCGCGTCCGACGCGGGCAACCGGTGGATCTTCCCCGAGCTGACCGAACAGGGCCTCGAACCCTGGGACGGTGTGCGCTGGGTCGCGGTCGCCGGTTCCGCCTCGCCCACCCACGCCGTGGACGCCACGCCGGGACTGGAGCGCGCGGTGCGCTCGCTGCTCGAACACCGGACGTACATCGAGGTGCTGACCGAGGAGGACCCCGAGACGTACGTGCGCGGCTTCCTCACCGGCTTCGCCCGGTCCGCGGGAGAGCGGTTCGGCGGAAAGCCGGCGGTGACCTTCGAAGTCTTCGGGCGGTAGCGGCATGGCGGGGGAGTGGGCCGAGCCGGGGCAGGGGCGTCTCGCCGAGCGGTTCGAGGAGCACCGGGGGCAGCTGAAGGCGGTCGCCTACCGCATGCTCGGTTCGGCGGCCGAGGCGGAGGACGCCGTGCAGGAGGCGTGGCTGCGCCTCGACCGCACCGGCGCCGACGGCATCGACAACCTGGGCGCCTGGCTGACCACGGTGACGGGGCGGGTCTGCCTGGACCTGCTGCGCTCCCGGACCGCGCGCCGCGAGGAGCCGATGACCGAGGGCTTCGACACCTTCGTGCCTGACCCGGTGTTGCGGGCGCTGCCGCAGGCCGACCCGGAGCAGGAGGCCCTGCACACCGACTCGGTGGGCATCGCCCTGCTCGTGGTGCTGGAGACCCTGGAACCGGCCGAACGCCTGGCGTTCGTCCTGCACGACATGTTCGCCGTGCCCTTCGACGACATCGCGCGGATCGTCGAGCGCAGCCCGGCCGCCACCCGGCAGCTGGCCAGCCGGGCCCGGCGCCGGGTGCGGGACGCCACCCCCGTCGCCGACCCGGACCTGGGCCGGCAGCGCCGGGCGGTCGAGGCGTTCCTCGCCGCGAGCCGCGCCGGGGACTTCGAGGCGCTGGTGTCCGTGCTCCACCCGGACGTGGTGCTGCGCGCGGACGCCGGTGCGCTGGGCCGGGGCCCGGCCGCGTCCAAGGTCGTCGCCGGCGCCCGGACGGTCGCCACCGGCGCCTTCCACTTCCGCCACCTCGCGGGGGCGGCACGCCTCGTCCTGGTCAACGGCGCGGTGGGCACCGTCGCCGTCACCGAGGGACGTCCGCGGTCGGTCACCTACGTCACCGTCGCCGACGGACTCATCACCGGCCTGTACATCCTGTCCGACCCCGAGCGGCTGGCCCGCCTCGACCTGTCCGCGCTGGAGGACTGACCGGGGCCGGGAGCCGCCGGCACGGGGGCGTGCCGAGGGCCCGTATCCTCGGTGACATGCGAGAACACACGGTGGACCGGACCGCGCTGCGCGCCGACTGCGGGCAGTGCTTCGGTCTGTGCTGCGTGGCCCTCCCGTTCGCCCGCTCGGCGGACTTCGCCATCGACAAGGACGCGGGTAAGCCCTGCCCGAACCTCGGCACCGACCACCGCTGCGGCATCCACGCCGAGCTGCGGGACCGCGGCTTCACCGGCTGCACGGTCTACGACTGCTTCGGCGCCGGGCAGCAGGTCTCGCAGGTCACCTTCGGCGGACAGGACTGGCGCACCGGCCCGCCGGAGCGCGCCCGCCTCGTCTTCGACGTCTTCCCGGTCGTCCGCCAACTGCACGAACTGCTCTGGTACCTGACCGAGGCGCTCACCCTGCCCGCCGCCGCCCGGGTCCACCCCGACCTGCGCCGCGCCCTGGCCGACACCGAGCAGCTCACCGAGGGGACCCCCGGGGAACTCGCGGCCCTCGACGTGGCCGCGCACCGGCAGCGGGTCAACGCGCTCCTGCTGCGCACCAGCGAACTGGTGCGGTCCGGCACCCGCGGCCGCAGGAAGAACCGCCGCAACGCCGACCTGATGGGCGCCCGCCTCAGGGGCGCCGACCTCGCCGGGGCCGATCTGCGCGGCGCCTACCTCATCGCCGCCGACCTCACCGGCGCGGACCTGCGGGGCGCCGACCTGATCGGTGCGGACCTGCGCGACGCCGACCTGACGGACGCGGACCTGACGGGAGCCTTCTTCCTCACCCAGCCGCAGCTCACCGCGGCCCGGGGCGGCGCCGGTACCCGGCTGCCCGGCTCAGTCACCCGCCCGGTGCACTGGACAGCGGGCAGCTGACGCGGTGTCCCCGGCGTCCTCGGTGTCCGCGGTGCGGGCGCCGTCCTCCGGCGCCGGGCCGGGACCGCCGGACGCGGTGCGCCGCTCCAGCCGCAGCCGCAGCCCCTCCGGCATCAGCGTCAGCCGCTCGGTCACCCGCAGCCGGTAGCCGGGCTCGGGCCGCAGCTCGTAGCGGCGCAGCAGCAGACCCAGCACCAGCGTCGCCTCGTGCAGCGCGAACTGCCGTCCGATGCAGGCCCGCGCCCCCGTCCCGAACGGCTTGAAGGTGTGCGGGGCGCGCGACCGTACGGCCTTCGCGTCGAAGCGGTCCGGGTCGAAGCTCTCGGCGTCCGGGCCCCACACGTCGGGGTCGCGGTGCAGCATCCCGGTGAGCACCAGTGCCCAGGCCCCGCGCCGCATCGGGTGCGCCCCGCCCAGCACCGTGTCCTCGCGGGCCTCCCGCGCGAAGGCGGGAGCGGTCGGCCACAGCCGCAGCGACTCGTCCAGCACCCGGCGCGTGTAGCGCAGCCTGGCCACCTGCTCGTAGCCGGGTGCCTCGGTGTCGCCCCAGACGCGGTCCACCTCGTCCCGGACCCGGGCGGCGACGACGGGGTGCTGGGCGAGGTAGTGCAGGGCGAAGGAGAGCGCGCCCGAGGTGGTCTCGTGCCCGGCGACCAGGAACGTGATGACCTGCCTGCGGACGTTCTCCGGTGACAGCCGCTCACCGGTGACGGGATGGGCCGTCTCCAGCATCCGGTCGAGCAGGTCGCCCTCGCCGCCCGCCGCGGCCCGGCGTTCGCGGACGAGGTCGTCCACGGTGCGGTTGAGGTGGGCGATGTCGGCGGCGTTGCGGCGGCTCGCCTCGCGCAGCAGCCAGGGGGCGAGCGGTGCGGGCACCGTGTTGAGGCGCTGCGCGTAGGTGAGCGTGCCCACCATCGCGGAGACGAAGGGGTGCGGGCGGGAGCGCTCGAAGGACCCGAAGTCGTGCCCGAACCCGGTGCGCGCGATGGTCTCCAGCGTCAGCTTGGTCATGTCGCCCGGCACGTCCACCGCCCGTCCCGCGGCCCGGGCCCGGTCCCAGTGGTCGGTGAGCCGTGAGGCCACGTCCAGCATCATCACGTGGTACCCGGCCATGGCCTCGCGGCTGAAGCCGGGCGCCAGCACGTCGTGCGCGAGCTGCCAGTTGGGTTCGTGGTTGTACGCGGTGAAC
The DNA here is from genome assembly GCF_043202655.1 of Streptomyces sp. NPDC048171. Taxonomy (NCBI): domain Bacteria; kingdom Bacillati; phylum Actinomycetota; class Actinomycetes; order Kitasatosporales; family Streptomycetaceae; genus Streptomyces; species Streptomyces sp. NPDC048171. Next base: position 250,427 of record NZ_JBIDAU010000013.1, read on the forward strand.
AGGCCGTCCCCGGCCACCGGCCGCAGGTTGGCCACGCCGAGCCCCACGTGCTTGGCGAAGCGCGACTCGTCCGCCAGGTCGGCGGCGAGCGTGGCGCCCCACACGAAGACGAACTCCTTGCCGAAGGCCCGCCGCCGGAAGATCGGCCCCAACTGCCGCGCGTACCGCAGCGAGTCCTGCATCGGCGTGCGCCGGCTCGCCCCGATCACGTCCCCCAGCAGGGGGACGCGGTACGGCGGGCGGGGTATGCGGTGCAGTTCGGGCCAGCCCAGCTCGGCGCTGCGGAAGCCTTTCGGCAGGCCGTCCCGGGCCGCCTCGTTCGTCGTCCGGGCCATGCGCGGTCTCCCTTGACGCGGCGGCGTGTTGCCCACCTGGGGCAAGCGTGTTGTACATGGATTCAATAGCGGCTCCCAGTCTCGTCCCGTTGTTGAACCGGCGTCAAGTAAGGTGCGGACATGGCCGCGAAACAGGGCGAGCGCACACGCCGCCGGCTCAGCACCGGCGAGCGCCGGGAGCAGTTGCTCTCGGTGGGGGCGCGGCTGTTCTCGGAGAGCCCGTACGACGAGGTCTGGATCGAGCAGGTCGCCGAGATCGCCGGGGTCTCCCGCGGATTGCTGTACCACTACTTCCCGAACAAACGGGATTTCTTCGCCGCGGTCGTCGAGCGCGAGAGCGAGCGCATGCTGCGGATGACGGCGGCCGTGCCCGGGGTCCCGGTCCGCGAGCAGCTCACCGCGGGGCTCGACGCGTACCTGGAGTACGTCCGGGCCCACGCGCACGGCTACCGCGCCTTCCACCGCGCCGACGCGACCGGCGACCAGGCGGTGCGCCGGGTCTACCGGCAGGCGCTCGCCGCGCAGGAGCGGCAGATCCTCGCGGCCCTGGCCGCCGACCCGGAGTTCGGCCCGGCCTTCGAGGAGCGCGGCGACGTGCGGCTCGCGGTGCGCGGCTGGCTGGCGTTCACCACCGCGGTCTGCCTGGAGTGGCTGCGGGACCCGGAGCCCGCCCGGGAGCAGGTGCGCGACCTGTGTGCGCGGGCGCTGCTCGGCGCCATCGCCCCCTGAGCGCCCGCGTTGCACTTAGGAACGCGCCCCCGGGCCGCCGACGTGCGCCGTCCGGCGCGCTGAAAAGGTCTCGCAAAGATCACGCGTCCTGGTTGGCGCACGCCGCGAACTCCGATAGGTTAGGTGAGCCTTACCTAATGAATTGATGACGGAGGTTGAGGATGGGTGACAGCCACGCCTGGACGGCCGCGCCTGCCGCGGCGGAGCAGGCCCGCTCCGTACTCGCCGCCGCCTGGTCCTGCGCGGTGACCGCGGAAGGCGGCCGCGAGGAGTTCGTCGGCGCGCACACGGTCGGCGACGACGGCCAGGTGTTCCTGCACGTGCCCGAGGACAGCGCCCTGCTCGGGGCGGCGATCTGCGCACCGCGCGGAGAGCCGTCCGCCGTGCTGGAGTTCGCCGACGTGGCGCCCGTCCCGGTGCGGGGCCGGATCAGGGCGCGGCTCTGGCTCGCCGGGTGGTTCGCCGTGGCGGACGGGCACTTGGCGTTCCGGCCCACGCGGGTGGTGCTGCGGCGGCCGTCCGGTGCGGTGGTGGTCGACCTCGACGAGTTCGCCGCCGCCGAGCCCGACCCGCTGGCGCTGGCCGAGGCCCGGCTGCTGACCCACCTCGCCGACTGCCACGGCGACGCGGTGGAGCGGTTGACCCGGCTCGTCGAGGCCGACAGCCTGCACGGCGCGGTCCGGGTGCGGCCGCTCGCCGTCGACCGGCACGGGCTGACCCTGCGCATCGAGCGCGCCCGCTCCCACGGCGACGTACGCCTGCCCTTCCACGCGCCGGCCGACGACATCGGGCAGCTCACGGAGCGGGTGCACGTGCTGCTGTCGCAGGCGAGCGCCGCCTCCTGCCCCCGGGCCCTACAGCGGCAGCGCACAGACGGCGACGGGTGAGGCGAACGGCTCCCCGGCGGAACGCAGTTCACCGCCCTCGGACACGTGGAAGACGCTGACGGTGCCGGACCTCTGGTTCGCCGCGAAGAGCAGCCCGCCGTCCGGGGAGAAGGCGATCTGCCGCGGGAAGTCGCCGCCCACCGGCACCGTGCCGAGCAGCCGCAGCCGGGCGCCGTCCGCCTCCACCGCGTAGCGCGTGAGGCTGTTGTGCCCCCGGTTGGCGAGAAAGGCGTGCGAGCCGTCGGCCGTCACCAGGATCTGCGCCGGGTGACTGGTGCCGGACCCCGTGCCCGTGGACTGCGCCTCGCCGACGGTCAGGCGGCCCGTCCCGGGGTCGTACGCGCAGACCGCGACCGTGTCGTCGACCTCGTTGGCGAGGTAGGCGTGGCGGCCGCCGGGGTGGAAGGTGAGGTGGCGGGGTCCGGCACCCGGCCGGGTCCGGGCCCGCGCGACCTCGGTGAGCCTGCCCGACGCCTCGTCCAGCCGGTAGGTGTACACGGTGTCCGTGCCGAGGTCCACCGCGAGCACATGGCCACCGTCGGGAGCGGTGACGACCTGGTGCGCGTGCGGCCCCTGTTGTCCGGGGCCGGGCGGGGGAGTGGAGTGGGTCACCAGGTCGGTGCGCTCCCCGAGCGCGCCCGAGGCGTCGATCGGGTGCACGGCGACGCTGCCCGAACCGTAGTTGGCGCTGAGCAGCCAGCGCCCGCCCGGATGCACGGACAGATGGCAGGGCGCGGCGCCACCGGTGCTCCGGCTGCCCAGGACCGTCCGGTCGGACAGCCGGACGGCGGTCACCGCTCCGTCCTCGCGCTCGCTCACCGCGTACAGGGTGCGCCCGTCGGGATGCGCCGCGAGATACGAGGGATCCCCGACGCCGGTGAGGACGCCACGCCCGGTGATCCGCCCGGTGCGGGGGTCGTACTCGGCGAGGCCGACGCCCTTGCCGCCGCCTTCGGCCGAGGTGTACGTGCCGACGTACAGCGGGCGCGGGCCGGTGGCGTCGCCCTGCCTGCCCGAGGCGCCCGCGCTCGCGCCCGGCGCCGTGGGCGTCGGGGAGGGCGCCGGTGACGACGGGTCGGGCGCGCCGCCGCACCCCGCCGCCACGGGCAGCACCGCCCCCGCGCCGGCCGTCCGGGCGAGCAGCCCGACGAACCGCCGCCTGCTCCAGCCGTCACCGCTCACGCACCTGCTCCTCGCCTCGTACCCCGTGGCTCTCCCACCGGCCTGCCGCCTCTTACCAGTCCCCGTCCTCCACCGGCTTGCCCTGCGCGTCCTTCAGCGGGCGCACCTGCTGCTGCCCCGGTGCCTGCCACGGCTCGTGGTCGTCCCCGAGCCACTCGCCGACCGGTTGGACGTCCCGCAGCGGCTCGGTGGGCGCGAGGTCGTGGGCGTCCTGGTCGTAGTAGTCGTACCAGGGCAGGCCCGCCTGTGTGTACGCGGCCCGGTCCACCGGGGACGGCGGCGGCTCCTCGCCCGTGATCCGACGCCACTCCGGCGGCGTGACCAGGTGCACGAAGACCCGGCCCGCCGGGCTGTCGGCCCAGTGCTCCAGCGGCCGTTCGTCCCGGTACACCTCCTGGCGCATGGACCCGCCGACGCCCAGCCCCATCGCGGGCGCGGACCGGGACCTGGCCGCGCCCCCGTAGGCGGCGGCCGCGCCGGGGGCGGCCGGAGCCGGCATGGCCGCCCCGAAGGCGCCACCGGGAGGGGCCGCCCGGCGCGCGAACTCGGCGCGCCGCCGCTCCGCCTCCCGCCACCGCTCCAGTTCCCGGTCGTTGAGACGGAAGTCCTGCAACTGGACTCCGCCCCACACCTCCTCCCCGGTGACCTGGCCCTCGACGGTCGCCCCCATGCCGAGCGGCACCGCCACGAACTGCCGGACCGTGCCCGTCCCGGAGTTGATGCCGTCCAGCCAGGGCTGGCGCGGCAGGACCACGTAGTTCTGCGGATCGCGGGACAGCCGGCCGCTCCAGGGCCTGCCCGAGACCGCGCACACCTTGCCCACCCCGACCTGGAGCGCGGTGGGCTCCCTCGTGCCCGCGAAACTCAGCCACATGGCCTCCCGCAGGTACACCGGCAGCATCACGCCGCCGCGGGCCCGCCAGGACTCGGGGACCGTGTCCGCGTAGTCGGCGACGCGGCGGACCGGGAACTCGCCGAGCCCGGGCGGCAGCGGATGGGTGCCCTGCTCGGGCAGCCGCAGGGTGCGGATGAACCGCACCACGGCCCCGCCCGGCAGCAGCAGCCGGTTCCCGTCGATCCGCACGCTGGTGTGGGTCATCCGTACGCCCCCTGATCGTCGTCCGCTCTTCCTCAAGGGGAACGCCGCGCGGCCCCGCTGCGGTTCCGTTTCCGCAGCACCGCCCGTCCCCGGTCCCGCAGGCGGGTCAGCCGAGGCATGCGTTCACGCAGCTCGCGCGTGTGCCGGTCCAGCTCCTCCAGGAGGCGTCGGGAGCGGTGCTCGGTGTCCATCTCGTCGATGATCCGGTCGACCTCGGCCAGCACCGCGCCCCGCAACTGCCACTGCCGGGAATCGCGCCTGACCTCCTCCAGGAGCAGTTCGGCCAGCCGGTCGCGGGTGGCCGCCGCCTGGCGCAGCTCGCTGGAGAGGCGTTCCTCCGCGGACTCGGCGTTCTCGCTTGCGCTGGTGGTGACCAGCACCGCGAAGCTCACCACGGCGTCGGCGATCTCGGAGAGCAACTGCTGGATGGTGGCGCCCGTCTCCGGCGCGAACAGGGGCTCGGGTTCACGTTCCTTCGCGAGGTCGGTGAAGCTGCGCGCGAGGACCCGCATGACCACCGTGCAGATCTCCAGGGTGTCCAGACCGGTGCGCAGCACCACCCGGTGCAGCAGCCCCTCCCGCACCCGGGGGTTGAACCGCAGGCTGTCCTCGGCCTGCCGCAGGTCCTCGTCCACCTCCCCGATGTCGTGGTCGAGCCGGCGGGCCTCGTGCAGCCGGGCCGCCGCTTCGTGGAACGGCGTACTGTCGGCGGCCTCCTCGCCCATACGCAGCATCAGCTGGCGCACCCGCCGGGCCAGTTCCTCGATGGACTCGCCCGCCTGCTCCACCCACACCGGAGGGGCGAAGACCAGGTTGAAGGCCAGTCCGACGATCGCCCCGATCAGGGTCTCCACCACCCGGGCCCACGCCAGGCTGCCGTGCGAGGTCACACCGAGCACCAGCATCGCGCTGATCGCCACCTCGGCCGTGAACTCGTGCGCCCGCACCAGGTGCCCGGCGCCCAGCGCCGCCACGATCAGCAGGGCCAGGCTCCACCAGCTCAGCCCGACCAACTGGCTGAAGGCGATGGCGATCAGCACACCGGCCACCACGGCGTTCACCCTGCGGAAGCTCATCTTGAGCGTGGCGTACAGCGTGACCTGGACGACCAGGAGCGCGGTCAGGGGCGCGGTGAGCGGTGCCGCCGACTTGTCCGGGCTCAGCCGCACCGCGATGACATAGGCGATCGAGGCCGCGGCGGCCGAACGCAGGGCCTGCACGACCACGGGGTCCCTGAGCCACTTCACCCGCCGCAGAGCCGACTTCGCGGCCTCCCGTACATCACGCATCCTCGGGCTGTTCCCTTCCCCGGGCGCCTCGAACGTGTTCCGGACAGGACGGTAACCGGACAAAGGGGGCGGGGGTGGTTCCCACGCGCCGTACGTCAGCCGGTCACCTTGGCGAGGAAGGCGGACAGATTGCCCAGGGTCCGCTCGACCTGTTCCTCGAGGGTGAGGCTTTCCTCGAATCGGGCGCCGCTCTGCGACACCTTCCTCCCCCGCAGGTACAGCGAGCAGGCGAGGTCGGTGCACATGTACAGACCGACCGAGTTGCCCTCGCGTCCGGCCGCCCCGGCCTTGCGCGCCGTCATCAGCGACACGCCGCCCCGGGGATGGGTGGTCAGACACAGCGCGCACAGGCTGCGCTGGAAGTAACCGGCCCGGGCCTGCTGGAACCGCAGCGACAGGCCGGTCGGCCGTCCGTCCAGGTCCGCGACCAGATAGCTGCGGTCGGGTGCCCCGGGATCCCGCCAGCCGAGGAAGTCGAGATCGTCCCAGGGGCGTTCGCCGAGGTCGCGCGGGAGGGGCAGGCGCTTGGCCTCTCCCTTGGAGCAGTTGATGAAAGAGGTGCGGATGTCCTGCTCGACGAGTGCTCTCACGGGGAGCCTCCCCTTCGGGTGCCGGAGTGGAAAACCTGGATGGCGAAAACCTAGATACCCTAGGTTTTCGCCTAGCGTAGATAGCTCACAGGAGAAGAGCCACCGTATTTCGGCGAGCGGGATTTCATAGCATGAATTAAGGACAGAGGGAAGTCGCGTGCTGCCGCACGTCAGAGGTATGTTGCACACCGGGCACGGTACGGAAGGAGCCACATGGCGGGGCGGAACGGGCGCACGGTGCGCGACCTGAGAAGGGCCAACCGTACGGCCGTACTCCAGCGGCTCTACTTCGACGGACCGCTCAGCCGCTTCGAACTGGGCCCGGCGACCGGACTCAGCTCCGGCTCCGTCAGCAACGTCGTCGCCGACCTGGTCGCCGACGGCCTGGTGGAGGGGGCCGGCAGTGTCGACTCCGACGGCGGCAGGCCCCGCACCCTGCTGCGGGTGTCCCCCGCCAGCGGCCACATGATCGGCGTGGACGTCGGCGAGACCCGGGTGCGCGTCGAACTGTTCGACCTGACGCTGACCGAACTCGCCCGCGCCGAACGCCCGCTGACGCAGCAGGGCTACGACGTCGAGGTCATCGTCGGCCACATCCGCGACGGCATCGCCGAGGTGCTGGCCGCGGCCGGCCTCCCGCCCGAGCGGCTGCTCGGCGCCGGGATCGGTGTCCCCGGCATCGTCGAGCACACCCAGGACCGCGGCGCAGTGGTGCACGGCCAGACCATCGGCTGGGACGCGGTCCCGCTGGAGGCCCTGCTGCGCGCCGGGTCCCCGCTGCCCGACACCGTTCCCTACTTCATCGACAACGGCGCCAAGACCCTCGGCCAGGCCGAGATGTGGTTCGGCGCCGGACGCGGCGCCCGCAACGCCGTCGTCGTCCTCTTCGGGTCCGGCGTCGGCGCCAGCCTCGTCACGCCCGAGGTCGAGCAGGGCCGGGCGGTCGAATGGGGGCACCTGACGGTCCGGGTCAGGGGACGCCGCTGCCGCTGCGGCGCGCTCGGCTGCCTGGAGGCGTACGCGGGCGCCGAGTCGCTGCTGGCCCGCTGGCGGGAGGAGGGCGGATCGGTACCCGGGGGCGCCGACGAGGAGACCGCCCTGACCACCATGCTCGCCGCCGCCTATCCGCCGGGGGGCGAGGCGGCCGACCCGGTCGCGCTCGCCGTCCTGGAGGAGACCGCCGAGTACCTGGGCGCCGGCCTGTCCGACCTGATCAACCTCTTCCAGCCCGAGCGCATCCTCATCGGCGGCTGGGCCGGCCTCCAGCTCGGCACCCGCTTCCTGCCCGCCGTCCGCCGCCACGCCGTGTCGTACGCGCTGCGCCACCCGGCCCAGAAGGTGACGGTCGACCTGGGCCGGCTCGGCCCGGACGCCGTCACCGTGGGCGCCGCGATCCTGCCCCTGGCCGACTTCTTCGCGCGCGGCGGCCGACGCCCCGAGCCGGCACCCGAATACCCGGTCCCCGCCTGGCGTACGGCGCTGGAGGAGCGGGCGCCGCAGTGAGGTTACGCGAGGTGGCGCGGGGTACCCGGTGCGGTCGGACGTGCAGGAGCACCACCGGAAGGAGCGCGCAGTGACCGACCACCGCCAGGAGGCTCCGGGCGAGAACGACGCCCCCGTTCCCCGGGACCTGCCGGACCAGCAGGCCGGGACCGGCGACGACCCGTGGGAGGCCGCGGCGCCCACCCGCGAGCAGCGCGAGCAGCTGCAGGGCGACCCGGCGGACTCGGCGGACCGCGACGAGGACACCGGGACCGGCGAGGAGACCGGCGGGGACGCGGACGAACCCGCCGACGACGTCCCCGACACGGACGAGGCCGGAACCGGCCGCCAGGGCGCGCCGCACTCCGCCGCCGTCCACCCGGAGCACCCGGTGCCCGACGAGTCCTCCGGCTGACGGCGTGCACGGAGGCGGGCCAGGGGGCGGGGCAGGTGCCCGCCCCCTGACGCCGGCCGCGCCCACGGGGCGGGCGCGCGCCGCTCAGCCGACCTTGCGCCCCCGCATCGGTGCCGTGTCCGCGCCCGCGCCCTCGCGCAGGCCGCCCAGGAACTCCTCCAGCACCTCCGTGGCCGAACGCGTCGCGCGCCAGCCCAGCTCCACCCGCGCCCGCGTGCAGTCCATCAGCGGCAGTCGCAGCACCGCGTCGAACAGGTGCGGCGACGCGGGCAGCAGCCGCAGCCCCCACGCGGCGGCGATCGCCGACCGGGCCGCGGTCCGGGGCAGCCGCACCGGGCGCGCACCGAACATCTCGGCCAGCACCTCCGCGTCCACGACCGGCTCCGCCGCGAGGTTGTAGGGACCCCGCGCGTCCTCGGAGCGCACCGCCAGCCGGTAGGCGTGGGCCGCGTCGTCGGTGTGCAGCGCCTGCACCCGCAGACCGGGGACGTCCGGCAGGAAGGGAAGCGCACCGGGCCGGGCCGCCGGGCCCGGCAGGAACCTGCCGCCGAAGATCCGGCGCTGCTCACTGGCCGACTCCCGCTTGAACAGGAACGCGGGACGCATCCGCACCACCCTGATCCCCGGGTGGTCCCGCTCGAAGATGTCCAGGGTGCGCTCCAGATAGGCCTTCTCCCGGCAGTACGCGGCATCCGGCCAGCCGTGCGTCGGCCACGACTCGTCCACCGCGCGGTCCTTCGGCCCCGGGGAGTACGCGCCCACCGACGAGGCGTACACCAGCGCCGGCACCCCGGCCGCGGCCACCGCCTCGAAGACCCGGATGGAGCCGAGGACGTTCGTGCGCCAGGTCGTCGCCGGGTCGTGCGTCGGCTGGAAGGCCCAGGCGAGGTGCACCACCGCGTCGGCGCCCGCGAAGTGCGCGCTCAGGTCGGCCCGGTCCGAGGCCAGGTCGACGGCGGCCCACTCCGTCCGCTCCGGCGACCACCCGGGGATCCGCCGGGCCAGCCCCAGGACGGACCCCACCTCCGGATCCTCCGACAGAAGCCTCACCACGCTGGTGCCCACGTTGCCGGTGGCACCCGTGACCACGATCCTGCTGCCCGCTCCGCCGCTCACCCTGCGCTCCTCTCGGCCGTTCGCCGCACGAGGCCACCGGGTACCCAGCGCACCGGAAAGGCACGCGGGACCCGGGCGCGGGCAGAAGGAAGCCCCGACCGCGACGGGGGAATCACGGCCGGGGCGGCTCTGAGGGGGGTACGGATGGCGGTCGCCTCTCGGCGAAACGCTCCACAGGGCTTCAGCCGAACGATCGTCCCTGTGGGCAAAAGGTGAGGCCCGGGGACACTGTCCCATCCGTACCCACGCCCTCTACAACGGGACGGGGCCGTCCGGTGTTCCTCCGTCCGGCCCTCCCGGGGGTGAGGTGAGTCACGCCGTTCCCTCAGGCGAGCGGGCTCCGCTCCAGGGAGGCCAGCAGATCGGCCGGATCGGCGTAGACGGCCCCGGCGCCGGCCTCCTCCAGGTCGGCGCGGGGCAGACCGCCGCAGAGCACCGCTACGCAGCGCACCCCGGCGCGGCTGCCGGCGCGCATGTCCCACACCGTGTCGCCCACGAAGACGGCCCGCTCCGCGGGCACCCCGGCCAGTTCCAGGGCGTGCTCGACCGGCTCCGGCGACGGTTTGCCCTCCGCAACGTCGTCGGCGCTCGCGGTGGCCGCGATCGCGTCGTCCGCGTCGATCGCCCGCCGCAGCGCACCCAGCTCCGGGCCGCCGGCCGAGGTGGCGAGCACCACCGTCCAGCCGTCGCCGGCCAGGCGGCGCAGCAGCCTCCCGGCGTCCGGCAGCGCGGGCAGGCGGTCGAAGTACTGCCCGTAGAGCGCCTTGTGCGCGGCGCTCAGCTCCGCGTCCCGGTCCCTGTCCCGGTCCTCGCCCAGCAGCCGCCCCACGAGGTCCGAGGAGGGCAGGCCGACGGCCCGGTGCAGGGCGTGCATCGACACCTCGTGCCCTGCCTGCCGGAACGCCTCCCACCAGGAGACGACGTGCAGATGATTGGTGTCGACGAGGGTCCCGTCGACGTCGAACACCGCTGCGCGGTCCATGCGCCCTCGCTCTCCGGCCGGCGGCGGTCACCGGCCGTCCGGCGGGTACCACGTCATCCGCCGCCCACGCCGGACGGTGTACGGCCCTCCCGGGTCCAGGCCAGCAACTCGTCCAGGGACCAGGTGGTGACCACTCGTTCGGGCGGCACCCCGCACTCCTCCGCCCGCGCGCACCCGTTGATCTGCCAGTCCAGCTGACCGGGCGCGTGCGCGTCCGTGTCGACCGAGAACAGCACGCCCGCCGCCACCGCCCGGCGCAGCAGCCGCCGCGGGGGGTCGAGGCGCTCGGGCCGGCTGTTGATCTCCACGGCGGTGCCGGACTCCGCGCAGGCGGCGAACACCTCGTCCGCGTCGAACTCCGACTCGGGCCGCCCCCGCCCGCTCAGCAGCCGCCCGGTGCAGTGCCCGAGGACGTCCGCGTGCGGGTCGCGCACGGCCTTCACCATGCGGCGGGTCATGGCGCGGGCGTCCATCCGCAGCTTGGAGTGCACGGACACCACCACCACGTCGAGCCGCTCCAGCAGCTCCGGCTCCTGGTCCAGCGAACCGTCGTCGAGGATGTCGCACTCGATGCCGGTCAGCAGCCGGAACGGTGCCCAGGTCTCGTTCAGCCCGGCCACCACGTCCAGCTGCTCACGCAGCCGCTCGGGGGAGAGTCCGCGCGCCACGGTCAGCCGCGGCGAGTGGTCCGTCAGCGCCGCCCACGCGTGGCCGAGGGCGGCGGCGGTGCGGCCCATCTCCTCGATCGGGCTGCCGCCGTCGGACCAGTCGGAGTGCAGATGGCAGTCGCCGCGCAGCAGCTCACGCAGTGCCTCGCCGCCCTCCGCGCGCGGGGTCTTCGGCTCGTTCTCCAGCTTCTCCAGGTAGCCGGGCGTCCGCCCGGCCAGCGCCTCGCGCGCCACCTGCGCCGTCTTGGGGCCGATGCCTTTCATCGACTCCAGCGACCCGGCCCGCTCGCGCAGCTCGTCGGCGCTCAGCCCGCCGAGCACCCGGGCGGCGGTGCGGAAGGCGCGGACCCGGTAGGTGGGCGCCTGGGACCGCTCCAGGAGGAACGCGATCCGCTCCAGTGCCTCGACGGGCTCCATCGGACCTCCTCCCGCGACCTCCTGTGCACGTCCAGGGTTCCCCAGCGCCCCGGGGCCCGCACCCCGGGCCGGTCCGGTCCTCGCTCCAGCGTGTTGCGGCCTACCCTCTAGGCATGACCGAAATCGACAGCCCGCACATCGGCGCTCCGCGGATCCTCGTGCTCCGGGTACAGCCGGGCACGCCTCCGTTCCGGATCGTGGAGATCGACGGCCAGGTCGTCGGTGAGGCCAGGGCCGTCACCGACGTACTGGAGGCCGCGGCGGCCTTCGGTATCACGGTCCACGACCTGGACGACCCGGACGTGGTCCGCTGGGTGGGCGGGGACAAGTTCACCTGGACCGTGCACTAGGACCCGCCCCCGCACGCTCCGGGCCGCTCAGCCCACCGTCCACTTCTGGTTCGCCCCGCCCGAGCAGGTCCAGATCTGGAGCCGGGTGCCGTTGGCCGAGTTGTTGCCGCTGACGTCGAGGCACTTGTCGGCCTGCGGATTGACGATGTCCCGGGCGCCGGTGACGACCCATCGCTGGGCGGCGCTTCCGTTGCAGTCCCACAGCTGGACCACCGTGCCGTCCGCCGTGCCGCCCGCGTTGACGTCCAGGCACTTGCCCAGTGCCCGGATCGTGCCGTCGGAGCCCACCGTCCACCGCTGCGCGGCGGTGCCGTTGCAGTCGTAGAGCTGTACGGGGGTGCCGTTGGCGGTCCCCGCCGCGGCGACGTCCACGCACTTGCCGGCCAGGCCCCGGATCGCGCCGCCGGTGCCGGAGTCGCTCGTCGTCACCGACACGTGGTCCACCACCAGCGACTGCGGGAAGACCGTGGAGGCGTCCGGGTCGCCGGGCCAGTAGCCGCCGACCGCCAGGTTGAGGATCAGGAAGTACGGCCGGTTGAACACCCACTGCTTACCGCCCAGGTCGGCCGGGGTGCGCCGCTGGTAGACGTTGCCGTCCACCGACCAGGTGATCGAGTCCGGCGCCCAGTCGACCGCGAAGGTGTGGAAGCCGTCCGCGAAGGCCTGGCCTCCCGGCAGGGTGTAGCCGGCGCCGATGCCGCCCGCGCCCGAGTAGCCGGGGCCGTGGATCGTGCCGTGCACGGTGGAGGGTTCGAAACCGACGTTCTCCATGATGTCGATCTCACCGGAGTCCGGCCAGTTCACCGGGGTGCCGAGCATCCAGAAGGCCGGCCACATGCCCTGTCCGCGCGGCACCTTCATCCGGGCCTCGACGTGTCCGTACTGCGCCGTGAACTTGCCCGAGGTGTTGAGGCGGGCCGAGGTGTACTGGCAGGTGCCGTACCAGCACTGGTAGTTGGCGGGGTTCTCCTTGCGGGCCGTGATGACCAGCTGGCCCTGGCCGTTCAGCGAGGCGTTCCGGTTGCCCGCGGTGTAGTACTGCCGTTCGTGGTTGTTGACGTTGTCGCCGGTCTCGATCTGCCACTTGGAGGAGTCGACGGCCGAACCGGCCGGGCCGTCGAAGGTGTCGGAGAACGTCACGGCGGCCGCCGCGGAGGCGGCGGCCCGGGGAGCGGGTTCCGCCTGTGCGGGGCCCGACACGAGGGACGCGGCGAGCCCTGCGGACAGGGCGGCGGCGAGGAGACATCTGCGGAGCAGGCGTGGGCGGACCACGGCTCTCCCTTCCGTACGGCGCCCGGGGAGGGGGCGCCGACCGAGGTGGGGGGTTGAGGTGTCGCCTCTTGATTCAAGTATTGAGATAAGGGGTGGTCAATACATTGGTACGGACCAGATTCGCGCCAAAGTCTGCGGCCCGTCACCGAGATGCGGCCGGACGGTGCCGGGCCGCCTCAAGAGGTGGCCCGGCACGACGGGTCGGCTCAGCTGAAGAGCCGGTCCAGGAACGCGTCGAGGTTGGCGCGGGTGCGGTCGATCTGCTGCTCGACCGTGAGGGTCTCCTCCATGCGTCCGCCGGGTGCGGGCTGCTTCTTGCCCCGTACGTAGAGCGGGCAGTCGAGGTCGGTGCAGATGTAGAGGCCGACGGAGTTTCCGTCCCGCCCGGCCGGCCCCGCCTTGCGGGCGCTCATCAGGGCGACGCCGCTGCCGGGGTGGGTCGTCAGGCAGAGCGAGCACATGCTGCGGCGCAGGAATCCGCGGGTGGTGGACGACGAGCGCAGGGTCACGCCGACCGGTACGCCCTCCCGTTCGGCGACGAGGTAGCTGCGGGCGGGCGCCGACAGGTCGCACCAGCCCAGGAAGTCCAGGTCGCCCCAGTGGCCGATGTCGGCCAGGTCCTTGGGCAGGGGGAGTCGCTTGGCCTCTCCCTTGGAGCAGTTGACGAACGAGGTGCGGATGTCGTGCTCGGTCAGGGGATTCATGACGTGGGTCCCTTCGGTTGCCGGACGAGTCGAGGGTCGAGGAGAGGGGGATACGGCGGACGTGAGCCACGGCGGTGCCGGGCCGGCCCCGGCTGCGGGCAGCAGGGCACGCCGACGAGCGGGCCGGCCCGTGCGTGGGCTGCTCGCGTGGGGTCAGGAGTGAGTGCCGCTGTTCCACTGGTCGACGACGGGCCCGCCGAGGGACGGGGCGTCCGCGTGCCGCTGAGGCGACTTCGGAGCAGGCCGACGTCCTGGCGACCGGCGAGGAGGCCCGTCCACGGGCATGCAGCAGCCCTGCGGCCCGTACGCAGGACCGCACGGGTGAAGGCAGCTCAGGGAGATGCCGCAGAGAGTGGCTTGAGAATTCTTACCGCGCGCCGCAGAGGAACGAGGGCACACGGCCGGGGGCAACTATGGCCGCAACAGCTTCAGAACGGTCCATGTCTCTCGCCTCCTTCCGGCCGGGGCGCGCGGTGCGCGTCGACGCCGAACGCGTCGATGGGGGCGGCGGGAGCCCCGCCGCATGTGAACCCTGACAGGGTACACCGCCCAGGAAGACAAGCAGGAAGTACGTATGAGTCACTCACACGGGTGAATCCCGCTGTGCCCTGCGTCCGCCCCGGGCAGCCACCGGGAAGTCCGGGTGAGGGTTCCTCCCTGTGGCCCTCACCGCCCCCGGCTCACTGCCAACCCGTGGCTCCCCCCCCGGGCCGGGGGCGGACCCATTCCCAGGGCGTGCGCCGTGTCGGCGGCGCTTCAAGTCAGGAGGCAGGGGTGTCGGAATACGGCCCCTAGCGGCGTCGCCGCCACGACCGCCAAAGCCGGTACACCCGCAGACCGGTCACCGCGAGGACCACGGCGCCCAAGACGATCCCCACCCACGGAGGCAGGCTCCCCGAGTCGGGCAGGAAGATCGCCGTCGCCGGCGCCGCGAGATGGCGCACTGCTACTCCTCGGGCTGCTTCGTCGGCCGGGTGGTGCCAGGCCCCGCATGCCGCCCGCGAGTGCGGTGGCCTTCCTGTTGACCATCCGCCGGGGCGGACTCAGAGTCGCTTTCCCACGATACTCGTTCCCCTCACGGCGCCTCGTGGCCGCGTACAGGGCGGTCGGCTGCCAGGGCGGGCCCGCGTCGGGACACAGGTGGGCGAGGCCGGCCGCCTCGACGGCGAGCAGGGTGACTCGGTGCGCGCGTACGTGGTCGGGGTGGCCGGTCAGCCGGGGACGCTCATGGGGAAGGAGGTCTCGACGGGTGCATGCGCGGGTCGTCCTGGTGAGTGCCGTCGGGCGCGGCTACGGCGACGAGAGCTACGAGCACACCAGAGAACCGCAGGCTTGTTCGCGCGGTGGGAGAACCCTCACGTGCGCGCCTTCCGGACCTTGCGCGCGTGCACCGCGCGGCTCATCCGCCGGCCCAGCAGCAGGTAACCGATCAGCGCACCGCTGGTGTTGAGGATGACGTCGTCGACGTCGAAGGCCCGCCCGGTGACCAGGGCGCCCTGCGCGAACTCCACCAGCAGCATCACCACCGCGGTCAGCAGCAGCACCTTCAGCAGCCCGCGCGTGCGCGGGGCGACGACCGGGACCAGCACGCCGAACGGCACGCCCAGCACGATGTTCCCGCCGACCTGCTTGACGGCGTCCCGCAGGGCCGGCTGGTCCAGATACGCCTGCAGTGAGCGCCCGGGATGCAGGTTGGTGTGCGTCAGCGCCTCGGACGCGGGGGAGGGGTTCAGGGTCAGCCGGGCCAGCACCACCGCGAAGGCCACCATGAAGACGAACGCGCAGAGCGTCGCAAGCAGGCGCAGCGGCAGCGGGAGCGGACGGCGTTCGTGCTGGTCACCGGCCTTGGCCTCCGCCTTGGCGGGGCGGGGGCGTGAAGGGAATCGCAGCCCTGAGGCGGCACGAGCCATTTCGTTCCTCCAGTAGTCAACATCCCCGCGTCGCGGAGCTATTACCCCCTGGACCGCCGGGGATGCCCGGCGGTCCAGGGAACCGCTCAGGTCCCGTAGGTGACCCGCACCTCCTTGAAGCCGAGGGAGCGCAGCAGACCCTGGAGCATCGCCGTGGTGTTGCTCTCGGCGCGGGCCTTCAGCTCGCTGTCCTTGGCGGCGTCGCCGATGTGCCGGGCCGCGAGCTTCTGCACGGCCTGCTCGCTGTTCGGGTTGTCCGAGAACAGGTCGCCGAGGCGGTCGAGGAGCCCGCGCTGCTTGGACACCGCGTACGAGCGGTCGGGGTCCAGGGCCGGCTCGCCGAGCGCGGCGTGCGGCAGCCGCAGCGTGGCGGACGTCCGGTCGTCGTTGACCGTCACGCCGTCCTCGCCCACCTTCCCGAGGTCGACATAGGCGTCGACGGTGCCCGCCCCGACGTACAGGGTGCGGGAGCCGCGGACGGCGTCGGGCAGGAACTTGGTGTCCTTCTCCAGGTCCACGACGACCTGGAAGTTGCCGGAGGCTGCCTCGTAACGGCTGATGTCCTGGATGGACTTGAGCAGCGCGGGGCCCGAGCGGTCCTTGGTCTCGGTGCCGAACAGGTCGTTCAGGCCCGGTATGACGCTCAGCCGGAGCCCCGCGAACAGCACGGCGAGGACCACCACGACCGCGGTCAGCACCTTCGCCCAGCCGGGCATGCGCCTCGCGGGCCTCTCGACGGGACGCGTGGGATTCTTGACGGGAGTCGTCATGGCGACGGCCCTCCTTCCTACTGACCCTGATGCCCCCCATCTCCCCGGCCAGACAGAACAGTTGGCGGACGTGGACGGGCGACGGGGGCACGGCGGGGCGTACGACGGCTCAGTGCTGCCGCTTCAGCGGGCGGTCCGTGCAGGGGCGGGACGACCACACGGCCTCCCCGCGGGTGAGTCCCGGCAGTCGGAGTTCGGCCTCCCGGACCCGCCGGGCCGGCAGCTCGCCGGTGAGGATCCAGGCGGGGTCGCCGCCCGTCGTGCCGGTGAAGTCGGCGCCCAGCGCGGCGAGCCGGGCCGTCACCGAGGCCAGCGCGTCCGGCGGGATCTCCGCCTCGAAGGCGTGGTACGGCTCGTAGAGCACGGTCCCCGCCCGGCGCAGGGCGCGGCGCAGCACGATCGGTGTCAGCCCGCGGAAATCGGCGGCGGTGCTGACCGGCGAGCTGAAACCGGAGCGGATCAGCGTCACCCGGCAGTCGGTGACCGACGCCCCGGCCGGCCCGGTCAGCAGTGTGGCGTGGACGCTCTCCTCCACCGCCTGGTGGAAGGCGCGGGGGAGCGCGCCCAGCTCCGTCTCGTACCCGAACACCACGCCGGAGCCGCGCGGACCCGGCTCGACCCGCAGTCCGACCGTCGCCCAGTACCGGGTGTGGTCGAGCCACGGCATCTCCTCCGCCGCCTCACCCGTCCCGGCCGGGCGCTCCAGGAACCGCACCCGGCCGGGCGTGAACTCCGCCTCGACACCGAAGTCCTCGGCCAGCGTCGCCGCCAGCACCTCCATCTGGACCTCGCCGTACAGCAGCAGGGCCGTCGCGCCGGACGCCGCCGGGCGGGCGTGCAGCAGCGGATCCTGGTCGGCCAGCACGAGCAGCGCGGAGCGCAGCGGCGCCGCCTGCTCCGGGCGCCGCGCCCGGACCAGGGTCTGCAGTGTCGGCGCCGCGAACTGCGGCGCACGGTCGGTGAGGTCGCCGAGCCGGTCGCCGACGCGCAGGCCGCCCGGCACGGTGAGCGCGGCGATGTTCCCGGCGGTGAGCGTGGCGCCCCCGCCGACGACGTCGAGGCGGGTCACCCGGCCGGAGACCTCGGTGGTCCGGCCGTCGGCCTCGCGCCGCAGGAACGTCAGCCGCCCGCGCGGGCGCACCTCACCGTCGTACAGCCGCAGGTACGCCGTCCGCCCGCCGCCGGGCTCCGGGCGCACGGCGAAGACCGTGCCGCGCGGCGCAGCGGAGGCGGCCGGTGCCGGTGCGGTGGCCGCCGGGACCAGTGAGACCAGGCCCTCGACCAGCTCGGCGACGCCCTGACCGCCGAGCGCGGAGCCGTGGTACAGCGGGTGGAAGGTGCCGTCGGCGGTGCGGGCGGCGAGGGCCGTGGCGAGATCGCGCGGCGTCGGCCGGGGGCCGTCCACCAGGGCCGCCAGGATGTCCGGATCGACCTCGGCGAGCGCCTCGGCGGTCCGCTCGTCCGGCGTGCGGGCCACGACCCGGGCGCCCGAGGTGCCCGCGCCCGTCACGACCGTCAGCGGCGCGACGTGCGGAGTCAGCAGGCGCCGCACGTCGGCGAGCAGGCTTTCGGGCCGCGCCCCGGCCCGGTCGACCTTGTTGACGAACACGAGCGTGGGCAGCCGCAGCCGCCGCAGGGTGCGCAGCAGCACGCGGGTCCGCGCCTGCACGCCCTCCACGGCGGAGAGCAGCAGCACCGCTCCGTCGAGCACCTCCAGGGCCCGCTCGACCTCGGCGACGAAGTCGGAGTGTCCCGGGGTGTCGATCAGGTTGACCTGCGTGTCGCCGACGGTGAAGGCCGCTACGGCGGAGCGGATGGTGATGCCGCGGCGGCGCTCGATGCCGCCGTCGTCCGTACGGGTGTCACCGGCGTCGACGCTGCCGAGGTGGTCGACCGCGCCGTGGTCGAAGAGCAGCCGTTCGGTGAGGCTGGTCTTACCGGCGTCGACGTGGGCCAGAATGCCGATGTTCAGGGTGTGCGTGGGGTGCATGCGTGGTCGCGTCCTCGGGAACCGTGGGCCGGAAGGGGCACTGGGGGATTCCGAGGGGTCGGCGCATGCGGGGATCCTGACCTGAGAGGTCCGAGGGACCTGGGAGAAGCGGACGGCGCCATCATGCCGTCGGCCGCCCGGGCCGGTGCAACCGGTTTTCCGTAAGCTGAGGATCCCGGCCGGACAGGATCACGCGAGGAGCGGTCCGTGCGAGACATCGCCGTGTTCAGCGGTAGTGCCCATCCCGAGCTGGCCGAGGAGGTCTGCGCACAGCTGGGGGTGCCGCTCAGCCCCACCCGGGTCAGCCGGTTCGCCAACGACTGCCTGGAGGTGCAGCTCCTGGCCAACTGCCGGGAGCGGGACGTCTTCCTGGTCCAGCCGCTGGTCAAGCCGGTCCAGGAGCATCTGGTCGAGCTGCTGCTGATGTGCGACGCGGCCCGCGGCGCGTCGGCCGGCCGCATCACCGTCGTCATGCCGCACTACTCCTACGCCCGCTCCGACAAGAAGGACGCGCCGCGCATCTCCCTGGGCGGCCGCCTGGTCGCCGATCTGCTGGTGGCGGCCGGCGCGCGCCGGGTCCTCGCGATGACCCTGCACTCGCCCCAGGTGCACGGCTTCTTCTCGGTGCCGGTCGACCACCTGCACGCGCTGCGGGAACTGGCCGCGCACTTCCGGCAGTACGACCTGTCCCGCACCACCGTCGTCTCGCCGGACCTGGGCAACGCCAAGGAGGCCGCCGCGTTCGCCCGGATGCTCGGCGCCCAGGTGGCGGCCGGCGCCAAGCAGCGGTACGCCGACGACCGGGTCAGCATCAGCGCCGTGATCGGGGACGTCGCCGGGCGGGACGTCATCGTGCTCGACGACGAGATCGCCAAGGGCAGCACGGTGCTGGAACTCCTGGACCGGCTCCGGGAGTCGGGTCCGCGCACCATCCGCCTCGCCTGCACGCACGGGCTCTTCGCGGCCGGTGCGCTGGGGCGGCTCAGCGAGCAGCCGGACGTGCTGGAGATCGTGTGCACCAACACGGTGCCGGTGCCCGTCGACGACCACACGGACAAACTACGGATCCTGTCCATCGCCCCGGCACTCGCCGAGGCCGTGCGCCGGATCCACAACGGCGAGTCGGTCAGCGCCCTGTTCGACGCGCGGCCGGCAGGCTGACGCCCAGCACCTCGTCCAGCGTCGGCCGGGGCGGCAGCAGCCGGGTCAGGCCGGTGATCCGCAGCATCCGCAGGGTCAGCGGGTGGGCGCACACCAGGTGCACCTGCCCGCCCCCGTCGAGCACCTGACCGCGGGCCCGGTGGAGCAGCCGCAGCCCGGAGCAGTCGAAGAACTCGATCCCGCCGAGGTCCAGGACGACCCGGGCGCCGGGGCGCCCGGTCTCCCGGTCCAGGTGGGGCACGATCTCCGCGGCCGACGCGATGTCGATCTCGCCGTGGAACTCCAGCACGGTGTGCCCCCGGTCGTGGCGCACGCGCAGATGCCGGGTGGGCGACGCCGATTCCTGCCGCACGAAACTTGCCTCCAGGTTGTTCCGGCCTGCTTCCGGCTTGCTTCCGGAGGGCTCAACCAGCCAGCCCGCACGAAAAGTTACCCCGATCGAGCGAATGTGAGCATGTTCGATTGACATATGTCATCGAAATCTCACAGCCGGGTCGATCAGTCGACAACGAGAACGATCTTGCCCGTGGTGCGGCCGGTCTCGCCGAGCGCGTGCGCCTCGGCCGCCTCGGCCAGCGGGAACGTCTTCTCGATCGTGGCCTTCAGCTTCCCCGCCTTGACCAGACCCGCGACCGCCTCCATGCCGGTCCGGTCGGCGTCCACCAGCATCCGCACCGCGCGCACGCCGAGCCGTCCGGCCTCCTCGAAGAACTCGTCCGACCCGACCGGCAGGATCGAGACCACCACCCCGCCGGGGCGCAGTACGCGCAGCGACCGCAGGGACGTGTCGCCGCCGATCGTGTCCAGCACGACGTCCACGTCCTTCACCGCCTCGGTGAAGTCCGTCTCCCGGTAGTCCACGGTCTCGTCCGCGCCCAGGGAGCGCAGGAACTCGTGCTTGCCCGCGCTGGCGGTGCCGATCACATGGGCGCCCCGGGCCTTGGCGATCTGTACCGCCACATGGCCCACACCGCCGGCCGCCGCGTGGATCAGCACCCGCTGTCCCGGCTGGACGTCGGCCCGCTCCACCAGCGCCTGCCACGCCGTCAGCGAGACCAGGGGGAGCGCGCCGGCCTGGACGTGGTCGATCCCGGCCGGCTTGTGCGTGAAGGCGCGTGCCGGAGCGGTGACGTACTCCGCGTGGGAGCCGTGGCCGAAGGGGTACGAGAGCATGCCGAAGACCTCGTCGCCGGGCGCGAAGGCGGCAACACCGATCCCCACCGCCTCCACCGTGCCCGAGACGTCCCAGCCCAGTACGAACGGCGGCTCACCGAGGAAGCCGCCGTTCGCCCGGTGCTTCCAGTCGGTCGGGTTCACTCCGGCGGCGCGCACCCGCACCAGCACCTCGTTCGGGCGCGGCTCGGGGCGCGGGGGCCGTACTTCCTTCAGGACCTCGGGGCCGCCGAGGACGTCCTGGCCGATGGCGCGCATGGTGTTCATCGAGAACCTCGCAAATAGGGAGTGGTTCCAGGGCCACGGTCTGCAACCTCCGACGAGATCGTGTCATTCCCGGGGCGGCACGGCATCCGGATGCCCTGGTCGGCAGGGGGATTCGGCGACGGCGGACAGCCGTGACGCCGCGTCAGGAGCCCGCCGCCGACTGAATCGGCCCCGCCGGGATATCTGCTAGGTAGAGGGCACGGAGCAGGTCGGCCCCGCGCCCGGAATCCTTCGGAGGAGACATGGCAACGGTCAACGCGGGCGTCGTGGTACTCGACTGCGCCGAGCCCGAGAAGCTCGCCGAGTTCTACAAGGGCCTGCTGGGGGCGGAAGAGACGGAGGCGACCGCCAACCGGGTCGAGATCGAGGGTCCGCGCGGCTTCCGCATGGCCTTCCGGCGGGACGTCAACGCGACCCCGCCGAGCTGGCCCCGTCCCGAGAACTCCCTCCAGGTCCACCTGGACTTCGTGGTTTCGGAGCTGGACGAGGCCGAACGCGCGATCGTGGGGCTCGGCGGACGCCCCGTGGAGGCGAAGGACCCGGCCGGCCCGCACGAGGAGCGCGGCTTCTCCGATCCGGCGGGGCACTCCTTCACCGTGCGCCTGGCCGCCGCGCCGACGGCACCCAAGCAGGGCTGACACAGCCTGCCGGGTGCCGTCGCGGGAGGAGGGGACCGCGACGCGGTCGAGGGGACCGCGACGCGGTCAGTCCCGTCCGCCCTTGTCGACCGGCCACACGCCGGTCGAGCGCTCGATGGCCTTGGCGCCCGTGCGGTCCACGACGCTGCGCACCGCCGCGAAGATGGCGCCCTGGATCGCGGCGGCCAGCAGGATCTCGCCCCATCCGCGGTCCGGGTCCAGCGCGTCGGGCGCGTCGTCCTCGTGCCGGATCAGCTTCCAGGTCTTCTGGAACGCCATCCCGGCCAGCGTGCCGCCCACCCAGCCGAGCGCGAACCCGACCGGCTTGTAGGCGAGCGGGAGCTTCTTCTTCTTGGGCTTCGCCATGCGTATCTCTCCTTGCGTGGGGTGCGTGGTGTGCGTGCGGAGGGTCAGGGCCGGCCCGGTACCGGCACCTCCTCGTCGGCCCGGACGGGCCCCGGCGCGGTGCCGTCACCGAACGGCCGCCCGCCCAGCTCCTCCCGGTGGTGGGGCGTGAGCCAGCCGGCGAGGTCCGGACCCAGGGGCACGATCGCCGTCGGATTGATGCCGGTGTGCACCTGGTAGTAGTGGCGCTTGATGTGGTCGAAGTCGACGGTGTCCCCGAACCCGGGCGTCTGGAACAGGTCGCGGACGTACCCCCACAGCACCGGGTGCTCCGCCAGCTTCCAGCGGTTGCACTTGAAGTGGCCGTGGTAGACGGCGTCGAAACGGACCAGCGTCGTGAACAGCCGGATGTCGGCCTCGGTGACGGTGTCACCGACGAGGTAGCGCTGCCGCTCCAGTCGGGGCGCCAACTCCTCCAGCCGCCGGAACACGCCCGCGCACGCGGCCTCGTACTCCTCCTGGCCGGTCGCGAAGCCCGCCCGGTACACGCCGTTGTTGACGTCCTCGTAGACGCCGGCCATCACCTCGTCGATCTCGTCGCGCCGCGACTCGGGATACAGGTCGGGCGCGCCCGGCCGGTGCAGCGAGGTCCACTCGGTGGCGAGGTCGAGGGTGATCCGCTGGTAGTCGTTGGTGACCAGCGCCCCGGTGGGCACGTCCACGATCGCGGGAACGCTCACCCCGCCCGGATAGCCGGTCTCCCGCCGGTCGTAGGCCTCGCCCAGGTAGCGGATGCCGAGGACCGGGTCGCGGCCGTCCGGGTCCAGCGTGAACCGCCAGCTGCGGTCGTCCTGGATCGGATCGGCGACGGCCAGCGACAGGGCGTCCTCGAGACCGAGGAGCCGCCGCGAGACCAGGGCCCGGCTCGCCCACGGACAGGCCCGGCTGACCACCAGCCGGTACCGGCCGGACTCCACCGGCCAGCCGTCGCGGCCGTCCGCGGTGATCCGGTCCGCGAAGTGGCTCTTGGACCGCTTGAACGGCTTCCTGCCGTACCCGCTGTTGCCCGCCGTCCCGCCGTCACCGCTCATGGGCCTGCCTCCAGTCTTCCGGGTGCCCTGGTGGACGCGTTCCCCGTTTTCGGCCGTCGGCACTGGTGGGCCACCCACAAGGCGGGGTGTGAGTGCTGCCGCCACGGGCATTCGGCCCTTCGTGACTGAGACAGCCGCGCATGAGCAGGCAGGCCGGAAGAGCGACGGGGCGGGCTGCGCGAAGGGTGACAGGAGCGGTGACGAGAACCGTGAGGGGAGGAACGTGAGCGCCGAGACCAAGGCCGACCGCAGGACCCGGGTGACCGTGCTGGTCGCCCTCGCGGCCAATCTGGTGATCGCCGTCGCCAAGGCGATCGGCGGGTTCCTCGCGGGATCGCCCGCGCTGCTGTCGGAGGCCGCGCACTCGGTGGCGGACAGCATGAACGAGGTCTTCCTGCTGGCCGCCCTGCGCCGCAGCCGCCGCCCCGCCGACCGCAAGCACCCCTTCGGCTACGGCAAGGAACGCTTCTTCTGGTCGCTCCTCGCCGCCGTCGGCATCTTCGTGATGGGCGGCTGCTTCTCCTTCTACCAGGGCATCGAGGCCCTGCGCACCGGCGCCGACGAGGAACTGGGCGGCTACGTGGCCGGACTGGTCGTGCTCGGCGTCGCCCTGCTCGCCGAGGGCGGCTCCCTGCTGCGGGCCCTGCACCAGGTACGGGGCCAGGGCGGCATCAAGAGTGGGCTGCGCGACCCGGCCCTGCGCACGGTCGTCGCCGAGGACGGCACCGCGGTGCTCGGGGTGACCCTCGCCATGACCGGCATGGTCCTGCACATGGTCACCGGCCAGGTGGTCTGGGAGGCCTCTGCCTCGCTCGCGATCGGCGGGCTGCTCGTGTACGTCGCCTACCGGCTCGGCCGCGAGGCCCGGGACCAGCTGATCGGCGAGGCCGCCGACCCCGAGGCCAGCGGCCGGATCTGCGCCCTGCTGGAGGCCCAGCCGGAGATCGACAGCGTCGAGGCGCTGTTCACCATGAAGACCGGCCTCGACTCCACCCTGGTCGCCGCGCGCGTCGACCTGGTGCCGGGCCTGGACAGCGAACGGGTGGAGGAGGCCGCGGTGCGCATCAAGCGCTCGATCGCGCACACCGTTCCCGAGGCGGGGGAGATCTTCCTCGACGTCACCGACCGCCCCGCGCGCGAGGCAGCGGAAAGCCCCGCCGCGACGGGGGAACGCGGCGGGGCCTGACCTTCGCATGCCCGGAACCCGGCGCCGCATGCGTGCCGCCGCCGGGAATCCGGTGCGCCCGGATCAGCTTCCGTCGGCCGGCTCCAGCACGAAGACGGGGATCTCCCGGTCCGTCTTCTTCTGGTAGTCGGCGTACGGCGGATAGGCCGCGACCGCACGCTCCCACCACTCGGCCTTCTCCACGCCGGTGACCTCACGGGCCGTCATGTCGCGCCGCACCGGGCCGTCCTGCAGTTCCACGTGGGGGTCGGCCTTCACGTTGAAGTACCAGACCGGGTGCTTGGGGGCGCCGCCCAGGGAGGCCACCACGGCGTACGTGCCGTCCTGCTCGACCCGCATCAGCGGCGTCTTGCGGATCTTCCCGCTCTTGGCGCCCCGGGTGGTCAGCACGATGACGGGCAGGCCCGTGTTCTGCAGGGTCGTGCCCTTCGTGCCGCCCGAGCTCTCGTACAGCTCGACCTGTTCGCGCACCCACTTCGTCGGGCTGGGTTCGTACTCGCCGTCCAGAGGCATGTGTGCATCCGTTCCGTCGTCGCTCAGTCGCTCAGTCGCTCAGTCGCTCCGTCGGGCCGACCGGCCCGGTGTACGTCACCGACCGGTGCGGACCCGTTCCATCCATACCGCATCCTGCCCCCGAACCACCGGGCACCGTGCCGCCCGGCCAGATCCGGCGGGCGGTCGGCGCCTCCGGACGGCCCGATCGCGCCACGAACCCGGCGCGCCCGGCCCCGCGGGCCCCGGGTGGCGCCCCGCACCCGGTGATCCCCGGCCAGTCCGTCCCCGTCACCGATCTGGCCGAACTTGGCGTCGCCGCATAGATGCCCGAGGCATCTAATGAAGATCGGCACGACGCACTCTTCGTCTGCGAGGTCTCCCATGACGGACACGGACACGACGCACCCCGTCGCCTTCCCGCAGGACCGGACCTGTCCCTACCACCCGCCCGCCGCCTACGACCCGCTGCGCGCCACCCGTCCGCTGGCCCGCGTCACCCTCTTCGACGGCCGCCCCGTCTGGCTCGTCAGCGGGCACACCACCGCCCGCCGGCTGCTGGCCGACCAGCGGCTGTCGACCGACCGCACCCGCGACGGCTTCCCCGCCACCTCGGCCCGGCTCACCGCGGTACGGGGCCGCAGTCCCGCCCTGCTCGGCGTCGACGACCCGGAACACCGCGACCAACGCAAGATGGTGATCCCGGAGTTCACCCTCAAGCGCGCCGCCGCCATGCGCCCGCGCATCCAGGAGATCGTCGACGAACGGCTCGACGCGATGATCGCGCAGGGCCCGCCCGCCGACCTGGTGCCGGCCTTCGCGCTGCCGGTGCCCTCGATGGTGATCTGCGCGCTGCTCGGCGTCCCCTACGCCGACCACGACTTCTTCGAGGAGCAGTCCCGCCGGCTGCTGCGCGGCCCCCGGCCCGAAGACACCCTCGAGGCGCGCGACCGACTGGAGTCGTACCTGGGGGAATTGGTCGACCGCAAGCGCGCGGATCCCGGCGAGGGTCTGCTGGACGACCTGGTCCGGCAGCAGCTGAGCGAAGGGACCCTGGACCGCGACCAGTTGATCGCCTTCGCGGTCATCCTGCTGGTCGCCGGCCACGAGACCACCGCCAACATGATCTCCCTGGGCACCTTCACGCTCCTGCGGAACCCCGGGCGCCTGGCCGAACTGCGCGCGGATCCCGGGCTTCTGCCGGGCGCCGTCGAGGAACTCATGCGGGTGCTCTCGATCGCGGACGGACTGCTCCGGACGGCCGTCGAGGACATCGAGGTGGAGGGGCAGACCATCCGGGCCGGTGACGGGGTCGTCTTCGCCACCTCCGTCATCAACCGGGACGAGACGGTCTACCCCGAGCCGGACACCCTCGACTGGCACCGTCCGGCCCGCCATCACGTCGCCTTCGGATTCGGCATCCACCAGTGCCTGGGCCAGAACCTGGCGCGCGCCGAGCTGGAGATCGCCCTGCGCAGCCTCTTCGAGCGGCTGCCCGAACTGCGCCTGGCCGCCCCGGCGGAGGAGATTCCCTTCAAGGCCGGCGACACGATCCAGGGGATGCTGGAACTCCCCGTGACCTGGTAGGAGGGTCCACATGCACATCGCCATCGACGAGAACACCTGCATCGGGGCGGGGCAGTGCGCCCTGACGGCCCCGGAGGTCTTCACCCAGGACGACGACGGCTACAGCGCGCTCCGCCCCGGCCGGGAGGACGGGGGCGGCAGCGCCCTGGTGCGGGAGGCCGCCCGCGCGTGCCCCGTCGGCGCCATCACCGTGTCGGAGCGGGTGGGCTGAGACCGTGCCCGCGCGGGCCGGGGATCACATGAAGATCTCGGTCAGGTAGATCTCGTCCACTCCGGTGATCCCCTCGATCCCGTCGGCGCCGGCCGAGGGGTCGACGTCGAACTCGACGTCGTCGTCGCTGAGGCCGGCCATCGCCACGGTGGAGACCTTGACACCGGACGTCGTCTCCCAGCCGATCTCCCACAGCACGTGGACGGCGCCGGGCGCGGTGCAATGGAGGTCGCCGTAGGCCCGGGCGGAGCCGTCCTCGTTGACGCACACGGTGATCGTTCCGTACCCCCAGTCCACCTCCTTGGTCTCGGTGACACAGCCGGGCGCCGCCGACGCGGTGGCGCCCGGCGCGGTGGCCGCCGAGGCCACGGGCACGGCGGCGACGGACATGCCGCCGAGGAACACGGCGGCGAGGAGTGCGGAGGCCAGTCTCTTCACGGGATGCCTTTCACGGACGCGACAGGATCGCCGAGAAGCTAGCCGTGGGCGTTATCGGCGGAATATCGGGGCCGGGGTTCGAGCCCGCGCGAAGACGTACGCTCGCCCTGGTACGGATGATCCGGAAGACAGGAGCAGCAACGATGCAGTACGTGAAGCTCGGTTCGACGGGCCTGGACGTGTCGCGGATCTGCCTGGGCTGCATGACGTACGGGGTCCCGGACCGCGGCACGCACGAGTGGACGCTCGACGAGGAGGCCTCGCGTCCGCTCGTCCGGCAGGCGCTGGAGGCCGGGATCACCTTCTTCGACACCGCCAACGTCTACTCCGACGGCACCAGCGAGGAGATCGTCGGCAAGGCGCTGCGCGACTTCGCCCGCCGCGACGACATCGTGCTCGCGACCAAGGTCAACGGCCGGATGCGGCCCGGACCCAACGGTGCCGGCCTGTCCCGCAAGGCGATCATGACGGAGATCGACCACAGCCTCCGGCGGCTGGGCACCGACTACGTCGACCTCTACCAGATCCACCGCTACGACCCGGACACCCCGGTCGAGGAGACGATGGAGGCCCTGCACGACCTGGTGAAGGCGGGCAAGGTCCGTTACATCGGGGCCAGTTCGATGTACGCCTGGCAGTTCTCCAAGATGCAGTACACCGCCCAGCGGCACGGCTGGACGAGGTTCGTGTCGATGCAGAACCACTACAACCTCGTCTACCGCGAGGAGGAGCGCGAGATGCTGCCCCTCTGCGCGGACCAGGGCGTCGGCGTGCTGCCCTGGAGCCCGCTCGCCCGCGGCCGGCTCACCCGCGACTGGGACACGGCCACCGAGCGCAGCGCCACCGACAACTTCGGCAGCACCCTCTACCAGGAGGGCGACCGGGCCGTGGTCGAGGCCGTCACCCGCATCGCCGGCGAGCGCGGAGTACCGCGCGCCCAGGTCGCCCTCGCCTGGCTGCTGCACCAGGACACGGTGACCGCGCCGATCGTCGGCGCGTCGAAGCCCGGGCACCTCGACGACGCCGTGGCGGCGGTGGAACTGACGCTCAGTGAGAAGGAGACAGAGGAGCTGGAGCGCCCCTACGCGCCCCACCCGATCGCCGGCCACTGACCCAGGCACGGGCGCCTCAGGGGCCCGTGCCCGCCTCCAGGGCGGTGACGGAGACCGACGACTCGTCGCCGCCCACCGGGACCTCACCGGCCGTCCACTTCACCTTGAGGGGGTCGTGCTCGTCCGGCGGGGTGACGAGCAGCGCCGCCGGGGTCGCCGTGCGGGCGCCGCTGATCTCCGGGCTGGAGAACGACAGCCCGGCCCAGGCGCTCTCGCCCGGCGTCAGCGTGACGGTGCGCGGGGAAGCGGGCCTGCGTTCCGGGTCCGGGCCCAGCTGCTTGCCGGACGCGTCCAGGAAGGCGGCGCCGGGGTGGCCGTACAGCGTGCAGGTGCGGTCGGCGGTGTTGGTCAGCACGACCGGGAAGTTCCGCTGGCCGGCGCCCGGGTCGACGCGGCCGACGGTGACGCGCAGCTCGGAGGTGTGGCAGCGGCCGTCGGTACGGCCCGAGGCGGAGGCCGACCCCGCGGTGTCGCTCGGCGCGGCACCGACCGCGGGCGAGGTGTCGGTCGCGGCACCGGGGTCCGTCCCGGCACCGGGGTCCGTAACGGTCGTGCGGGCGGACCCGTCGGGCCGCGGGGTGCTCGGCGTACCGCTCTCGGTGCCGCAGGCGCTCAGCAGGCCGACGAGCGCGACCCCGCTCGCGAGCAGGGCCGTCCGGCGGAGCGGCTGGGACGTGTTCGCCATCGCCTTCCACACTCCCGTCAGGTCTCGCGCACAGCGCGCCCCGACGCGGCGCCGTACGCCCTGTTCCCAACGGGTGTCCCGTCACACCGCCCGGGAAACGGGGGGCTTCATTCCTCGTCGAGCAGCCCCAGCTCCGCCCAGATCGTCTTGCCGTCGGTCGTGTGCCTGCTGCCCCAGCGCTGGGTGAGCTGGGCCACCAGCAGCAGGCCGCGCCCGCCCTCGTCCCAGGTCTTGGCCCGGCGCAGGTGGGGCGCGGTGTGGCTGGTGTCGGAGACCTCGCAGATCAGCGTGGCCGCGTCGTGGATCAGCCGCAGCCGGATGGGCGGGGAGCCGTACCGGATGGCGTTGGTGACCAGTTCGCTCACCACCAGTTCGGCGGTGAAGGAAGCCTCCAGCAGGCCCCAGGTGGACAGTTGTTCGAGGACCTGCTTGCGGACCGGGGCGACCAGCGAGGGATCGGCGGGGATGTCCCAGGTGGCCACCTGTCCGGCGGGCAGCCCCCGGGTGCGGGCCAGCAGCAGCGCCACGTCGTCGGCCGCGCTGCCCGACGGGAGCAGGGTGCGCAGCACGCGGTCGCAGGCGACGTCCAGGGAGTCGGCCGGGGCCGACAGCGCCTCGAGGAGCAGCGACTGACCCGCGTCGGCGTCCCGCTCCCGGCTCTCGGTCAGGCCGTCGGTGTAGAGCGCCAGCACGCTGCCCTCGCGCAGCTCCAGCTCCGCCGACTCGAACGGCAGCCCGCCCACGCCCAGCGGCGGCCCCGAGGGCAGGTCGAGCAGCCGGGGCGGGCCGTCGGGCGGCACCAGGACGGGCGCCGGGTGCCCGGCCCGGGCCAGGGCGCACTGCCGGGAGACCGGGTCGTACACCGCGTAGAGACACGTGGCGCCGACCTCGCCCGCGCCGTCCTCGCCGGACTCCTCGGAGAGCCGGACCACCAGGTCGTCGAGGTGGGTGAGCAGTTCCTCGGGCGTCAGGTCGATGTCGGCGAGGGTGCGGACGGCGGTGCGCAGCCGGCCCATCGTCGCCGACGCCTGGATGCCGTGGCCGACGACGTCCCCGACGACCACGGCCACCCGCATCCCGGACAGCGGGATGACGTCGAACCAGTCGCCGCCGACCCCCGCGCGGGCGGCCGGCAGGTAGCGGGAGCGCGCCTCCACCGCGGCGGTGGGCGGCAGCCACCGGGGGAGCAGGCTGCGCTGGAGGGTGAGCGTGGCCTCGCGCTCGCGGGAGTAGCGGCGGGCGTTGTCGATGCAGACGGCGGCGCGGGCGCTGACCTCCTCGGCCAGCAGGACGTCGTCGTGGGTGAACGGGTAGGGGCGCCTGAACCGGGTGAAGACCGCCACGCCGAGGGTGGTGCCGCGGGCCTGGAGCGGCACCGACATCAGGGAGTGGACGCCGAACTCCCGCACCCGCTGGAGCCGGACCGGGTCCCACTCCAGCCAGCGTTCGAGGTCGCCGAAGGTCTCCGAGGCCACGATCGCCTGCCCCGAGAGCAGGCACTCGGCCTGTGGCGAACCGGCCGGGTAGACGTCCAGATCGCCGGTCTCGGCCACCGCCGGCGGGTGGTCCGGGGTGACCGACCGCTGGGCCGTCCTGCGCAGCGCCACCGGCGGTTCGACCACGGTGGCGGGCTCGCCGCCGCTCTCGCGCGGGTCCAGCAGGTCGACGGTGACGAAGTCGGCCAGCGCGGGCACGCACACGTCCGCCAGTTCCTGTGCCGTACGAGTGACGTCGAGGGTGCTGCCGATGCGCACGCTGGCCTCGTTGACCAGTTGCAGCCGCTCCCGGGCGAGGTGCTGCTCGGTGAAGTCGTGGACGCTCACGCAGACGCCGATCACGCGGCCGTCCGGGGCGGTCAGGGGCGCGACCCGGGCGTTCCACGCGTGGGCGCGGCTCTCGCCGACGGCCCGGAGATGGGTCTGCATGTCGGACCGGCGGCCGGACTCCAGGACCCGCCGCATGTGCCGTTCAAGATCACTGTTCGGCTGACGGCTGCTGATGTCGGTGGCCCGCAGGCCGCGCAGCCGGTGCTGCGGCAGTCCCACCAGCTGTGCCATCGCGTCGTTGACACCGCGCAGCAGGAGCCGGTGGTCGAAGATCATCATGGCGCAGGGCGACTGCGTCAGCGCCGCTCTGACCAGCGGGTCGTCCGCCGGTTCGGGGCCCGCCTCCAGGGCTGCCACGGCGAGCCAGGTGTCCGGCGAGCCGTCCTGCGGCGGTCTGCGGTGGGCGAGCACCCACACCGACACGGTGTGCCCGTCCCGGTGCCGCAGTGCCAGGGTGCCGCTCCACTGGTGGTCGTCGCGCCCGGGGGGAGTGGGCTCGGCGCCGTCGGCCAGCAGCGCGGCGGCGGGGCGTCCGACGACGTCGGCGGCGGGGTGGCCGAGCAGCAGGCGGGCGCCCTCGTTCCACTCCCGCAGGGTGCCGGCGTCGTCGACTACGACGCGGGCGGTGGCGGCATCGTCGAACGGGTTGACCGGACTCATCGTCGCCACTCCATTGCGCACACCCACAGTGAACAGCGCGTCACCTGCTTACCAGCCTAGTGGGTCCGGGCGCCGCGCGGACCCGAACCACCGGGCCCACGCGGCTCCATGGCCGCGGGGGTCACCGGGCGGGTCGGGACGCCCGCGACAGAAAGTGCTTTCCGTGGCCTTGACGAGCGCGTATGCCAGGACGTCAGAATCTGTTTGGTCACGATCAGTTGTGAGTACTTCTGGGCCCCGATGAGGGAGATGCGTCATGACGGTCACGCGCAGATCGGTACTGATCGCCTCCGCGGCCACACCCGCGGCCGGGGCGGTCCTCGCCGCCCCCACGGCGTCGGCCGCCGACGCGCCGGGCGGTGCCCCGGGCCGCCGGACCGTCGCCCTGCGCGACGGCTGGCGCTTCTGGCTCGCCGATCCCGACGGTTCCGTCGAGGGTTCCACCGCCCCCGCCGATCCCGCGTACGACGACGCGGCATGGCGGGAGGTCGCCGTCCCGCACGACTGGAGCATCGAACAGACGCCCACCACCGAGCACGGCACCACCAGCGGGACCGGTTTCCTGCCCGGCGGCCTCGGCTGGTACCGGCTCGCCTTCACCCTGCCGCCCGCCCTGGCCGGCAAGCGGATCTCGGTCGAGTTCGACGGCGTGTACATGGACGCCCGCGTCCACTGCAACGGCCGGGAGGCCGGCCGCCACCCCTACGGCTACACCGGATTCGCCCTCGACCTGACCGACCTGGTGCACACCGACGGCCGCACCGAGAACGTCCTCGCGGTGCGGGTGCGCAACCGGCTGCCGAGCAGCCGCTGGTACTCCGGCAGCGGCATCTACCGCGAGGCCCGCCTCGTGGTCACCGAGCCCGTGCACGTACGGCGCTGGGGCACGTACGTCACCACGCCCCGGGTGAGCGCGGAACGCGCCGTCGTCCGCGTCGAGACGGCCGTCGTCAACACCTCGGGCACCGCGCGCGAGGTTGAGGTCAGGTCGTCCGTCGAGGACGCCGACGGACGCACGGTGGCCCGGGCCGCCTCCACGGCTCGGGTGACCGACGAGGCGAGCGAGACCCACGAACTCACCGTCGCCCACCCCCGGACCTGGGACTTCGCGGACCCGCACCGGTACACCCTGCTCACCGAACTGCGCGTCGCGGGCCGGACCGTCGACACGTACCGCACCCCCTTCGGCATCCGCACCTGTCGCGTCGACCCCGAGGAGGGCTTCCACCTCAACGGGAGGTACGCCAAGATCAAGGGTGTCGACCTGCACCACGACCTCGGCGCACTCGGCGCCGCCGTCAGCGCCGACGCGGTCCGCCGCCAGATGACGATCATGAAGTCGATGGGCGTCAACGCCTTCCGCACCTCCCACAACCCGCCCTCGCCCGAGATGATCGAGGTCTGCGAGGAACTGGGCATCGTGATGCTGGTGGAGGCCTTCGACTGCTGGCGCACCGGCAAGAACCCCTACGACTACGGCCGCTTCTTCGACGAGTGGTGCGAGCGCGACGCCACCGAGATGGTGCTCGCGGCCCGCAACTCGCCCGCCGTCGTCATGTGGTCGATCGGCAACGAGGTACCCGACTCCACCTCCACCGCCGGACTCGCCATGGCCGACCGGATCATCGACGCGATCCGGGCCGCCGACGCCACCCGGCCGCTCGTCATCGGCTCCGACAAATACCGCGGGATGCCGGCCAAGGGCTCCCCGGCCGACCTGATGCTGGCCAAGCTGGACGGACTGGGCCTCAACTACAACACCGCCAAGTCGGTGGACGACCTGCACGCGGCCTATCCGCACCTGTTCCTCTTCGAGTCCGAGTCGTCGTCCGAGACCTCCACGCGCGGCACCTACCAGGAGCCGGAGCACCTGAACACCGGCGAGAACCACACCCCCGGACGCCGGGCCACCTCGTCCTACGACAACAACCTCGCCTCCTGGACCATGAGCGGCGAGTACGGCCACAAGAAGGACCGGGACCGCAGGTGGTTCGCCGGCCAGTTCCTCTGGTCCGGGATCGACTACATCGGGGAGCCCACGCCCTACGACGTCTTCCCGGTCAAGGCGTCCTTCTTCGGCGCGGTCGACACCGCCGGCTTCCCGAAGGACATGTACCACCTCTTCCGCAGCCAGTGGACGGACGAGCCCATGGTCCACCTGCTGCCCGAGACCTGGAACCACCGCGAGGGCGACACCGTGGAGGTCTGGGCGTACGCCAACGTGGACACCGTCGAACTGCTCCTGAACGGTCGGTCCCTCGGCACCCGCCGGTTCGACACCAAGCGGACCGCCGACGGCCGGACGTACCTGGAGACCACCGAGGCCACCGGTGACGACAAGACCTTCACCGACGGCCCCTATCCGGGCAGCTACACCAGCCCCACCGGCAGCGCCGGCAAGCTCCACCTGACCTGGCGGGTGCCCTTCGAGCCGGGGGAGCTGAAGGCCGTCGCCCGGCGCGGGGGCAGGACGGTCGCCACCGACGTCCTGCGCACCGCCGGGGAGGCACACGCCGTACGCCTCACCCCGGACCGCGAGACCGTCGCCGCCGACGGCCGGTCCCTGGTCTTCGTGACCGCCGAGGTGGTCGACCGGCACGGCGTGCTGGTGCCCGGCGCCGAGCACCTGATCACCTTCGACGTCGCGGGCGGCTCACTGGCCGGACTGGACAACGGCCGCCAGGAGAGCGCCGAGCGCTACCAGGCCAGCACCCGTACCGCCTTCCACGGCAAGGCGCTCGCCATCGTGCGCGCCGGCACCCGGCCCGGCGCGCTGCGGGTGTCCGCCCGCGCGCACGGCCTGCGCACCGGCACGGCGACCGTGGGCGCCCGGCGGGTACCGGACCCGGCGACCACACCCGCGCCCGAGTTCCGTCCCGGGCACCCCGCGCCCGTGGACCACCCGCACGCGGACGCGAGCTACTCCGGCCGCCCCGGTACCCTCCCCGCCGCCATGATCGACGGCGACCCCGCGACCGGCTGGTCCAACGGCTTCCGCAAGGCGGCCACCGCCCTGCTGCCCGCCTTCGACGGCGCCCGCCCCGAGGACTGGATCTCGCTCTCCCACGGCCGCACCCGCCGCTACGGCCGGATCGAGGTCTCCTTCACCGTCGACGACGCGCACAGCCTGCCCGCGGCCGTCGAGGTCGCCGTCTGGGACGGCCGGGCCTGGCGGGCGGCCGAGGGCACCCGGACCGACTGGGCCACGTCGTCCGACACCCCCACCGTGGTCACCTTCGACGCGGTACGCGGCACGGGTGTCCGTCTCACGCTGACCAGCCGGCACCCCGGTCAGGCGCGGGGCGCCGTCCGCGTCAGTCGCCTGGAGGCGCCCGCCGTCTGAGCCGTCGCGCGCCGGTCCGGACGGGAAACCGGTCCCGTCCGGACCGTTGACGGCATGTCATGTCTGCCACAAGCATGGCCTGCGACCGCATTTGGGAGCGCTCCCATCACGGCGAGCGCCACCTCCCCCGAGGAGCCCGGACGTGAAAAGACGCAGAACCGCGCTCATCTCCCTGACGGCCCTGCTGGCGGCGGCCGTCACCGCGCTGCCCGCCGCACCGGCCGGGGCCGACGAGACCGAGCAGGTCAGCAACGGCACCTTCGACAACGGCACCGCGTCCTGGTGGGCCAGTGGCAACGTCACGGCGGCCGTGTCCGACGGCCGCCTGTGCGCCGACGCGCCCGGCGGCACCACCAACCGCTGGGACGCCGCGATCGGCCAGAACGACATCACCCTGGTCGCGGGGGAGACGTACCGGTTCTCCTTCACCGCGACCGGCACGCCCGCCGACCACGTGGTCCGAGCGATCGTCGGCCTGTCGGTCTCCCCGTACGACACGTACTACGAGGTCAGCCCGCAGCTCAGCGTCTCCGGCGACACCTACGCCTACACCTTCACCTCGCCCGTCGACACCAGCCGGGGCCAGGTCGGCTTCCAGCTCGGCGGCACGCCCGACGCCTGGCGGTTCTGCGTGGACGACGTGTCCCTGCTGGGCGGCGTGGAGCCCGAGCCGCACGTCCCCGACACCGGACCACGGGTCCGCGTCAACCAGGTGGGCTACCTGCCCGCCGGACCGAAGAACGCCACCCTCGTCACCGACGCGACCGCCGCCCTGCCCTGGCAGCTCAAGGACGCCGGCGGCCGGGTCGTCGCACACGGCCGCAGCACGCCGCGCGGCGTGGACGCCTCCTCCGGGCAGAACGTCCACTCGATCGACTTCGGCCGCCACAAGAAGCGCGGCGAGGGCTACACGCTGACCGCCGACGGCGAGACCAGCCGCCCGTTCGACATCGGCACGGCCGCCTACGAGCGGCTGCGCACCGACTCCGCGAAGTACTACTACACGCAGCGCAGCGGCCTCGCCATCAGCGACGAACTCCGCCCCGGCTACGGCCGCCCCGCCGGACACGTGGGCGTGGCACCCAACCGGGGCGACACCGAGGTGCCCTGCCAACCCGGCGTGTGCGACTACAGCCTCGACGTCTCCGGCGGCTGGTACGACGCGGGCGACCACGGCAAGTACGTCGTCAACGGCGGCATCTCCACCTGGGAACTGCTCAGCACCCACGAGCGCTCGCTGCACGCCCGGACCGGGGAACCCTCGAAGCTCGGTGACGGCACCCTCGACATCCCCGAGAGCGGCAACAAGGTGCCGGACGTCCTCGACGAGGCCCGCTGGGAACTGGAGTTCCTGCTGAAGATGCAGGTACCCGAGGGCCAGCCGCTGGCCGGCATGGCCCATCACAAGATCCACGACGAGCAGTGGACCGGGCTGCCGCTTTTGCCGAGCGACGACCCGCAGAAGCGCGAACTCCACCCACCGACCACCGCGGCGACCCTGAACCTGGCGGCGACGGCCGCACAAGCGGCCCGCCTGTACCGCTCCTACGACCGGGGCTTCGCCGCGAAGGCGCTGGACGCAGCCCGCACCGCCTGGGCGGCGGCGCTGGCCCACCCGGACGTGCTCGCCGACGAGAGCGACGGCATCGGCGGCGGCGCCTACCCCGACAGCCGGGTCGACGACGAGTTCTACTGGGCCGCGGCCGAGCTGTACCTGACCACGGGGGAGCGGGACTTCAAGGAGTACGTGCTGAACTCCCCGGTCCACACCGCCGACATCTTCGGCCCGATCGGCTTCGACTGGGCGCGCACCGCGGCCGCCGCCCGGCTGGACCTGGCGACCGTCCCGAACCGGCTCCCCGGCCGCGACGAGGTGCGCAGGTCCGTCGTCCGCGGCGCCGACGGCTACCTGGCGACCCTGGGAGCGCACCCGTACGGCATGCCCTACGCGCCCGAGGGCAACCTGTACGACTGGGGCTCCAGCCACCAGGTCCTGAACAACGCCGTCGTCCTCGCCACCGCCTACGACATCACCGGCGGCTCCAAGTACCGTGACGGCGCCGTCCAGAGCATGGACTACATCCTGGGCCGCAACGCGCTGAACATGTCGTACGTCACCGGCTACGGCGAGGTCAACGCGCACAACCAGCACAGCCGCTGGTACGCCCACCAGCTGGACCCCGCGCTGCCCAACCCGCCCGACGGCACCCTGTCCGGCGGACCGAACTCGAGCATTCAGGATCCCTACGCGCAGAGCAGACTCCAGGGCTGTGTCGGCCAGTTCTGCTTCATCGACGACATCCAGTCCTGGTCGACCAACGAGCACACCATCAACTGGAACGCCGCGCTGGCCCGGATGGCCTCCTTCGTGGCGGACCAGGGCTGACCTCCTGCACGGTCCTCGCGGTACCGTCTCCCTATGGCTCTGACCTGGGTCTATTTACGGGTCAGTACCGGAGCGGTACCGTGGGGGCATGCCAGCTCTGAACGTGGAGTTCAGCGACCGCGAGCTCGAGGACCTGCGGCAGATCGCCAAGGAACGCGGTACGTCGATGAAGGCGCTCGTGCGGGACGCGGCCGCCGCCGACATAGCCCGGCACCGGGCACTGCAGGAGGGGGCGGAGGCGTTCCGCCGGTTCTTCTCGGCCCACGCCGACGAATTCGCGGCCGCCTTTCCCGATGACGAACGACCGCCCGTCCAGGGCGAGGGGCGGGCCGCCTGACCCATGGCCCCGGTCCTGCACATCGACGTGCCGTGGCTGCTACAGCGCCACGAGGAAGTGCTGCCGGAGCAGCCCACGGTCAACGACTTCTCCGCGCTGGTGGCCGCCGTCGCCCGGCACCGCGTGGACCCGCCCCGCCTCGGGGTGGACTCCGACCCGGCCTGGCGGGCCGCCGCCCTGCTGCACACCCTCGCCGTACTCAAGCCGCTGCCCTCGGCCAACGCGCGCTTCGCCTGCGCGACGGCCGTGGCCTACATGTTCGCCGCCGGCACCGGCATCGACCCGCCCTACGGCGCCCTGGTCGACCTCGCGCGCGACCTGATGTCGGGCAAGGCCGACGTCTACGGCGCGGCGGACCGGCTGCGCTCCTGGCAGATCTGACCGGGGTTCGCACGCGCGCGCGGAGAATACGGAAAGTCGTTGCGCGTTTCACGAGTTGCGACGGAATCTGACCTTCTTTCAAAGGCGGGCCGATGTTGCCCGCTCGCCTTGTTGACCATGAGTGGTTTGTGCGAGAGTGAAGCACCCGTGCGGGGGGTAAAGGCCGGGTCTCGCACGCGCTTTGAAGGACCAGGTTCGATTTCGCCATGGCGAATTCACGCTCCCCACACCGAGCCCAAGAGGTACACACCAATCCGGGGTCCCTTTTCGGCGATCGGAACGTCTGAGTCACAGCGCGTGGGAAGGAACATCTCAGTGCCCACCCCCCACCCCCCTCGTCCCGCGTACCCGCCCCCGGGCGGGGATCCCGGGGAGTCCGACGAGTTGCTGGCCGCGCGGCTCCGGGACGGTCCGGAGAGCGAGGCCGCCCGGGTGGCCGCGCTGCTGATGGCACGCCACTGGCAGCCCGCGCACGACTACGCGACCATCTGCCTCGCCACGTCGACCCAGGTCACGGCCATGGTCACGGCCGCCGCCTGGCACCGGGTGCTGGACCGTCTCGCCGAGGGCGAGCCGGCCACCGCACTGCGTCCGCGCCTGCTGGTCGCCGTGCGCGACACGGTCCGCCAGTGGGCCGCCGACCCGGACACCTCCGGTGTGCTGCCGCAGTTGCTCAAGCCCGCCGGCGGACGCGGCATGCTGGCCGCGAAGTCTCTGACTCCGGAAAACCGGACCCTGGCCGCGCGGGCATTCTCCTCCCTTCCCGGACCGGCCCGTTGTTTGCTGTGGCACACAGAGGTCGAAGGCGAGTCCATAAGTGTCCCGGCCGGTCTGCTCGGCATGGATACCGACACGGCGTCGGCCACCCTCGAACAAGCGCGTGAGAAATTCCGCGAGGGTTGTCTGCACGCCCACAGGCAGCTCGCGCCGAGCCAGGACTGCCGCTTCCACAGCCGCCTCCTCGACGTGCCGATCCGCCGGGGCGGCGCCCTGCTGCCGGACGTCCGCAAGCACCTGGTGGACTGCCGCCACTGCCGTCACGCGGCCGATCAACTCGGCCACTTCGAGCGGGAGCTGGGCACCCTGATCGCCGAGGCGGTGCTCGGCTGGGGGGCCC
This sequence comes from Streptomyces sp. NPDC048171, assembly GCF_043202655.1. Lineage (NCBI taxonomy): Bacteria > Bacillati > Actinomycetota > Actinomycetes > Kitasatosporales > Streptomycetaceae > Streptomyces > Streptomyces sp. NPDC048171. The sequence continues at coordinate 289,050 of NZ_JBIDAU010000013.1, forward strand.
GGCGCTATCTCGACTCCCGTCCCGGCCGGACCACGCTGGGCGGCCTGGGCAAGGGCGCCGCCCGGCACCGGGGAGGGCGCACCGGGCTGCTGGCCCGCATCCCCGTCCCCGTGCGCCGTGCCCCGGGCCGCCCCGGTTCCGGCCGGTCGCCGCTCCGGCAGCTCGGCGCCGCCTCCGCCGGAGTGCTGGCCATCGTGCTGGTGGTCAGTGTGTGGTCGTACGACGGCGGTGGCGCCGATCCGGCCGCCTCCACCAGTGCCGTCGGCGGCGACGGCGAGACGTCCGCCACCAGCCGCCCCAAGCCGCCCGGCGCGGCCGGGCTGCCCACGGGCGCCGATCGGACCCGGCTGCGGAACCTGGGCGCCGACCTGTGCCTGGACGTCCGGGGCGAGCCGAAGGCCGGGACGGGCGCCACCCTGGCGGCGTGCTCCGAGGCGTGGACCCAGCAGTGGACCTACGAGGACGACGGGCTGCTGCGCAGCGTCGCCGACCCGGGGCTGTGCCTGGACTCGCAGGCGGACGCCGGAGTCGTCATTCTCGGTACCTGTGCCGACGAGGGCACCGAGCGGGGCGACGACGTGCGGTACGACCTGACCGACCGGGGGCGGCTGATCCCGCGCCGCGAGCGGCAACTGGCCCTCGCCGCCACCACCGTCGCACCCGGTGCCGACGTCGTGGTCAAGCTGCACAACGACTCGGACAGCCAGCGCTGGCGCAGCGACCCGCTGCCGACGGCGGAGGGTTCCCTGTCGATCGCCCGAACCGACGGCCCGGCCGCCCGCTCGGTGGAGCTGCCCGGCGACTGAGCCGCCGGGCGGCCGGCGGGGCCGGGCTGCGGTCCGTCCGGACGCCGTCGCCGCCGGACTACACCGGGCTCTCGACGAGGTCGGCGGGGCCCGGGGTGGCCGGGGAGGCGTGGCCGGACAGGGCCAGCGTGAGGTCGAGTTCGGCGAGCAGGCAGCGGACCACGTGCTCGACGCCCGCCTGTCCGTCCAGGCCCAGACCGTAGACGTAGGGGCGGCCGAGGAGCACCGCGCGGGCGCCGAGCGCGAGCGCCTTGAAGACGTCGTCGCCGGTGCGGACGCCGCTGTCGAAGAGCACGGTGAGCCGGTCGCCGACCGCCTCCGCCACCCGGGGCAGCGCGTCGGCCGCGGCGACCGCGCCGGCCACCTGACGGCCCCCGTGGTTGGACACCACCACGCCGTCCATTCCGGCGTCGGCGGCGAGCCGGGCGTCGTCCGGGTGCAGGACGCCCTTGAGGACGATCGGCCCGTCCCAGTTCTCCCGCAGGAACGCCAGGTCCGGCCAGGACTTGGCGGGATCGGAGAACATGCCGACGAAATGCATCACCGCCGCGTTCGGATCCTCGTGCACCGGCTTGGCCAGACCCGCACGGAACGCCGGGTCGGAGAAGTAGTTGGCGGTGCCCACGCCGTGCAGGAACGGCAGATACGCCCGGTCGAGATCGCGCGGGCGCCAGGACAGCAGCGGTGTGTCCAGCGTGACGAACAGCGCGCTGTACCCGGCCGCCTTCGCCCGGTCCAGGAAGCTGCGGGCCACCTCGCGGTCCTTGGGCCAGTACAGCTGGAACCAGCGCTCGGCGTCGCCCATCGCCTCGGCCACCTGCTCCATGGGCGTGCTGGACGCCGAGGACAGGATGTACGGCACGCCCTGCGCGGCGGCGGCCCGGGCCGCCGCCGGCTCCGCGTCCGGGTGCATGATCGACAGGACGCCCACCGGGGCCAGCGCCAGCGGCGCCGGCAGCGGCCGCCCCAGTACCTCGACCGAGAGGTCGCGCCGGTGCACGTCCCGCAGCATGCGCGGGACGATCCGCCGCCGGTCCAGCGCCGCCCGGTTGGCGCGTGCGGTGCTGCCGTCCCCCGCGCTGCCGGCGACGTACCCGACGGGACCGGGGCCCAGCCGGTGTTCGGCCAGCTCCTCCAGCCGGGTCAGGTCGGTGGGGAGCCTCGGCACGGCCCCCGTCATGCCGTTCAGATAGATCTCGTACTGGAAGTCCGCCCAGTGCTTCGCCATCCCGGGTCGCCTCTCGTCGTCGAGTTCGCGTCGCCAGCACCGTACTCGCTGGTATGCCGGGGCCGTCCGCCAGGGTGAACGGGCATGTTTCAGGGGTGTTTCAGGCCGATTGGCGAACGCGTGGATCACGCCATTCGGCCAGTTCAAGCCTCAAGAACCGATCAAGAACCGCACAGTTCCGGACTTGGAACGTTCGAATTCTGTGACTTCGAGCCACTGATTCAATACGCAAGGTTACCGAAATCCGGGGGGTCGAGATGAGTTTCGGTGCCGGACTCGGCAGACTCGCGCTCGCCGTTCCGGCACCAACCGAGCCGGGTCGGCATCAACACCCTCGAAAGAGCGGAAGGATGCACACAATGCGGAACACCGCGCGCTGGGCAGCGACTCTGGGCCTGACGGCCACCGCCGTCTGCGGGCCCCTCGCCGGGGCGTCACTCGCCTCCCCGGCTCCCGCTCCCGCGTCGCTCTACGCCCCCTCGGCCCTGGTGCTGACGGTGGGTCACGGAGAGAGCGCTGCCACCACTTCACCGCTCCGCGCGGTCACTCTCACCTGCGCCCCGACGGCCACCGGGACCCACCCCGCGGCCGCCACGGCCTGCGCCGAACTCCGCCACGCCGGTGGCGACTTCGACGCCCTGTCCGCCGCCGACGGGGTGATGTGCACGCGGGAGTACGCCCCCGTGACCGTCACCGTCGACGGAGTCTGGCAGGGCCGGCGCCTCTCCTACGAGCGGACCTTCGCCAACGAGTGCGTGAAGAACGCGGGCAGCGCGAGCGTCTTCACGTTCTGAGAGACCGGGGCCGCCCGGCCCGTGCGGCGTGACCGGTGCTCGCTACTGGGGAGTGCGAGCGCCACCGTACGGGCCCGCGGTCCCGCACCGGGGACGGCGGACGGAGTGGGGCCGTCCGCCGTCCTCCCGGTACGAGCGAGCGTCACAACGGGACTCAGTCCGCCGCCGGCCCGTCACCGGGCCCGGCGGATCTGGCACGGTGGCTGGTGTCGCACCAGGGGAAGCGCCGGCTGCGCCGGCAGGTGCACAGCGCGACCCGGAATCGGTCGGAGAACACCGTCGTCCCGTCCTCCAGTTCCACCTCCACCGGGCCCTCCACCAGCAGCGGTCCCCGCCGCTGGACCTTGATACGGCGAGCGGCACCGGGCGTACGGGCGTCGTCAGACGGGGAGTTCGGCACGGACGACCACCAACTCCTCCTCGTTCTCGGCCAGGGACAGCAGCCCGCGCTGCCGCAGCCACCGCTCCCGGCCGCGCACCACCGGACCGAACGCGATCCGCCGCCGCCGGACCACCGCGGCCTTCAACCCCGCCTCGCGCAGCAGAGCGACGGTGCGGGCGGGATCACTGAGCCCCGACTGCACGAGGAGCAGCACACCGCCGGGACGCAGCAGGCCGGGCACCTCCCGGCAGATCCGGTCGAGGACCATCCGCCCGTCATGGCCCGCGTCCCAGGCCCGGGCCGCACCGCGCGGGCGACGCCCGCCGGCCGGTGCCGGCACGTACGGCGGATTGGCCAGGACGAGGTCGAACGACGCGCCGTGCACCGGCGTGAAGAGATTGCCGTGCAGGACCCGGATCCGCAGCCCCGCCCGGGCGGCGTTGAGCCGCGCGGCCCACACCGCGCGCCACGACACGTCCACCGCGGTCACCCGCCCGCCCCGCACCGCCGCGGCCAGCGCGAGCGCGCCGGTGCCGGTCCCGACGTCGAGCACCGCCGAGCCCGGGGACAGCGGCTCCCCGGACAGCGCCGCGGCCAGCAGGGCGGTGTCCTCCTGAGGGGCGTAGACGCCCGGCAGCACCATGAAATTCACGCGAGCCAGGTACCCGGCCAATCATGAAATAAAAGAAATTTCGGAATGCTCACCCTCCGGCTCGGGAAGGGGCACGACCAGCGACGACCGTCCGGCCCGCCAGTCGGCCAGCAGCCGGGCGCCGAAGAGGTCCTCGACGTGGCCGGTGGCGTCGACACCGAACACGACGTCCGCCGCGAGGTGCGGTTCCTCTTCCAGCAGGCCGTCGATCACCTCGTGCCGCACGATCTGCTCGTGCACCGCGTCCGCCTCGACGTGCTCGTCGTAGAAGTGCTCGGCGGCCGGCCCGGCGCCGGTGCGGCGCATGGCCTCCGCGAGCCGCCGGGAGCCGGGCGAGGACGTGATCTCCACCGCCGCGAAATGACCCACCAGGGCGCCGCGCAGCGACCGGTGCAGACCGAACAGCGACATCATGTTCACCGTGGCCAGGCACTCGGCCGAGGCCGCGTCGAGATGACGGCCGTACGTCGTGTCCAGTCCCAGGTCCGTCATCAGGTCGGCGAACAGGCGGGCGTGCACCCGGTCGGCGCGGCCGCCGCCGTACTCGTCGAACTCGACCGCCGCCATCGCCGCCTTCGCGCGCCCCCACAGCCGCGGCAGCACCCAGGCGTGCGGGTCGGCCTCCTTGAGGTGGTACAGGGAGCGCTGGGCCGCGTACTCCCGCAGCTGCCACAACTCTCCCTCGTCGCGCAGGAAATGGCTGACGCCCTCCCCGTGCACGGGTTCGACCAGCAGCGCCCCGACCGCGTCCGCCACGCTGTCGTGGACCGGCGTGTCGGCCCGCAGGGCGGTGAGGAAGTTCTGCTCCAGCGCTGCCCGGGTGCGCAGCAGGTCCGGATCCCACTCCAGGCCCGGGGACACACCCGCGAACCCCCGGTAGTGCAGCTCGTAGCACTGGTACAGCGCGAGCTGGAGATCGTCGCCGTACGCCTGCGCGGCGGCGGCCTCCTCCGGTCCGGGCAGTGGCCCGGTCCCGAGCAGGTACGCGCCGACGGCCGCGGAGAGGGGGCCCCGGGCCGTCGGAAGCCGTGGTCCTTCGTGGTCGTACTCCATGCGCCGCGAGTACCCCCGGAGACCTCCGTGGCACCTGGACCGCGGTCAGCCCGGCGTGGACGCGAGGCGCAGCGGCGCCGGTGGCCGGCCCGCGGCCTCGTCACTGAGGCGGACGACCTCCTTCCACCAGGACGGGCCCTCCTCTATGTGGCGCAGCAGGATGCCCTCGCGGATCGCCCACGGACACAGCGTGACCGCGTCCACGCCGGTGAGCTTCATGGCGGTGTGCCCGACCACCGCCCCGGCCACGCTCTGCGCGGCCCGCGGTGCGGAGATGCCGGGCAGCCGGGAGCGCTCCGCGGCGGACAGGGCGGCCAGCCGGCCGGCGGCGTCCCCGAGGTCCGCGCAGCGCATCCGCCGCTCCACGAACGGCCCGTGCCGGCCGGGCGAGGCCCCGCACAGCCGCCCCAGCTGCTGAAAGGTCCGGGAGGTGGCCACCGCGGTGCGCGGGCCCTCCCAGCGGATCCGCGCCGCGACGTCCCGCAGCTGATGCCGGACCTTGCGGCGCAGCGCCCTGATCTGCTCCGGCGACGCCGGGTCCTGGCCGCCCGCCAGGAACTCGTGGGTGAGCCGCGCCGCGCCCAGGGGCAGCGAGGCCACGAAGCCGGGCAGCCGGCCGCGCCCGAAGGCGACCTCCAGCGATCCGCCGCCGATGTCCAGCAGCGCGAGCGGCCCGGCCCGCCAGCCCATCCAGCGCCGGGCCCCGAGGAACGTCAGCTCCGCCTCCACCTCGCCGGGCAGGGTGCACAGGGCCACCCCGGTGCGGGCGCGCACGGCGCGCAGCACCTCCTGGCGGTTCGGCGCGGCACGCACCACGGCGGTCGCGAAGGCCGGCGGGTTCGACGCCCCCCACCGGTCCGCGGTCCGGCTCGCGTCGGCCACCGCCGCCACCAGCCGCTCCATGGCTTCCTCCGGGACCGGGGCACCCGGCTTGACCTGCTCCGACAGTCGCAGCCGCCACTTCTCGGTGTGCACCGGCAGCGGCACCCCGCCCTCCGCGTCCGCCACCATGAGCCGGACCGTGTTCGACCCCACATCCACCACGCTGATCCGCATGAGGGGCCACGTACCCATCCGAGTGCCGCTCCAACGCGGTCCGGGACGGTACGACCGGAAACGGGCCGCCCGCCGGCCCGGTCAGGCCAGCTGCCGCCGCACCAGCTCGTGCAGCCGGCCGCCGGTGTCCGAGAGCAACTGGGCGGGCGGCCCCTGCTGGGCGACCTTCCCGTCCTCCATCACGATCACGCGGTCGGCGTCCAGCACCGTGGAGAGCCGGTGCGCGATGACGATCCGGGTGGCGTTGAGCGCCTTGGTGGACTCGATCACGGTGCGCTGCGTCTCGTTGTCCAGGGCACTGGTCGCCTCGTCGAAGAAGAGGATGCGCGGCCGGCGGATCAGCGCCTGCGCGATCATCAGCCGCTGCCGCTGGCCCCCGGAGACGGCACCGCTGCCCGACACGATGGTGTGCAGGCCCATCGGCATCCGCTTGATGTCCTCCGCCAGCCCCGCCATCTCGGCCGCCGCCATCGCCTCCTCCGGCGTGTACGGCTCGGTACCGCAGATGACGTCCAGGATCGATCCGGTGAACGGCTGCGCGTGCTGGAGCACCACTCCGCACTGCCGCCGCACCGCCGACTGGTCCAGCGCGGCCAGGTCCTGTCCGTCGTACAGGACACTGCCCGACAGCGGCCGGTCGAAGCCGATGAGCAGTCGCAGCAGGGTCGACTTGCCGCATCCGCTGGGGCCGACGACCGCCACGAACTCGCCCGGGCGCACCTCGAAGGACACGTCGTCCAGGACCAGCGGCCCGTCGTCGGTGTACCGGAACGACAGCCGTCGCGCCTCGATCGCGCCGGACAGCGGCCCCGGACGGGTGCTGGCGGTGCGCACCTCGGGTGTCGCGTCCAGCACCGGACGGATCTCCTCGAACAGCGGCAGCGCGGCCACCGCCGACACGAAGGAGCCGGTCAGCTGCGTGACCGAGGTCAGCAGCATCGTCACCGAGGCGTTGAAGGTCAGGAACTCCGCCGCCGACATCGAACCGCGCGCCGGACCCGCGAGCAGCATGAACATCAGCAGCGTGCACAGCGGCAGGTACACCGCGCCCAGCACCGCGTTGAGGTTCTTGATCCGTCCCGCCCGCTGCTGGAGTTCGCGGCTGTGCGCGAAGCGCTCCGCCCAGGCCGCGTAGGCGTAGTTCTCGGCGGCGGCCACCCGCAGCTTCGGCAGCCCGCGCAGGGTCTGGAACGCCTGGTTGTTCAGCTTGTTGGTGAGCTTGACCAGCCGCCGCTGCCAGCGCACCTGCCACAGCCCGAGTGCCAGGAAGACACCGGCGACGACCACCAGCATGCCGATCGCCGCGAGCGCCATCGGCACGCTGTACCAGAGCAGCAGCCCCAGGTTCATCGCCCCGACCGTTACGGACTGCGCCACCGTCGGCCCGACGCCCGCCAGCAGTCTGCGGATCGAGCTGATGCCCATGGCGGCGCTCGCCAGCTCGCCGGTGGACCGCTCGGTGAAGAACTTCGTCGGCAGCCGCAGCAGCCTGTCCCACACGGCGGGCTGGAGGGTCGCCTCGATCCGGCCCTCCAGGCGCAGGATGGTGAGGTTCTGCATCAGCATGAAGGCCGCCGCGACGACACTGCTCAGCATCACCGCGAGACACACCTGCACGATCAGCCCGGTCTGCGCCTTCGGCACGAACTCACCGAGCACCTTGCCGGTGGCGACCGGCACCAGCGCGCCGAGCGCCACCGTCACCAGACCGGCGAGCAGCAGACCGGTCAGATCACGGCGGGTGCCCTGGAGGCAGAACCGCAGCAGCCGCAGCGGGCTGAGCCGGCGTTCCGGCAGCGGCCGGTAGAACATCACCGCGCGCGGCTCGAACTCCTCGGCGTTCGCCCTCTCCACCGGGGTCTCCCGGCCCGTCCCCGGATGCACGGCCACATAGCCGCCGCGCCGCCACAGCAGCGCCACCGGCGCCCCCGACAGGGTGCGGTGCCCGACCAGCGGACCCACGTCGTCCCGCCACCAGCCGTCCTCCAGCCGCACGCCGCGGGTGCGTACGCGCGACGCCAGGGCGACACGCTCCACCGGGTCGAGCCGCTCGCTCTCGGTGCCGTTCTGCGCGGGCTCGGCGAGTGCGATGCCGGCGGCACCGGCGACCAGCCTGCACGCCGCGTACGTGGCGTCGGCGTCGGCGGCCGTGGTGCGCCCGGCCGACCGCTTGCCGATGGAGGCCAGCAGCGTCCGGTCGGCCTGCGCGCGCACCGCCTCACCGGCCTTGATACCGGCCGCCGTCCGGGTCTCGTGGGTGCGTTCCAGCTGCTCGATCCAGCGGTCGAGCGTGGTCAGCAGCCGGTGCTGCTGGTCGACCAGGCTCTGCCACAGCGCCGGGTCCATCAGCAGGTCGGCGGCGGCCTCCTCGCCGTACAGCGCCCCGTACTGCACGCTGCCCGGCGGCACCTGCATCCAGAACACGTCGTCGTCGGTGGGCGCCGCCGCCCGCTCGGTGGCCATCGGCGCCTGGAAGAGCACGGTCAGTCCCCGGCCCACCCCCAGGGCGAGCCCGTACTCCAGCGGGCTCGTCGTCGGCGGCACGTACTGGGGGTTGCCGTACTCGTCGTACGACCAGGTCTGCGTGTTCGCCGGCTGGTACAGCTCGCGCAGCCCGATGCGGTGCACCACGCAGTCCCGCAGCGGGCGCGCGACCAGCGTGTGCTGCGGCCCGGCGACCGGCCCGAGCAGCACCGAGCCCGCCTCCAGACGCCCGAGGTGGTGCCAGTGGCCCTGCTCCCCGGCGTCGACCGCGAACAGGTCGACCGCGCCGGACGCCACCAGCCACAGCACCTGGGGGCCCTCCAGGTCGAGGCGGTTGAAGCCGGCGCAGTCCACGCGGGTGCCCAGCGAGCCGAGCGCCCCGAGGACGAGGTCGCCCTGCCCTTCGTGCACGGTCGTCATCTCAGTGCTCCCTGACCAGTGCCGCGTAGGCGCCGCCGTGCGCCACCAGCTCCTCGTGCCGGCCGCGCTCCACGACCGTGCCGTGCGCCAGCACGACGATCTCGTCGCTGTCCCGCACGGTGCTGAGCCGGTGCGCGATCACCACGCAGGCGCAGCCGCGCCGTCGCAGGTTGTCCATGACGACCTGCTCGGTCTCGGCGTCCAGCGCGCTGGTCACCTCGTCCAGGACGAGGATGCTCGGCCGGCGCACCAGCGCCCGTGCGATCTCCAGCCGCTGGCGCTGCCCGCCGGAGAAGTTGCGGCCGTCCTGCTCGACCGGGCTGTGGATGCCGCCCGGCCGGCGCATCACGACGTCGTACAGCGCGGCGTCCTTGAGCGCGTCCACCACCGCGCTGTCGGGTACCGACGGATCCCACAGGGCGATGTTGTCGCGCACGGAGCCCTCGAAGAGGAACACGTCCTGGTCCACGAAGGAGACGGAGGACGCCAGCGCCCCGCGCGGGATGTCCTCCAGCCGCTGCCCGTCGATGCGGATCACACCGTCCCAGGGGGCGTAGAGGCCCGAGATCAGCCGGGACACCGTGGACTTGCCGCTGCCCGAGCCGCCCACCAGGGCCACCTGCTGCCCCGGCCCGACGGTGAGGTCGAAGCCGGTGAGCAGCGGCTTGTCGAGCGGGTTGTAGCCGAAGGAGACGTTCTGCAGCTCGACCTGCCCGCGCAGCCGCCGGGTGGAGTCGGTGCCGCCGGGACGGTCGTAGAGCGGGTCGGCCCGGAAGTTCTCCACGTCCTTCAGCCGGGCCACGTCCGCCGCGAAGTCCTGGATCCGGCCCGCGACGCCGTTCAGCCGGGTCAGCGGGGCCGTGAAGCGGACCACCAGCGCCTGGAACGCGACCAGCAGGCCGACCGAGATGTGCCCCTCGACCGCCCGCATGCCGCCGATCCACAGGATCAGACCGCTGTTGAGCGTCGCCAGCGTCGGCGCGACCACACCCAGCCAGGCGCTCGGCACCCCGAGCCGCTGCTGCTCCTCCAGGGTGGTGGCGTGCTGCCCCGCCCACTTGCGGAAGTAGCCGTCCTCGCCGCCGGTCGCCTTCATCGTCTCGATCAGCTGGAGGCCGGTGTACGCGGTGTTGGTCAGCCGGGCCGTGTCCGCCCGCAGCTTCGCCGTACGGGTCGCGCGCAGCCGGATGACGATCCGCATCGCGAGGATGTTGAGCAGCGCCACACCGATGCCGACGAAGGTGAGCTGGGGGTCGTACGTGTACAGCAGCACGGCGTACAGGACGACGACGATCGCGTCCACGCCCGCGGCGGCGAGGTCGCGGGCCAGCGTCTCGGCGACGGCGTCGTTGGACTGGAGCCGCTGCACCAGGTCGGCAGGGCTGCGCTGGGAGAAGAACGTCACCGGCAGCCGCAGCAGATGGCGCAGGAAGCGGGCGCTGGAGAGGGTGGAGGAGATGATGCGGCCGTGCAGCAGGTTGGCCTGCTGGAGCCAGGTCAGCACCACCGTGAGCAGCACGCAGGCGCCCATCGAGGCGAACAGCACGCCGAGCAGCGAGGTCTGTCTCCCGATCAGGAACATGTCGATGTAGGTACGGCTGAGCGCGGGCACCGCCGCCCCGACCGCCACCAGCAGCAGGCTCGCCAGCACGGCGGCGGGCAGCGTGCCCGCGGTGCCGCGCAGGCGGGCGGGCATCGCGCCGAGCACACCGGGCTTGCGGCCGCCCCGGGTGAAGTCCTCGCCGGGCTCCATGGTCAGCACGACCCCGGTGAAGGACCCGTCGAAGTCCTCCAGGGTCACGAAGCGGCGGCCCTTGCCCGGGTCGTTGATGAAGACCCCGCGCCGGCCGAAGCGGCGCCCGATGCCGTCGTAGACGACGTAGTGGTTGAACTCCCAGAACAGGATGGCCGGCGTCGTCACCTCGGCGAGGGCGGCCAGGTCCATCTGCATGCCCTTGGCCGTCAGACCGTAACCGCGCGCCGCCTTCAGCAGGTTGCTGGCGCGCGAGCCGTCGCGGGAGACACCGCAGGCGATGCGCAGCTCCTCCAGCGGGACGTGCCGGCCGTAGTGGCCGAGCACCATCGCGAGGGAGGCGGCGCCGCACTCGACGGCCTCCATCTGGAGCACGGTGGGCGTGCGGACGGTCTTCGCGCTGCTCCTGGGCGTACGGCGCGCCGGCGGGGCGGCCCGGCGTCGGCCGCGGGTCTCCTGTGCGGTGCTCACGGCAGCAGCCAATCGACGGGACGCTGGTCGGCGAGCCGGATGGAACCGGTGGCCATGGTCATGGAGGTCAGCTCGAACGGCGGCCCGTCGGCGGACGACCACGCGTAGCCGCTCTTCGTGGACTTGGAGGTGTCCAGCCGGACCGTCACGGCCACCGGCCTGCCGTCCTCGGTGAACTGCTCGCCGAGCTGGCTGTCCCCGAGGAACGCGGAGATGGTCTGCGCCGACTGCGCGGAGCGGTCCACCGACTTCACCTTTCCGTGCAGGACGCCGTACTGCTGGGTCGGCACCGACTGGACGGTCAGGTCGACGGAGGCGTGCGCGGGGATCGCGGCGGCCTTCTCGGCGGGTACGTAGACGGTGGCGTAGAGCGGATCGCCGGGGTCGGCGACCTTCTCGACGGAGGCGACGTTCGCGCCGGTCCGGATGATCTGCCCGACGGTCGCCGCGAGGGCGCTGACCCGTCCGGCGTCGACGGCGCGGACCACGCTCTCGCCGTCGGCGGTACGCACCTTCAGCACGGGGGAGTCGGCGGCCAGCCGCTGGCCCGGGCGCGCGAGGACCGCCGTGACCTGCCCCGAGACGGGGCTCTGCAGCAGGTAACTGCCCTGCCCGTGGGTGAGGATGGCGGGTGCGCCGACGGTGGAGGTCACCGAGCCGCCCACCGCCCACACGGACGCGGCGGCCATCGCGACCACGGTCACGGACAGCACCAGCCAGCCCTGCGGGCGGGCGAAACGCACCGGGAGGTCTAGTTCCTCCGGTGACTGGAGCTTGGAGAGGGCCTGCTGGCGGAACTGCACGTCGGACGTATCCCAGTGATTCCCGGAGAAAGCCTGCGAGGGGACGCCCCGGAGGCCGGAGATGCTTGTGAAGAACGGCCGAAAAGTCCCGGAGCCTGGGTGGCTCCGGGACTCAGCGGCACAGGGGCCCGATCAGAGACCGGCGACCAGGCCGGTGACCGGCGCGGTGTTCAGGCCGGTGACACCCTCGACGGTGCCGACGGCCGTGTTGAGCAGACCGGAAACCGGGGCAATGCCGTCCACCAGGCCGGTGACGGTGCCGACAGCGTTCACGTTCAGGCCGCCGGAGACGTTGTCGAGGTCCGCGTCCGAGATCTCGACGGTCTCAACCTGGGGGGTGGAGTTCATGATGGAACTTCCCTTCGTATAGCCATTTCACAAGGGGGGAGCGGCCCCCTCTGGGGACAGATGACGGCCGCGACCGCAGGTGCCGGACGCCCGTTTCCGGAGCGTCCGCTGCTCCCGCGGTGCGATGGATCAAAGCACGCGGCCGGTCCGGGCTTCCAATCACTCACCCCCTCCCACCAGGGCTCTTGCGACTAAGGGGCACCCAAAGGTGCAGGCGCGCGCACGGCTTCGCGGCCACTTCTTCACACGGCGGGCGACATCGGCCCGCACTACCCCTTGCCCGCGCCGGGCCGATTGGGACACTCCCGCCCCAAAGGCGTGGGCGGTGCCGCGCGGTTGTGCAGATCCCCCAGCCGGGGTGACCGGGTTGGGCATTCGATGTGCAGATTCGCTGAAGCGGGGATTCCGCTCCGTGATCGGCACCGTGCGTGTCCGCTCGGGCGCGGAGGGTGCCGATCGGGCGGAGCGGGAGGGCCCGGCTGAACGCCCCGCCGGGTCCGTGCGTACCAACTGCCGTCCGGGCGCCCCCCCAACAGCTGCCGGACCGCGGCACGGTCCCGGTCCCAGGAGGTCGAGTAGGTTGAGTCACAAGCGAATTCCGAAGCGCAGGGCCGCGATGGCGGCGGGCGGTGTGGTGGCGCTCGGCGCGGCCGCCATCCTGCTCCCGAACGCCAACGCCTCGCAGGACGGCGGGTCTTCGGACGCCGCGGCGGCGCCGAGGACCCTCAAGGCGGCGGACGCGTCGGATCTCGCCTCGCAACTCGCCGGGATGCTGGGCGACGCCTTCGCCGGCTCGTACTACGACACCGGCGAGCAGCAGCTCGTGGTGAACGTCGTACCCGGTGACAACAACCAGGTCATCGTGGAGGCGAAGAAGGCGGGCGCGGACGTCCGCGAGGTCGACAACAGCATGGGCGAGCTGCGCGGCGGCGCGTCGACGCTGAAGTCCGAGGCGACCATCCCCGGCACCTCCTGGGCGATCGACCCCCGCACCAACAAGATCCTGGTGACCGCCGACTCCACCGTCACCGGCGAGAAGTGGGACAAGCTGGAGTCCACCGTCCAGGGCCTCGGCTCCGGCATGGCCACCCTGGAGAAGTCCGCCGGCACCTTCCGGACCTTCGTGTCGGGCGGCGACGCCATCTTCGGCGGCGGCGCGCGCTGCTCACTCGGCTTCAACGTCACCGCCGGCGACGGCTCCCCGGCCTTCCTGACGGCCGGTCACTGCGGGGTCGCCACCGAACAGTGGTCCGACGCCCAGGACGGGGCGCCGATCGGCACCGTCGACCAGGCGGTCTTCCCGGGCGAGGGCGATTTCGCTCTCGTCAAGTACGACGACCCGGCGACCGAGGCGCCGAGCGAGGTCAATCTCGGCGACCAGACCCTCGCGATCGGCCAGGCCGCCGAGGCGACGGTCGGTCAGCAGGTCTTCCGCATGGGCAGCACGACCGGACTGGCGGACGGGCAGGTCCTCGGCCTGGACGCCACCGTCAACTACCCCGAGGGCACGGTCACGGGCCTCATACAGACCGACGTCTGCGCCGAGCCCGGCGACAGCGGCGGGTCCCTGTTCACCCAGGACGGACAGGCGATCGGCCTGACCTCCGGCGGCAGCGGTGACTGCACGGTCGGCGGCGAGACCTTCTTCCAGCCGGTCACCACCGCCCTGGAGGCGGTCGGCGCCACCCTCGGCGGCGACGCGGCGGGAGGCGCGGGCGACCAGGCCGGCGGCGAAGAGGCCGGCGGCGAGGAGGCTGGGGGCGGCGACGCCGTCGGCGGAGAGGAGGCGGGTGGCGAGCAGGCCGGTGGCGACGCGGGTGCCGGTGACGCGGGTGCCGGTGACGCGGGCGACGGTACCGGCAGCGGCCTCGGCGGCTCCGACGACGAAACGGGCGCCCACGACGGCTCGACCGGCTGACAGCACAACGACGGGCGGTCCGGACCTCCGGCGGGAGGACCGGACCGCTCCTTCGCGCGTCGTCGGACTCCTGAGCGCCGCTACCTGAGCCCTAGGGGCTGCGCAGATGTCCTGTAAGCGCTGTAATGGCGGGGTGGTCGGACAGGGCGCTGCGGAACGCGGATCGAGGACGCTGCGTGCCGAGGGTGCCCTGAAGGCGATCGCGTCCGGCCCGGAGCAGGAGGAGCGGCCTCGCCGGATCCTCGAACAGGCGCTGGTCTTCGCGGGCGCCTCACTCGCCGCCCTCTACACCCCCGGCGACGACCCCGAGCTGCTCTGCCTGTCCGTCTCGGCCGGTGTGCCGCGGACCCTGTACGGAGTACGGGACAGCTACCCGGCGTCCGGCGGCTCCCCGGTCGCCGACGCCCAACGTGGCGGCGAGGCGGTGTGGATCGGCCCGGAGGAGTTCGCCGGGTCGGCCGAGTCGCGGCACGTGCCCTCCAGCGGCTTCTCCCTCGCCACCCTCCCGGTGAGTGGGGACGGCGGCGGCTGCCTGCTCGCCCTGACCGAGCGCCCCGAGGGGTTCGACGCGGAGGACCGGGCCTGCCTCGAACTGGTCGCCGAGGCACTGACCTGCCCCGCCCCGGCCGAGGCCGAGGAGGCAGCGGAGGACGAGGAACTGCTGCCGGGGTCCTTCAGCCTCGCGATGGACACCGGCCGCGTCGAGGTCGGCGACGACATCCTGCGCCTGTTCGGGCTCGCCCCCGGCGAGTTCGACGGCAAGGTGGAGACGCTGCTGGGCCTCACCGTGCCGGAGGACCTGCCGTCCCTGATGTCGGTGACCGAGTCCGACCACATGACCATCGGCGACCGCGAGCTGGAGTTCCGGGTGCTGCAACCGGCCGGCCCGCCGAAGTGGCTCCGGCTGAGCGGACGCCTGCTGCCCGGCGGCGAGGGGCGTCCGACCCGCCTGGTCGGCACCGTCGTCGACGCATCCACCCTCCGCCCGGACGTGACCGACGTGGCCCGCGTGCAGCGGCTCGCCGCCGCGCTGGCCACCGCCGGTACCGTCCGCGATGTCGGCCAGGCCGTGGTCGCCGCCCTGCGCAGACCGCTGCGCGCCGACCGGATCGCCCTGGCCGAGCTGGAGAACGACCGGCTCGTCGTCACCGTCCTGGACCCGCCCGAACCGGAGTCCTGGCCCGAGCTGTGGCGGCTGGAGTGGCGCACCGAGTGGCCGGACGCGCCGGTCCGGGCCATGCCCACCCTCGCCGCCGCGCTGCGCGAGGGACGCGCCCGGATCTGGCCCGCCGGCACCGGCGACCTGGAACCCGCCCTCGCGGACGTCGGCCCCGGCGGCCTCGCCGTGCTGCCGCTTCCCGCCGCCGGCCGCATGGCCGGCGCCTGTCTGATCGGCTGGGACACCCCGCACGACTTCGGCCCCGACGAACGCGCCCTGCTCACCGCCTCCGCCGGCCTCGCCGGACAGGCCCTGACCCGCGCCCGCGCCTTCGACGCCGAGCACGAACTCGTCGGCATGCTCCAGCGCCAGCTGCTGCCGCGCCGGCTGCCGAAGCTGCCCGGCGCGGTCGCCGTCGCCCGGTACCTGCCCAGCACGGCCGGGCTCGAGCTGGGCGGCGACTGGTACGACGTCATCCCGCTGCCCGACCACCACGTCGCCCTCGTGATCGGCGACGTCCAGGGCCACAGCGCCGGCGCGGCCACCCTCATGGGCCAGATGCGCACCGCCCTGCGCGCCTACGCCGTCGAGGGCCACCCGCCGGACGTCGTGGTCTCCCGCGCCAACCGGCTGCTGACGGGCATGGAGACCGACCTCTTCGCCACCTGCGTCTACGTCGACCTCGACATGGAGGAGGGCTCGGCCTGGTGCGTCCGGGCCGGTCATCTGCCGCCGGTGCTGCGCCACCCCGACGGCAGCACGGACATCGCGGAGGTGCCCGGCGGCCCACCGCTCGGCGTGGTGACGCAGGCCGCTTTCCCGATGAGCCCGCTGCGGTTGCGGCCCGGCACGCTGATCGCCCTCACCACCGACGGGCTCGTGGAGTCCCCCTACGCCGACATCGACGAGGGCATGGACCGCTTCGCGCACGCGCTGGCCGCGTCGGACCCCGCCCACCTCGGGCTCGTCGCCGACGCGCTGCTCGGCAACGCCCGGCGCAGCGACGACGTCGCCCTGCTCCTGGTGCGCTACGACGGCATGGCCCTGCGCCCGCTGCGGGAGAGCTGGTCCGTGTGGCGGCTGCCGGAGGCCGTGCGGCACGCCCGCCGCTTCACCCGCCGCACCCTGCGCTCCTGGGGCGTGCCCGACGACGGCATCGACGCGGTGCTCCTGATCGTCTCCGAGCTGGTCACCAACGCCCTGGTGCACACCGACGGCCGGGTCCGGCTCGACCTCGCCCTGATCGGCGGCCGGATGCGGGTGGCGGTGGCCGACGCCTCACCGCGTACGCCGGTCAAGCCGACCAGCATCGGCTGGGAGGCCACGGGCGGACGCGGCATCCTCCTGGTCGAGGCGATGTCGGCGGCGTGGGGGACGCTGCCGGTCGGCGGGGGCAAGCTGGTCTGGAGCGAGATCCCGCTGAACCCGTGAGCGCCCCGGCCGCTTCAGCCGAGCCGCTTCAGCAGCTCCTCGGCGAGCGGGGCGGCGGACGCCGGGTTCTGGCCGGTGACCAGGTTCCGGTCGGCGACCAGGTGCGGGGCCCACGGCTCGGCCGCGCGGACGACGATCCCGGCCCGGCCGAGCCGGTCCTCCAGCAGCCACGAGGCCCGCTGCGCGAGACCGCCCTGCGTCTCCTCCTCGTTGGTGAACGCCGTCACCTCCAGGCCCGCGAAGGCATTGGCCCCCTCGGCGTCCACGGCGGCCAGCAGCGCGGCCGGGCCGTGGCAGACCACCCCGAGCGGGGTCCCGGCACGTAGCGCCTCGGTCAGCAGCCGGCCGGAGTCGGCGTCGACGGCCAGGTCCTCCATGGGGCCGTGGCCGCCGGGGTAGAAGACCGCCGCGTAGTCCCGCAGCCGGACGTCGGAGAGGCTCACCGGGTGCCGCAGCTCCGTGAAGCCCTCCAGTGCGCGCGCGATCCGGTCGGCGTTCTCCTGGCCGCCGTTGACCTCGGGGGCCAGCGACGCCCGGTCGACGGGCGGCACGACCCCGCCCGGCGTGGCCACGACGACCTCGTGACCGGCGGCCGTGAACGCCTCGTACGGGGCGACGGCCTCCTCCGCCCAGAAGCCCGTCGGGTGCCGGGTGCCGTCGGCCAGCGTCCAGTGGTCGGCGCCGGTGAGGACAAAGAGGATCTTCGACATGTGAGGTCTCCCGGAAGGACGGGCCGCGATCCGTCGTACGCGGCGCTGCGTCCGAAACTAGGACCCGAGACCTGCGCATCGCCAATGCCACGACCGATGACAGCCATAGGAATCCCTATGGCAGCGTGCCGCCGTACCGCCGTAGGGTTCAGAGGTGCGACACAGCGACCCCGCGGCGGACCCCGCCGGCGCCACGCCCCCGGCCCCGGCGCCGCCCGACCTCAACCTGCTGCGGACCTTCCTCGCGGTCCACCGCTCCAGGTCCTTCACGGCCGCGGCCCGGCTCCTCGGCCTGTCCCAGCCGACCGTCACCACGCAGATGCGCGCCCTGGAGCGGCAGACCGGCCGCGAACTGTTCGAGCGGCTGCCGCGCGGAGTCGCCCCGACCGCGGTGGCCGACGAACTCGCCGCGCGGGTCGCCGCGCCCCTCGACGCGCTCGCGGCGGCCGCCGGGCACGATCCGAACGGCCGCACCCGGCCCGGGCCGGTTCACCTGGCCGGACCCGCCGAACTGCTCTCCACCCGCGCCCTGCCCGCGCTCTCCGGCCTGGTCGCCGACGGCGTACGGCTGCGGGTGGGTCCCGGTCTGACGGACCCGCTCCTCGACGAGCTGCGGGCCGGGCGGCACGACCTGGTGATCGCCACGAGCCGCCCGCGCGGCCGCGGACTGTCCGCGGTGCCCCTGGCGGACGAGGAGTTCGTCCTGGTCGCCGCCCCGGCCCTGGCCGACCGGCTGCGGCCCGCCCTCGCCGCCGAGGGGCCCGGTGCCCTGCACGAGGTCCCCCTGATCAGCTATGCCGAGGACCTCCCGATCGTCCGCCGCTACTGGCGCCACGTCTTCGGCCGGCGCCTGACCTGCCGTGCCGCCGTCTCCGTCCCCGACCTGCGGGCGGTCGTCGCCATGGTCGCCGCCGGGTCCGGCTTCAGCGTCCTGCCGCGGTACCTGTGCGCCGCCGAACTGGACTCCGGCGCGCTCGCCCTGCTCGACGAACCCGAGGACGCGCCGATCAACACCGCCTACCTGGTGCACCGCCCCGGCGCCTTCGACAACCCGCACGTGCCCCTCGTCCGGGACCACCTGCTGCACGCCGCGCGCGAGTGGTGACCCGCGCCACACCGGGCCCGTGGCGGCTGTGTGGCCCGTGCGCCCGGTGTTTCGCGGCGTCGTGCCCGGGGACCCGAGGGAGGTAGACAACGGACCCAAGGAGGATGAAACCCCGTGAGAACGGACACCAGCGAGCACATCGTCGTCCGGAGGCCGGAGACGGGCTGGTCGAAGGCCCGTCGGCTGCGCGCCAGGGGTGCCATGCGCACCTGCATACCCGCCGTCGAGGACCGCGGAGTTCCCCGCGCACCGCGAACGGGCCAGGAGTCGAACATCGTGCGCGGCGAGGACTGAGACCGCCCGGCGGCGGACCACACGGGGCACCTGGGTAACGTCGGTACCGTCCCGCACCGCATCCCGACCGCAGCAAGGCACCGTTCATGCACCTCCTGGTCACCGGCGCCGCCGGCTTCATCGGCTCCCGGTACGTCCGGACGCTCCTCGCCTCCGAGACTCCCGGGGCGCCGCACATCACGGTGCTGGACGGCCTCACGTACGCGGGCACCCTCACCAATCTCGAAGTGGGCCACCCCCGGCTGCACTTCGTGCACGGGGACATCCGTGACGCCGGACTCGTCGACAAGCTGATGGCCGACGCCGACCAAGTGGTGCACTTCGCCGCCGAGTCGCACGTGGACCGCTCGATCGACGCCGCCGCGGACTTCGTCCTCACCAACGTCGTCGGCACCCAGACCCTGCTGGACGCGGCCCTGAGGCACGGCGTGGGCCCCTTCGTGCACGTCTCCACCGACGAGGTCTACGGCTCCGTGGACGCCGGTTCGGCGACCGAGGAGCACCCGCTGCGGCCCAGTTCCGCCTACTCCGCCTCGAAGGCGTCGGGCGACATGCTGGCCCTCGCGTACCACCGCACCCACGGCCTGGACGT
Organism: Streptomyces sp. NPDC048171; assembly: GCF_043202655.1. Taxonomy (NCBI): domain Bacteria; kingdom Bacillati; phylum Actinomycetota; class Actinomycetes; order Kitasatosporales; family Streptomycetaceae; genus Streptomyces; species Streptomyces sp. NPDC048171. The sequence continues at coordinate 308,509 of NZ_JBIDAU010000013.1, forward strand.
ACGGGTGACCCGGTGCTCGAACAACTACGGCCCGCACCAGTTCCCCGAGAAGATCGTGCCGCTGTTCGTCACCCGCCTCCTGGACGGGCTGAGCGTGCCGCTCTACGGCGACGGGCGCAACGTACGCGACTGGCTGCACGTGGACGACCACTGCCGGGGCGTCGACCTGGTGCGGACCCGGGGCCGGGCCGGCGAGGTCTACAACATCGGCGGCGGCACCGAGCTGAGCAACCGCGACCTCACCGGGCTGCTCCTCGACGCCTGCGGCGCCGGATGGGACCGCGTCGTGCACGTCGAGGACCGCAAGGGGCACGACCTGCGCTACTCGGTCGACTGGGGCAAGGCCCGCGACGAGCTGGGCTACCGTCCCCGCCGCGACCTCGAGGCCGGGCTGGCCGGGACCGTCGCCTGGTACCGGGACAACCGGGCCTGGTGGGAGCCGCTCAAGCGGCGCGTCGGCGCGGGGTGAGGGGCCGACGCGCCGAGGGGCTCAGTGGCCCTTGGTCAGCAGCCCCAGGATCTCCGCCGTCGTGCCCGACTCCCCGAGCCGCGGGAAGATCCGCTCGACGCTGTTGCGGTGCGCCCGCGCGTCCATGTCGCTCATCGCGTCGGTGGCGAGCGTGACGTGGTAGCCGTGCTCGTGGGCGGCGCGGGCCGTGGACTCCACGCCGATGCTGGTGGCGATGCCGGTCAGCACGATCTGGGTGATACCGCGGCGGCGCAGCTGGACGTCGAGGCCGGTGCCGTGGAAGGCGCCCCAGTTGCGCTTGGTGACGGTGAGGTCGCCGGGGTGGCCGGTCAGCTCGTCGACGACGACGTCCCAGCCCTCGGGCCGGGCCCCGCCGGGTCCGGCCTCCGTGCGGCCGGGCACGGCGTCCGCCCCGTCGGCGGCGAAGGAGACCCGGACCAGGACCACGGGCAGGTCACGGGCGCGGAACGCGTCCGCCAGCTCGACGCTCCGGGCGACGACGTCGGCCCCGGCGAACGGCTCGGTCGGTGCGGCGACGATGCCCGCCTGGAGGTCGATCACGACGAGGGCGGTGCGGGGGTCGAGGGTGGTGACGGCCATCAGGGGGTGCCTTTCGGATGCTTCTTGGAACGCCGGAGACCTTTCGCCTCCATGCCGGCACGCTAATTTCTACAGTCAACACTGTCCAGTTAAGACTGCACAGTTTTACCTGTTGATTGCTACCCTGGAGGCGTGCGTCTGCTCCTCATGTCCGACACCCACCTGCCCAAGCGGGCGAGGGAACTGCCGGCACCCCTGCTGGCGGAGATCCCGCGCGCCGACGTCGTGCTGCACGCGGGGGACTGGGTCGACGCGGCCACCCTCGACCTGCTGGAGAGCCGCAGCCAACGGCTCGTCGCGGTGTACGGCAACAACGACGGACCGGGACTGCGCGCCCGCCTCCCCGAGGTGGCGTACGCCGACCTCGGCGGCCTGCGCTTCGGAGTCGTCCACGAGACGGGCGCGGCCCAGGGTCGCGAGGCCCGCTGCGCCGCCCGCTTCCCCGGCCTGGACGTCCTCGTCTTCGGACACAGCCACATCCCGTGGGACACCACCGCGCCCGGCGGCCCGCGCCTGCTGAACCCGGGCTCGCCGACGGACCGGCGCCGCCAGCCGTACTGCACCTACATGACGGCGACGGTCGCCGGCGGCCGCCTCGCGGACGTGGAACTGCACAGGCTGCCCCGGCGCTGAGCCGTGGCGCCGCCCGGCTACGCCCGTCCCAGGAGCAGCGTGCCCACCCATCCGAGGGCCGCGCACCATCCCAGCAGGCACCCGGCCAGCAACCGCCGCCGCAGCGCCCGGTACCGCTCCTCGTACTCCGCGCGCAGCCGCCCGGCACGTTCGGCCGTGCGCTGCCAGGAGGCGCGGCTGAGCGCGAGGTACTCGGCCTCGAAGCGGTCCTCCACCTGCCGGAGCTGATGCCCAGTCAGCAGGTAGAGGGAGGCGGAGAAACGGGCGGCGGCCGTCCGCCCCTCCTCGCGGGTGGCGGCCACCAGCAGGTGCCCCTCGATCTCGTTGATGAGCGCCCGGGCCGCCGCCGGGCGCACGCCTTCGCCCGTCACCGGAGCGTCAGCTCCCGCTCCGCGCCGGCGGCGGGGGAGTGGTGCAGGTCGAAGGCGGGCGACTCGCTGCGGATGCGCGGCAGGGTGAGGAAGTTGTGCCGCGGCGGCGGGCAGGAGGTCGCCCACTCCAGCGAACGCCCGTAGCCCCACGGGTCGTC